>DHQX01000051.1:37834-63045 GCA_002411105.1 Christensenella sp. UBA5327 | reverse complement strand
TCCCCTGCTAAGGGAGTAGTACGTCAAAAGCGTAGCGAGGGTTCAAATCCCTCCTTCTCCGCCAAGTCCCGGATATTCAATGAGTATCTGGGTTTTTTGTTTTGGGGTATTTGTGGATGGCTGTCACCTGTGATAAAATAACACCGACAATTGACAGGAAGTGGATGCATATGACAGAAAATCTGGATTACTTTGCCTGTCCGCTGCCCGAGGATGTGGCACGGCTGGTGGCCGCGGGGGAATATGAGCGGGGCAAGCGGGTGATTGCGCTTCGGATGAGTGATCCCAAGGTGCCTGAAGCAGTCAAAAAACGTTTGCAGCTTGAGCTTCAGATCATTAGAGAATTGCCTGGATATTACACCCACCCGGAGGAGGAAATGCTGGCACTGCTTCAGGCACAGGTACAGGGAATGACGCGGGAGGAGATGGAAACCCTGCGGGATGACGGCACACTGGACTGGATTTACCGGGAAGGCGCGGTTTTTTACAAGACGGACGCCTGTGAAAACCTGATAAAGACCCGGCCGGATATGGCATCACGCTTCCTTGATCAAGAAGCGCTGGCCCAAAAAGCGGAGAACATCAGGATGCTGGACGAAGCAATCGCCGGCATGAAGAGAAATGGCGGTGCACATTGGCGCTACCGGATGAAGACCACGATTGCCATCGCGCCCCATGCCCAGCGGCCAGGGGAGCTGATCCGTGTCCACATGACGCTGCCCCTTCAGGACGGGCAGAGCTACCCCGGGGAAATCATCACCTGGCCCCAGGCCAAGCACGTCGCTGCCATTGATCATCCCCAGCGCACTGCGTTCTTTGAGGCGGAGTATGAGCCCGGTATGACCTTCTCCAGCGAATTCAGCTGGGAGATCAAGGCGCCCTATGCAGCGCCTGTGCCAGAGGCTGTATCAGCCCAGCAGCCTGATTTTGACACCGGGGAAATGCTTCCGCAGATTCATTTCACCCCCTTTATCAGGGCCCTGGTGAAAGAGCTGGCAGGGGAGGAGAGCAACCCCCTCATCAAGGCACGCCGCTTTTATGATTACATCACCACCCAGTGCTGCTACCGGTTTGTGCCGGCCTATTTCACCAAGACCAACATCCCCGAATACTTTGGCGCAGGCCAGCGGGGGGACTACGGCATGCATGCGCTGCTGTTCATCACGCTGTGCCGCTGCGCGGGCATCCCGGCCCAGTGGCAGGCGGGGCTTTATACCCGGCCAGGGTCAGTCGGCAACCATGACTGGGCCAGGTTCTACATCGCCCCCTATGGCTGGCTGTATTGCGACAGCTCCTTTGGCGGGAGCGCCTACCGGGAAGGACACCTGGACCGGTGGAACTTCTACTTTGCCAACCTGGAACCCTTTCGTCTGGTGGCGAACCGGGATATCCAACAGGTCTTTGACCCGCCCTATCCCTTCCTGCGCCAGGACCCCTATGACAATCAGGATGGCGAGGTCTCCTACCAGGATGAAGGGCTGCGGCGGGGGGATTATTCGATCAGCCGTGAGATGCTCTCATGGGAAAAAATTTTGTGAGGCAATTGAGATGACAGATAAGATAAAAGCGCTGTACGCCCTGACCCTGGCCAAGCCCCAGGCGCATTTGGGATTTTACCCGACCCCTTTATACAAGCTGGAACGGCTGTCCAAACACCTGGGGGTGGCGCTGTATATCAAACGGGATGATTTTTCCGGCATGAGCCTGTTTGGCGGCAACAAAATCAGGAAGCTGGAATTTATCATGGGGGATGCCCTGGAAAAGGGCTGCGATACCATCTTCACCTATGGGGCCACCCAGTCAAACCACGCCATGCAAACCGCCACAGCCTGCCGCCGGCTGGGCCTGACGCCTATCTTGTATCTGAACACCTATGTTGAGCCGGATGAGAAGGACATCCGCTCCAACATGCTGCTGGGCCGTATCCTGGGCGCTGAAACCCATGTGGTGAGGAGCGAACCCGGCCAGAGCGAGGCCCAGACCGAAGCCCGCTGTGTTGAAATGGGCAGGGCCCATGCCCTGAGGCTGGAGCAGGCAGGGCACCGGTGCTATGATGTACCCCTGGGCGGGGCCAGCCATGTGGGCGCTGCCGCTTTCACCCAGGGCTATGGAGAGCTGATGGAACAGTGTCAGACCCTGGATGTGCAGCCCGAGTATGTATTCTGCGGCGCGGGCACCGGGAGCACCCTGGCCGGCATGATGGCAGGACGCCATCTCCTGGCGGATAAGGCACAGCTGGTGGGCATCACTGTCAGCAAAAAAGGGCCGGACTACGAGGATCGCCTCGCTAAACTCTGTAACAAAACCCTGGCATGGCTGGGGAGCGATCCTGGCGTTTCGGCTGATGACTTCACCATAGACCGGGGCTATTTTCTCCCTGGATATGAGCAGCCAAGCCAGGCTGCCAGCGATGCCATTCGCCTGCTGGCGCGCCAGGAGGGCCTGATGCTGGACCCGGTCTATACCGGCAAGGCCTTTGCCGGGCTATTGGGATGGATACAAGACGGCAAGATCAAGCCGGGTAGCCAGGTGGTGTTTTGGCACACGGGCGGCGCCACAGCGCTGTTTGCGGAGCAGGAGATCATCGGCGATCTGTCACAGGAGAAGTAAGGGCAAACACATGAGAAGCGCTGCAGCTCATCCAGGCGTTTGCGATTGAGTTGGAGACAAGAACAATTAAACACCACCGGCCATGTGACCGGTGGTGTTTGCTGTAGATTGTGTCAGTCAGCCAGCTCGGACTCCAGAATCTCGCTCTGATCCTTGAGCATGGACTGGAAGCGACGCTTGAACTTCTGAGCCTCTTCCTTGAGGGCCTCGATCTCAAGGCGCAGTTTTTCCTTCATGGCCTCCAGGTCTTCCACCTCAGGATCCGGCACGCTGTCCTCCGCCTCTTTCACGATGTCCTCCGCCCGCTTTTTGGCATCAGCCAGGGTCTCATCGCAGGCCTTCTGGGTTTTCTCCAGCAGTTTTTTGGCTGCTTCCAGATCGCTTGGCAGCACGGTCTCCTTGGGGCCAACCGGGGAGAGGGGGGTGACCGGCGGGGCTGAGGCCGGCATGAAGGGCATAGGAGACTGCTGCGCCTGCTTCAACTGATCGCGCAGTTGCTGGATGGTTTGGTTCATGCCTTCCATCTCGTCGCAGATGGCGTCCAGGAACTCGTCCACCTCCAGCGGATCATAGCCGCGCACCTTGGTTTTGAATTCTTTTTCTTCGATCATCGTGACGGTGATAGCCATGGTGATTCTCCCTTCAACGCGTCTTGTTATTGTGCGTAGCGGTCCTCTTCGTAGCCCGCTTCATAGTTGGCCTGGGGCGGGGCATAGGATGCCCCCTGCTGGAAGGTGGGCGGCGCATAGCCCCCTGCCTGGTAATTTGGCTGCTGGGGTGGATACTGGGGCTGAGCCGCAGCATAGGGCTGTGCCTGGGGCTGGAAGGGCTGCTGCTGGGGCTGGTAGCCCTGGGGCGCCCCGAAGCCAGCTGCCGGCTGCGGCCTGGGCTGGGCATTGGCGCTGGCGGTAACCGGGTCGGTATACACCATCATGCCGCTGGGAGCCAGGATATAAAAGCCCACCTTCAAAGAAAGCCTGGTCATGGTGCCGCCCAGGGCAAAGCAGGCGCCGTTGAGCATATCCACATAGCGGCGGACTTCCGCTTTGTCCACCAGCTGGTCCATCACCACCAGGGTGCACTGTCCCTTGCGCAGGCAGGTCATGGCCTGGCGGCAGCCATTGATGTTGGTGATATTTACCACATAAGCGTCAATCTGCCGCGCTTCCTGGGTATCCTGCGCGGGAGCGCCCGGGAAAGGCACCACGTTGCTTTCAGGCGGCTGCTCCATGGCCTGCTGGTGCTGGGCCACCCGGCGGTTGCGGGCGCTGCTGTCCTGAGGCTGTGGCTGTGCAAACTGCTGAAGCTGGGCCTGCTGGGGCGAGGTGAAGCCGCGGGTTTGCTGCTGCGGTGCCGGCTGATGATAGGCGGGCTGGGGCGCTGCCTGCTGGTAAACCGGTGGCGGCGCGTAGGGATCCTGCTGCGGTGGCTGATAGGCAGGCTGCTGTGGCGCCTGGGCATAAGGCTGCTGATAAACCGGCTGCTGTGGCGCTTGGGCATAGGGTGGCTGCTGGTAGGCAGGCTGCTCCTGATAGGCTGGCGCATAGGGCCCTTGCTGGGGGTTGGGATAAACACCCTGCTGGGGCGCCTGGTCGTAGCCGCCTGCGTATTGCCTCGCCTCATTATCAGTTGTGCCGTAAAAAAAGCTGTTGTCCCTGCTGAATACAGACTTGAACTTGTCAGTGGCGCGGTCCAACACGCTGCGTAGATCCATCCAATATCCTCCTTGGGCCTGCTGTCAGGCACAGTTCACACGCATAACGGTGCTTGGTTTCGCCTATTATAGCCAAACCCGCCCCAGTGCGCAAGCATTGAGCGCTATTTGCGCCTAAAACAGCCGAACCGTAAGGCCTTCATAAAGGTGTCCGGCATTGACCGGCACCACGTGGGCCTGGGTGGCGTCCTGGCTTACTACCTCCACCGGCACCAGATAGGGCCCTTCCAGATATTGCACCACCACGCCGATCACCCCGTCCTGGTTGATGAGGGCGGAGGCGGGCACCGAATACGTGATGACGGACTTAGACAATTGCACCCGGGCGGAGCGGATATACAAAATGGGCTCAATGGGTGTGTCTGCCTTCAGGCGTACCAGCAGATCGCCGCCGGATTTTGTGATGGAGGCGATGGTGACCGGCACCATGGTGCTCTCAAAGCTCTCAATCAGCATCCGGTATTCATCGCCCACCACCGGGTTCCAGCTGATGTCATCCGCCAGCATCAGGGCGCCCCAGTCATACTGGCGCACCAGGCGGTAGATATCCATGGTGTTCTTGGGCCGGCGATAGCCCTCGGGCACCTGGCCTGAGAACATATCCCGCACCGCCTGGGGGGTGTACATGTCCACATTGACGGGGCTGAGCGCCGCTTCCATCCCATCGGTATAGAAGCTGACGATGCCATTGTCAGAGGCGGCAAACTGCTTGGTCCAGGTCTCAATGCGCTGGAGCTGGTTGTTCTCATTGTCATACAGCCGGGTGAGTTTGGTGTCTTCCACATATTTCTGGCGCAGATAATTATGCCTCTGGGAGATGGCATCCTTAAGCAGCAGCTCCTGGTTGAGCAGGTTGCCCTGGGCGCCGCGCACCAGCGCCTGTGCCTCCTGGGCGCGCTCGGCCACTGTGGTTTCATAGCGCTGCAGCTGGGCATCGGGCACGTTGGCAGAGCTTAACAGCACCCGTTGGTAATCCTTGATCTGGGTGCGGTAGGTCTTCAGAAGCGTCAGTTCCTTGGGGGAGAAGCCGGCGGTATAGACCGTGCAGATGGGGTCACCCCGGTTGACTGCGGCGCCTTCCTCAGCCGTATAGCGCACGCTGGAGACGTTCTCCTGCTGGAAGACCGACTCATTGCGCACCACCAGCGCGTTACCGGAGTAGGTGGTGCCCTGCTCAGAGATGGTGACCTTGGCGGTGCGCTGCTGCTGGCCCGTGAACATCTGGCTCACGGCGGTGGCGATCAGCACCACCACCAGCAGGCCCAGACCAACATAAAGCCAGGTGAGGGTGTTGCGGCGCTTGGGTGGTGCCTGGTAGACCATGCGGTCATCCGGCGGCTCATAGCCTGGCGGCAGCGGCGGAGGATCCGCCTGGGGTGGCCCCTGAAACACCTGGCCCTGGTAGGGCGGCGGCGCACCGGCCATGCCAGCGTGCTGGTTTGGGGTTCTGCTCTTCTGCGGGTGTGCAGGCGTGAAGAAGCCATCGGGATCCGGCGGTGCGCCTGATGGCATCTGGGAGGCTGTCTGATCCTGCTGGGGGGGCAGGGGCTGCTGATGGGGCATATAGCCGCCCTGGGGCTGTCCCGGGCGCTGGGCATAATCCCAATAGGCATCCTGCCCGCTGTGGGGCGGCTGGTTTTCCGGGGGCTGCCAAGGCTGCTGGGACATGCTTCCTCCAGGTGAAATAGTCAATGCACAGAATACCGCGAAATAAAGGGATTGTAAAGCGAACGGCCGGCATCCTGATACCTTGATCAGGTATCTGAGGGGATGCCGGCTGATAATAAGCTGTTGCTTACTCTATAGGGACAGGGCCGGTAACTTCAATGATACCACCGGTTTTGGCGTCAAGAACCACGCCATAGTATTCCCAGGGCTCGCCTTCGGTGACCTCGCCGCCTGTCATATAGGCGATGCGCCAGCTGCGCCCGTCAACAATATCAAACAGGACAGATTCCTCAAGGGCGTCCAGCTGCGCCTCGGTCAGGCTGAACGCTTCCATGATGCTGGTGCGGGCAAGGGCGATTGCTTGCTCCAGAGGGATTTCATCCGTCTCAGGCAGGCCGTAGAACCCAGGGTCCCATTCTGCTTTTTGCTCAAGGGTCCAGGAGCTGTAGGGGCCGCGTTCCTTTTCCATTGCGTCAAAGCTCATCTGGCGCTTAGCCCAGAGCATGGTGTCCTCAAATACCCCGACATCTGTGGTGTATGCAGGTTCGCCGGCAGGAGCGGTCAGGGCCACATCAAAGCGCACCATCCACTCCTGCGGGAAAGGCGGCACAACGCTCACCAGCCACCATTTGAGATTGCCTTCATCGTTTTGCATGAAGCGGCTCTCAAAGGTGTATTCATCCCGGGCTCCTGCCTGATGGTAGGCCTTTTGGAACATTTTCCAGGCCATATCCTCGGATTGCTGCTTGGTCAGCTCGCCTTCGCCTGGCACAGCGTCCTTGCCATAAAGGTAATAATCAACCTGGGATGTGATGGTTTCCAATGCCTCGGGGTCGGGATACATGTCTTCCGCATATGACGGCTCTCCCAGCAGGCTGCCGGTGACCTCGCCCTTGCGGTCAAGCCAGATCACCGCATCCTGGCTGCCGGGAGTGGACCAGAGGTTTACCTTCCAGCCGGCCGCCTCAGGCTCGCCTTCAGGGTGGGAGAAGGTCAGCGCATGGCGGCTCCAGTTGTCTTCAGGGAGATTAAAAAGCTTTTTGGCTGCCTCTTTGGCTGCGGCCAGCACCGCTTCCTCGCTCAGGTCATCTGCTTCTGGCATCACATTGATGTCAGGGGTGTAGCGGTAGCCATATTGGGCTGCCAGCTCACTGGCCTGGGCCTTGACTTGAAGCGGCCACTCATTGCTGTCGCCATGCTGGGCATAGAGTTTCATGAGCTCATCTGTGTACGCCGCGTAAAGGGCCTGATGTCCGGGCTGGATATCGTCAAAGGATGGGGGAAGGGCGGCGAAGAGCATTTCCATGGCATCGTCATCCAGCGCCAGCGCATCCTGGGGCACAAAGCCGGTTTTGTCTCCCGTCTCCACCTGGGCCCAATCGAGCAGCCACCCCATAATCTGCACTTGGGTGTCTTTGGGATAGCTGCCAACGATTTTATCGGTCAATCCGTTGTCCTGATACAGATCGATGGTTTCGCTGCCTTCCAGCCTGGCTTTTGGCAGAGCGTGGGCGCCCGGCGTGTCAAAGCTGATGGCGGCCAGGGGGATGTACCCCTCAATGCCGGCATAGGCATCGGTTTTTCCGATGATCACCTTGGCCCAGCGGTCGTCTCCGTTTTCCAGCATCTCCGGCGGATAATCCCCGTGGGTGGGCGAGATTTCGACAACCGTCAGCGGCGTTCCGTTGAAATAGAGGGCCTGGGGGGTGAAATAGTCGTCCGGGTTGTTGCACAGGTTGGCGGCGCCCAGGATGGGGCTGTCAATCACCGCCTGGGCGGGAAGCGCCGGGATGCTTTCGGCCCATGTCACCGGGGAGATGCCCAGAACCAATGCCATTGCCATCAGAAGCGATAACAGGTTTATACGCCTTCTCATTATCATCAGAATTTCCTCCAACTTCCTAGGATAAATACCATGTTTTCAAGTCAGCGGGTCAGGGGTAACAATGCTTTTCAACCCGTCCATTATGATGAACCAATGTTACTGATGTGTCAAGTTTATATGAAGAAAATGTTAAGTAAAAAGGAAGCCGAAATGGCTTCCTGTAGGATTGGGGAAAGAGCAGTCACCCTTTTTTCTTGAGCAATTCCTTTGCCTTGCTGACGATGTTGGCTGCTGTGAGGCCGAAGCGCTGCTGGAGATAATCCTGCGGGCCCACCTCGCCATACTGGTCATTGACGGCAACGCAGTCGGCCAGGGTGGGGCGCTCCCTTGACAGGGCCTCGCATACAGCGGCATACAGGCCACCGATTTTATTGTGATTTTCTGCAGTCAGGACAGCACCGGTCTTGCCGGCGCTTGCCAGCAGCGCCTTCTCATCCAGGGGTTTGATGGTGAACATATCCAGCACATCTGCCTCAATGCCCTGCTTGGAAAGGGTTTCTGCCGCCTGCATGGCTTCATGCACCATGATGCCCGCGGCTACGATGGTGATGTCCTTGCCTTCCCGCAGCTTCACAGCCTGTCCCACTGTAAACGCGCTGCCATCCCCGTATACTTTGGCGGTGGTTTTGCGCCCTACCCGCAGGTACTTGACCCCTGTCAGGTTCACGGCCTGGCGGAGAATATTCTCAAGCATCACGGTGTCCGTAATGTCAAACACGGTGGCGGTAGGGATGGCGCGGTACAGGGCGACATCCTCAAAAGGCATGTGGGTGCCGCCATTAAAGGCAGCGCACACGCCGGGATCAGTGCCGATCACGGTGATGTCATTGCCCGCATAGCCGGCGGAGAGAAAGACCTGGTCGAAGCACCGCCTGGAGGCAAAGGGGCCAAAGGTATGGGCGATGGGCTTGAAGCCAGCCGAGGCCAGCCCGCCGGCCATCCCCATCATATTGGCTTCTGATATCCCCGCGTTGATGGCGCGGTCCGGATGCGCCTGGTGGTACTTGTAGGTGCCGATGGTGCTCATCAAGTCCGCGTCCACATAGATGACATCAGGGTCATTCTCAAGGAGGCTAATGATGGTCTCACCGATGGCCTCCTTAAAGGTGCGCGGGTCATTGGTGCCGTCATAAACGATCTTAGGCATGGGTCACCTCTCCTTCCAGCGCCGTCAGCTTCTCTTTGAGGACAGCAATCCATCGGTCAAATACATCGGCCCCCACAGTCATGGAGTGGTTGGAGAAGGTGTCCTCCACCTCCTTGACGCCGGAACCCTTGATGGTGTCCAGCACGATCGCGTGGGGCTTGTCCTTGACATTCTCGGTGGCCTTGATGGCCTCATAGACTTCTTTGACCGAGTTGCCGTTTACCTGCTGGGTGTGGAAGCCAAAGGCCTCAAATTTCTTCTTGAAATCCTGAGGGTCTGAAATATCAGTGAGATAACCGTCCAGCTGCTTCTTGTTCCAGTCGATGAAGACGGTGAGGTTGTCAAGCTTCTGCGCCGCCATGAACATGAACGCTTCCCAGGGCTGGCCTTCGTTGAGCTCACCATCGCCCACAATCAGATACATCTTGCTGTCGCGGCCCTTGAGCCTGTCACCCAGCGCCATGCCGGCGGCCAGAGAGGTGCCCTGCCCCAGGGAGCCGGTCGTCATATCAACGCCGGGCGTCTTTTTTCGGTCACAGTGGCTGGGGAAGTTGGTCCCCGGCTGGTTCAGGGTTTTGATGTCCTCATAAGGGAAAAAACCCGCCAGGCCCAGCGCGGCATAGATCGCCGGGCCGGCATGGCCTTTGGAGCAGACCAGCTTGTCCCGCTCAGTCCAGCGGGGGTTTTGGGGATCAAAGCGCATCACCTGGCCATAAAGCACCGCCAGCGTATCCGCGATGCTGAGGCTGCCGCCCACATGGCCAAAGCCCCTGGATTTGATGGCCTCCAGGCTGCCAATACGGATCTGTGTAGCCAAGACTTCAAGCTGTTTAAAATCAGCCGACATGGTTGTCCTCCTTTTGTTCCGGGTTGTCAAGTCACATATATTTAAGATATCACATGGGGCAAGGTGGAGCCGCCATAGGGCATGGCCAAAACCGTCGCATCCGGCCCCATCTTTTCAAACGCCGCGTCAAACGCCGCCTGGGCGCTGTCAAAGGGGCGCAGGAAAATCCGCTCCACAAATGCAGGATCCATCTCGCTGACCATGTAGATATCCGCGTTTTCAAGCACCATGGCAATCGCCGCGGCCTTATGCCCGCCCAGGCGGAAGTCTTTGCCGATGCGCTCCACCATGGCCCCGGGGGAGGGGCTGCCGGTCATCCAGCGCTCAAACTCATCCTCGCCCAGGCCTTCCTTGCAGGAGCCGATGAGAATGATGACACCGCCATTTTTGACAGCGTGCTTCGCGTTGTCAAGGGCTTTCTGGGTCTGGTAGAGGTTCAGGTCTTTTGGGAAGCCGCCCTGGGACACCAGCACGATGTCCGCCCGTTCAGTCAGCTCCTTGCGGTAGAGCTGGTCCAGAAAGCGGCAGCCCTCCCGGTGCGCCAGGACAGCATCACCGGCTACCGCGCGCACGATGCGCTTCTTTTCATCCAGCACAACGTTTATGATAAAGTCGATGCCCACCATGGCGGCGGCCTCTTCGATATCATCCCGGATGGGGTTTCCGTCAATCCGGCCCGCTGCGGCCTCCTCCCGCACCATCATGCGGTGGTTCATCTGGATGGCTTCCCCCGTGGAAACCCCCGGCATGATGGCCTTGCCGCCGCCGGAATAGCCGGCGAAATAATGGTACTCAATGTTGCCCAGGCAGATGCGCCTGTCAGCCTGCGCCACCACCCGGGTGATGTCAACCGGTGTGCCCGATGCGGTGGTGCCATACCCAATGCAGTCATGGGGGGTGGAGTCCATGACGCGGATTTGAGCATACGCCTGCTCGCCGGCCAGCTTTCTTTTTTCCGATTCTGTGTGCTCCCTGTGGATACCCAGGCCAAACACCAAGGTGATGTCACCAGGGTCGACCCCTGCTTCGTAGAGCGTGTCAAGCAGCGCTGGCATCACCAGATGGGTGGGCATGGGGCGGGTGATGTCACTGGTGACAATGGCGATCTTTTCACCAGGCTTCACGATCTTGCCCAGCGGCCTGGAGCCAATGGGGTTTTGAAGCGCCCGGATGACCTCCTCCTCGCCTGTCAGACCCAGATCAACCGCGTTGGGGCCAAGCACACTTAGCAGGTTTTTGTCAGGAATCTCAACGCTCTGGGTGCCAGTGCCAAATCCGAAATCCATTTTCATGCAAATGCGATCGCCGCGTGGCGCAGGGCCTTCACCACGGGCAGCTCCTCTCCGGTCAAAAAGCGGATCAAGGCCCCTCCGCCAGTGCAGATATAGCCAATATGCTCTGTCTTTGCGTATTTGCTAGTGGCGGTGATGCTGTCCCCGCCGCCGATGACCGTGTAGGCCTGGGTGTCACCCAGGGCATCCCACACAATTTTGGTGCCGTGTTCGGTCTGCGCCTCCTCAAAAACACCCATGGGGCCATTGACAAAGACGGTTTTGGCCTGTCTGATGATTTCAGCGTAGCGCCTGGCGTCTTCAGTGCCGATATCCAGGGCGGATGCATTGTCCGGCAAGGCGGTCAATGCTTGTTCCCGGCGCTCGCCATTGTCCAGATAGGCAAGCGTCTGAGGAACAACGATCTGATCGGCGTGTTTTGCCAGCAGTTCTTTTGCAGTCTGGATGTATTGGGCGTTGTTTGATTGTTCAATGTAATCCATGCTGCCCTGGCCAATTTTCTCCCCTTTGGCGGCCAGCAAAATGTTGGCCACCAGACCGCCTGTCAGGACCTGGTCGGCGCTGCCCCGGGAGAGGACAGTATCCATCATCAAAAAAGCATCTCCCACCTTGGCGCCGCCCAGGACAAACACACAAGGACGCTGAGGATGCTCCATGAGTTCAGAGATCACCACATACTCCCGCTCAAACAACCGCCCCATGTAAGAGGGCAGCACCTGCTCAAACCCACAGAGGCTGGGCTGATCCCGGTGGGCGGCGGCAAAGGCGTCGCAGACATAGAGATCCGCCAGGGGGGCCAGTTTTTTGACCACTTGGGTCTTTGCCTGCTGGGCGTGGCTGAGTTGCAGTTTCTGCTCAAACAGGGTCTGTTCCTCGGCGCAGAAGCGCACGTTGTCAAGCAGGAGGATTTCGCCCTCACGCAGGCTTTTGATGGCATCCCGGGCCGCGGGGCCGGTTACGTCATCGATAAAAGCCACCTTTTTGTCCAGTAGCCTGCTCAGAACCTCCGCATGGGGGGCAGTGGTATAGAAATTTTTGTACTCAATATCACTGCCCTGGTGGGCCAGGATGACCAGCCTGGCCCCCTTGTCAGACAGTTCCTTGAGCGTGGGCACACAGGCCTCGATGCGGGCGGTGGATTTCAATAGCCCGGTTTTCTGATCAACAGGCTGATTGATGTCCACCCGGCAGAGCACGGTCCTGCCCTTCACCTGGGCCTCGTCCAGGGTTTTTATGCCGAAGCGCATTTGTTACTTCCCCTTGCCGATATGCAGGTACTTGTTGGTTTCCGTGGTGCCTTCAGCTGCTGTACCCTGCATTTTCATGGCAGCGCGGATGGCATCAATGCTCTCGGGAATCGTGACTGATTCCTGGGGGATGTTGATGGCATACATGATGGCGTTGCCGGTTTCCACCACCGCGTCTTTCCACAGGCCGACTTCAAACATATCGCCCCGGCGGTTGCCCAGGTCCCTGGCGTAGCGGAAGAAGGAGGCGTTGCCAATAAACCCTTCATCAATGGATACCACGCGGATGCGGGGGTGCTTCTGGAAGCACTTCAGGGCAGCTTCCCTGGTGATCTTTCCTTCCTTGGGGGTGGCCACCACGGTGATGATGTGCCCGTGGGTGACCGGGGTATGAACCAGAATGCCGGTAGCTTCAATGTGGGGCATGATGGTCATCAGGTCCACCGCCTGGTGGCTGGGCGCCTTGTCCATCTGAAGGGCGTTGGTCAGGCCGCGGTGATAGTCGCCCGGGTCAGCCACGCGCCTGATGATGGTGATGGCCACGTGGTCCAGGCCAAACTCCTTATCCAGCGCATCCACCGTGCGGATAAGCCCCGTGGTGTTGCAGGAGGTGAGCTTCAGATAGTCAGCCCCAAGGCCCGCCTCATAGTTGGCGTAGCCATGGAAGAAGACATCGGCCACCTCGTTTTTTTCTCCGCCCTGGAAAATGGCTTTTTTGCCGTATTTTTTGTAGATTTCCTTGTTCTTCACCCCGACGCCGCCGGGGGCTGAGTCCAGGATGATATCGGCCTTCTGCACCATTTCATCAAAGGTGCCCGCCACAGGGATATTCAGCGCGTCAAAGGCCGCCTTGTCAGCCCCGTTCACGAGATACAGCTTGTATTCAACATTGTTGGCGCCAATCATATCCTTTTCTGCCAGCGCCCGGACAGAAAGGGTGGGGGCCAGGTCGGCCACACCAACCAGCTCCATATCCCCCTGCATGGCCACGCCGTCAGCCAGACGCTGGCCAATCACGCCGTAACCGGCGACTGCTACTTTGATTTTGGACATACCTAAACCTCCTCAAGTTTTCTCGGATTATTCCACTTTAACAGGTTTGCCGCCTTGCTGCCAGCTCTTCTTGGCGGCGATGGCGATTTTTACCGGCTGGAGGCCGTCAAATGCGCCAACCGGGGTGTCGCTGTCATCCAGACAGGCGTCCACAAACTCCCGGGCTTCTTCGATGAAGGCGTCATTATAGCGCTCCAGGAAGAACCACAACGGCTTCTCCATGGTGACAGCGTCTGCGGTATACAGCACGGTGTTGTCAGCTGTCTCGTTGTCGGCGGTGACACAGCCTTTGGAGCCAAAGACCTCGATGCGCTGGTCATAGCCGTAAACCGCCTGGCGGGAGTTGTCTATCACGCCCAAGGCGCCGTTTTTAAAGCGCATGGTGATGATCGCGGTATCCACATCCCCTTCCGCACCAATGGCGGGATCAATCAGCACCGCGCCAAAGACCGACACCTCTTCCACCTCGCTGCCGGTGAGGTAACGCACCATGTCAAAGTCATGGATGGTCATGTCCACAAAGATGCCGCCGGATGCCTTGATATACTCGGCATGGGGGGGCGCCGGGTCCCGGGAGGTGACCTTGACGATGTGCACATCGCCCACGCCCCCTTTTTTCACCGTTTCCCGCACTTTTCTAAAGTTGCGGTCAAAGCGGCGGTTGAAGCCGACCTGATACTTGACGCCGGCCTTTTTGACCTCCTCAAGCACCGCTTCAATCTTTTCCAGATCATGGTCGATGGGCTTTTCGCAGAAGATGTGCTTGCCTGCCCTGGCGGCCTCGATGGAAATGGGGGAGTGCAGGTCGGTGGGCGCGCAGATGAATACGGCGTCAATATCAGGGTCGTTGATGATGTCATGATAATCCGAATAGGCATTTTTGACGCCCAGGGAATCCGCCAGGTCTTTAGCTGCCTGCACATACACATCAGAGACCGCCACCAGATTGGCCCGCGGCACCCGGTTAACCAGGTTGTTGGCGTGGAGTTTGCCGATGCGCCCTGCGCCGATGACACCGATGTTGAGTTTCTTACCAGTCATTTATCCATCCTGCCTTTTCTTAATATGCTTTTGCGTCTTTGATATGCTCCAGGTGCTCCTGCCAGGCAGCCTCATTCAAGGGGTTGTCAGACACCTCAGCCGACCCCACCCGCCACCATGCGTCATAGCCATCGGTCATGGTCTTGGGCAGCACCTTGATGTCGAAGAGCACCGGACGGTCCTTTATCTTCAGGGCATCCGTGAGGGCTGATTCCAGCTCCTCAAGGGTACGCACAGTATATGCTTTGCAGCCATAGCCCTGGGCGATCCTGGCGTAGTCCACGTGGAGGAAGCTGCCGTCATGCTTGCCAGTGGCTGTGCGGTAGCGCAGTTCCGTGCACAGGGAGTCGTTGCCCTGTCCGGTCTGCAGGTTGTTGATGCAGCCAAAGCCCGCGTTGTCAAACAGGCAGATATTGATTTTGATTTTCTCCTGAACGGCTGTGAGCAGCTCTGAATGCAGCATCACAAAACTGCCGTCTCCCACCATGGAGTAGGTTTCCTTTTCGCCCACGGCCATCTTCTGGCCAAGGGCTCCTGATACCTCATAACCCATGCAGGAGTAGCCGTATTCCATGTTGTAGCTGTCCGGGCTGTATGGCCGCCACATGCGCTGCATGTCGCCGGGCAATGAGCCGGAAGAGCCAATGACCACCGCATCTTTTGGAATCAGGCGGTTAATTGCACCCAGCGCTGCCGTCTGGGTAAGGGCAGAGCCCAGATCCAGCGCATACTGCCCGGCGCTTTCCGCGTTCCGGTCATTGATCAACGGAGGCGTGTTCTGGTCATAGACCATGCCGTCAAGCCGGGCCAGTTCAGCCTCCCAGTCCGCCAGGGCCTTTTTGATCTCGTCACTGTATGCGCTTCTGTAATCCCCCAGGGCTTCGGTCAGCGCTTCAAGGCCCATCCGGGCGTCCGCGATCAGCGGCAGCGCGTCCATCTTCATGGCCTGGAAGGGGGAGACATTGATGTTGAGGAACTTCGCCTTTTGGTTGAACAGCCATTTGGAGGCGGTGGTGAAGTCTGTGTAGCGGGTGCCCACACCGATGATGAGGTCGGCCTCACGGGCCAGGAGGTTGGCGGGCTGGGTGCCGGTTACGCCGATGCCGCCCAGATTCAGCGGGAAATCCCATGTGAGGGCGGATTTGCCCGCCTGGGTTTCTCCGAAGGGGATATTGAACCGCTCTGAAAACTGGGCGAAGGCAGCGTGGGCTTCGGAATATCGCACGCCACCGCCGCAAATCAACAGGGGTTTCCTCGCCGATCTGATCAGCTTCACCGCTTCATCAACGGCCAATTTCTCTGGCGGCCGGCGCTGGAGACGGTGAACGCGCTTTTCAAAGAAGGATAGGGGATAGTCAAAGGCTTCCCCCTCCACATCCTGGGGCAGCGCCAGGCAGACGGCCCCGGTATCAGCAGGGTCGGTCAGCACACGCATGGCGTTGAGCAGCGCTGTCATCACCTGCTCTGGGCGCTCAACCCTGTCAAAATACCGGCAGACTGCGCGGAAAGCATCATTGGTGGAGATGCCGGCGGACTGGGCCAGCTCAACCTGCTGGAGCACCGGATCAGGCTGGCGGGAGGCAAAGGTATCCCCTGGCAGCACCAGCAGCGGGATGTTATTGGCTGTGGCCGTGCCGCAGGCAGTCACCATATTGGCGGCCCCAGGCCCAATGGACGAGGTGGCCACCATGATCTGTTTGCGTTTTTTCTGTTTGGCAAAGGCAATGGCGGCATGAGCCATGCCCTGCTCATTCTTCCCTTGATAGATTTTCATGCGCTTTGCTTCCTGGGAGATGGCCTGGCCCAGACCCACCACGTTGCCGTGGCCGGGGATCATGAAGATGCCCTTCACAAAAGGCTGCTCCTGATCATCCCAGGCCAGGTGCTGGTTTTCAAGGAAGCGAATGAGCGCCTGGGCCATGGTGAGGCGGATGGTTTTCATGCTTCGCCCTCCAGTCTGAAAATATGCTCGTTTGCATCGGCTTTCCACAGCCATTCGTGGCCGGGGTCATCGATGCGGGTTTTCTGCCAGGGGTTGCCGGGCAGGTGACGGATGCCCCACATATAGCACATCGCGTAGCCTGGAGCCGCCGTCTGGGAGTGGAAACCATCCAGAATCACCGTGAGGCCGTTTTGCCGGGAAACATGCACTTCGCCGTTGGCAAAGCTGGCGCCAAAGCCCAGGGGCTTGTCAAACCGATGGAAATAGACCTCCGGCTGCGGGTGGTGGTGAGGGGGATAGCTGGACCATTTCCCGGGGAAATTCAGCACCTCACCCAGCACCATCTGGGACCATGGGGCGGACTCATAGTCAAAAAAGGTTTTGATCTCCCGGCGCATGGTGCCCAGCAGCTCGTTTTTGTTGCCGGCGTGCTGCACCATCACATCCCTGGGGGTATAGAGCTTGCTGGTGAAGGGGACGGGGTTTTTGACCGCCTGGACATAAATCTCCGTGTGGGTTACAGCCTGGATGGAAAAAGGGACGCCAGGGCCGGTGTGCAGGCAGTACGCCTCATCCTGGAAAGGATTGCGCCGGATGGCTTTTACGGACTGGCCTTCCCAATGGAAAATGGCCTCGCCCTCAAGCAGAAGACAGGCGATCTCGATGTCTGGCCTGCCGCTCTCCCAGCCTTGGCCAGGCTCTAGAACCAGCAGGCCCACATCCATGCCCACCTCAGGGGCGTCATTCATGTCCAGATACGCATTATAGCCGGCTTTTATTTCAGGCTGCAGATAGGCCATGTCTTTCCTCCTTGTTGTCAAAGATTCGCGTGCTCACGGATAAATTTTCTTGCTTTGATGGCATATTCCAGGGGATTGGCTTTGGCGGGATCCTGCTCGGCCTCCACCAGCAGCCAGCCTTCATAGCCGGACTTGGAAAGCAGCTCAAACACCGGATCAAAGGCAACACAGCCATCCCCCGGCACCGTGAAAGCGCCCTCCCGGACGGCTTTTAGAAAGCTCCACCCCCCAGGCGCCACCTGATCCACCACTTGCCTGCGCATGTCCTTCAGGTGCACATGCCCCACGCGGTCAGCATATTCACGCAGCATGGCAAGGGGATCCTCTCCCGCAAAGGTGAAGTGCCCCGTGTCATAGCACAGAAACACCTTATCAGGCGAGGTGCTGGCCATCATGCGGTCGGTTTCCTCGGCTGTCTGCACCACCGTGCCCATGTGATGATGGAAGCACAGCTTGAAGCCGTGTTTGTTGGCAATCTCACCCAGCTGGTCCAGGCCCTGGCAGAACTGAGCCCACTCAGCGTCATTCATCACATACTTGGCGCCGCCCAGCACCGGCGTACCGGTCTGCCCCTGAATGGAATGGCTCTGTTCGCTCACATTGATGCGGTTGGCGCCCACAGCCGCCAGAAAACCCAGGTTTCTCTCAAAATCGGCCGCCACCTCTTCAAAGGGTTTTGTCAACAGAAAGCTGGAAAACCAGCGGGAGGCGATGCGCATTCCCCGCAGATCCAGCTCCCACTTGAGCTCCTTCGGGTCAGTGGGGTATTTGTTTCCGATCTCCGTTCCGGTAAATCCTGCCAGCGCCATTTCGCTCACCGTCTGGCGGAAGGTGTTCTCAGCGCCCAGCTCGGGCATATCATCATTGCACCAGCCGATGGGCGCGATGCCCAGGTGCACCTTTTCCTTGTTGAACATGTCTGTCTCCTGTTTCTTTGTATTTTAGACCGTTGCCAGCTTCCGGGCGCGCGCCTCCAGCTTGTTCCTGGTGACATCAATGGTGACCGCCAGGATGATGACAGAGCCGATGACGATGTACTGGATGTCATTGCCGGCGCTAAAGAGGTTGAGGCCGTTTCTGATGGTGGAAATGAGCAGCGCTCCCAGCAATGTTCCCCAGATGGTCCCCTTGCCGCCCCGGAACGAGGCGCCGCCGATGATGCAGGCCGCGATGGCGTCCGTGTCGTAGGTGGCCGCAGAGGCGGTGTTCGCGGTGTTGAGCCGGCCTGCCAGCACCACGCCCGCCACGCCGCACATAAAGCCTGAGATCATATAGACCACGGTCAGGACATCCTTGGACCGGATGCCGGAGAGCCGGGCGGCTTCCGGGTTGCCGCCTACGCAGTAGATCTGCCTCCCCAGCGCAGTGTGATTGAGGAATACGTGGAAGAAACCATAGACCACCAGCACCAGGATGAAACTGACCGGAAAACCGGTCAAAAGCTTAAGGCCAAAGATATTCACATCAAAGGTGGCCCGGCCAATCCAGAGGGTGTTGTCAATGCCCTTGTTGGTAAAGCCGATGGTCTTGGAGGAGGTTATCAGCAGCGCCACGCCCCAGAGCACGTTTTTCATGCCCAGTGTGGAGACAAAGGGATGGGGGAGATCAAGGCGGGTGAGCAGCGTGCCGTTTATAAAGCCCGCCAGCGTGGATACCAGGATGGCTACCGGGATCAGGATCAAAGCGGAGGTGATGCCGAAGTTTTGCATCAGAACCCCGATCGTACAGGTGGCGAGGATGGCGTTGTAACCCACTGACAGGTCGATGCCGGCTGTGATCAGGGCCAGCAGCATACCCGCGCCAATGAGGCAGTTGACCGCGGTTTGCTTCAGGATATTCATCTGGTTGGCCATGGTCATAAACTTGCCCTGATGCATGATGGAAAACAGGATGTACAGGATGGCCAGCACCGTGAGCGGTGCTATTTTCATGATGAAGTCACCCACATTGGATCTTTTTTTCACAGCAGTTGTCATGCGATTTCCCCTCCCCAAGCAGCTTTCATGATGTCGTTCTGGTTAAAATGCGGGCTTTCCCGTGGAATTTCAGCCATGATCCTGCCCTCCCGCATCACGATGACCCGATCAGCCATGCCCAGGACCTCGGGCAGCTCAGAGGAGACCATGATGATGCACTTGCCTTCGCTGACCAGCCGGTTCATCACGTTGTACACCTCGATTTTGGCGCCCACGTCAATGCCCCTGGTGGGCTCATCAAAAATGTAAATATCAGCGTCGGAGTTGATCCACTTGCCGATAACCACCTTTTGCTGGTTGCCGCCGGAAAGCAGAACCACAACCTCCTCAATGGTGGGGGTTTTGATGCGCAGGGTCTTGACGTTGTCCTCGCTCACCTTGTTGATCTCCTGGTGGTTGAGCAGCGGGCCCTTGCGGTAGTTCTTGATATTGGACAGGATCAGGTTGGTTTTGACCGATTCGGACAGCACCAGGCCCTGGCCCTTCCGGTCCTCAGTTAGAAACGCCAGGCCGGAGCGGATGGCTTCCCCGGGGTTTTTGAAGCTGACCTCCTTGCCTTTCACGTAGACCTTGCCGCTGTCAGGCTTCTCAGCGGCGAAAATGGCGCGCATGGTCTCCGTGCGCCCGGCGCCCACCAGGCCAGCAAAAGCCAGGATTTCCCCGGCATAAGCCTCAAAACTGACATCCCGGATGGCGCCGATCTGGGTCAGATTCTCCACTTTCAGCGCCATTTCTCCCCTGCTGGTGGGGATTTTAGGATACTGGTTCTCCAGTGTCCTGCCCACCATCGCCTCAATGAGGGAGTCTCCGGTCATTTGCGAGATGTCACTGGTCAAAATATGCTCCCCATCCCGCATCACCGTCACCCGGTCACACAGTTCAAAGAGCTCCTCCAGTTTATGAGACACAAAAAGAATGGCGATGCCCCGGTCCTTGAGCAGCCGGACGGTGTCCATCAGCTGTTTTACCTCCTGCTCGCCCAGGGAGGAGGTGGGCTCGTCCATGATGATGAGCTTGGCGTTTTGCGTAATGGCCTTGGCGATTTCTACCATCTGCTGCTGGCCGATGCCCAGCTTCCCGCATTCCATGCGGGTATCGATGGTCCCATGCCCCAGGGCAGAGAGCGCCTTTCGCGCCTCCTCATGCATGTAAGCATAGTCAAGGAGCCCGAATTTGTTGGTGATCCGCCGGCCCATGAACACGTTGTCCACCACCGACAGCATTTTGACGATGTTCAGCTCCTGATATACGCAGGCGATGCCAGCTTCTCTGGCCTGGACGGGATTCTTGAAAACCTGCTGCCTGCCTTCCACATAGATCTCACCCTCCTCAGGCACATATACGCCTGTCAACACCTTGATGAGGGTGGATTTCCCGGCGCCATTCTCCCCGATAAGCCCGTGGATCTCGCCGGGTTTTATCTGGATATGCATATCCCGCATCGCCACCACGCCTGGAAATTTCTTGGTGACATGCTTTAGTTCAACAACAAATTGCTCTGCCATAGATCACCTCATAAGTTGGTCAGGACCTGTTGCCCCAGACGGCCTGGTGCATTCGGAAAAACATGCGGGCTGCACCCTGGCCGCGATGCAGTGGATGGGGCTGAACACAACCCGCCGCATCAGTTTCCACCCTGCATCTGCTGCACATTGCTGGTTTTTGCAGTCCGATGGTTTTTTGTAGCCGCCTGAAGGCACTGGCACTCACACTGGCCGGCCGCAACCACCCGGGTCAATGGTCAAGGGCCTGGTGGTTAGTGGCGGCATGATGACATTTATATCAGATAGTCCGGCACTAAACCGGACTATCTGACAGAAGCGGTTCTATTGGATGAATTACTTCAGGAAATCCTTGTAGTTGTCCTTGTCGATCACGACGGTGTCAACCACCACGTTGGCTTCAACCGCTTCACCCTTCAGGGCCTTGAGCGCGGTCTCCACAGACAGGAAGCCCATGAGCTTGGGCTGCTGGGCCACCGTGCCCGCCAGTTCGCCCGCGGCGATCAGTTCGACGGCAGACTGGTTGCCATCAAAGCCCAGGATGGTGACACCCTCTTTGGAGGCTGCCTTCACAGCGTTGAGGGCACCGATGGCGGTGTCGTCGTTGTGGCAGAGCACAAGGTTGATCTCAGGATGGGCGATGATCTGGTCTTCCATGACCTTGGTGGCACCATCAGTGGTGTTGTTTCCGGACAGCATGGCGACGGGCTTCAGGCCCGCTTCCTCAAGCGCCTGCTCATAGCCGGCTTTGCGCAGGTTGGAGGTGTTGTCACCTTCCTGGCCATAGATGATCAAGGCATTGGCATTCTCTTTGCCCACCAGATCGATGCCGTAAACGCCGCCTGAGTGCGCGGCCACCTGGTTGGAGGTGCCCACAAAGGAAGTCTTCTTGTCGTAGTTCGCGTCCGTGTCGCAGAAGATGACAAGGCCGGTGTAGCCAGAGGATTCAATGGCACCGATGACCGCGTCGCCATCCAGGGGAGCGATGATAATGGCATCGGGCTTGGCGGCGAGCTGGGTTTCCAGCTGTTGCACCTGCTCTGCGATTTCGGTTTCGGCAGCAGGGCCCTGCACATCAATGGTCAATCCATACTTTTCAGCCGCTTCATCAATGCCGGCCTTCACGGTCTGCCAGTATTCGCTGGAGAGGGTCTTCAGGTTAACCACAATGATAAACTGCTCTTCTGCCAGAACAGTGGTAAGGGACAGGAACAGGGCGAGGGACAGGAATAGCGCCAGTACTTTTTTCATATGAAGGTGCCTCCTTTTATTGCGCGGCAGAGCCGCAGTTTTCAAAGTGTTATCCTTGGAAAAACCGGCGGATAGAATAATCTGCCTGACCTTCCGAAGATACTTAACTTTATTGGTATTATAGACATTGCTGGCGTCAACTGTCAATCATGTCAAATCAGGAGCCGGATATGACATTTATATGGACGCAAAAACCGGGAACCCTGATCAGAGTTCCCGGTTTTGAATGGGGAAGGCTTTACGCCAACGTGGTCGAGGTGACAGGATTTGAACCTGCGACCTTTTGGTCCCGAACCAAACGCGCTACCAAACTGCGCTACACCTCGGTGGAGCCAATAAGGAGACTCGAACTCCTGACCTGCGGTTTACGAAACCGCTGCTCTACCAGCTGAGCTATATTGGCATGCCCTGACGGGCGAAAGCCATTGTAGCACAGCCAATGGGAAGCGTCAAACGAAATTGGGCAGGAAGGCGGTGGGTACATTTATGGGTACAATACCGGTGAAGGATCTGACAGAAAAACCGATGCAAAACCAGGAGAAATGAGCGCCATGAACCAGCCGGGAAGTGAGGAGCTGCTGTATTTCGCAGGGGAAGAGTTTTTGTTGCCGGTTTATTTCAAGCTGCGTGAGGAGGTTCTTGACATGTTTCCGGATAGCGAGGTGCGGGTGCAAAAATCCCAAATCACCTTCCGCTGGCCTCATCCCTATGTCTGGATATGGACGCTGGCGGGACACGGGTCGCGTAAGCCGGGCAGCGGGCCCATGTTTGTGACTTTTGCGGCGCCTTTTCCCATCGAAAGTCCGTTGATCCATACCAAGGTTGAGCCTTATCCCGGCCGCTGGACCCACCATGTGGCAGTGAGGGAGCCCGGGGATATCACCAAAGAGCTGATGATGTTTATCCAGACGTCCTATGCCTTCAGAAACGCGAAAAAGCTAAAAAACAACAAGGAAGAATGATATGTCAGTATATGATTTTAGCGTCCTTGACCAGGAGAGCAGGGAGATCAGCCTGAGCGATTACCGCGGAAAAGTGCTGTTGATTGTGAACACAGCCACCCACTGCGGTTTCACGCCCCAATATCTGGGGCTTCAGGCGCTGTATGAGCAGTATCATGGCCGGGGGTTTGAGATTCTGGACTTTCCCTGCAACCAGTTTGGTGGTCAGGCGCCGGGGAGCGACGCGGAGATCCATGATTTCTGCCTGTCGCGCTATGCCATCACCTTTCCTCAGTTCGCCAAGATCAAGGTGAATGGGGAAGAGGCTGATCCTTTATACAAGCATCTCAAAAAAGAAAAACCCGGCCTGTTGGGCGGGACGATCAAGTGGAACTTCACCAAGTTCCTGGTGAACCGGGATGGGGAAGTCGTGAAACGCTTTGCGCCTCAGGATACGCCTGAGAGCCTTGCAGAGGCGGTTGAAGCCTTGCTTTGATCAGCCGTCAAGCGCTTCATTGACTCCGGCGGGTTCCCAGCGGGTGATGGCCTTTTCATGGCTGTGAATCACCAGCCTGTCTCCGGCCTGCCAGGCGGGCAGGGGGAGGTTGGCGTCCCAGTAAAGCTGGCGATCGTCCATGGGCTCCTGGGGGGAGCCCGCGGTCATCCTGACCGGGACAAAAACCACGCCCTCCCGGATCACGGTCTTATCCTCCGCCGATTGAAAGGCCAGGACACTGCGGCGCTGCCGGCCGAATAGCGCCCGCTCCAAGTGCTTTTGATAGCGCGCCAAGGGCAGGACATAAAAACTCAGCGAAAAAAGAATCACGCAGCCAAGCAGAGCAAACAGCGAGGCTGTCAGCCACTGGATGCGCCTGACAAAAGAAAAGATCACCAGCCCGATCAGCAGCGCTTCCGGCACGAGCCAGGCTAGAATGCACCGGGTTTTCTGTGACTTGAGGTCTGCGATATCGCCTGTGCTGTACATCTTCCACCCTCCTGGGGAAACATCATACTGAAATAGCTTGCCTGACGCAAGCGATGGATGAAAAACATAGCGTCACCCATCCTTTCATGGTATTATACTGGGGCAATTGCAGGAAGGGGGCGGCAAGGTGATTGAGACCACGCGCTTAACCAAGCGCTATGGGCGTGCCAGGGGAATTGATGATCTGTCCATCCGGGTGAACCGGGGGGATATTTATGGCTTTATCGGTTCTAATGGGGCAGGCAAATCCACCACCATCAGGCTCTTGTTGGGGCTGATCAGGCCCACCGCGGGAAGCGCCAAGGTGCTGGGGCTTGATATCATCAAACAAAAAAAGGAAATTTTGGCGGGTGTGGGCTATATCCCCTCAGAAATATCCTATTACCCAGGCATGCGCGGGGTTGACGCCGCGCGCATGGCCCAAAGGATCCGCCGGGTGGCTTGCGAGGCCGAGGCCAGGCGGCTGGCAGACCGGCTGAGCCTGGACATGAGCCGCAAGGTGACCGATCTGTCTTTTGGCAACAAAAAAAAGGTGGCGATCGTCTGCGCGCTGCAGCACAAGCCGGATCTTTTGATCCTGGATGAGCCCACCAGCGGCCTTGACCCGCTGATGCAAAAGGCTTTCTGGGACATCATCCTGGAGCGCCACCGCCAGGGGGCCACCATCTTCCTGTCCTCCCATGTGCTGTCCGAAATCCAGCAGCACTGCACCCGGGCAGCCATCATCAGGGAGGGCCGCCTGGTGGTGGAGGATGAGGTGCACGCGTTGGCGCGTACCTCCGCCAAAAGGGTGACGCTGAGGAACGTGCAGGGAGCCATGCCCGAGATCAGGGGGGCCAGGGACCTGGCCCAGGTGGGGAACACCGTCAGCTTCCTCGTGCAGGGAGAGGCCATGCAGCTGCTGGAGGATTTAAGCCATGGGAGTTTTGATGACCTCACCATCACCGAGCCTGATATGGAGGAGATCTTCCTCCACTTCTATGAGAAAGAGGAGGTGAGGGCATGACCATCCTTCGCCATGAGATGAAAAGCGGCTTTGGCGCGATGCTGATCTGGTCGGTGGCCCTGTCCATCTTCGCCATCATCGCGCTGGCGATGTATCCGCTGGTGGCAAACTATTCTGACATGATCAATTTTCTGGTGGAGCGCATGGGCCTGATGGGCCAGATGTTTAACCTGCAAAACATGAACTTCTATGAGTTTATGACGTATTATGGTCTGGAATATGGCAACTTCATGGGGCTGGGCGGCGGCATGTTCGCGGCGGTCACCGGGATGGTGATGGTGGCGCGGGAAGAGGGGCGGCATAC
>DHQX01000051.1:21726-37690 GCA_002411105.1 Christensenella sp. UBA5327 | reverse complement strand
TGTTTTCTCAGCCCATCAGCCGCGGGAGTGTATTGATCCAGAAGTTTATCGCCCTCATCCTGCTGGTCACGCTGCTCAATGTGTTTTGCACGGTGGTATCGCTGATTGGCATCGGCATTTTGGGGCAGACCTTCTCCAGGGATGCCTTTATATGGTTTCATATATCCCTTTTGCTGATGAACCTGCAGGTGGCAGTGCTGTGCTTTGGCATCTCCTGCTTTAAAAAGCGGGACAATGTGGTGCCCGGCCTTGGAATTGTGCTGGCATTTTATTTCTTGAATCTGTTCATCAACGTGAACCGTCAGACCGCAGTGCTGGAATACCTGACGCCCTATTATTACACGGACATCACCCGGATCACGGCAGCAAAAGGCCCGCTGTGGCGCTCCATTGGCATTGGCTTTGCTTCTTCAGGCGCGCTTTTGTTTGCGGGTTTTGGATATTATCTGCGCAAGGATCTGTCCATTTAAAGGAGGCATGATAAATGGCCAAACTGGAACGAAGGCTCAGCGGGGAGTTTGACAGCCTGCTTGACCGTATCCACACAGGAATCCTATCTGGCAGCATGTCCGCCAGCTATGAGGACGGCAGCGACTGGCAGGTGGAGGATGTGCGCGTGGCCACGCGGGTGTATGAGCGTTACAGTTGGTTCGGCAGCAACCGGGTCAGCCTGTCGGTGACGCTGGCGGCCCGCGGAAAAGACATGTTTCTCACCGCCATCACCTCCGGTGGCTCACAGGCGGTTTTCTTCAAGATCAACACCTTAGGTGAGTCTGAATTTCTGCGGAAGCTTGAGGAGGTTCTGGACAGCCTATAGTGCGGGCAATGTGAAAAGCTCCGGATAGACAAAATCGCTGTCGTTGTTGACGATGGCAAGGATCCGTTGCTTGTCCTCACCTTGCGCTGGAATCGGCCTGAAATCATTCTGGGGCGCTGTGCCGCTTGTGATGAGGGGAATCAGCTGCACCTGGGTTTGGGTGAGCACACCCTGGCTGAAATAAAGCCTTGCTTGAACCGCCAGGGAGTCAAAGGTGGACAGCGCCAGGTTGCCGCCGAAAATAAAATTGCCAAGGGAATAGAAAATCAGGCCATCGTTGTACATCTCAATGCCCTGGGGCACATGGGGATGGTGGCCGATGACCAGGTTTGCCCCTGCATCAATGGCGGCGTGGGCAATTTCGGTTTGCAGGGCGTTGTGCCGGGGGGCATATTCCTCGCCGGCATGGATGGTGTACACGATATACTGGCAGCCCTGCGCCTTCAAATCTGCAATTTCCCGGCTGATGCGCTTCTTGTCCTGGTGGTAGATTGTCTCCCTTATGCCGCCAAAGCCCACTTTGATGCCCTGTTTTTCAAATACATGCAGCCAGTTATACCCTGAATAGGGCAGGCCCACCGCCTCAAGGGCGCCTCTTGTGCTGCGTTTGCCCACAGCGCCATAGTCCGGATAATGGTTGTTGGCGATATTGACCAACTCCACGCTGCCCTCTTTCAAAATCTGGGCAAAAGCCGAGGGCCCCCTGAAATTGTGCAGACGGGATTCATTCCGGTTCCGTGCGGAATCCATCAGCACGTTTTCCAGGTTGATCAGGGTGAGGTCATCCTGGCCGAAAAAGTCCTGAAAGCCCGAGAAGGGCCAGGCGTAGCCCTTCTGCGCGATCAGGGAATCAAAGGAATCAGGCTTTCTGCGGGTGGCCTCCTCGCTGCCCAACACACAATCCCCCGCGAAGGACAGGGTGACGACCACATCATGAGGCGGCTCCTCAAGAGCGACGGCCTGGGGCGTGGGAAGCGGTTCCGCTACCGGCTCATCATCGGGCGTGGGGGATGGGCTGGCTGCCGGTTCAGCAGAGGTGCCAAGCAAGACAGGCTGTGGGGCCAGGCCCAGGGCAGCGGCATCCTCCACCACCAGCACCTTGGTGTTCCGGGGCAGGTTGGCATACAGCCACCAGGCGTTGATGTACTGCTCATTCATGCGGTTGTCTATCCGCACACAGCCATGGGAGGCTTTGCCGCCCAGGGCCAGCCAGTGCTCAGTAAAGTCCTGCCCCCCCTTGTTGCGATAGCCCAGCTGGTGCAGCAGGTTGCCCCCATCAATGCGCATGGCATAGTCATATTGGAATCCTTCCAGACGGAAGGTGGCGATGCGGTCCTGGGTGAGGAAGGCGCCGCTGATGGTCTCAAAAGAGTCCTTGCCCGGGGGCACATAGACCCCGGTGCTGACAAGCAACTGCCCCAGGTATTGGCCGGCTTTGTACACCCTGAGGGTTTGGCTCTTCTTGTCAATCAGGATGCCATAGCGGGTATCCGGCTTGATGACCATGAGTTTCTTTTCAGGCACATAGCCCGTGATGATCTCACCATCGTCATGACGTGCTGTGCGCACCCTAGTGAAGCCATTGATGCCGGTTTCCAGCACTTCAAGCCCCGCTGTCTGACCGTGGACCATGCCCAGCTTTTCAGATTTTTCATCCGGATCAGCGTATACATGCTGATGCTGCATATCACCGATATCAAGCACAGTGGCGGGGGCCATCATGGCGGTCCACACGCTGTCATCATCCATGGCAAGGGGCAGCCATTCACCGGGCCTGGCGATGGCAATGGAAGGGGTTTCCGGCAACTGATCCGTCAGGGTGAAGGCACGGACCTGGGCTGGCTGATCTGAGCCCCTGAGGCTGAAAGATATGAGATAATCTCCAGGTGCCACAGGCTTTTTTCCGACGGTTTTGTCCCAGCGGAAGCGGCGCGGCAGCTCGTCCCTGGCTTCAAGCGTCCAGGTTCTGACAGGCGCGGTCTGAAGGCTCCCATGGTATATCGCCACGTTCAGCTGCCGGGCCGCGGTCAACTGATAATCCACCAGCAGATCCTCACCGCCCTGGGCAGGCAGGCTTTCTCTGGCGACGATGGCATACTGAATGGCTGGGATGGGCTTGAGTACTTTCATCAGATGCTCTGACTGATGGGTTTTCGCAGCGCCGTCCAGCTCTGCCACAAGCGGGTACTCACCCCTGGGAAGCGGTTCCCCGGAAGCGTCCAGACCGTTAAACGGAATGGACAGGGAACCCGCGGCAACTGGCTGGGCTGGGATGAGGGGTACCTTATGCTGATTGATCAGGGCATAAAGGCGCAGCTGGCCGGCCTCGGGAATTGAAAGCGTGATAGCTCCAGGCTGATACGGCTTGATGCCGCCGATGTTCTCCATGGATAGGCCCACAGTTTCGGCCTGAACCGTTATTGTCAGCAGAAGCAGCAGCGCATATAGACAGACGAACCTTTTGATCCAGGGCCGTGTAATGTCTTTTCCCATGGTTCCCCCTTTTCCGGGCGATAAAAGCGTTTTCGAGGAAACGATAGCTTTTTATACCACCTTTGTCAATCTTAGGGGACAAATGATGAAAAACCACCCGGCTGCCCGGGTGGCTTTGCTCATCTGATCTTTAGGAGGTTACTGATTCCGCATCGCGGCGTAGCACTCACTGCAATAGATGGGACGGTCGTTGCGGGGAAGGAAGGGTACTTTGGTTGCAGTGCCGCACTCCGCGCAGATTGCGTCATGCATTTCGCGCGGGCCGTTGGAAGAGGGGCGGCTGGCCTTCCTGTTTTGGCGGCAATCCTTGCAGCGGGTGGGCTCGTTCTGGAAGCCTTTTTCCGCGTAGAATTCTTGCTCGCCGGCGGTGAAAACGAATTCAGCGCCGCAGTCACGGCAAGCCAGGGTCTTGTCTTGGTACATGGTTTGGTAACCCCCTAATAAATATGGGTTGAACCTGCGCTGACCTGGTCTTTGCCCCCACACCCGCCGGCTGGAACATTGCTCTGCGTTTCCGCCCTCACGCCGTTCTCTCGGGAAATATTCCCGGCCGGTCTGACTCCTAGATCGCACCATGCTCGCCGGACATTATCCGGGTTACGTGGGCCGTTTTGCCTGCGACTGGCATCGGCTTGCAACCACAGACCGCGGTTCAACCGCCTTGATTATAAATCCCAGCCGGCCAACAAGCAAGCAAAATCTGTTCAATTCTTAAGAAAATTTAATGTAGCGGCGTTGAACCCCCCGGGGACTGGTGATAAAATGTGCTCAGGGGGGGCAGAATATGGGCATTTATGGGAGAATCACCAAGACCAGCCTGGAGGATCTGGGCTGGATCAAGGACTGGGACTGTGAACAGCCCAGCCGGGAAGGCGCGCGCTTTGGCCTGGAGCTGGCGCAATTGGCCTACGATTTTCAAACCGATGCCTGGATCAATGCCGGGTGGACTGACATCGCCATCCAGGTTGACCGCAGGCTTCTGACCGGCATCCAGGCGGTGGAAGAGGACAAGGACTGGCGGCAGATGCTTCTGAACGATTTTCTTCCCAAGTTGGCCAAACGCCTGACCGTCCTGTCAAACCCCATTACCCAGCTGAAGGGGCTTCGGGATGAGTCGCTCCTTTATGACACCGGGAAGGCCATCACCCTGATCAAGCCGCTTGAGGGCGGCCGCTTTGCAGTTGCCATCGGCTTTACCGGCACAGGAAAGCGCCCCCAGGACTGGGTGAGCAACACCCGCTTTGAGCACCCGGAAAAAATACACGCCGGGTTTGAATACCTGTGTGAGCTATATGAGAGCAACGCAGATGACATTGATTTCCCCACGGCGGCCCACTTGCTTGGGGTGGAGAAGCTGACGCTTGAGGACGTGCTGAAGGAATGCTGCCAGACAGACAGCCGTTTCACCCTGATCGTGGCGGGGCACAGCCAGGGGGCGGCGGTGCTACAGGTGTGGGCGCACAGGCGCATGGGGGAGGGGCTCCAGGCCCGGCACATCAGGGGCATGGGCTTTGCCAGCCCCATGGTGGCCGCTGGCATGGCGGCAGAGGAGCTGGTTTGCCCGCTGACGCTGTTTGTCAGCACCGATGATATCTTCACCCGCACGGGCCTAAGCCAGCATCTGGGCTGTGTATGGGCCTTTGACCCGGATGAGGAGTTCCGCGCCTTAAGCTACGCTGAAGTCTGGGAAGTGCCATTGTTCCATGAGATTTTTGACCTGATCAGTGACGTCAGGAATATAGAGGAAGCCCTTGTCACGGTGCTGGGTTATCTGGAGGCCATGGAAACGGTGCCCCGGAAGGAAGCGGGCGCGGCGCTTGGCTATCTCATCAACACCATGAAGGCAGAACGCTGGTTGCCGATGGCGGAGGATACGGTGGGGAAAATGCTGCGTTTTATGCGCATGTCGGTGCGGCGGTATTACCACGTCCTCACTGGCCAGTCCACGCCCATTGATAGGGTCAGGGAGGCGCGCATCCAGGTGCAGCGGCTGCTGGTGCGCTACAAGGCACAGGAGCTGACCGCCATGTTTTTCAAAACCCTCACCCTGACCCATTCCCTCTCCGGTCAATCCCTGGGGCGGGAGGACCTGGCCCCATACAGCTACATGGTGGTGCGGGGTTTTGACAGGCTGTATCCGAAAAAAGCTTGAAGCCGCTGAGTTGACTTAAGTGATTGCTTTGAGTAAAGTATAGACATATCATCTCCGAGCAGATCTGCCTAAAGGATGACCATGGCAATCTGCCAGGCGGCAAAGGCCGCCCAAGGCTGAAAGGGTTTTTGTTCCGCAGCCTTGAGAGCTTGAAGGGAAACGTTCAAGCTTTCCGTATTTGAGAAGGAGAGTGTACACAGCCGTTGCTTCTTTCTGTTTGTACGCTTTCAAACTTGAAAGGGGCATTTTTTATTGGAAATCATCTGGGGTGAAAGAGCCGCGCGCTGGTTTGTCAATGCCAGTGAATATACCGGATATCATCGGGAACTTGCCGACATTCTCCTGGCATTTATGCAGCCGGGAGGCACGCTGTGTGATCTGGGCTGCGGCATCGGGCTGATTGATTTCGCGCTGGCAGATCATTTGAAGCAGATCACCTGCGTTGACATAAGCGCTGAGGCGCTGGAGATTCTGGAAGCGGAGGCGGCCAGGCGGAGGATTGGCAATATCACGGCCCTCAGGGCAGACGCAGCCACGCTTGAAGGCCAGTGGGATGACGGCCTGATGCTGTTTTTCCATGGCACCCTCACGGACAACATCGCGCATTTTCTACGCCTGTTCAGGCGCAGGCTTTTCTACATCGTGCACGCTGATCCCATAGATCCCCAAAGAGACCATAGGCCAGAGCGCACCAAATGCAGCTCTGTGTCCGCTATCCAAGGGGATCTGGACCGGCAGCGGATCAATTATCAATTATTCCACCATGCCCTGGAATATGGCCAGCCCTTTGGAAGCTTGGAGGAGGCGATTGACTTCACAAGGGCCTATCGCCTCTGCCCTCAGGGAAAGGAAGAGGGTTTCTTGAAAGCACGGCTGCGCCCGGCACAGAAAACGCGGGAAGGCTATCAATATTATCTACCCCACACCAAGCGGTTTGGAATGTTTATCATCGGGAGGGAAGACAATGCGCACATTTGAAGAAGACGTGGCAATTGCGGAAAAGTATCACGGGCACCTGTGCTCGGGCCAGTGCATCGGTGTAAAAATGGCACGCCTGGGCATGCGGGAGCTGGACATTGACATCCAGAACGACCCGAAATCCATCATGGTGTATGTGGAGTGTGACCGTTGCCCGGCAGATGCCATTGGCGCTGTCTGCGGATGCAAGGTAGGCAAGCGCACCTATAAGTTCCATGACTTTGGCAAGGTGGCTGCCAGCTTTATCAACCTCCGCACCGGCAAGGCCGTGCGCATCTGGCGCAAAAAACGCATGCATCCCGCAGAGGGGGAGGACATGATCAGCTTTTACAAAAACCTGCCGGATGAAGAGATGTTTCAGGTGCAGCAGGTGGAGATTGACCTGAAGCCCTGGGACATGCCCGGGCCGCCGCTGGAGGTGGTGAACTGCAGCCGCTGCGGGGAGGACGTGACTGACGGCCGGCATGTGATGGTGGAAGAGCAGCCGGTGTGCAAAGCTTGCCTGGGTCAGCGCTATTATAAGGTGGTGGCCGATGGAAAGCCTTAAAAATCACGGCAGAAAAGAGCGCCTCACCATCATCGCCATGGCGGTGGCCCTGGTGGCAGGCGTTTTGCTGTCCTTTGCGCTGGGGCGCTACCCTATCTCCCCGGGTGAGACAGTGGGGATTCTGCTTTCCAGGCTCTTCCCCATCCAGCCCTTCTGGACGGAGCGGATGGCGACGGTGCTCTTTAATGTGCGCCTGCCCCGAATTCTGCTGGCCTGCCTGGTGGGCTGCTGCCTGTCCTCGGCAGGGGCTGCCTATCAGGGTATTTTTCAAAATCCCATGGCAGCGCCAGATATCCTGGGCGCTTCCTCCGGTGCCGCCTTTGGCGCGGCGCTTGCTATTCTCTCAGGCGCCTCCACCCGCATGATTACGCTAAGCGCTTTTTTCTTCAGCCTCCTCACGGTGGCGCTGGTGTGGCTGTTGAGCCAGAGAGCCAGGGGCAAAAAAATCCTGGGATTGGTGCTGGCGGGCATTATGGTGTCCTCCCTGTTCTCAGCGGGCACCTCCTTTATCAAGCTGGTGGCGGACCCAACCAACCAGCTGCCCGCCATCACCTACTGGCTGATGGGCAGCCTGTCCGGGGCTAAAATGAGCGACATCAGCTTTGCCATCATCCCCATGCTGATAGGTCTCATCCCGCTGATGCTGCTGCGCTGGCGCATCAATATCCTCTCCCTGGGGGATGATGAGGCGCGCACCATGGGGGTCAACGTGGGCAGGCTGCGCCTGATTGTGATTGTGAGCGCCACCCTGGTCACTTCCGCTGCGGTGGCAGTCAGCGGCACCATCGGCTGGGTGGGGCTGGTGATACCGCATTTATCCCGGAAGCTGGTGGGCAGCAACTACCGCCATCTGATGCCTGCCACCATGCTGTTTGGCGCGCTGTTTTTGCTGCTGGTGGATAACATCTCCCGAAACCTCTTCGCAGTGGAAATTCCCATCGGCATCCTGACCGCCTTTATCGGCGCGCCCTTCTTTCTGCATCTGATTGTAAAGGGGGATGCCAGGGCATGATGCTTGAAGTGAAGAACCTGAGCTTTTCATATCCCCACAGACAGGTGCTGCGGGATGTCAGCTTTGCTGTTCCAAGCGGGCGGCTGGTATCCCTGCTTGGCCCCAACGGCACGGGCAAGAGCACGCTGTTTCGCTGCATTTTGAACTTGCTGTCAGGCTTTCAAGGCACAGTCAGCATAGACGGCACGGACACAGCGCAGATAAGGCTTGCGAAACTTGCCAGGCTCATCGCCTATATCCCCCAGGTGCACTACCCTGCCTTCAACTATACGGTGCTTGACATGGTGCTCATGGGCACTTCTGCGGGCCTGCCCGCCTTTGGTGTGCCTGGCCTGAAGGAGACAGAGCGGGCCTATGCCGGCTTGGCGCAAATGGGCATAGAAGGCCTGGCTGAGCGCAATTATATGCAGATCTCAGGCGGCGAACAGCAGCTGGTGCTGATCGCCCGGGCGCTGGCTCAGGACTCGAAACTGCTGATTATGGATGAGCCCACTGCCAGCCTTGACTTTGGTAACCAGGTGCGGGTGATGCAGTGTATCAGGTCTTTGGTTGAAAAGGGCTATACCATCTTCCAGGCCACCCACAACCCCAACCAGGCCTTCGCCTATTCCGACCAGATCATCGCCATGCAAGGGGGCACCATCATCGCCAACGGAGCGCCCCAGGAGGTGGTGAATGCCCAGCTGATTGACGAACTCTATGGCATCAAAGCCCGGGTGGAAAGCCTTGAAGAGGGCCGCATCCGGTTTTGTCTGCCTGTTGAGATATAGAAAGGGGTACCCGAATGTTGAAAAAAAGTTTGTCTCTGTTGCTTGTTCTGGCGCTGTTACTGCCGTTTTTAGCCATCGCCGAGGACACGGTGTCCTTCACCGATTCCACCGGGCGGACGGTGCAGCTGCCCAAAAACATAGAGCGCATCGCCCCCACCGGGCCTTTGGCGCAAATCGTGCTGCTGTCCATCGCACCTGAAAAGTTTGTTGGCCTCTCCAGCCGGTTGGATGACATCAGCCGCCCGTATATCGATTCCCTGGTGAAGGATCTGCCGCTGGTGGGCCAGTTGTATGGGGGGAAGGACGAAGTCAATGCGGAAGAGCTGGCGCGGCTTGATCCCCAATTGATTCTGGACGTGGGCGAGCCCAAGAAGACAATCAAGGAGGACATGGATGCCCTGCAGGAGCAGCTGGGCATTCCCTGTGTGCATATCACCATGTTTTTCAAGGATGCAGGCAGCGCATATCAGCAATTAGGGGAATTGCTGGGCAAGGAAGAGAAAGGGGATGCCCTGGCCGCTTATCTTGACAACAGCTATGCCCGGATGCTTGAGATCAATGAAAAGATTGGGGATAAGCGGGTGAGCATGCTCTACTGCGTGGGGGAGGCGGGGCTGAATGTGATCGCTAAGGGCAGCTTCCATGGCGAGATGATCGACCTGTTAGCTGACAACGCGGCGGTGGTGGACAGCCCCTCCAGCCGTGGCTCTGGAAATGAAGTGGATATGGAGCAGATCCTGCTGTGGAACCCTGATGTGATCGTATTTGAAACCCTGGCCGCCTACCAGAACGCAGAGAAGGACCCGCTGTGGTCGAGCCTGACAGCTATCCAGAACAAAAAATATGCGAAAGCGCCGGTGGGCCCCTACAACTGGATGGGCTTCCCGCCCTCAGTGCAGCGCTATCTGGGGCTGATGTGGTTGCAGAAGGTGTTGTATCCTGAATTTGCGGACTTTGATCTGAAAGCTGAGGTCCAGGAGTATTTCCGGCTGTTTTATGATTTCCAGCTCAGCGACAGCCAGTATGACGAGCTGCTGGCCTACTCCCAGATGTGATGAACAAGAAGCCCGTGATCATCGGCATCACCGGGGTGAAAAATTCCGGCAAGACCACGCTGATGGTGAGATTGATAGAGACCCTTTCAACCCGCGGGCTGAAAGTGGCCTCCATCAAGCACGACGCGCACCAATTTGAGGCTGATACCCCCGGTACAGACAGCTACCGCCATAAAGCGGCCGGTGCCTTTGCCAGCGCGATCTTTGACCAGGAAAAACTGCTGCTGGTAAAGAATGGCCAGTACACTGTAGCGGCCTTGTTGCCCCTGTTTGATGGGGCAGACATCATCCTCATTGAGGGGGCCAGGCACACGCCCTATCCCAAAATCGAGGTGCTGAGAAAAGGCAATTCCGAAACCCCCATCACCGATCCCGGGCTGCTCCTGGCGCTGATGACCGATACGGGATTTCAGCTTGAAGGTGTCCCCAGCCTTGGCATCAACGATGTGGATGGGGCCGTGGCGCTGATTCTGCGCTTGATGAAGGGGCCTTCAGCCTGATGACTGAGCCTGAAACAAATTCATCGATCAAGGACAGCATTTTCCCACGGTTTGCCAAAGTAATTTCAAGGGTTTTCACACTGGGGTGATTTCTCACCGCGTCCATGAAGGGGCTTGACTGTCCCTTCATCACGCCGATGATGGGTGTTGATGCTGAAATTGACTGAAGCACGGCGCGCTGGAAGGCCAGCGCGTCGTTTTCCATGGTGCCGATCTCATCCATCACCAGCAGGTCGGCACCTTGCGTCTCCTGCAAGATCCTCACCCCAACCCGGTCAAACACCGCGGGGTAGCTGCTGCGCTGCCCCTGTTTCCGGATGCCGATCACAGCCTCATCCCGCCTGTACCAGCCGCAGGGGTGGACAGGGGCGATGTAGACAGGGCCAATGGCCCCTGATATGGCCCCAAAGTCCGTATAGGTGCGGAAACCTTTGACCGTCCAGCCGGGGTGTCCCGACAGAAGCTGGTTGATCAGGGTGGTTTTTCCAACCTGCTGGATGCCCCAGAGCATCAGGTGGCGCTGCGTGTTCATGACTGATATTCTATCATAGCTGGAGCGATTCGGAGCGAAAACCAAAGAAATTTGAAAAACGCTTTACATTTTTTTGGGTTCATGGTATTCTATCACACGCGATGGGGCATTAGCGCAGTTGGTAGCGCACCACAATGGCATTGTGGGGGTCAAGAGTTCGAATCTCTTATGCTCCACCACCCCGCTGATATCAGCGGGTTTTTCTTTATAAACGTTTTATTGAAGTAAAAGGAGAGAATGACAGTGCAGATGTCAACCATGCAAACGGAGCGTCTCGTCATCCGTGGCACGCGGGAGGAAGATGGCCCTTTATGCCTTGATATTTGGTTGGATGAGGAAATGGGGCGCTATATGTCTGATCCGCCTCGTGATAGGGCGGATGAGGACACCCTGAACTTTGCCAAAGGCATAGAAGAGGATGATGGCTGGTATCCCATGGTGGTGCTTCATAAGGAAACGGGAGAGTTTGTGGGTACTTGCAGTGTTGTGCCAGAGGAGGATGGCAAGCGCTGGGATCTGGGATATGCGCTGCACAAGCGATATTGGAAGCAAGGATATGGAACAGAGATGCTGCGCCAGTTAATTGAGAAAGGGATAAGTGAAGGGGTGCAGTCATTTACTGCATACGTTGCCCAGGAAAATGCCGCCTCCAATGCCTTGCTAAGAAAACTGGGGTTTCGCATTTTAAGAGAGGGCAAAGGCTTTAGAAAGCGGGGAACAGATATCGTCTATCCAGAATACATCTACCTTCTTGAAGTGTCATGATCAGGAGCATGATCCGGAAACCCAAAAAGAACAATGGGGCTTGTGAGGTTTGTGATATAAGAAGCACCAAGCATTGACGATGGGAGAGGGTACTATGCGGCTCAGGGCGTTCAAAGCGGCTTTCCCCAGGACACTGCCAGTGATGGCGGGATATGTGTTTTTGGCGATTGGCTTTGGCATCCTGCTGGGGAAGGCCGGGCTTGGCTTAGGCTGGGCACTGGCTATGAGCAGCGGCATTTACGCCGGGGCCATGCAGTATGTGACCATTGACCTATTTATCTCCGCTGCCACCCTGTGGGAAACTGCGCTGATGACGCTGATGGTAAACGCCCGACATCTGTTCTATGGCATTTCCATGGCTGACAAGTATCAAAGCACAGGGAAGTTCAAGCCCTATCTGGCACTTTCTCTGACTGATGAAACCTATGCGCTGTTGGCTGGGGAAAGGGTTCCTGATGGCGTTGACCACCGATGGTACTACTTTTTTGTGTCAGCTTTAAACCACCTTTACTGGGTGCTGGGAAGTGCAATTGGCAGCCTTATCGGAAGCGCTCTGCCCTTTGACCTAAAGGGCATCGATTTTGCGATGACTTCCCTTTTTGTGGTGATTTTTATTGAGCATTGGCAGAAAAAATCCGCCCGCATCCCTGCCCTCATAGGGTTGTGCAGTGCGATCATTTGTTTGATGCTTTTTGGTCCGGCAGGATTTACACTGCCTGCTATGGGGTTGATGTGTGGGGTGCTACTGTTGATGCGCAGTGGAACACCTATCGCCCCCAAAGGGGGGATGTAATGCATCATACCTTAATGATTCTGGTGGTGGCGGTGATCACCGCCGCGCTCAGGCTGCTGCCGGTGATGTTCTTTGGCCGGGAAAGCCGTGTGATTCCCCCCAGTTTGATGTATTTGAGCCGAGTTTTGCCAAGCGCTATTGTCAGCCTGCTGGTGATTTATAGCCTGAGATCAATGAGTTTTATTATCTTATCCTCCTGGCTTCCTGCCATTAGTGGGGTGATCATGGCTGCTTTGCTCCATCAATGGAAGAGGAACACGCTGCTGAGCGTGTTTGGATCAACGGCCTGCTATATGCTATTGACCCGGATGCTTTAAAGCGCTTGAAACAGTTGAAAAGATAGAAGATAACGGGAACGAAAATTTTACAATCAGGAAATTAGGTGTAATGATGTGGAAGCATTCAGCCATCAATGAACACAAGTGTTTTTCTCTGCATGACTGTTTTATAAGTTCAGCAAGAATTGAGAATGAGAGCATTTGCGCCAAGGGTCTTCGACTCGGAGAGTATTGTCTTGTGTTTGATGATGGTTTTTGGGTATTGCCCAATACGCCTTATCACCAAAGCCCTGATATGATCAGAACCGGAAAGGCTGAGGTGCACATCCAAGGAGAAGTCGATGTTGACTGTGATGTTACACTTCATGCGCCTGTGAGGCTGTTTAATCAGACAATTTTAACACTTTTGGATAGCATGACATTAAAAAAGTGGACAGATGATGTTAATAGCGCCAAGCAATGCTACGAAATCATCAAAACATACCACGACGATACGACCATGCTGATACATGGCGCGGTACATAGCAGAAGGGCTGCCATCGGTAAAACACAGGAGAGGTTTGAAGTTTGCATCTCCTCAGTTAAAATCATGCAAGTGGTCTACTCATGGGACGTCTTGCGGCCGGATTGTACATGGTGAGTAGAATATTATAGATTTAAAGACAATAAACGTGTCTCAGCCTGCACCTCATCTTCAGAATTACGCATTGCTGTAAGCGTTTTTTCCATCAACTGATCCAGCTCCCAGCCAAGCCTTTCAGCACCCTCACGGATGGTGTCCCGTGAGCAGCCAGCAGCAAATGATTTATCCTTGAACTTCTTCTTGAGAGATTTGAGCTCCATATCCTGCACCGATTTTGATGGGCGCATCAAAGCAGCAGCTCCTATCAGCCCGGTTAACTCATCCGCAGCGAAAAGCACTTTTTCCATCAAATGATTGGGCTTAGGCGTGCCAGGCATGATCCCGTGCCCATGGGAACACACGGCATGGATGAAGCGCTCGTCAAAGCCAGCTGCCCTCAAGATCCCCGGAGCTTTGGCACAGTGTTCATCAGGAAACTGTTCAAAATCGATGTCATGGAGCAGCCCCACCATGGCCCAGAAATCGGCTTCTTCCTGAAAACCCAGGTCCTGCGCAAACCAGCGCATCACCGCTTCCACTGTGAGCGCGTGCTGGATATGGAAGAGCTCCTTGTTATATTCTTTCAGCAAGGCCAGGGCTGTGTTTCTGTCCATGGGGATCCCTCCTGCATGTGTTGGGAGCAAGTTAACATGGGTCAGGCGCTGTGTCAACGCCATGGTGATGCTTGACAATTCACGCCGCACATTTATGATAACGATGACATTTTTTCATTTGAGAAGAGGTAATGGCATGACGGACAAGAGGCCGCTGACAGAACTGGAGGGGCGCGTGGTGGTGGGCAACCGTGTGGGGGCAACCCTGGGGGTGCCTACGGCTAACATCGCCTATTCTCCCTCAGACAAGGCGCTGGAAGATGGAGTATATGTAGCGGATATTGTGCTGCTGGATCAGCAGGGCCAGGTGTATCAGGGCGTTTTGAACCAGGGCAACCATCCAACGGTGCCCTATGGCGATCCGGCAATCGAAATCCATTTGTTTGATTTTCAGGGCCTGCTCTATGGCCAGTGCGTGCGGATCAGGTATTGGCATTATTTGCGGGCTGAGATCTATTACCCCTCCAAGGAGCTGCTGCGGGTGCAGATGCAGCAGGACATCCTTGACGCGAAACGATGGTTTGGGGAGAATCCGGATTACTGCATTAAATAGGGCCGGACTGCCGGCGCAAAAACCGCAGGAGACGCTGCTGCGCTTCAGGTCCCTGTGAGCTTTCAAGCCTCACCTGCCCTGGCTGGGCCTGGTCATTGAGCAGGGCGGCTTTATCCAACTGCGCTTGAAGCACCTCGGCCGCCTGTGCATAGCCATCAAGCAGGGGAACCGGCTTGCCAAAAGCTTGCGCGATTTCTGTTTTTATCAGTGGATAATGGGTGCAGCCCAGAGCGATGGCATTGATGCTGTCCTTCTCAAGCCCCTCAAAGAGCCGGGTGAGGTAATCACGCTGTGCCCCGGTTTCCTCCGCTTCAATCATTTCTGCAAGCCCCGGGCAGGGAAGGGGTATCAGGCGCTTGCCATGAGGGGCAGCCAGGGCCAGGAAGCGCCGGGAGGCCAGGGTGGCGGGGGTTGCCATCACCAGGATGCTGCCTGCGCCCTGCACCTTAACTGCTTCTTTTACCGGCGGCTCAATGCCAAGCACCGGAAAGGGATAGCGCCCGGCCAGATCATCAAGGGCGGCGGTTGACGCGGTGTTGCAGGCGACCACCAGGGCTTTGATGGAGCGCGCTGCCAGCGCGTCACAGGCACTGATGGTGAGCGCCTTGATTTCTTCCGATGTTTTATTTCCATAGGGAAGGTTGGCGTGATCGCCAAAATAGGCATAGTCTTCCCGCGGCATCACGATGCGGAAGGCGGACAGCACGCTGATGCCGCCTGACCCGCTGTCAAAAAACCCGATGGGTTGAAGCTTTCGCATGGCACCCCTTTCTGTATGACCAATATACGCCAGAACCAGGCCTTTCATCAAGCCCGGTGCTTTTCTTGTGAGGGTGGGGGCGCTGTGTTACAATAGGTATAGCAATTATCCAGGAGGGCTGATGGGCAAGGATTGGTTCACCACAAACCGCAAAAGGATCATTCAGGTTCTTTTGGTCATCGGCCTGGTTCTCCTGGCGGTTTTTGCCTGGGGTGCTTTGATCGCAACCCTCAAGCCCTTTTTGTACGCGCTCATATTTGCCTATCTGTTTAACCCCATCGTCAACTTCGCTCAGAAAAAGGGGATGAAACGCTGGATTCCCTCGCTTTTGATCGTCCTGGCGTTTTTTCTCCTGGTGTTCCTGTTTGTTTTGCTGGTGCTGCCTTCCATCATCAGGGACGCGCTGGAACTGGTCAAAAGCTTGCCCACGGTGGTGGCCGACATCCGTCAGGAGCTGCTGGAGCTGCTTGAACGGGCCAACATCGCCCTGGCCGGGGTGGTGGACGCCAAGAGCACGGTGGACGAGCTGACGCGCCAATTTTATCAGGCGCTGATGGGTGTGATGAAGGGCCTGTTTTCCTCGCTGGGCGGCCTGTTTGACATTCTCCTTATCCCCATCATCATGTTCTATATGCTCAAGGATAAGGGATTTTTCATCAGTGAGATACGCTCCTGGGTAAAGCCTGAGCAATGGCGGTCCATGCAGGAGGTATGGCGGGATAT
>DHQX01000051.1:18536-21601 GCA_002411105.1 Christensenella sp. UBA5327 | reverse complement strand
GGTATGGCGGGATATCAACCTGGTGCTGGGCGGCTTTGTGCGCGGGCGGCTGCTCCTCACCCTTTTTGTGGGCATTGCCACGGGGGCGGGCGCTGCTGTGATTGGCATCCCCAATGCCATCACCATCGGCATCCTGGCAGGGGTGCTCGATCTGATCCCGTATTTCGGCCCCTGGTTTGGCGGCGTTGTGCCAGTGCTTTTAGCGCTCATCAGCCCAGCTCCCATCAAAGCGGTCTGGATGATCCTGTGGATTGTGGTGGTGCAGCAGCTTGAGGCCAACATCCTCGCTCCCAAAATCCTCTCAACCGAGGTGGGCATGCACCCTGTGCTGGTCATTTTTTCCGTGCTGTTCTTCGGCGCCCTCTTCGGGGTGCTGGGCATGATCATCGGCGTTCCCGCGATGGGTTCCGCCCTGGCTTTGATCCGGTATTTCTGGGACAAAAGCAAAAAGAAAGAAAAAGATGCGGCTGTCCATTCCGGGGTTTGACCTGAGGCTGACCGCCGAAAGCGGCCAGTGCTTCCGCATGCTGCCGGAAGGTGAGAACCGCTGGGGTGTCATCGCTTCGGGACAAAAGCTGACCATCGCCGATCTGGGGGAAGGGGTCTTTGATTTCTCCTGCTCTCAGGTGGCATTCGATGCCCTGTGGCGGGGCTATTTTGATTTGGAGCGGGATTATGAGGGGATTTGCGCCCTGGTAACTCCTGAGGATGGCTATCTGCATGAAGCGGTGAGCTTTGCCAAGGGACTTAGAATATTGAAACAGGAGCCTTTTGAGACGCTGATCTCCTTCATCATCTCCCAACGAAAAACCGTGGGCGCGATCAGGCATTGCGTGAAGATGTTATGTGAAGCCTATGGCGAGCGGATAGAAGAAGGCGCCTATGCCTTTCCGACGCCCCGTGCACTGGCTGAGGCATCCATGGACGGCCTTTTGGCCTGTGCCCTTGGCTACCGCGCCAGATACATTCAGGCAACCGCCCGCATGGTGCTGGAAGGGCGGCCGGCACTGCGCGAACTTGACACGCTGGATGATCAGGAGCTTGAGGCAGCCCTGCTTCCCCTGCCCGGGGTGGGGGTAAAGGTGGCAAGCTGCGTGATGCTGTTTGCCTATCAGCGCCTTGACGCTTTCCCGGTGGATGTATGGATCCAGCGGGTAATGGCCAGTGAGTTTCCAGGCGGTTTCCCCTTTGAACGCTTCTCCGGGGTTTCGGGCATCTTTCAGCAGCACCTGTTCTGCTACGCCAGGGCTCAGAGCAGGTCCCAACTTGTAAAATAGTGAGTGCGCAGGTATAATGCCATCACGCAGGGAGCGTGATTTTTATTGAAAGGACAGACCATGCAGCAGCCTCATATCAGCGCATACCGCGGCAGGCGGATTCACATGGTGGGCATTGGTGGCTCAAGCATGTCGGGCCTGGCAGAGATGCTGGCGCGCGACGGGTTTATGGTAGCCGGCACGAACCGTGATGAGGGCTATACCCTGAGTCATCTTCGCGGGCTGGGCATTGAAGCCAGGGCCGGGCACCACCCGGACATGGTGGAAGGCGCTGCGCTTTTGGTCTATTCCGCCGCGATTCCGGAGGAGGACCCGGAGCGGCAGCAAGCCTTTGCCCTGGGCATCCCTCAGATGGAGCGGGCGGTGCTTTTGGGAGAATTGATGGCAGGCCATAACCAGCAGGTGTGCATCGCCGGCACCCACGGCAAAACCACCACCTCAGGCATGCTGGCCCAGGCGCTGTTTGCCCTGGGCGCTGACCCTACCGTGCACATCGGCGGCAGCCTGGATGCCATTGGCGGCAGCGTCAGGGCCGGGGGCAAGGGCTTTTTTGTGGCTGAGGCCTGCGAGTTTAACCGCAGCTTTCTGCACATGCCGGTCACCATGGCGCTGCTGTTGAACATCGAGGAGGATCACCTGGACACCTATGGTGACATGGCCCATGTGGAGGAAGCCTATGGCCAGTTCCTGGCCCAGTTGCCAAAGGACGGGGTCATCATCGTGCATGGGGAGGATCCCCGGGCGCTGCGGGTGGCCCGGGCCGCGGGCCGGGAAGTGCTCACCTTCGGGCTTGACAGCCGCAGCGATTATCAGATCAGCGGCCTGGGATATGACGCGTCCGGCCATGCCGCCTTTGTGTTGATGCATGGGGGAAAGGCCCTGTGCCATGCGGCGCTTCAGGTGCGGGGGATCTATAACGCGCTGCATGCGGCCGCGGCCCTGGTGGCGGTTCATCGCCTGGGGCTGGATGTGGTGAAGGCCGCCCAGGCGCTGGGGGCGTTTACCGGGGTGCACCGCCGGTTTGAGCACACCGGGATGGTGCAGGGCATGGCCATGTACCATGACTATGGCCACAACCCGGCGGAGATGCAGGCGGCGGTGGGCATGGCGGCCATGCAGGGCAAAAGGGTGATCGCCGTGATGCAGCCCCACACCTTCAGCCGGGTGAAATCCCTTTTTGATGCCTATCTCACCTGCACCAGTGAGGCTGATATCACGCTGGTGACTGATATCTATGCCGCCCGCGAAAAGGATCCGGGGGATATCCACAGCCGTCAATTGGTCAAGGGCATGCGGGCAAACGGGCTCTCCGCCTTTTTGACCCCCACCTTTGATGACGTGGAGCATTGGCTGCTCGCCCACGGAAAGCCCGGTGATCTGGTGATCACCATGGGCTGCGGCAACATCAACCTGCTCAACATACAGATGCAGCAGCAAGAGGACCAAAAGCTATTGGCCCAGGGCCGGAGGAACGATGGGGACTAACAGACTGAACAAAATCCGCAATTTTTGCATTATCGCGCACATTGACCATGGGAAAAGCACCCTGGCGGACCGCATTCTGGAGCAAACCGGGGCCTTCAGCCAGCGTGAGATGACCTCGCAGGTGCTGGACTCCATGGAGCTGGAACGAGAGCGGGGCATCACCATCAAGTCCAAGGCCGTGAACATGCTTTACAAGGCGCGGGATGGGGAAACCTATACGCTCAATCTCATCGATACGCCCGGGCATGTGGACTTCACATATGAGGTGAGCCGGGCGCTGGCTGCCTGTGAAGGGGCTTTGCT
>DHQX01000051.1:0-18442 GCA_002411105.1 Christensenella sp. UBA5327 | reverse complement strand
GGCGCGCTGCTGGTGGTGGACGCCACCCAGGGGGTGGAGGCCCAGACGCTGGCCAATGTCTACCTGGCGCTGGAGCATGACCTGGAGATCATCCCGGTCATCAACAAGATTGACCTGGCAAGCGCCCAGCCTGATGTGGCAAAAAAGGAGATTGAGGACCTGATCGGGCTTTCGGCAGAGGAAGCCCCGCTGGTGAGCGCCAAGATGGGCACCGGCATTGAGGATGTGCTGGAGGCCATTGTCGCGCATATTCCCCCGCCTGTGGGGGATGCTGAGGCGCCGCTTCAGGCCTTGGTATTTGACGCCATGTATGACAACTACCGGGGAGCCATCTGCTATGTGCGGGTGATGCAGGGCAGCCTGGTCCCGGGCATGCGCATGCGCATGATGCAGACAGGCGCAGAGTTTGACGTGGTGGAGGTGGGGATGCTCAAGCCCGGCTTTGTCCCCTGTGAGAAGATCAGCGCGGGCGAAGTGGGCTATGTGGCCGCCTCCATCAAAGAGATCCAGGATACCCGGGTGGGTGACACCATCACCGATGCGGACCGCCCCGCAGCGGCGCCGCTCCCCGGGTACAAGCAGGTGGTGTCCATGGTGTACTGCGGGATTTATCCGGCGGACGGGGCTGACTATGCCGCCCTCAGGGATGCCCTTGAAAAGCTGCGGATGAATGACGCTGCCCTCACCTTTGAACCGGAGACCAGCGCTGCCCTTGGCTATGGCTTCCGCTGCGGTTTTCTGGGGTTGCTCCACATGGAGATCATTCAAGAACGCTTGGAGCGGGAGTTTGACCTGGGGCTGATCACCACCGTTCCCAACGTCATCTATGAGGTTGAGAGGACAGACGGAGAAATGCTGCACATCGAAAACCCCAGCAACATGCCCCAGCCCAATGACATCGCCCGGATGCTGGAGCCTTATGTGCTGGCCACCATCTATACCCCCCAGGAGTTTGTGGGCTCACTGATGGAGCTGTGCCTGGACAAACGCGGCGTGTTTAAGGACATGCAATACGAGGGTGACCGGGTAAAGCTCACCTATGACATGCCGCTGAACGAAGTGATCTATGACTTCTTCGACCAACTCAAAAGCCGCAGCCGCGGCTACGCCTCCCTGGACTATGAGTTGACCGGTTATCAGGAAAGCGAGCTGGTGAAGCTGGACTTTTTGCTCAACGGAGAAATCTGCGACGCTTTTACCATGATCGTCCACAAGGACAAGGCCTATGCCCGGGCGCGCAATATCGCGGAGAAGCTGAAAGATGTCATCCCGCGCCAGCAGTTTGAAATCCCCATTCAGGGAGCGATAGGCAGCAAGGTGATCGCCAGAGAAACCGTAAAAGCCGTGCGCAAGGACGTGCTGGCCAAGTGCTATGGTGGTGACATCACCCGGAAGAAAAAGCTGCTTGAGAAACAGAAGGAAGGCAAGAAACGGATGCGCAAGTTTGGCAGCGTGGAGCTGCCCAGCGAAGCGTTTATCGCCGTCTTGAAGATGGGCGATGACTAATTGCAATAAGGGAGAAAGCCAGTGAAGTGTCCGGCTTGCGGGTATTGGAACCGGGCTTCCTACCCTCATTGTTTCCGCTGCGGTGAGCCGCTAAAGGCCATTGACCGCATGACGGCCACCCTGCCGGCTGAGGAACTGCAGAAAACCGCACCCCTGCCAGAGGAATTGCCCACGGAAATCCGCTTTGATGATGAGGGAAACGAGCGGGTGGCGGCAGACCTGAAGGACCGGCTGGCTGCAGAGATGCTCAGCCTCCATGAGCGCAAGCAGCGCGGCGAGGTGAAGCAGAAGCAGCTGCGGGAGCGGGGGGCTGAGCGCGGCTTTGCGCCCACCCAGGGGCGGATCACCTATTCCTCCCGCCGCAGCCGTCTGTTTTCCAGCCCCGAAGCGGCCAGGCGCCGCCGGGCCGCGCTGGAGGAGACTGAGGCTTCCATCGACTATGACGGCTACACCGAAGCGCCCACCTATCAGAGCATATCAGAAGATTTCACGGCTTATTCCCAGTCGCTGGTGAGAAGCAGGCAGAGCGGCTTCATCCCCCTGCCAAAGCCGGGCAAGAAGCGGGGCGGCTTTGTGGGCAGGCGGCGGCTGATCCCCATTCTGGCACTGGTGCTGCTATTGGCAGCCGGCGGCATCGCGCTTTATCAGTTTGTCATCGCCCCCTGGGTCACCATGCGCGCGGTAGAGCAGCCGGTGGAAGAGCAGGTGCACATCTCTGCCTCGATCCTGGACGATATGGCGGCCCACACCATCGATATTCCCGCACCTGAGGGCGCGCAGATCTACATCAAGGAACTGCGCAAGTCCTTCATCGCCACCGGAGGATATGCCTCCATTCAGGTGGCGGACTATATCTGGTATGAGCTGGAGGAGCGGCTGGTCAATCCCACCATGGATGTCACCCTGACGCCCTATATCAGAACCAGCTCCGGTGAACAGAAGCAGATGGAGCCGGTGCACTACACCATCGACATCCCCCTGTCGCCCATCACGCTGATCAGCCCGGATGTAACCCGGCTTGAGGTCAGCACCCCGATTTACAACATCCGCTTTCATGTGATGCAAAACAGCAAGGTGTTTATCAACGGTGAGGATTATTCCTCCTATGTGAACACCCAGAGCGGTTATATCAGCTATAACGCGTCCATCCAGCCCATCGGTGACAACAACATCCACATCGTGGTGCGCAGCCAGTATTACCGGGAGAATGCGGTGGACATCGTCATCCACCGGGCGGTGCAGGATATCCCGCTGGACCTGGCAAGCACCCTGGATGATGAAAGCTCGCGCCCCACCATGAAGATCACTGCCACCACCAGGGCAGGGGCCACGGTCACGATTCTCAGCCCCCACAGGTATCTGGACACCAGCCAGCTGGGCAGCACCGGCGCCTTCTCCTTTGAAGCGATTTTCAGCAAGATTGGAACGAATACGGTGGAGATCCGGGCGGATTTCCCGGACAAAAAACCCACAGTGGTCAAATATGACATCTACTACCTGCCGCCGCCTGATACCTACACCAAAAAGGCCTGGGCGCTTGATGACTGGGGCTATCCGGATCTGCTGGCCAACATCAATACCCGCATCAGCAACACCCAGATTTATGTGTTCACAGGCCCTGTGAAGGAGATCATCAGCAACAAACCACAGCTGGTTCTCATCGATACCTCCGATGGCAAGGGTGCCCAGCGCATGGTGATGGTGGAAAACCAGACCAAGACCGAGTGGGTGCTGGGGGAGCGTTACCGCCTGTATGGGGATGCCTATGGCATGTACGGCAGCATCCCCAGGCTCATCGCCCGGTATACCTATAAACCCACCAAGTAAGGAGGCGCCAGGCGCATGTATTTAAACGCAGTTATCCTGCAGATTGTGATGCTTTTGCTCCTTGTGCTCATTGGTCTTGGGCTCAGGCATAAGAATGTGTTCACCGATCCGGTGACAAAAGGGGTCAATACCCTGCTGCTTAAAATTGCCTGGCCCGCCATGATCCTGATGGCAGCGCAAAAAGATCTGCCTCAGGAACAGATTCCCCAGGTGATGACTGTGCTTGTTCTCTCGACCATCATCATGTCACTCACCTGTGTGGCGGTGTATTTATTATTTAAAGGCCGCATCGGAAAGGACCGGCTGGCTGTGTTTGCGGGTGTCTCTACCATGCCCAATGTGGGGTATGTGGGAATACCCATTATCAATGTGATGTATGGCAACCTGGGGATCATATACCTGTCTGGCACGATTATCGCGCTGAACATCGTGATGTGGACGGTGCTCCACTTGCTGATCCAGGAAGACGGGGGGGCAGGCAGGGTGCTGCGGGCGCTTTTCAACCCGGGCATTGCCGCGTCGCTGCTTGCGATGATATTTATCCTCAGCGGCCTGCGTCTCCCTGAGCCGCTGCTGAGCCTGAGTAATCACCTGGGCAACATGACGATATCGGTCAGCATGATCCTGGTGGGTGTGCGCTTGAAGGATACGATCAAGTTCCAGCAGCTCAAAAGCGGTGTGCTCTGGCTGTCCATGGCCATCCGGCTGCTGATCATCCCCATCGCTGTGGCGCTTCTTCTCAAGGCTTTTGGCGTCACCGGTATCACCTATGGCGTGCTGGTGGTATCCACCGCTTTGCCCGCGGCGGTCGCCACCCAGTTCATGGCGGAGCAGTATAATAAGGATACCGCCCTGGCCGCCCAGAGCGCATCCATTTCACTCCTGGCTTGCCTGGTCACTCTGCCCTTGGTGATGCTGATCGCTGGGATATAGAAATTTCAGTAAAGACAACAATGAGTGATGCGAAGCTGAAAGAAGAGAAAAGCGTTGAAGTTTAGAGAGTTTGGCAACACCGGCGTTAAAATATCGGAAATATCCCTTGGAACATGGCAGCTTGGCGGAACCTGGGGAGCAGAGTATGACGAGAAGACCGCTCTTGCGACATTGGAAGCAGCTTATGAGCAGGGCATCAACTTCTTTGATACCGCTGATGTATACAACGCTTCTTCAACAGGCAGGGGGTGGCCTTTGACAAGGGTGAGACCTTTTCAGGGGTTGATTACGAGCTGGGGCTTGAAGCGGTCAGCAGGCTGAAGACAATACTGCCCGCCGATCAACTGACCGGATATGCTCTGCGTTGGATACTGCTGCAGGAAACCGTGAGTTGTGTGATTACAGGTGCAAGCAACCAGGGTCAGATTATCGAAAATGCAAAATCAGTTGACCTGTCTGCGCCAGACGCGAAAACCATCGAAGCCATTAAGGCGGTGTACAATGAGTTCATCCGCAACCCGGTTCACTATTTGTGGTAATGGCGCCGTATGCGCGACGGGATGATGGTTCCGGGCGGTTGCTCCTGAAAGGCTCCTGAAAGTCCTGAAAGGCATCACGAAAATTATCCCAAGCCCTTGATGTTTATATGTTATTGTGTTACTATTCACAGGCTGATTTCATGGAGGGGGAATTTTTAATGTCCACGATTCAGGTTATCCTGACGATTTTGCTGATGCTGGCTTCACTGGTGATGATTGTTTCCGTGCTCCTTCAAAAGGGCGATGCGGAAGGCATGAGCGCGCTGACCGGCGGTGGCGGCACCAACAGCTTCTTTGGCAAGAACAAGAGCAAGACCGCCCAGGGGCGTCTGGCCGCTGCCACCAAAGCCGCTGCGATCACCTTTGTGGTGCTTTGCCTGATCATGATCTTTGTGAAGTAATGCCCATGGACGGGATCCAAAAGCTGACGCCTGCCGCCAGCTTTTTCTTTTGTTTAATGCTATGATGACAACCATTCTAAAACTTGAGCACATCGCCAAGGCCTTTGGCACCGATGAGGTGCTCAAGGACGTCAATTTGATTGTGAACAGCCGGGACCGTCTGGGCCTGGTGGGGGTAAATGGGAGCGGGAAGACCACGCTGCTTAAAATCATTCTAGGTCAACTTGCGCCTGATGAGGGAGAGATCATCACTGCCAGGGGCCTGTCCATAGGCCATCTGGCCCAGTCCTATCATCCCAAGCCTGGACGCACGGTGCTGGAAGAAGCTTCAGAAGTGTTTGGGGAGGTTTTCGCCATGGAAAGCCGCCTGCGTGCGCTTGAGAAAGAGATGGCGGATGACCAGCGTCAGGATGTGCTGGATGAGCTCTACCGGGAGTATGCCCGCCTCACCGAGCGCTTTGAAAAGGCGGAGGGGTATATGGCCCGCTCCCTGATTGAGGGGGTGCTCATCGGCCTGGGCCTGGGGCCGGGATACTTTGAGCAGCATGCAGGCACCCTGAGCGGGGGGGAGCTGACCCGGCTGGGGCTGGCACGCCTGCTGCTGCAAAAGCCTGACCTTCTTCTCCTTGACGAGCCCACCAACCACCTGGACCTGGAGGCGCTGGCATGGCTGGAGAACTTTCTCTGCCAATATCAGGGTGCCATGGTCATCGTGTCCCATGACCGTTATTTTCTGGATGCGGTGTGCACGGACATGGCTGAACTGCTCTTTGGGGTGACCGAGGTTTATCCGGGCAACTACACCCGCTATCTGGCCCAGCGGGAGGAGCGCATGGCGGCCAAGGTGAAGGCCTATGGCCTCCAGCAGCGGGAGATCGCCCGGCAGCGGGCCATCATCACCCGGTTTAAGCAGTTCAACCGTGAAAAATCCATCCGCGCGGCTGAGAGCCGGGAAAAGGCCCTGGCGCGGATGGAGCTGCTGGAGCGCCCTGATGAAGAACGGGCCATCGCCTTTCGCTTCAAGGCCAAGCGTCGCTTGGGGGAAAACGCCCTATTGGTGGAAGACTTGAGCAAAAGCTTTGGGGAAAAGCCTGTTTTTGAGAACATCACCCTGGATTTGCGCTCAGGTGACCGGGCTGCCCTGATTGGCCCTAATGGCATCGGAAAAACCACGCTGCTGAAAAGCATTCTTGGGCTGATCAAGCCGGACACGGGGGAGGTGCGCCTTGGCGCCCAGGCAGATGTGGGCTATTATGATCAACGCCAGCAAAACCTGAACCCCGATAACGACATCCTCACGGAGGTGTGGGATGATTTTCCCCGGCTCACCCAAAGCCAGGTGCGGGGAGCCCTGGCGCTGTTCCAGTTCACCGGAGAGGACGTGTTTGTGCCCATCCGCCTGCTTTCTGGCGGTGAAAAAGGCCGGGTGGCCCTGACCAAGCTGATGCTCAGGCAGGACAACTTTCTCTTTCTGGACGAGCCTACCAACCACCTGGATGCTGCCAGCCGTGAGGTGCTGGAAAAAGCCCTGGAAGGTTTTGAATGCACCATTCTGGCTGTGTCCCATGACCGGTTTTTCATCAACCGCTTTGCCAACAAGATCCTCTTGATGACATCAGAGGGAATTGAGGTGTTTGAGGGCAACTACGAGGCTTATCTGGCCTCCCGCGCCCAGACGGAAGGCGAAGGAACCGATGATGATCAGCCTACCCGGACCGAGCTTGCCAAAATCAGAAAGCTGGCCCGGAGGGAAGCGGCAGAGCTGGCGGCGCTTGAGGATGACGTAAAAGAAGCCATGGAGGAAGTGAAGCGCCTGGAGGCGGCGCTTCAAACGGCCACCGACCAGCAGATGGAGCCTGACATCTATAAAAACCCGGAGAAGGCGGCCAGCCAGGCGCAGCGATGCCGGACGCTCAAGGAAGCATTGGAAGCCGCTTACCATCAATGGGAGCATGCCGAGACAGCCCTGGAAGCCTTTTTGGAAGCCCGCGAGAACAATATATGAGCAGCGGGAACGGCTGAGATGGATAAAACGGTCGCAATTGCTCCGCGGGTTGCATATCGCCCGATATTTATGCGTTGACAACCGGGATTTGCCCGGCTATAATTGGATCATCACAAAAGGAGGAGGGAAAGGATCGTGCGCAGCAACATGATGATGCGAATGTCCAAGATGTGCGAGATTCATTTCCCGCGCTTCCTGCATTGCGCATCGTGACGGCCGTTTAAGCAGCCTACACCCGCTTGCATGAGTGCGAAGCGGGTTTTTTGTACCGATTTGGAGGTTATGCGTGTCCACAACTCCCCTGATTGAAATTGTGAAGTTATCCAAGGTCTTCAGCGACGCCGAGAACCGCGTGGTGGCGCTCAATGACATCACCCTCTCCGTGCATGAGAAAGAGATCTATGGCATTGTTGGGATGTCAGGGGCGGGGAAGTCCACCCTCATCCGCTGCATCAACCGCCTGGACACGCCAAACGGCGGCCAGGTGCTCTACCGGGGGCAGGACATCCTGAGGATGGACCGCAGACAGCTTCTTCAAACCCGGCGGAAAATGGGGATGATCTTTCAGCAGTTTAACCTCCTGATGCAGCGCACCGTGGGGCAGAATGTGCGCTATCCCCTGGAAATCGCAGGCTTGCCCCATGCCAGGGCCAACGAGCGGGTGAAGGAACTGCTGGACATTGTGGGCCTTCAGGACAAGATCAACGCCTATCCCGCCCAGCTTTCCGGCGGCCAGCGCCAGCGGGTGGCCATCGCCCGGGCCCTGGCCAGCAGCCCCGAGGTGCTGCTGTGTGATGAGGCCACCAGCGCGCTGGATCCGTTGACCACCCAATCCATCCTGACGCTGCTTCAGGACATCAACCGCCGGCTGGGCATCACCATTGTGCTTATCACCCATGAGATGGCGGTGATCCGCCAGATCTGTGACCGGGTGGCGATCCTGGATGGCGGCGAGGTGGTGGAAGAAGGCACAGTGGACGAGGTCTTTGTCCACACCAAGTCGGAAGCCGGGAAGCGCCTCTTTGGCGTCCTGCCGGAGGAGGCGCGTGATGACCCCGATACCCCCGCCCTGCGCATCGTCTTTGACGGCGCAGCGGCAGAAAGGCCTATCATCTCGCGCTTGTCACAGGAAACCAACGTCGCTGTCAACATCCTTTCCGCCAATATGAACCATCTGGCTGGAAAGATGTATGGTCAGATGCTCATCCAGACGCCCCATGATGAGCAGGAGAAAGAAGCCGTTGTCCAGTTCCTCACGGATCAGGGGCTGACGGTGAAGGAGGTGAATACCTGATGAGCTGGGAACAATTGGCGCCGGTGCTGTTGCAAGGGCTGTGGGAGACGCTGTTTATGACCGTTCCTTCCACGATTATTGCCTATCTCATTGGCATGCCCCTTGGCATACTGCTTGTGGTGACCGCTTCTGGCGGCATCAGGCCCATGCCACGGTTCAACACCGTGCTGGGTGTGGCCATCAACTTCCTGCGTTCCGTGCCCTTCATCATCCTTCTGGCCATGCTTTTTCCGGTCACAAGAGCCGTGATGGGCCGGGCAATCGGCACCCAGGCCATCATCTTCCCCCTCACCGTCAGCGCTTTTCCCTATGTGGCGCGGATGGTGGAGAATTCCCTGAACGAAGTGGACCACGGCGTCATCGAAGCGGCGCAGTCCATGGGCTCCACCGACTGGCAAATCATCCGCAAGGTGCTTTTGCCCGAGGCCTTCCCCAGCCTGCTCTCAGGCGCGGCCATCTGCATGGTGACCATCCTTGGCTATACCGCGATGGCCAGCACCGCAGGGGGCGGGGGATTGGGCGCCCTGGCCATCACGAAGGGGCTTAACATGCGTAACTTCACCCTGATGTATTCCGCCAGCCTGCTGCTGGTCGCCCTGGTTCAGATCATGACCTTCTTTGGCAATCGAATCAGCCGGAAATCAGACCACCGGAAAAAATAGAACCCGCAAACTGAAAGGAGACTCCCCATGAAAAAGCTAATCGCTCTGGCTCTGGCCCTGGTATTATCCCTTGGCGTTGTTTCAGCCCTGGCCGAACTCACCCCGGTGCGCATCGCCGCCTCTGCCAACCCCCATGAGATCCTCCTCAACTTTGTCAAGGATGACCTGGCCCAGGAGGGCTTTGACCTGCAGGTTACCTGGGTGGACGGCTATGTGCTGCAAAACCCTGCCACCTCTGCAGGCGAATATGACGCCAACTTCTTCCAGCACCGCCCCTATCTGAACGCCTATAACGCCACTGTGGGCGCTGATGATCAGCTGGTGGCTGTGATCCCCGTGCATTATGAGCCCTTTGGCATCTATCCGGGTACCAAGAAAGCCCTGAGTGAAATTGCTGACGGCGACAGCATTGCCGTGCCCAATGACCCTTCCAACGAAACCAGGGCTCTGTTGCTGCTGCAGGAAGCCGGCCTCATCACCCTGCCGGAGGGGGCCAATGTGGACAGCGGGCTTACCAAGCTTGACGTGACCTTAAAGGACAAGAAGATTGACATCGTGGAGGTGGACGCTGAGCGCCTGCCCGCCACCCTGGCTGATGTGGCCTTTGCGGTCATCAACGGCAACTACGCCATTCCTGCTGGGCTCTTCCCCACCCGGGACGCCATCTACCTGGAAAGCAGCGAGGGTGAAGCCGCCAGGCTCTACACCAACTATGTGGTGGTGAAGGCCGGCAACGAAGACGCACCCTTTGTCAAGGCGCTGGAGAAGGCGCTCCATTCTGAGAAGGTGAAGCAGTTCCTGCTGGAAAACGAGGACTTCAAAGGCGGCGTGGTTCCCAACTTTGAGGGCGACAAAGAAGCCGCTGTGGTGAATCCTTGAATGTAACCCAGGCCGCGTGACCGGCAACGGGAGGGCTTTTCTGCGGAAGAGCCCTCCTCAGTTTTCGCATCGCTTATATTTGACACCGGGCGGATGTCAGCATATAATCCACCCATGGCGCTGAAGGGAAGAATCAGGAAGGAGCGCTCAGAGAAGGAAGCCACGGCTGCGAGCTTCCCGCGCTGAAAGCCTGAAGGACAACCCGGAGCCGCACCCGTAAGGGCGTATGCCGCGTTAAGGCGATTGAGTGGCGCGTAAAACGCGCAAGCAGGGTGGCAACGCGAAGGAATTCGTCCCGCATAGGCAGGGACGCTTTTTTGTTAGGAGGAGAGAATGGCGATTCAAAGCCCCAAGGGCACCAAGGACATGCTGCCCCAGGAGAGCGCGGTCTGGCAGTGGATTGAGAAGGTGATGCGCGAGGAGGCGGCCCTGGCCGGCTATCTTGAGGTGCGCACGCCGGTGTTTGAGCATACGGAGCTGTTTGAGCGCGGCGTGGGCGACACCACCGACATTGTACAAAAGGAAATGTATACCTTCCTGGACAAAGGCGGGCGCTCCATCACCCTCAAGCCCGAGGGCACGGCGGGCACCGTGCGCGCCTTTGTGGAAGGGAAGATCTATGCGGGGCCACTGCCCGCCAAGATGTACTATTTGAATGCGCCCATCTTCCGCTATGAAAACCCCCAGTCCGGGCGCCTGAGGGAGCATCATCAGTTTGGCATGGAGTGCTTTGGCGCCAAAGAGCCGACCGCAGATGCGGAGCTGATTGTGAGCATCCTGCACGTGCTGGGACGCCTGGGGCTAAAAAACCTGGGGGTCAGCATCAACTCTATCGGCTGCCCGGCATGCCGGCCGGGCTATCATGAAGCCTTGAAGGAGTATCTCAAGGCGCGCTATGACCAGCTTTGTCCCCTGTGCAAGGGGCGTTTTGAGAAAAATCCGTTGCGTGCCCTCGACTGCAAGGAAGAGCAGTGCATGGCCCTCACCCAGGGTGCCCCCAGCATCCTGGATCATCTGTGCGGGGAATGCGAGGGGCATTTCGCGGCGCTGCAAGCGTTGCTCAACACCCAGGAGGTAAGGTTCCAGGTGGACCCGCGGATTGTGCGGGGGCTTGATTATTACACCAAGACGGTGTTTGAGATCACCATGCGGACCAGCCGGGGTGACCTGGCGCTGTGTGGTGGCGGGCGCTATGATGGCCTGGTGCAGGAAATCGGGGGGCCCGCCATGCCCGGGGTGGGCTTTGGCATCGGCACCGAGCGCATCATCATGGAGCTGAACAGCCAGGGCATCCCATTGCCAGAGGCCCAGGCCAGTGAGGTGTTTGTGGCAAACCTGGGGGAGGAGGCCCTGATCCCCGCCTTTGGGCTGACCCAGCGCCTCAGGCGTTTTGGCGTGAAGGCTGACAGCGACCACATGAGGCGCAGCCTGAAAGCGCAGCTGCGGTTTGCTGATAAGTTGGGCGTCAAGATGCTGGTGTTTGTAGGCGGGGATGAACTGGCCCGCGGCAATGTGAAGATCAAGGACATGGCAACAGGCGCTGAGAATGAGGTGGGGCTTGAGGAAGCCCTGGGGTACATTCATGAGCGATTGACCGGAAATGAGGAGGGCGTGCGGCATGGCTGAGTTTTTGAAGGGGTGGAAGCGCTCGAAGCGCTGCGCTGAGGTGACCCGGCAGGATGTGGGGCAGGAGCTGACGCTCATGGGCTGGGTACAGCGCGCCCGGGATATGGGCGGCATCGTGTTTGTATGGCTGCGGGACCGTTCAGGCATCATCCAGGTGGTGTTTGACGCGAAAAAGCAGGACGCTGCCACCTACAGGATTGGCGAAAGCCTGCGCGGCGAATATGTGCTGGCCATCAAGGGCGAAGTGACGCTCAGGGCGGAAGACGCGGTGAATGAGCAGTTGGCCACCGGACACCTTGAAGTGATGGTCAAGGAGGCAAAGATCCTCAACACTGCCCAGACCCCGCCCATCTACATTGAGGACGGAAAGAATGAAAACGAGGCCGTGCGGCTGAAATACCGCTACCTTGACCTGCGCCGCCCCAGCATGCAGCAGATGCTGCTTTTGCGTGCCCGCACCGTGGATGCCATCAGAGGGCACATGACCCAGGAAGGCTTTATTGAGGTGGAGACCCCCATCCTCACCAAATCCACCCCCGAGGGTGCCCGGGATTTCCTGGTGCCCAGCCGGCTGCACCCGGGCGACTTCTATGCCCTGCCCCAAAGCCCGCAGATCTATAAGCAGCTGCTGATGGTGGGCGGGGTGGACCGGTATTTCCAGATCGCCCGCTGTTTTCGGGACGAGGACAGCCGGGCGGACCGGCAGCCGGAGTTCTCCCAGCTGGACCTGGAGATGTCCTTTGTGGAGCCGGAGGATGTGCAGCAGGTGGTGGAAGGGGCATTCGCCGCTGTGTTCAAGGAGATCAAGGGGATTGATATCCCCCTGCCCCTGCCCAGGATGACCTGGCACAACGCCATGGAGACCTATGGGAGTGACAAGCCGGACACGCGCTTTGATATGAAAATCAAAACCGTGACCGATTGGGCCAGGGACTGCGGCTTTAGCGTGTTTGAGTCCGCCGCCAGTGAGGGCAAGATCGTCTGCGGCCTGACGGCCCCGGGCGCTGCCAGGCTCTCCCGCAAGGAGATGGACGCCCTGGCGGAGTATGCCAAGGGCTACCATGTGAAGGGGTTGGCCTGGATCGCCAGAAACGAGGATGGCACTATCCGCTCCAGCTTTGCCAAGTTCATCAGCGATGAGAAACTGGCAGAGATGTACGCTTTTATGGATCTGAAGCCTGGCGACGCGGCCTTTTTCATCGCCGACAGCCGCCTGGTGGCGCTAAATGCCCTGGGGCAGCTGCGCGTGAGGCTGGGGCAGCAGCTGGAGCTGATTGACCATGGCCGTTTTGACCTGCTATGGATCACCGAGTTCCCCCTGCTTGAGTGGAAGGAGGAGGACAAGCGCTTTGTAGCTGCCCACCACCCCTTTACCATGCCCATGGAGGAGGATCATCAGCACTTGGAATCTGAGCCGGGCCGTGTGCGGGCCAAAGCCTATGACTTGGTCCTGAACGGAATTGAGATGGGCTCCGGCTCCATCCGCATTCACGCCAGCGACTTGCAGGAGAAGATGTTCAGCCTCCTCGGCTTCACCCATGAGGAGGCCTGGGCCCGCTTTGGTTTCCTGCTGGAGGCATTCAAGTATGGCACCCCGCCCCATGGCGGCTTCGCCTTTGGGATTGACCGGCTGATCATGCAGTTGATGGACACCGAGAGCCTGCGTGATGTGCTGGCCTTCCCCAAGATGCAAAACGCCTCCTGCCTGATGATGGACACCCCGGGCCCTGTTTCGGAGGATCAGCTGAGGATGCTGCACATCCGCCGGGACCCGGAAACGTGATTGTAATGTCTTACAATGTCTGATATACTGACAGGGATTCCTCAAGGAGGTATAAGATATGCCGCAAACAAAAGATAATTTGCCGGTGAACGCGGAAGCCCAGGTTTCCGACGGCGGCACCATAACCTATGCGAACGAAGTTATCGCCATCATCTCCGGTATCGCCGCCAATGAAGTGGAAGGCATCGCCGGCATGGTCACCGCCGGCGGGCTGGGGGAGATCATCAGCAAAAACCGCAACATCACCCGCGGGGTGAAGGTCGAAGTGGGCACGGAGGAGGTCAGCGTTGACCTGTATACCATCGTGGAATACGGTCAGCCCATCCAGAAGGTGGCCACCCAGGTGCAGGAAAATGTGCGCAAATCCATTGAGTCCATGACGGGGCTTCACGTGGTGCGGGTGGACGTGCATGTGCAGGGCGTGAGCTTTGAGCGGGAGAAGCAAGACATCCAAAACCGTCTGGAAGCTGCCAACATCCCCGCCCTGGATGGGCCCAAATCCAAAAAGGAAAAGAGGCACGACAAGGCCCCGGCTAAGCCCGCAAAGGCTGCGGAGCCTAAGGATGAACCGGCGGCGGAAACGGTGAATGAAACCAAAGGGCAGCCCGCCGACACCCCGGACCCTGCAGCAGAAGAGGCCAAGGCGCCTGATGAAAAGCCTGTGCCGGATAATGAGCCCGGGACCACCAAGCCCCCGGCCAAGCGGCGCAAAGCCTGAGCAATGAAGGCAAGAGCGAGATGAAATTGAAGGTATGGCACCGCATTACCCTGTTTGTGGGGGCACTGCTCTGTCTGGCAGTGGGTGTGGTGTTGGTTATAGCTGGGCTTCAGTTCAATGAGGTGCCCATCCGCGGAGACGGCGAGGGGTTTTTTAGCCTCAACCGCCTGATCATCCTGCTGATGGGCCTGGTGACTGTGTTGTTTGGTGCGTTTGCCCTGTCCCTTCCAGGGCGGATGAAAATGGGGAGAAGCAGCTTTGTGATCCAGAAAACTGCTTCGGGCGAGATGCGCATCAGCGTGCAGGCGATTGAGAGCATTGTGCACAAGAGCATCGCCGAGTATAAAGAGATCAAGATGAAAGCCCTCACCGTCCAGGCGGTGCGCGACGGGGTTATCATCAGCCTGAAGGTGGATCTGGCGGATAACATCAACATCCCTCTGGCAGTGGAGGCAATGCAAAAGCACATCACCAAACAGGTGCGCGCCACCACCGGCATCGAGGTGAAAGAAGTGCGCATCCTGGTGGAGAGCGCCGATACCATTGTGAGCGACTCACCCTACGCTGTGAAGCGGGAGGAACTCACCTTTACCCCAAAATCACCCCAAAATGAAGCAGAAAAAGAGGATTCAAGCCATGAATGACACGCAAGAGAAACTGAAGGCCCTGCTCAAGCCCGGAACCACCGGCGGCAAGGTGTTTTATGGCCTGGTGTTTTTTGTGATCGGGCTGATGTTTGTTGTGCTTGGCTTCTGGAAAACCCTGCTGGTGTTGGCGCTGACCGCCCTTGGTGTTCTGATCGGCTCCGCTGAGACGCTGGGCAAGGCGGTTGCCAAGGTGGTTGACTGCGTCATCCCGCCCAAGAATCAGAAGGTGGTGTACACCTCTGAGGACATGGAGAAGGTCAGGAATGCCACCCGGGCCAGAAAAGAGAAGGAAGCTTTGGAAGATGCCGAAGCCAAGGCGGAAGAACCCCAGATAAAGGAAGAAAAAGCCTGATATGGCAAGGCATGCGGCGCGTCGGGTGGCGATGCAGATGATCTATGCCCGTTTGCTTGGCGGCGCTGATTGCGAGGATGTGCTGGCAGAGGAGGCCGACTATCTGAACATCGGCGAGGATGCGGGGTATCTGGATGAGGCGCTGCGTTTGACCGGTGAAAAGCAGGGAGAATATGACGAGGCCATCTCCAGGCTCAGCCCCAAAAGGGCCTTGGAGCGCATTCCCTTGATTGACCGGGCGATTTTGCACCTGGCGATGCACGAGATGGATGTCAAGGGTGCATCGGATGAGGTGATTGTGAACGAGGCGGTGGAGTTAGCCAAGCGCTTTGGCGATGAGGCAGACAGCCGCTTTATCAATGGTGTTCTGGGCGCGTTTATCAGGCAGCGGCCATGAAGGCTGGCTGTGTGCTGGGCTTTGATACCAGTTGCTATACCACCTCCTGCGCGCTTGTATCCCTGGAAGGCCAGGTGTTGGTCAGCGTCCGGCTGCCACTGGAAGTGGCCTTGGGAGATAGAGGGCTTCGCCAGAGCGAGGCCGTTTTTAAACACCTCAGACAAATACCCCAGGCCTTTAGGCAGGCGCTGGATCAAGCGGGGCGGCCTGCCGTTGGGGCGGTGTGTGTTTCCGCTGCTCCCACAGACCGCGCGGGCTCCTACATGCCGGTGTTTGTGGCGGGGCTCTCCTTCGCCCAGGGTATTGCCCAGGCGCTTGATGTGCCTTGTTTTGAAACCAGCCATCAGCAGGGTCATTTCGCTGCCGCCAGGATTGGGCTTGAAGGTTTGGGGCTTCCCCACCTGGGATTGCATCTCTCAGGCGGCACGACGGAGATCCTGCGCATTGACCATGAATCCGCAGTGATGCTGGGAGGCAGTGCTGACATCAGCGCGGGGCAATTGATTGACCGGGTCGGGGTAGCCTTGGGGCTGCCTTTCCCGGCAGGGCCAGCGCTGGAGAAACTGGCAAGGGCCTGTCAGCCCGCAGGGCGCTATCCCGCGATTCTCAAGGATGAAATGTCCTGCAGCTTCTCTGGTGCTGAGGCCCAGGCCATGCGGGATATTGCCTCAGGCCTGCCCGGGGAGGAAATTGCGGCTGAGGTGTTTGACTGCGTGGCCCGGGTGGCGCTGAAGATGGGCGCAGCTGCGGCAGGGAGAATCGGGGTCAATGATCTGCTGATCACCGGCGGCGTGGCTTCGTCCTCACTGCTACGGGAGATGCTCATCAGACGTGTCACTGGGCGCGGGATGCCCATCAGCCTGCATTTTGGCCAGGCGCAGTACGCTGGGGACAACGCCGCCGGTGTTGCGGCGATAGGTTTGGAAAAACTCAGAAAAATCAAGGAGGCTTGAGATGGCAGTTATATTAAGCGGCAAGGAACTATCAGAAAAACTCACCCAGGAACAAAAGCAGCGTGTGGCGGAGCTCAAAGCCCAGGGCATCCACCCGGGGCTGGCGGTGGTTTTGGTGGGAGAGGATCCTGCCAGCACGATTTATGTGCGCAACAAGGGCATCGCCTGTGAAACCATTGGCATCCATTCCGAAACCATCCGGTTGCCGGAGGACGCCAGCCAGGAACAGTTGGAGGACACCATCCAGCGTCTGAATGAGGACAAAAAAATCAGCGGAATCCTGGTGCAGTTGCCCCTGCCCAAACACCTGGATGAGGAGGCGGCACTGGCCAAAATCCTGCCTGAGAAAGACGTGGATGGCTTTCACCTGATGAACGCCGGCAAGCTGTTCACCGGCCAGGAAGGCGTCATCCCCTGCACGCCCAAGGGCATTCTCTATATGCTCAAGGAAGCGGGCATAGAGCTCAAAGGCAAGGAAGCGGTGATCATCGGCCGCTCCAACATCGTGGGCAAGCCGGCTGCCATGCTGCTGCTTCAGGAGCACTGCACGGTGACCATCTGCCATTCCCGCACACAAAATCTCAAGGAGCATGCCCGCCGGGCTGACATCCTGGTGGCCGCCATCGGCAAGCCCCGCTTTGTCACCGCCGACATGGTGAAGCCTGGTGCCGCGGTGATGGATGTGGGCATTAACCGGGTGGACGGCAAAGTGGTGGGGGATGTGGACTATGAGCCGGTTTCCCAGGTCGCGGGCTATATCACCCCTGTCCCCGGCGGCATCGGCAAAATGACCATCAGCATGCTGATGGAAAACACCCTGGAGGCGGCATGCAGGCAAGGACGCTGAGCGTCAGTGATTTAAACGAGTATGTCCGCCGCTCCCTGGCGGGTGACCCGATGCTTCAGGATATCACCATCCGGGGGGAGATCAGCAACTTCAAGCGTCATACCTCAGGGCACCTGTACTTCTCCCTCAAGGATGAGAACAGCCGCATCGCCTGTGTGCTGTTCCGCCAGTATGCGCAGATGCTCAGGTTCTATCCCCAGGATGGCATGATGGTGCTTCTGTCTGGCTCCGTAGGGCTGTATACGGCCTCTGGCAGCTACCAGTTTTATGGGCAGACCATGGAGAAGGATGGGCTTGGGGCGCTGTATGAGCGCTTTTTGCTGCTGAAGGATAAGCTGCAAAAGGAGGGCATCTTTGATGCCGCCCGCAAAAAGCCCTTGCCGCTGCTGCCCAGGGCGGTAGGCGTGGTGACCAGCGCCACCGGCGCTGTCATCAATGACATTCTGACAGTCACCCGCCGGCGCTTTCCCAATATGCCGGTCATCCTGCGCCCTTCTCAGGTCCAGGGCGAGGGCGCGGCTGAAGACCTGCGCGCAGGCCTCATCGAAATCGCAGCGCTTCATCAGGTGGATGTGGTGATCATCGGCCGCGGCGGCGGATCCCTGGAGGATCTCTGGGCCTTTAACGACGAGGCCCTGGTGCGGGCGATTGCGGACTGCAACAAACCCGTGATCTCCGCTGTGGGGCATGAGAGTGATGTGACGCTGGCAGACTTTGCCGCCGACATGCGTGCCGCCACCCCCTCGGCAGCGGCGGAGCTGGCGGTTCCCATGAAGAAGGATCTCCAAAACCGCATCGACGCGACGCTTCAGATGTTGTCCTCAGGGGCTGAGTGGCAGCTGATGCAAAAAGCCTCTGCACTGAGCGACTTAAACGGACGGCTTAAAAACAACGATCCGGAGCAGAAGATCGCTCTGGCGTTTGCAGAAAGCCGTGCCCTGGCTGGCAGGCTGCAGGCAGCGGGCCTCATGGCCTTTCAGCGCATTCAAGCCGATGCCGAGGCCCTGCTGGCGCGGCTGAAATACGCGGGGCCAGGGTTGTCGCTTGAGCGCGGCTATGTGATCGCCCTGTCG
>DHQX01000024.1 GCA_002411105.1 Christensenella sp. UBA5327 | reverse complement strand
CCAAGCCTATGAAGGATTGCGGGTGCCAGGAAACGGTCTTTACTAACTCACTGGTGGGTACAAAGACTGGGGGCAGACCAATAAGGTAGTCGATTTGTTTGTGAGGATCAATGAAAATATTCTATCAAGATATTCAGATAGCATAGATTGCATTTTTATGGGAAATGATTTTGGAACACAACTTGACATGATTATTAGCCCTGAATGCTTCAGGAAATTTATCCTTCCTTATTACGTTAAGCTTATTGCAATAGCACATAAGTATCAAAAGCCTGTGATGTTACATAGTTGTGGATCAATTTCAAGAATTATTCCAGATCTAATTGACGCAGGAATTTCTGCATTGCATCCATTGCAATCACTGGCACAAGGCATGGATGCTGATAACCTTGCGCAATATAAAAAAGATCTGCTATTCGTTGGAGGAATTGATACTCAAAGGTTACTGCCATTTGGCACATCTGCAGAAATACGCGAAGAAGTCTTTCGGATAGCAGAACTATGGGGAGATGGTTGGATTGTTTCTCCCAGTCATGAAGCTCTTCTCCCTAATGTGTCGGTTGAGAATCTCTTGGCATTGCGAAAAGCTGCCAGCGATTTGATTTAGATGTCCTATTATCATTCAAGAAGGGGTTTGTTTATGAATAAAGATTTCACCGTTCTACGTACACTAGCAAACATAATAGCCGAAATTTCAGCACTGCCTGCACAAGATGAAAAGAGGGCGTTGTGGACTTCTAATAATGATCTCGTGCCTACCAGACCATTAGTCTACATCGATCAACTGCCCTGGCATGAGATTAACCTTAGCTCCGAGATGACATTAGAATGTAAAAATCCGTATTTGCGAACAATAGAGCAAAGGCTTCGCGAAACACTATACAGATGGAACCACTTTCCTTGTGATATGGTGGTTGAGGCGCGGATCGATATTCCGCATGCTTATAGCGGTCTCCTCTATGGTGCTCGTATCAAGGAGAAAGGGGCCTGGACCAATCAAGATAATGATATCTATTCCCACGAATATCAAGAACAATTGGACTCCGAGGAGGATATCGATAAGCTTTCTTTTGATGAAATTGTCCTTGACCACAAAAGAGATGAAAAAAACTATCAACTGTGCAGCCAGATTTTTGAAGGGATTCTTCCTGTGCGTTTTGAAGGGGTTCAAATCCATGCAGGCGTGTGGGATCGGATCGCACAGTTGAGAAAGCCAGATAATCTTCTGATCGATCTTATTGATCGCCCTGAACTGACAGAAAAAATTGTAATCAAACTCAGAGATATCACCATGGATTCTGTTAAGCAATGCGAAAGATTAGGATTGCTTGATGATCAGTTGCAATATGTTCACTGCACTGGTGCATACACGAATGACCTGCCAAAAGTTGAGGGTAATACGGTTTTGTCGAAAAATGTTTGGGCTTATGGCATGTCGCAAATATTCAGCACCGTTTCCAAAAGCATGCATGAAGAATTTGACATTGATTTGTTAATGCCTCTGTATGACATGTTTGGATTAATGTATTATGGCTGTTGTGAACCCCTACATAACAAAATTGACATTGTGCGGAAAATCAAAAATGTTCGCAAAATCTCAATATCTCCATGGGCCGACATTGAAAAAGGTGCAGAGAGTCTCTCTGGAGATTTTGTCTTCTCACTAAAGCCCAGACCATCCCTGATTGGCAATGGAATCTTTGAGGAGGCAGAGATTAGAGAGCAAATGCTTAGCGCTAAGAAAGCCTGCGAAAAACATAAGACACCTTGCGAGTTTATATTGAAGGATGTAAGCACCGTTCAAAATCGGCTCGATTTCCTTGATCGTTGGAACCAAGTGGCAATGGATATAGCCATATCATAATTGATGTCGTTCCAAATCAAGAGCTTTCTCAACACAAGAACTCCCCTATGTCCTGATTAGTGTCATTATTGTGACGGAAAAACGCAATCTTTCAAACGCATTTTGGATATAATAGGTAACAATAACGATGTGCGGAGGATCGATAAATGATTCCATTATTGACTGAAATATCAGAAAACCTGCAATCCGGCAAAGCCAAAATCGTCAAAGAACTTGTTCAGCAGGCGCTGGACGCCGGGATTCCGGTGAAGCAGATTCTGGACGAGGGCTTGCTTTCGGGCATGAACATCATCGGGAAAAAATTTAAGAACAACGAGGTCTTTGTGCCGGAGGTGCTGGTGGCGGCCAGGGCCATGAACCATGGCGTGGCGGTGCTCAAGCCCCACCTGGTGGATGCCAATGTGCAGGCCATCGGGCGCGTGTGCATCGGCACCGTGCAGGGCGACCTGCATGACATCGGCAAAAACCTGGTGAAGATGATGATGGAAGGCAAGGGCATTGAGGTGATCGACCTGGGCACCGATGTGCCGCCGGCCACCTTCATCGACACGGCCAGGGAGCAGGGCTGCCAGATCATCTGCCTAAGCGCGCTGCTGACCACCACCATGGGCATGATGAAGGAAGTGGTGGACGCGGCGGAGAAGGCCGGGCTGCGGGACCAGGTGAAGATCATGGTGGGCGGCGCCCCGGTAACCGATGCCTTCTGCGAGCAGATCGGCGCTGACGCCTACACGCCCGATGCTGCCAGCGCCGCTGACAGGGCGGTGGAGCTGCTCAGCGCCAGCTGATCAAACAAAGGAAAAGAAGCAAACATGAAAAGAGACATGAAAGCCTGGAAGGCTGACCTGATCGCGTCCAAAACCAAGCGGGCCATGCCCATCCTCTCCTTCCCCTGTGTCAGCCTCATGGACATCACCGTAGCGCAGCTCACCTCGGACCCTGAGCTGCAGGCCAGGGGGATGAAGCTGGTGACTGACCGCGCCCCCACCGCGGCCGCGGTGAGCATGATGGATCTGTCGGTGGAGGCTGAGGCCTTTGGCGCCACGGCTCACTTCATGCCAGGTGAGGTGCCCACGGTGAAGGAGGCGCTGGTGACCACGCCTGAGGAGGCGGTGGCGCTTCAGGTGCCGGCGGTGGGTGCCGGGCGCACCGGCAAATATGTAGAAGCGATCCGGCAGGCCTGCCAGCTCATCACCGACCGGCCGGTTTTGGCCGGGGTCATCGGCCCCTACTCCCTGGCCGGGCGGCTGATGGGGGTGAGCGACATCATGATCCAGTGCTATGACGAGCCGGAGGCCGTGCACACCGTGCTTCAGAAGGCCACGGATTTCCTGGCAGCCTATGTGCTGGCCTATAAGGCCGCGGGCGCCCACGGCGTGGTGATCGCAGAGCCCTTGGCGGGGCTTTTATCCCCCATTTTGGCTGAGGAATTTTCAGAGCCCTATGTGCGCCAGATGGCCCAGGCTGCGAAATCTGATGATTTTTTGGTCATCTACCACAACTGCGGCAATAACACCCCAGTGATGATGGATTCCATCTTGCGCACGGGCTGCGATGGCTACCACTTTGGGGACGCGGTGGACTTAAGCCGGCTGGTGGGAAGGGTGCCTAAGGACCTTCTGGTGATGGGCAATGTCAGCCCTTCGGCCCAGTTCCTCTCCGGGACGCCTGAGAGCATCCGGGAGAATACCCTCCAGGTGATGGCCGCCTGCAGCCCGGGGCATCCCAACTTCGTCATCTCCTCAGGCTGTGATATTCCGCCCATGAGCCCCTGGGATAACATCGATGCCTTCTTCAAGGCTGTGGATGAATACAATGCCAGCTGATGAGCGGCTGATCCAGATGGCGCTGTCTGAGGGTGCCACCAAGGCCACGGTGATCCCGGGAGGTCAGGTCGCGCTGTCAAAAGACTTCCGGGACATCTGCGCCACCAACGCCTGCGGCAAATACGGCCGCTGCTATATGTGCCCGCCGGATGTGGGCGATATAGAGCCGCTGATGGACAAGGTGCGGGGCTTCTCCCGGGCGCTGGTCTATCAGACCATTTCCCCCCTTGAAGACAGCTTTGACTATGAGGGCATGGTGGCAGCCGGGCACAACCATGTGCAGCTCAGCCAGCGCATTCAGAATAAGCTGCCGGGGCTTTTGCCCCAGGGCTTTTTGCACCTCACCTGCGGCGGCTGCCGGCTGTGTGAGGCATGCCTGAAGCCCCAGGGCCTGCCCTGCCGCTTTCCTGACCGGGCGCTGCCCTCGGTTGAGAGCTACGGCATCGACGTGTATAACACGGTGAAGGGAACTGAGCTGAAATACATCAACGGCCCCGATACGGTCACCTATTTTGGCATGGCGTTTTTTGATTCTAAGGAGGCATAGGTGCCCAAACTCATCATCTGGCAAAACGGAAAACGGCATGACGCGCGCTTTGAGGGCGCGCCTGTCCTTTCCCAGGTGCTGGCACAGGCGGGTCTGGCCCTCCCCCAGCCCTGCGGCGGGCGCGGGCGCTGCGGCAAATGCCGGGTGGAGGCGCAGGGGGAGATTTCCCCGTCCAACGCCTTTGAGCAAAAGGCTGGCAGCCGCCTTTCATGCCAATTGATGCTGAGGGGGGACGCTGAGGTTTTTCTCCCCGCAAGCCAGGAGATGGCCCAGATCCAGCTGGAGGGGGAGGGGAGCGCAGGCGCGCTTAGCCCCATGCCGGGCCACATTGGGGCGGCGGTTGACATTGGCACCACCACCCTGGGGCTGAAGCTCTATGACCTGAAAACCGGGGAACACCTTGCCAGCGCTGCTGCTGTCAACCCGCAGACCGCCGTGGCGGCCGACGTGATGGGCCGCATTGGGGCAGCGCTTGAGGGCGGGCAACAGCGGCTTCAGCGCCTGGTGGAGGACGCGCTGCAAGGGCTGCTTCATCAGGCTTTAAAAGAGGCCAAACAACCCGAAACAGCCCTCGAAACCCTGGTTATCGCTGGCAACACCACCATGCTCTATCTGTTGACCGGCAAAAACCCCCTCACCCTGTCCCGCGCGCCTTTTGAGGCCGATCATCTCTTTGGCGTCTGGGAAGACCTCCAGGGCCGCAGGGCCTATCTGCCCCCCTGTATGAACGCCTTTGTGGGGGCGGACATCACCTGCGCGGTGCTGGCAAGCGGCATGTGTGAGCGGGGTGACACCGCCCTTTTGGCCGATGTGGGCACCAATGGCGAAATCGCCCTGTGGAAGGACGGGGTGCTCCACGTCGCCTCCACCGCCGCAGGCCCGGCCTTTGAGGGGGCGGGCATCCACATGGGGTCAGGCAGCGTGCCGGGCGCCATTGACAGCGTCTGGGTGGAGGAGGGAATGATCAGGGCCCACACCATTGGAAGCGCAAAACCGATAGGCATGTGCGGCTCTGGCCTGATTGACGCCATCGCGGCGCTGCTTGACCTGGGCCTGGTGGAGGACACCGGCGCTACCGATGAGGACCGCCTGTACCTGGCGGAGGGCGTCTACCTGATCCCCCAGGACATCCGCCACGTACAATTGGCCAAGGCCGCCATCGCAGCAGGCATCCGCACGCTCATGTATGAAGCGAAGGTGCGGCCTGAGGACATCACCCGTCTTTACCTGGCCGGCGGCTTTGGCAGCCACCTGGACATCAAATCCGCCGCCCGCATCGGCCTTATTCCCCGTGAGCTGGCAGATAAAGTCAGTGTCATCGGCAACGCCTCCCTCACCGGGGCGGCACGGCTGCTGTTGGATACCCATCAGCTGGATGCCCTTACCCGCATCGCCCAGCGCTCCCGCCATGTCTCCCTGGGCGGCAACCCTTGGTTTAATGAGGCGTATATGGAGGAGATGCTGTTTCCGGGGTTGGATTAAGATTCTCCTTTTCGCTGGTTTGATGTGTTTCTATTAGTCCGCTTGACTTGCAAAACCATAGTACCTATAATAAAAAATGGTTAGCATAATACGAAGGAGGTCTAGCAATGAAGCGATTTACTACCATTCTCTTGTCGCTGTTTCTTTGCGCTGTGATGATCAGCGCCTCAGCTAGCTTGGCTGATTGGGGTGCAAAAGTCAAAGAAAAATATGACGGTACTACCATCACAGTTGCTATGGCCGCTCATCCCTCCACAGAAGCATTCAAAACCATGGCCGATGAATTTACCAGTTTAACAGGCATTAAAGTAGTTTGGGACGTGGTGGAAGAAACCAACCTGAAAAGCAAACAACTGCTTGATTTTCAGGGAGCAGGAGCCTACGATGTCTTTATGACCGATGCCTTTTGGATGAGCGAATACGCCTCCAAAAACGTGCTGCGCCCCGTGTCCGAGTTCGTTGATAATTCTGACCTGACGCCGGAATGGTTTGACTATGAGGATATCATGGCCGCATACCGCAACGGCATTTCAGGCGCAAACGGGATCAACTACGGCATTCCGACAGCTGGCGAGACCAGGTTTATCGCGTATCGCACCGATCTGTTTGAAAAGTATGAAAAGGAGCCGCCCAAAACAATGGATGAGTTCCTTGAACTCGCCCGTTTCTTTAACGGCAAGGAAGATAATCTCTATGGCGTTTCCATGCGTGCACAAAGGGGCATTCACTTTGCATCTGGCTGGATGAGCCTGATGTATAACTTCGGCGGAGGATTCATTGATCAAGCCTCCATTGGCACAGATGAGGTGAAGGTCACGTGCACAACACCAGAAACCAAAGCCTCTCTGGAGTTTTTCGTAGAACTGCTGAAGTGTGCCCCTGCTGACGTAGGCACATATACCCATGAGGAAGCTCTGGGAGCCTTCATTTCCGGCCGAACCGCCATGTGGTTGGACGCCACCGCGCTAGCAAACCAGATCACCGATCCAAACACCTCAACGGTGGCTGACAAGGTCGCTTTTGTGCCCACCCCAACTGGCCCGGCGGGAGATGGCGCGGCGCTTGCCGGATGGAACCTGTCCATTCCCGTATCCTCCAAGAATCCCGAGGCTGCTTGGGAGTTTATCGTCTTCATGGCTGGAAAAGAGAAGAGCGTTGACTATGTCAAAGCAGGCGGCGTCGGAACCCGTGCCTCTATTTTTGAGAATGAAGAACTGGCAGCGCTGAACCCTTCTTATCCGGCACAGAAACTGGCTTTGGTGAGCGCCAACGGCCTGGTGGAAAAAGGTTTGAGCTGGATTCCCCAACATGAACAGATTAACCAGATACTCGAAATTGCAGGCGCATATGGCAGCTCCGCATTGGCTGGCGACACCACAACTGACCAGGCTTGCGAGAGAATGCAAGTGGATATTGAAGACTTGATTCAGTAGTACCAATTAAGCAATGAGGGAGAGGAGTCTTGCTTTAGGATTTCTCTCCCTTATTGTTAGGAAGGAGCATCGTATGCAGAGAAATAATCTAGCAATCAACGATTATTTCAAAAAACGCCCGCATATAAAGTATATCGCTCCAGCAATGATTACGCTTTTTGTCCTCTCTATCGTCCCTACTATCTTCTTGGTGGCGGTGAGCTTTACCAACTATCATTTGGGATGGGATTTATCAAGGGCAAAATTTGTGGCGTTTGATAATTATTTGCGATTGTTTTCCGGGCGTGATCCGGATTTTTGGCACGCCGTCTATATTAGCCTGAAGTTTATGACCATTGCTACCATCATTCAGATGATACTGGGGTTTTCGATTGCAATATTGCTGAATGAAAAAGAGTTCAAACTGAAGCCCCTGGTCGTTGGCATCTTGATCATTCCCCTTGCAATGACACCCACCATCGCAGGCCAGATGTGGAAACTGATGTTCAATGCCGAATACGGCCTAATCAACTATATTCTGGGTGGGTTGTTCGGAATGAAAATCGCCTGGCTTTCTGCGGATATGGCATTCTGGTCCATCATGATCGTGGATATCTGGCAATTCACACCTTTTGTTGCGCTTATTCTGTATTCCGGGCTCAGATCAATGCCTGATGAGCCTTATGAATCCGCTATGATTGATGGGGCAGGCAAGGTGCGCAGTTTCTTTTTTATCACCGTGCCCATGATGCGTTCATTGATATTGTTGGCGCTGCTCATGCGCGCGGTTGACTCGCTGAAGCTGTTTGACACCGCTTTTGTGCTCACCCAAGGCGGGCCCGGCAACGCGACGGAGTTTTTAAGCTTGCACGTATATCGCATGGTGAATGCCCAAAACGGTCTGATTGGACGGGGCGCCGCTGTTGCCATGGTGCTGCTTGTCATTGTAACGGTGGTCAGCAATATTCTCATCCGACTCCAGAGAAAGGAGACGTCAAAATGAGAAGAAAACACAGCATTGCACAGAATCTCCTTTTTGGAATCAGCTATGTCATCATCTGTCTTTTCACTTTGCTCCCCTTTCTTTGGATGATATCGGTTAGCTTCAGAAACAAGGCGGATGTGTTTGACCCCGGTAAAGTTTTCTCCAGCTTTACTTCCATTAACTATGAAACCATCATGAATGAAGGCATCATGAACCTGTTTTTAAACAGCGCCATCATCGCCGTTGTATCAACCCTCATTTCTCTGGTGCTTGGCACGTTGGCGGCTTACGGCTTTGCGCGCTATAACTGGCCCAAGCGGGAGAGCCGCGCGTTCTGGGTGCTTAGCCAGCGTTTTCTGCCAGCAATGGCTGTCATCATCCCCTATTTTATGCTGGCAGCGCTTTTTCGGCTGCTGGATACCCATTTGCTGCTGATTATCTGCTACACCTCATTCAATATCCCCTTCACCATTTGGATGATGCGGGGTTTCATTGAAGATCTGCCTATTGAACTGGAAGAAGCGGCCTCAGTTGACGGCTGCACGCGCATGCAGGCGCTAAAGAAAATTATTCTGCCGCTTATCCTGCCCGGCATGGTTGCAACGGCCATATTCTGTATTATCAACGCATGGAATGAGTTTGTCTTTGCAAACTTTCTCACCACCATTCGCGCAAAAACCATCCCCACCTCTGTCATGACCTACCTATCGGTTTCTGGTGTGAAATGGGGTGAAATGGCGGCCACCGGCACACTCGCAGTGATTCCGGTGCTTGTTTTTGCCATCAGTGTACAAAAACATATGATCCGTGGGCTGACCTTAGGCTCAGTCAAGGGTTAATTGGAATAGGAGGGTATACATACAAATGAAAAGAATCAGAATGGCTATTATTGGCGCGGGCATCTGGGGTGAAAACCACGCGAGAATATATCAGGCGCATCCCTTTTGCGAGGTGGTAGCCCTGTGTGATCTCAACCTGAAAAAAGCGCAGGACAGCGCCGCGCGGCTGGGCGTACACAATGTGTTTGACAGCTGCGAAAGAATGCTTCAAGCGGTGGATTGCGACGCGGTCGCCATTGTGACACCCGACTTTGCGCATACAGAGCCAGCACTGTGCGCGGCCAGCCACAAGAAGCATATTCTGATTGAAAAACCAATTGCCACAACAAAAGATGATATCATCAGAATCATGAACGCCGTGCGTGAAAATGGCGTGCGTGCCATGGTTGACCTGCATAACCGGTGGAGCCCTCCCTTTAACCGGGCCAAGGTGGCGATTGACCAGGGTGAATTGGGGGAAATTTATTCAGGATACTTCCGTCTCAATGATGTCAAGTGGGTCGCGACGGATATGTTGCCCTGGGCGGCGAAATCCTCTATCCTATGGTTTCTGGGCAGCCATTCCATCGATACGCTCAACTGGCTTTTCAACAGCCGGGTGAAGCGGGTATACAGCGTTTCCCGGGAGGGTATTTTGAAGGGGAAGGGCGTTGATACGGTGGATGAGTACCTCACCACCCTTGAATATGAAAATGGTTGCATCGCCCAAATGGAAAACGGATGGATTACACCCAATGCCAACCCCTGCGTCAATGATATCAAATGCAACCTCCTGGGCACCAAAGGCATGATTGCCATTGACGCTTCCAACCATAACCTCATTCAGATGTATACCGATGAAAAAGTGGTGGTGCCTGATGTTCTGGTGCAAAACCATATCTTTGGCGCGCCCAAAGGTTTTGCCTTTGAAAGCATCAGAAGCTTTGTGGACTGCCTGATAACTGGGGATGATTTCCATGTGTCCCTGGAAGCGGCGGCCCAGGCGAGCTTTGTGGTGCTGGCCATTCTCCAGTCAGCGCAGCATCGCACACCCGTGGAGGTGAATTATCATGGCGTCTGCTGACGCAGAAAGCTGAGAACCACGCCCTCATTCAAGAACCCGGCGAAGTGCATACTTCGCCGGGTTTGCAGGTTTATATGCCGCTATTAAGGCTTTGATTCATTCAGCCCAAACCCCACCGGATACAGCACCTGCTCAGGGCTGATATTCCGGTTTTCATCAAGCGCATAAAGGGTGACTGGCAGCTTTCCCTGGGGCTTGGCGTCGCCAAAGAGCACATCCATGGCGGCGGGCAGGTTGGGTCCAAAGGCATAGCGCTGGTTTTGATAAGCCTTATCACTCATGCCGACGGGGTTATAAAGCATCATCATGATGGGGGCCGATTGGATGAGCGCACCGTCCTGGGGCAGTAGCAGGCTCAGCACGCCATAAGGGATGCCGCGCTCATCAAACAGGGCGCTTGCCGCCAGCGGGAAGTCCGACTGCCACTGGCCTTTTTTCAGCTGCTCCGCGGTGGCGATGCGGGAGGTGAGGATGGCATAGTCGCTTTCTGCCACCAGGGCCATGAACGCCTCATCCGGCGCGTTTTTTTCTGTGTACAGATAGGTGACCAAATGAATTTGGGGCAGCTTGCCCTCCCTCATCAGCCGCTCAATTCCAAAGCGCAGGGCGGTCACTTCCGCCTGGCTGGTGCCGGTGATCAGCACCTGCTGGCCCTCCCGGGGCTTTAGGGGCAGGGTGTCCTGCCCCCGCAACAGGGTGAGGGACTTTGCCGCCATCTGGCGCTCAGCCGCCTTGTGCCCAGCGCTTCCCACGATGGTTTCAGCCGCCTTGATGCGTTCTTCAAGTGGTCTATCAGCAAGGGGCGCAAGCCCGGCCTTAAGCGCCATGATGCGCGCCAGGGATTCATCCAGGTCTTTCTCCGGCAGCCTGCCCTCGGCCACCGCCCCCTCCACCTCTATCACCGCTTCCTCAAAGGTTTTGATGTCCTCCGGGCAGGCGATCTCAATGGGCATCAGCGCCAGGTCCACCCCGGCCTCAAAGGCGCGCACCATGGCCTCGCCTATGCCAAAGTGGGCGGCGATGGCGTCCATGTTCATGGCATCGGTGATGATAACCCCGTCAAAGCCCATTTCCCCGCGCAGCACCCCAGTCAGAATTCTGGGGGACAGGGTGGCGGGCAGAAGAATGCCCTCGCCGGTCTTTTTGGAGATCACCCGGGTGTCATCCAGCGCCGGATACTGGATGTGCGCACTCATCACCACCCGGATCCCATCGTCAATGGCTGCCTGAAAGGGCAGCAGCTCCATGGCAAGGAGGGCGGCCTTGTCCTTGTCCACCCTGGGCAGCGCCACGTGGGAATCGGTCTGGGTGTCGCCGTGCCCCGGGAAATGCTTGATCACCGGCAGCACCCCGGCATCAGCCAGGCCACGCGCCAGCTGGATGCCAAGCTCCGCCACCTTCTGGGGGGATTCACCAAAGGAGCGGACGTTGATGACCGGGTTTTGGGGGTTGTTGTTCACATCCAGCGCCGGGGCAAAATCCATGTTGATGCCCAGGGCAAAAAGCTCAGATCCCAGGATCTGGCCTGTCTGATACGCCGCCTCCGGGCTGCTGATTGCCCCCAGGGCCATGTTGCCCGGCAGGGAGGTACCCTCGCCCAGCCGGGTGATGCGCCCGCCCTCCTGGTCGATGCCAATCAGGAGCCGGGGTGCGCCAGCTTCCCGCAGCGCGCTTTGCATCGCGTCAATCAGCGCCATGGTGGTGGCGGTGTCCGGGGTGTTAGGCGCAAAGAGGATCATGCCGCCGGGCTGATAGGCACTTAAAAAACCCAGCACCCTGTCATTCATCTGGGTGAAGGCGGGGAAAGCCTTTCTTTCCTCCGGTGTGGGGCTTGGGTTATCCGACCAGTTGCGCACGCTCAGCATGATTTTTTGCATGATCTTCTGGCGCAGCGTCAGTTCAGGCCTGGGCGCGTCCCCTGCCGCCGCAGCCACCCCCAATAATGAAACCAATAAGCAAATACACACAGCACCTGCCAGCGCTTTGTTTGCCATAGCCAAGCCCTCCCATTTAGATGATACAATATAATCATTATATCCACCGGGTAGGGCGCGTACATAGCCCATATGGGTCAATTTCAAAAGACCGAAAAAAAGCGCCCGCTAATTCGTCTAATGGGTGAGGAGGTGAAGCGGGGATGGACAGCGCCAGGATACAGACAAGGGCGCCGGAGGCTGTGGTGGCACACTGGATTGCCAGCTACGAGGCCGCGGTGGTCCAGACCTGCTTTGTGATGCTCAGGGATCATGCGCTTTCCCAGGACGCCGCGCAGGATACTTTCCTCAAAGCCTGGCAGCGCTACGGGCAGTTTGAGGCAAGGGACGGCAGCAGTCAAAAAACCGGGCTGCCGCGCTCATCACGCGGCAGCCCGGCGGCCTTGTCACAGGCTTACGCCTTCCCGCTCACCCGGCCGGCGGCCAGGTTCATCGCCCGCAGCTTGGAGGCCAGCTTTTTGCTGGCGGCGCCCGGCATCATGCGCCAGAGCCAGTTGGAGCCGATGGTGCCGGGCAGGTTCATGCGGGCTGATTCCGGCAGCCGCAGGATGTCCTGCATGGGGATGATGGCGGTGTCGGCGGGGCTTTTAAGCGCCCGGTCCATGATGGCGTCCAGGATGTCCTCATCATGGCGGATATTCAGCGCCAGAATGGCGCTGTTGCGCTCCTGCTGGGTGGCATGGGTCCACCAGCCCAGCAGGGTGTTGTTGTCGTGGGTGCCGGTGTAGGCCACGGTGTTGCGGTCATGGTATTTGACCAGGTGCTCGTTGTGGGGGTCGCCTGAGAAGGCGAAGGTCAACACCTTCATGCCGGGGTAGCCGCAGTAGGCCATGAGCTTGCGCACCCGCTGGTTGACAGCACCCAGGTCCTCCGCCACGATGCGCATCTGGGGCAGTTCCCGCTGCACCACCTCAAAGAAGCGCTTGCCCGGGCCCAGGTGCCAGGTCCCGTTGCGGGCGGTTTTTTCGTAGGCGGGGACAGCGTAGTAGTTGGCAAAGCCGATGAAGTGGTCGATGCGGGTGATGTCAAAGATCCCCTCCATCCACTTAAGCCGCGTAATCCACCAGTCATAGCCCCGACGGGCAAGCGCCGCCCAGTTGTACAGCGGGTTGCCCCAGCGCTGGCCGTCCCAGGAGAAATAGTCCGGCGGCACGCCTGCCACGTGGGTGGGGCGGCGGTGACGGTCCAGCTGGAAGATGCCGGGGTTGGCCCAGGCATCGGCGGAATCCTCCGCCACATAGATGGGCATATCGCCAAAGATCTGGACGCCCTTTTGATTGGCATAGGCCTTGAGCTGGTGCCATTGCCTGAAGAACAGGTACTGGATGAACACCTGCTCCTCCACCTGGGTTTTGAGGGTTTCCCCATACTGCCGCAGGGCCTTGGCCCGGCGCATGCGGATGGCCTCATCCGGCCAATCCTGCCAGGAGATGCCGCCAAAATGCTCCTTGAGCGCCATAAACAGAGCATAGTCCTCCACCCACCCGGCGTTGTCCTCCCGGAATTTGTCCACCTCCCCCGCCAGCTTCCTGCCGGCGTGGCGGAAGGCCTCCTCCAGCTTGCTGCGCTTGAAGCCGATGACCTGGGTGAAGTCCACCCGCTCCGGATCCTCCCCCAGGGCCGGCCACTGGAAGACGGGGAGGATACGCTCCCGCACCAGGGTTTTCAGGTCAATGAGGTTGGGGTTGCCGGCGAAGGTGGAGAAGCACTGGTAGGGAGACTCGGCAAAGCCGGTGGGCGAGATGGGCAGCACCTGCCAGATGGCCATGCCGGCATCCGCGAGAAAATCCACAAACTGGCGGGCGGGCGCCCCCATGGTGCCGATGCCCTCCTTGGAGGGGAGGGAGGTGAGGTGCATCAGAATTCCGCTTTGGCGCATAATGGTCCTTTCTTAGTGCCAGACGCAACCGGACAAGGGCGGCAGCGTCAGGGTGTTTGGGGTGATTTGAGGCAGCCCGGATCCGGTATCCCAGCTGTCAGAAAAGCGCTCCTGCCAGGTGATGGGGAGGCTGACCGCCTCCTCCCCCAGGTTTTGGATAACCAGCGCGTTTTGATCCCCTTTGCTGGCCCGGTAGGCCAGGATGGCGGGGTTCCCCAGGTCAAGGGCCTCCACCTGGCCTGTTGTAAGCGCCGGGTGCGCTTTTCTGACGGCCAGGATATGGCGGTAAAAATTGAGCAATGAAGCCGGGTCACCCGCCTGGGTATCAACCGGGTCTTTCAGGCGCTGGGCCTGATCGGCCTGAGCGGGGGCGCTGGCCATGCCTGCCTGGTCCGTCAGCGACCAGAGCATGGGCAGGCGCTTGTTCTCATCCCGGCCGGAGCCGGTCATGCCGATTTCCTCGCCGTAATAGACAAAGGGAAGCCCCGGCAGCATGAGGTAAAGGGCGGCGGCCTGCTTCATCTGTTGCGGGTCCCTTCGCAAAAAGCCAGCACTGCGCCCGGTGTCGTGGTTGGACAAAAAGGGCGCGTCAGCCCCCTGTGGGTTGACAGCCAGGATGCCATTTTGCCACCCGGCGGCTTTTCTGGCAAGGTTGAGGCCGTTTTTCTCCCGAATGGCCCGTATGATTTCCCCATCGGCGCCGGCAAAAGGAAAATTGAAAAAGCTGTCAACGCCGCTTTCGTAAAGCTTGAGGATGGTGGCCTGATCCTTCCATGCCTCGGCAATGAGGAAGCTATCAGGCCGGATGGCCTTGACCTCCTCCTTAAACCAGCGGAGGAAATCGATGTTCCTGGCGGTGTTTTCCTCATAAAAGTGCACCACCGCGTCCAGCCGGAAGCCGTCTGCACCCCTTCCCAGCCAGAAGGCGGCGATCTTGAGCAGATCCTCTCTTAAGGCGGGGTTATCCAGGTTGAAATCCGGCATGTGATGGCCAAAGCTGCTTTGGTAAAACCAGCCCTCTGCCCCCGGCACCGGGTGCTGGCCTGCGCCCTGGCTGAAATTATAGTAGCCTACATAGGGGTTGTGCGCGCGGCAGCCCTGTTGATGGGGGCAGACCTCCTGGCCGCAGGGGGCAAGGGGCAGGCTTTCCCGGGCGGAGAGGAACCAGGGATGCTCGCTTGAGGAGTGGTTCACCACCAGATCGATGATGAGCTTGATATCCGCCTGATGGAGGCGCTGGGCCAGGGCTGAAAAATCCTCAAGGGTGCCAAGGGCGGGGCTTACCGCCATATAGTCCGTCACGTCATAGCCGTGGTAGGAGGGGGAGGGATAAAAGGGGGTGAGCCACAGGGCGCCGATGGAAAGCGTTTCCAAATAGGGCACCTGGTGGGCAATGCCCTGCAGATCCCCCTGGCCGTCACCGTCACCATCATAAAAGCTGGGGGTGAAAATCTCATACCCTGCGCCCTGGGGCAAGGCTTCCGCCAGGCCCACAAGGGGCAGCAGGCAGATGAGGAGCAGCGCTACCGCCCGCCTCATCCCTTCACCGCCCCGCCGGTGACGCCTTCCACGTAGAACTTCTGTATTTTGATGAACAGCAGCGTGATGGGGATGGCCACCAGCACAGCGCCCGCGCAAAAGCGGGTGAAATACTCGTAGATATGCTCCCGCTCCAGCATCCGGTAGAGCCCCAGGGCCACGGTGTAGTTTTGGTAGTCATCCTTCATGATGACCGAGACAAAGATGAAATCCACCCAGGGGGCGATAAAGGCGGTGATGGCGGTGTAGACCACAATGGGCTTGGAGGAGGGCAGGATGATCTTCCAGAAGATCTGGTTTTTGTTGGCGCCGTCGATGGTGGCGGCCTCGTCCAGGCTCCTGGGGATGGTGTCAAAAAAGCCCTTGGCAATGAAGTAGCCCAGCGCCCCGCCGCCTGAATACACCAGGATGAGCGAGATCAGGCTTTTGGCCAGGCCGATGGCCTTGAGGATGTGGTAGACCGCGATCATGCTCATAAAGCCGGGGAACATGGTGAGGATGAGCCCGGCGTTCATGAACAGCTTGCGGGTGGGGAAGCGCAGGCGGCTGAAGGCGTAGGAGATCATCAGCACCAGGGAGGTGGTGATCAGGCAGGTGAACACCGCCACAATCAGCGTGTTGAGGTACCAGCGGGGGAAGGCAAACTGGCTGGTTTCCGTGAACAGGCGGGTGAAGTTATCCAGCGTGTAGCCCTTGGGCAGGATGTAGGTGGTATAAGCCCCGGGCTCAGCGCGGAAGGCGGTGATCACCAGCCACAGGATGGGCAGCAGCCACACCGCCGCCATGGCAGATAACACCACATAGGCGGTGGAGATGCGCAGGGCGGTGAGGCCGGTCACCAGGCCGATGAGGGCCATCAGCATCGCCAGCCACAGCCCGGGCCCCAGGTGACGGATAAAAAAGGGCTGGCTGAGGGCCCCGGAGGCATCGGCGGTCATTTTGGCGCTGAGGAGGGCATAGATGCCCGCCACAAGCGCCGCTGCGCAGGCCGCGCACAGCGCCCCCAGCAGCTCCCGCCGGGGTTTGGCCAGCGTCATCACGGCAAACACCAGGGCCAGGCCAATGGCGATTACCAGCGGCAAAACGCGCATGATCTGGGGAGTCTCTCCGATGAGGGAGAGGCCGGTATGCCGCGTGTCGCCCTGGATGATATAGGGCAACAGCAGGCTGAGGGCCAAAAGCCATGCCGCGGCCATGGCAAGGCGCGCCTGGGGGATGCGGATGCTCTTCTTTTTATTCATTGAAACTCCTCCTCCTTGCGCGCTGAGCCTGAGAGGTTATAGACCAACAGCGACAGCGTGGCGCTGATGACAAACACAAAAATGCCAATGGTGGAGGCCAGGGAATAATCCTGCTGATCCACCGTCAATTTATATAGCCAGGTGACCAGAAGATCGGTTTTCCCGGCCTGGTAATACTCGGTCACCAAGGGGCCACCCCGGGTGAGGAGGAAAATGACGTTGAAGTTGTTGATGTTGCCCACAAAGGCGGTGATGAGGTAGGGGGTGGTGACAAAGAGCATATAGGGCAGCGTGATGGAAAAGAACATGCGCACCGGCGTGGCGCCATCGATGGAGGCGCTCTCGTACAAATCCCTGGGGATGTTCATGAGGATGCCTGAGGTGATGAGCATGGAAAAGGGGATGCCCACCCAGAGGTTGACCACCAGCACCGTGATTCTGGCGTTTAGGGTGTTGGTGAGGAAGGGGATGTTCTGCTCGATGAAACCCCACTGCTTGAGCAGGGTATTGAGCGGGCCCTGGTCGTGGAGGATCTGGCTCATGAGCATGAGGCTGACAAACTGGGGCACCGCAATGGTGATGACAAAAATGGTGCGCCACATGCCTTTTAGCCGGATGCCCTTCTGGTTGATCATGATAGCCACGATCATGCCAAAAAGATAGTTGGTGAAGGTGGCGATGACCGCCCACACCATGGTCCAGCCGAAGATGCCGGAGAAGGTGTTGCCCATGGCGGTGGCAGCCCCGCCCTTTAAATTGAACAGGTTGGCGAAGTTCTCAAACCCCACCCAGGTGAACAGGTTGCCCGGCGGCTGATGATCGGCATCAAAGTTGGTAAAGGCGATGAGGATCATAAAAATGGTGGGCAGGATGGTGAAGGCAAAGGCCATCAGGGTGGGGAGGGTGAGCAGGGTGCCGTGGAAGCGCTCGTTGACCAGGCTCTTGATGTCCTCCATAAACCGCGGGGGCCTCACCCCCGCCTGATGGTGCCGCTGCGCCTTGTAGCAGGCCCTGACGCTGGCGCGCCACAGCCCCAGAAAGCCGATCAGCACCAGGATGCTGAACACGCTGAAGAGCAAAATCAGCATGGAGTTATCCCCGGGCGTGCGCACATAGATCTGCCGGGCCTCGCTCCACTCCCGATGCATGCCAATGGTGCCCAGGGTGTTAAACTTGCTCAGATACTGCCAGGCAAAGCCGATGAGATACCAGATGAACAGCGCCTGGCTGGCCAAAAACAGCAGGCCCTTGATGACCTGGTGGCGCAGGAGGCAGCCAAAGCCCATCACGAAAAAGGACAGGCGGGTGGCCCAGTCGCCTGAAGAGAACATATGGAGCAGTTCGGAAAGAAAGCCCCGCCTTTTATCCGGCGCGATCAATGTTTTTTCTGCCATGGCTGCCCTCCTGTGGCTTAGATGCAATACCAAGCGAACAAGCAAACACACCGGCTTATTCCGGCGCTATGATGGATGGCGCTTGGTATAAGAAGCGGGGAACAGCGATCTGCTGTTCCCCGCGGAGGAAAGGGCTTATTTGGCGGTGATGGCCGCTACCATCTCATCAAGCAGCGTCTTCACATCCTTGGCATAGTCCTTGGCTTCCATGGCCGTTCCAAAAGCCTCGGCAGGCGTCCAGTACTTGTCAAGTCCGGCGGCCTGGCTGGAGGCGAAGGGCGCCTGCTGGGCCAGGGCAGCCAGGGCCACGTTGGCCTGGACGGCATCGCTTTGGGCCACTTTGACATTGGAGGGACCAAGGCCGCGCACGGTGAAACGCTTCAATTGGTTTTCTTCGTTGGTCAGCCACTCGGCCAGGTCCATGGCCTCCTCAGGGTGCTTGGTGAGGGTGTTGACACCCACCAGCTTGAAGCCCGCGAAAGAGCCCATCTGCACCTGCTTATCCTTGACGGTGAAGGTGGGGAGCTTGGTGGCGGCATAGTTGTCGCCCAGCTTGCCCTTGATGGCATCCGCGTTCCAGGCGCCGGAGACGCCCGCCGCCACGGTGTCGCCCATGCCACCGGTGAGAATAGCGTCGTCGCCCGTCAGGAAAGCGGGGTGGGCGGTGAAGGCCTTGATGGCTTCGCCAGCGCTCACGCCATCCTCGCTGTTGAAGTTACAGATGATAACCCCGTCATCCCCCACGCGCAGCTCTCCGCCCACGCCCAGGAAGAAGGAGGCGATGTACCAGCCGTTGGACACGTCCATGAACATCTTCTTGCCGGCTTTCTCAGCGGCTTCCAGGATACCGTCCAGGGTTTTCGCCTGCTCATCACTGATCACGGACTTGTCATAATAGAGGAAGTAGCCGTTATCGGCGGTCATGGGGTAGGCATAGAGCTGATCACCCAGCGTCGCGGCCTTGATGGAGGAGGGGATGTTGGCCGCCACGATGGCGTCCTTGTTGCGGGTGACCTCATACAGCGCATCGGCGCTGACCAGGGCTGGCAATTGGTCATCGGCGAAGGCGAACACGTCAGCTGCCGCCTCCGGGTCTTCCAGGTACTTGGCCTTGGCATCGGGCTCGCCCACTACGCCAAAGGTGATGTCAAAAGTTTTATCGGCGTTGGCGGCCTTGAAGGCATCCACCATCTCGGCCAGCATGGCCTGATCATCCTGGGAGCCCCAGACCTTGAGGGTGACGGCATCAGCAGAGGTCTCGGCCGCGGGCTCTTCCTTCGCGGCGGGAGCTTCAGTTTCCGCAGGGGCTTCGGTTTCCGCTGGGGCCTCAGTTTCCGCGGGAGCCTCAGTCACAGGCGCCTCCGTCGCGGGGGCTTCTGTTACCACGGGGGTGGCGGTGGGTTCGGGCGCCTTGGGGGCGCAGGCCGATACCAGCACCATCAAACTTAGGGCTAGAGCAATCAGAGCAATTCTTTTTTTCATGAATAAGCCTCCTTTATAATGTAGCAGCACCAACTGCCGGGGAATCCAAGAGATAATACCCACGCGGGTGATCTTCAATACCCTATTTATTATAGAGAGATGCCTGCCGGGCGTCAATTGAATATCTGGCCTGGTTAAGGCACGGGCCGAGGTGACCGTCAACTGCGCCACCCCTATGGCCGCCACGGCAATGTGATGATGTGTTCCAAGCTCTTCTCCTTCTGTAGCGCTCTGGCCAGCATCAGCCAGGTGGAACCGGAGGACCTGGGCGAGGGATTCACGTTTGGCGAGCTTGTGAGCATTGAAATAGACCTGCGTGGCATCATGGGCTAAGCACTTCTTGTCATCCCCCTGGCTTGTTGCCCTCTCCTGTTTGTTTTTTTCCATCGCAAACAGCTCTCATAGCAGAAGCGCGCAGCTTCCGCCGCGCGCTTCATGGGTGTTGGTCAGGCAGAGGATTACTCCGCTTTCAGTTCCTTCGCCAGGTTTTTGCCGATGAGGTAGCCGGAGGTGATGGCCCAGCCCACGTCAGCACCCGGGATGGAGTCGTTGCCGCGCACGCCGCCAGCGGTGTCACCAGCGGAGTAGAGGCCCTTGATGACCTCGCCATCCACGTTGATGACCTGCAACTCGGTGTTGATCTTCAGACCGCCCAGGGTGGTGGCATAGCGGGGCTTCTGCTCAACCAGGTAGTAGGGGCCCTCGCCGATCTTGGCCTTCATGTAGTCGGCCGGGCGCCCAAAGTCCTCGTCCACGCCCTTTTCCACGAAGCTGTTGTAGCGCTCGATGGTCTCCTTGAGCACGGCGGCGTCGCTTCCGATCACCGCGGCCACCTCTTCGATGGTCTTGCCGTTGGCAAAGACGGGGCTGGATTTTCCGTTGTTGTCAAGCCAGTTTTGGAGCATTTCCTGGGAAATGCCGGTGCCGCTGATCTTGTTGCTGAAGATGTCATAGGTGGCCTGATCCATCAGCAGGAACAGCGTGGCGTCCGGCTGCGCGGCCTGCTGGGCCACGATGTTGGTGCCCGCGCTTCTCTCGTTGACCACGCGTTTGCCCGCACGGTCAACCAGGATGCCGCTGCCGGTCCAGGCGGCCATGGAGCCGTTGTAGGTGGACTTGGCGATGCCAGGCAGCCACTCAACCCCATTCTCGAACAGCTCCACAAAGCCCATGTGCACCGTGTCAGCGCCCACTTCCTGGCCCATGGCCAGGCCGTCGCCGCTTGAGAGGGACGCGCCGTAATAGACGTAGTTCTTCAGGGATTCAGGCAGCAGATCCCGGCGCGCGCCATAGCCGCCGGTGGCCAGCACCGTGGCCTTGGCTTTGATCTGATAGGTGGTACCGTCCTTGGCCTTGCCTTCAACGCCGATCACCTCGTTGTCCTGGGTGAGCAGCTTGGTGGCCCGGGTATCCATGAGCAGCTGGACGGTGGTCTGGGCCACCTTGGCCGCATAGGCGTCCATCAGGCCAGCGCCAGCGCCTTTGTAGATCAGCACGCGGTCAACGCTGTTCTCGCCCACCTTGGTCAGTTTTTCAGGCAGCCCGGCGCCCACGTAGTCAATCGTCCAGTCGGTGGAAACGCCCATGTTGTCCACATAGAGCTTGAGAAGCTCCGGGATGCTCTGGTCACCGCCGTTTTTCATCATGTCATCATAGCATTTTTGGAAGGTGTCATCCGTCACGCCCAGCTCGCGCTGCACGCGGGCGCCGGTGGCGATGGTGAAGCCGCCGCTAAGCGCGGTGTGGCCGCCCAGCATGGCGTTTTTTTCCAGCAGGATCACAGACAGGCCGTCCTGTTCAGCAGCCAGGGCCGCAGAGAGCCCGGCGCTGCCGCCACCCACAACCACCATGTCAGCTGAGAGCTCAACCACTTCGGTGCTGGGCGCTTTGGCGGGCGCTGCGCTAAGGGCCTTCACATCGCCTTTGGCCTGGGTGACGGCGTCAGCCAGGGCTGCTTTCAGGGCAGATGAGGTCACCGTGGCGCCGGTCACCGAATCAACCGCCAGTGACTGCTTCTCAATCATCTGCTGAGGGATGCGCTCAAAAACCAGGTTGGTGAGCGTGGCGGTCTCATCGCTGCTGAGGACCTTGATGGCCACAATCGCGTCCTGTGAGAACTCGACCTCAATCTCCACAGAGCCGTTGTGCCCGGCGGCAACAGCCACATATTTGCCAGGCTCAAAGCTGGGCTTGTTCTCAGCCACCATGGCGACTGGAACCAACAGCAGGGACAATGCCAGGACAAGGGACAAGAACCGTTTCTTCATCTGGAAACTCCTCCTATAATATGCGGTAAAACCGCTGGATAGCTTTTTGATTTTCTATTGGATGGCCGATTGGATCAGGTGGTGAAGTGCCCCATAACATTAACGGGGCAGCCGTGGTTTGTCAACGAAGTCAGCCCCTGAAATTCTTAATTTTTCCTTAAGATCACCAGCCCTTGATCCGCCCGGAGATTGACATAAAGCCCATGAACGCTTAGGATATTCGCAGGACCTTACATAAAAAAACAGGACGATACATCACGGCTTAGCCGGTGGAAGGGGCAGAATATGGAATACCTTTTGGGCATTGATCTGGGCACCTCAGGCACAAAAACGGTGCTCTTTGACCGGGAGGGGCGGCCAGTGGCCTCCGCCACCCGGGAGTACCCCCTGTACCAGCCGGAAAACGGCTGGGCGGAGCAGGCGCCTCAGGACTGGTGGGAGGCCGCCATCGCCACCATCAGGCAGGTACTGGAAAAAAGCGGGGTTAACGCTGAGGCCATCGCCGCCCTTGGCATATCCGGGCAGATGCACGGCCTGGTGATGCTGGATGAGAAGGGTGAGGTGCTAAGGCCTTCCATCATCTGGGCGGACCAGCGGACGGGTGAAGAGTGCGAGGATATCACCCGCCTGGTAGGGGCCAAACGCCTGATTGAGATCACCGCCAACCCGGCGCTCACCGGCTTTACCGCCTCCAAAATCATGTGGGTCAAAAAGCATGAGCCGGAAGTGTTTAAGAAATGCCGGCACATCCTTTTGCCCAAGGACTATCTGCGCTATATGCTCACCGGCGACTTTGCCACCGAGGTGTCAGACGCCAGCGGCATGCAACTGCTGGATGTGCCGGGGCGCAAGTGGTCGGGCGAGGTGCTGGGTAAATTAGAGATACCGGAGAGCTGGCTGGCCAAGGTCTACGAATCCCCCGAGGTGACAGGGCAGATCAGCCAAAAGGCAGCGGAGGTGACCGGGCTCTCCACAAAAACCCTGGTGGTGGGGGGTGCCGGCGACAACGCGGCCGCCGCCGTGGGCACAGGCACGGTGAGGGACGGCCGCGCCTTTACCACCATTGGCACATCGGGTGTGGTCTATGCCCACACCAGCCAGCTGGCCATTGACCAGGGGGGCAGGGTGCACACCTTCTGCTGTGCTGTGCCCGGGGCCTGGCATGTGATGGGGGTGACCCAGGGGGCGGGGCTATCTCTGCGCTGGCTGCGGGATACCGCCTTCCTGCCTGAAAAACAGCAGGCCGAGGAAATCGGCCGGGATGCCTATGACCTGATGACTGACCTGGCAAAGGACAGCCCCATCGGGGCCAACCGCCTCCTCTACCTGCCCTATTTGATGGGTGAGCGCACGCCCCACCTGGACCCGGACTGCCGGGGTGTATTCTTTGGCCTTTCCGCCATGCACACCCGGGGTGACCTGGTGCGCGCGGTGCTGGAGGGGATCAGCTATTCCCTTAAGGACTGCCTGGACATCCTGGACGGCATGGGGGCAAAACCCCAGAGCATGCTTCTAACCGGTGGCGGCGCCAGGTCCCCCTTCTGGCGGCAGATGTTGTCCGACGTCTTTGATTGCCCGGCCACCACCATCCAATCCAGCGAGGGCCCGGCCCTGGGTGTTGCCATCCTGGCGGGCGTTGGCGCCGGGATGTATGAGAGCGTGGAGGCCGCCTGCGACCAGATGATCAAAACCGGGGAAGGGCTGAGCCCTGATAAGAAAGCCACCAAGGCGTATGCCGATTATCACAAACTGTATGTGAAGCTCTACCCGGCGCTTAAGGACCTGTATAAACAGCTCAAGCAGCTTTAAAATCAAGGAGGCATTGACCCATGACAGCATTTGACAAGTTCCCCGTGATCCCCTATGAGGGCCCTAATTCCAAAAATCCGCTGGCCTTCAAGCACTATGACGCAAACCGCGTGGTGATGGGCAAACCCATGAAGAACCACCTGAAATTTTCCCTGGCCTGGTGGCATGCCATGAGCGCCACCGGCGCTGACATGTTTGGCCCCGGCACCGCCGACAAATCCTATGGCGAAAAGCCCGGCACCATGGCCCACGCCAAAGCCAAGGTGGATCAGGGCTTTGTGTTCATGCAGAAGCTGGGCATTGAGTATTTCTGCTTCCACGATGTGGACCTGGTGCCAGAGGGTGACACGCTGGAGGAGACCAACCGGCGGCTGGACGAGATCACCGACTACATCAAGGAGAAAATGAAGGGCACTAATATCCGCTGCCTGTGGGGCACCGCCAACCTCTTCAGCCACCCCCGCTACATGAACGGCGCTGGCTCCTCCAACTCTGTGGATGTGTTCTGCCACGCCGCAGCACAGCTGAAAAAGGCCATTGAGTGCACGGTGAAGCTGGGCGGCACCGGCTACACCTTCTGGGGCGGCCGGGAGGGCTATGAAACTTTGCTCAACACCGACATGAAGTTTGAGCAGGAGAACATCGCGGCGTTGATGCGCATGGCGGTGGACTATGGCCGCTCCATCGGCTTTACCGGCACCTTCTACATCGAGCCCAAGCCCAAGGAGCCCATGAAGCACCAATACGACTTTGACGCAGCCACCGCCATCGCCTTCCTGCGCCAGTACGGCCTTGACAAAGATTTTATGCTCAACATCGAGGCCAACCACGCGACGCTGGCCGGGCATACCTTCCAGCATGACCTGCGCGTGGCCGCCATCAATGGCATGCTGGGCTCTGTTGACGCCAACCAGGGCGATAACCTCCTGGGCTGGGACACCGACCAGTTCCCCAATGATGTGTATGAGACGACGCTGGCCATGTACGAGATCCTGAAATCCGGGGGCCTTAAGGGCGGGCTCAACTTTGACGCCAAGAACCGCCGCCCCTCCTATACGCCTGAGGACATGCTGGAGGGCTTCATCCTGGGCATGGACGCCTTTGCCCTGGGCCTCATCAAGGCCGCAGCTATCATCGAGGACGGCCGCATCGACCAGTTTGTGAAGGAGCGCTATGCCTCCTATGACAGCGAACTGGGCCAGAAAATCCGGAAAGGCAAAGCCACCCTGGAGGAACTGGCCCAGCGCGCCGTCAAGGCGGGCCAGGCCCCGCTGCCCGGCTCCGGACGCCAGGAATACCTGGAGGGCGTGGTCAACAGCGTGTTGTTTTCGGGGGAGTAAGGGCCTAAAATAATAGAGTAAGACGAAAATTTACCGGGGAGGGCTCTTTTGAAAAAGAGCCCTCCCCGAACCCCTCCCAGAAAACTTTAACAGCCCAATTCTAGTGCATTCTTATGATTAATCATTTGATGAGATTGTATCATTTATTTCAGAGTTTTGAGGGATGGGTTTGGGAAGGGGGCTTTTTCAAAAGCCCCCTTCCCAATAAATTCCTACTTCTTTTATTTGCCGTAACCCTGCGGGTTCTTCTCCTGCCAGCGCCAGGCGTCCCGGCACATGTCCTCAATGTTAAGCTTGGCCTCCCAGTCCAAAAGCTCCCGGGCTTTGGTGGGGTTGGCGTAGACGGTGGCCACGTCGCCCGGCCTGCGGGGGCCAATGGCGTAGGGCACCTTGAGGCCGTTGGCGGATTCAAAGGCACGGATGATGTCAAGCACGCTGTAGCCCTGGCCGGTGCCCAGGTTGACCGCCACACAACCGGTGTGCCCCATGGCATAGTCCATGGCAGCCAGGTGGCCCGCGGCCAGGTCGGACACGTGGATATAGTCCCTCACCCCTGTGCCGTCGGGGGTGTCATAGTCAGCGCCAAAGACCTGGAGCTGCTTGAGCTTGCCCGAGACGGTCTGGGTGATGAAGGGCATGAGGTTGTTGGGGATGCCCGCCGGGTCCTCGCCGATGTCCCCTGAGGGATCGGCGCCGATGGGGTTAAAATAGCGCAGCAGCACGCAGGAGAAGCCGGGGTTAGCATGAGAGATATCCCTGAGGATCTGCTCGCCCATGAACTTGGTCCAGCCGTAGGGGTTGGTGCAGCCAAGGGCCGCCCCCTCCTCAACCGGCATGGGGCTGCCCGGGGCATAGACGGTGGCGGAGGAGGAGAAAATGAAGCGCATGACCTTTTGGCGCAGCATCACCCGGCAGAGGGTGAGGGTGCTCATCAGGTTGTTCTGGTAGTAATCCAGGGGTTTCTCCACCGATTCGCCCACGGCCTTAAGCCCGGCGAAGTGGATCACACAGTCCACCGGGTTTTCTGAGAACACCTGGTCAAGCCGATTGCCATCGCAGACGTTGAGCTGATGGAAGGTGAGGGACTTGCCCGCCAGGCGCTCCACCCGGCTGAGGGCTTCCCGGCTGGCATTGCGCAGGTCGTCCACCACCGTGACCTCATGCCCCGCGCGCAATAGCGCCAGGCAGGTGTGGGAACCGATGTAGCCAGCTCCGCCTGTAACCAATACCCTCATGGCGCAACCGCCCCCTGGGTATTCTCAAGGAAATCGTTCTTTTGGATATCTGGCCCCACCGTCGTCCTGGCCAGGCCAAAGTGGTAGCTGGACTTGTTGCTGTCCCGGGGCTCCACCTGGTACTGCTCATAGCGGTGCTGAGACAGATGCTGGGCATAGCCGGCCCGGGCCATCTCAAAGCCTGTGACGCCGCCAAAGGCGTTCAGCGGGATATCCCAGTTCATCTCAAGGGGATTATCCGGGTAGAGGTGCAAGTAGAGCTTTTGCACCTGGAAGGTGCCATATTGCTGGGCGCTTTCTGAATGCTTGGAGGCATCCGCAGCGCTGTCAAAGGCCCATAGCGACGCATCCGCGCACAGGCGGTGCATGCCGTGGCCGTATTCGCCGTTCACATCATGGGTGAGCACCACCCTGGGCTTATACTGCCTGAAGAGGGCGGTGACAAAGTTGCGCACCTTGGCCTTGCCAAACTGGCTGTATGCCTTGTCAAGCTTGAGCGAATAGGTGTCATGGAAGGGGCCGAACACCGGGTAATTGGTAGCGCCCATCACCCACATGGCGTTTAACAGCTCGCTCTGGCGCAGCCGGTGGGCCGGGGTGAACACCGTCACCACCACATCCTTTTTCAGTTCGCCTGCGTAATAGGGGATGGCGCCGCCAAAGAACAGGGATTCGTCATCCGGGTGGGCCACAAAGATCATCAGATCGCAGTTGTCATCGGGCATCTGCCAGCGCTGCACATAGCGGGGAACATTCCCCTGCCCCAGCACAAACAGCTCCGACATGCCAAACCAGTCAGGCTTTTTGCTCACCGGGGCCAGGCGCAGTTTGGTGGCGCCGTTCAAAGGGATATATTCATGCATCATGGGGCTGGCGGCCAGGGTGGTCTCCTGCCATTTCCCGCCGATGAACTGGGACAGCTTCCAGTCCCGGGGCTCCTCCAGCCAGCAGATATACAGCCCATAGGCAGGCTCCGGGCAGGTGATCTCAATGGTTTTGCCGCTGGGCTCGCCCTTCCAGTAACTGTCCCAGTCCCGGTCGGTGAGGCGGGGCAGGGTGAAGCCCTTGGAGCCCACCTTGATCTTGCACTGGGCGGTCAGATCCCGGGCATCCCCGGGCTGGGGGGCAAAAACATCATAGGAAACATCAGTAATGGCCCGGGTGGCGCCGCCCAGGATGGGCAGGGCCAGGGCAAGGCATGCCAGCAGGGCAGCCAGCAGTTTACGCATGGTATCCCCTTTCATGGCAGCACAGATTTTATGATGCTGCTCGGAAAAGTATAGGGTTGTGGGGTGGGGCTGTCAAGAGAGGGGTGGGATTACCCCATCCGCTGGTTTTTCATCTCCTGCCCCTGGGCGTCAAACTTCTTGCGCTTGGCGGTGATCTCTTTGATATCAACGGCGTACACCGCCGTAAGCTTCAGCCCGCTTTCAATGGCCTGGGGAAAGTACCCCATCCACTGGGGGGTGAACCTCTGGGAGATCACCCTAAGGGCATGGGTTTTTTCCGCGTCTTCGGAAAGGCAACGGATGACGCCTTTCACCATGGCGGAGGAAAACTCGGTGGTGAACAGTTTGCTGGTGAGAAGGCCAAACTGCTCAGGGGTCCTTGCCGCCTCCGCCGCCTCTGATTCTGTCATGACACAGGGCACCTGGCACTCCCCCACAAAGGTGATGTGCACCGGGGCACCGTCTTTGATCAGCTCCGTCTTTTTCCCGCTTTTGGCGGAATGGAAGTAAAGGGTGCCCCCCTCCCGGGCGATGGAAAGCGGGATGCCATAGGCCAGCCCATCCCCCTCCGGCAGGCTCAAAACGCCATACTGGGCCTGGTCAATCACCTGAAGGCCAAAGTCCCGGTTCATTTCCCTGTCTTTGCGCCGCATGGGAGCCCTCCTTTAGCGGTTATAGGCAAAGCGCGTGCCGGCCAGCCCCCGCCAGACCTCATCACAGGCCTTCTGGGTGTCCTCGCCCAGCGCCTCACCCTGGATGGCGGCGATGTTTTGCGAAAGCTGCGGGAGCTTGCTCACCCCGGTGATGACCGTCACCACGCCTGGGCGGCTCAAGCACCACTTCATGGACAGTTCCAGCAGGCTGATGCCCGCCTGCTTGGCGATATGGGCCAGCTTGTCAACGGCGGCAAAGTTCTCGTCTGACCAGTAGCGGTTGTAATAGATCTGATTGCTGCCAAAGCGGGTGTCCTCCGCAGGCTTCCCGGCCTGGTGCTTGCCGGTGAGGAGCCCTCCCGCGATGGGGTTATAGGCCGTCATGCCCAGGCCATGGGCCTGGATAAAGGGGATTAGCTCGGTCTCCACGCCCCGGGTGATGAGGTTATAGACGTTTTGCGTGATGATGGGGGGCACATAGCCCCGCTTGTCACACAGGGCCAGGATATCGGCGATCTGCCAGGCGGCATAGTTGCTGATGCCCACATAGCGGATTTTGCCTGATTTGACCAGGGTGTCCATGGTCTGCATGGTTTCCTCGATGCCAGTGTCATTATCCGGCGCGTGCAGGTAATACAGGTCGATATAGTCGGTGTCCAGCCGCCTGAGGCTGGCCTCCAGAGCGGACAGGATGGCCCGGCGGGAGAGCCCCCGGTCGTTGCGCTTTTCCCCCATGGGGTGGAAAACCTTGGTGGCCAGGATGATATCATCCCGGCGGCCCTTCATGGCCTTGCCCACGATGCGCTCGCTTTCACCGTCTGTGTACATGTTGGCGGTGTCCCAGAGGTTGATGCCCGCGTGAAAGGCCTCATCCAGAATCTTCAGGCTGTCCGCCTGGCTGGTTTGCCCGCCAAACATCATGGTGCCCAGGCTGAGTTCAGATATGAGCAGGCTGGTTCCCGGCAATTTGTTATATTTCATGATGTGCCCCCCTCAGCATGTGATATGGACCCTTCACAGAGCATCATAACCGTTTTGTGGCTCCCTCAATCAATCCAGGCTGTTGCCCGCGCATTTTCTTGACAGGCTATGGCGCTTTCGCTATTGTATTCCTGTTTATCAATAAAGGGAGGACGGGCCATGCCAATCGCTTGGGTTTTTCTGGGGGTCATGGCGGCGGGGGCGGCGGTGACGTTTTTGTCCCAGCACTTGAAGGGCAATGTGCGCAAAAGGCTGGCCGCCCAGTGGGGCGAAAAACCCCGGGAGCGCAGGCTGGATGAGGACATCCTGGCGGACATCGGGGAATATCACCGCATCAGGCGCGAGCATGAACCTTACCCCGGCCTGGTGGATGACACCACCTGGCGGGATCTGGACATGGACGCGGTGTTCTCCCAGATAAACCTGTGTCAGAGCCTGGTGGGCTCCGAAGTGCTCCTCGATATGCTGCGGGACACCGGCAGCCCGGAGGAGACGCTTCAAAAGCGGGCGAGCAATATTGACCTGTTTGAAACCGATGAACAGGCCCGGCTTTCCTGCCAGATGGCCCTGCTCAGCGCCGGGAAAACGCCCTTCCACGGCGGGGCCAGCCATCTGTATAGCCCGGATTTCATCACCCCGCCCTTCCCCTGGCTGTACCCGCTGCTGGCGGTTTTGCCGGTTCTCCTCTTCATTGGCGGCTTCTTCTTCAAGCCCCTGTTTTTGATGATCATCCCCGTTTTTGGCGCCAGCATGGTCACCCATTACAGAAGCGACATGCGCTACCACAGCCAGGCAGCTTCCATCCGCCATCTGGGGAGCGTGCTGGGAGCGGCCAGGAAGCTGGAGAAATTGAGCATCCCGGCGCTTGAGCCGGAGCTGGAAAAACTGCGCGAAAACAGCCGGAAGCTCAGGAGCCTTTCCCGCTGGATTCCCTATTTCCAGATGGAGAAGGCGGCGGACCCCAACATGGGATTTATGGTGGATTTATACAAAATCGTGTTCCAACTGGACATGATCAGCCTGTGCCGGATCAGCGGGAAAATCGCCAAAAACATCGAGGCTTTGCGCCATGTGTACCGCATCATTGGCGAGCTGGACGCCCAGATTGCCATCGCGGCCTGGCGCAGCACGGTTGCCACCTGCAAGCCGGCATTCATCACGGAAAAGGCGCTGGTGGCAGAAGGCCTGGCCCATCCCTTGCTTAAGGACCCGGTGCCCAACGACTTCACCTGGGAGAACAACGCGCTGCTCACCGGCTCCAACGCCTCTGGCAAGTCCACCTTCATCAAGGCGCTGGCGGTGAACGCCATTTTAGCGCAGACCATCTTGAGCTGCCGGGCTCAGAGCCTGAGGCTTTGCCGGGCCCGGGTGATGACCGCCATGGCGGTGAAGGACAGCCTGTTGGCCGGGGAGAGCTATTATATCGCCGAGACCAAGGCCTTACGGCGCATCAACCAGGCGGCTGACACGCCAGGCCTGCCGCTGTTTTGCCTGGTGGACGAGATCCTGCGGGGCACCAACACCGTGGAGCGCATCGCGGCCTCGGTGGCGGTGCTCACCAGCTTTACGCACAAGAACATGCTGGTCATCAACGCCACCCACGATGTGGAGCTGGTGGCGCTGCTGGCTGGCAAATATGACAACTACCATTTCTCAGAGGACATGGCGGCAGAGGGCATGCGCTTTAGCTACAAGGTGCAGCCAGGGCCCGCCCGGGGCAGAAACGCCATCAAGCTCCTGGAGCATTTGGGCTTTGACCCGGAGATTGTGGGGCAGGCCAGGGACTTGGCCGGGCATTTTGACCACTATGGGGAATGGCCGGGGCGCTGAGAACCGCCTTTTTCTTTACAAAGCCCCTTTTGCTGGCTATACTTGCTATGTTCAGCGTTGAAGGAGGGCCAGCATGCAGTTATCGCCTTATAGTCCCAAGAAAATTGAGCCCAAATGGCAGAAGAAATGGGAGGAGCAGCAGGCTTTCAAGGCCGTGCTTGACCCATCAAAGCCCAAGTATTACTGCCTGATTGAGTTCCCCTATCCCTCCGGAGCCGGGCTTCATGTGGGGCACCCGCGCAGCAACACCGCCCTTGACATCATCGCCCGGAAGCGGTGGATGGAGGGCTACAACGTGCTCTACCCCATCGGCTGGGATGCCTTTGGCCTGCCGACTGAGAACTACGCCATCAAAAACCATGTGCCCCCGGCCAAGGTGACGGGGGAGAATATCGCCAACTTCCGGGAGCAATTGAAGCGCCTGGGTTTTTCCTTTGACTATTCCCGGGAGGTGGACACCACCGACCCCAACTACTACAAGTGGACGCAGTGGATTTTTCTGAAGCTGTATGAGCATGGGCTGGCCTATAAATCTGAAATGCCCATCAACTGGTGTGTCAGCTGCAAAATCGGCCTGGCCAATGAGGAAGTGGTCGGCGGCGCCTGCGAGCGCTGCGGGGGCGAGGTGGTGCGCAGGGTGAAAAGCCAGTGGATGCTGCGCATCACCGACTATGCCCAGAAGCTGCTGGATGGGCTGGACACGGTTGACTTCATCGACCGGGTGAAGGCCCAGCAGCGCAACTGGATTGGCAGAAGCGAGGGCTGCGAGGTGGACTTTGCGGTCACCGGCACCGGGCACAAGTTGCGGGTGTTCACCACCCGGCCCGACACCCTCTTTGGCGCCACCTATATGGTGATCTCCCCCGAGCACCCGCTGATTGAGGATGAGGCGGAACGGATCACCAACCTGGAGGACATCCGCGCCTACCAGGCCCAGGCCGCCCACAAGAGCGACTTTGAGCGCACGGAAATGCAAAAGAACAAGACCGGCGTTGAAATAAAGGGCTTAACCGCCACCAACCCCGCCACCGGCAAGGAGATGCCGGTGTGGGTGTCTGACTATGTGCTGATGTCCTACGGCACCGGCGCCATCATGGCCGTGCCGGGGCATGACCAGCGGGACTGGGACTTTGCCACCGCCTTTCATCTGCCCATTGTGGAGGTGGTGGCAGGCGGCGACATCACAAAAGAAGCTTTTAGCGACATTGACCAGGGCACGCTGATCAACTCCGGCTTCCTTGACGGCCTGCCGGTGGCCAAGGCCCAGCAGGTGATGGCCGATCACCTGGAGAAGGAAGGCCTGGGCGAGCGCAAGGTGAACTATAAGCTGCGGGACTGGGTGTTTTCCCGGCAGCGCTACTGGGGTGAGCCCATCCCCATCATCCACTGCCCGGCCTGCGGCACAGTGCCTCTTGCGGAAAAAGACCTGCCCCTGCTGCTGCCTGAGGTGGCGCAGTATGAGCCCACGGACTCTGGCGAGAGCCCGCTGGCGGCCATCACCGAGTGGGTGAACGTGCCCTGCCCCCGCTGCGGCGCCCCCGCGAAGCGGGAGACCGATACCATGCCCCAGTGGGCGGGTTCCAGCTGGTATTTCCTCAGGTATTGCGATCCGCACAACAACGAGGCCTTTGCCTCCCAGGAAGCGCTTGACTACTGGATGCCGGTGGACTGGTACAACGGCGGCATGGAGCACACCACGCTGCACCTGCTGTACAGCCGTTTCTGGCACCTGTTCCTGCATGACATAGGCTATGTGAAAGCGCCGGAGCCCTATCAGAAACGCACCAGCCACGGCATGGTGCTGGGGGAAAACGGCGAGAAGATGTCCAAATCCCGGGGCAATGTGATCAACCCCGATGACCTGGTGGACGAGATCGGCGCTGACGCTTTCCGGATGTATGAGATGTTCATGGGCGCCTTTGACCAGGCGATCCCGTGGAGCATGAACGGCGCCCGGGGGTGCAGGCGGTTTCTTGACCGGGTGTGGCGGCTTCAGGAGATGGTGGACCATAAAGCCCAGGCCATCAGCCCCCATGTGCGCGTATTGGTCAACCAGAGCATCAAGAAGGTAGGCGAGGACTATGAGCGGATGAAGTACAACACCGCCATCGCCCAGCTGATGACGCTGGTGAACGCCTTCTACGACGAAGGCCGCCTTTCCGCGGGCGACCTGAAAGCGCTGCTGCTGCTGCTCTCCCCCGTCGCCCCTCACATCTGTGAGGAGATCTGGGAGGGGCAGGGTTACGGCGGCTTTATCTACCATCAGCCCTGGCCCAGCTATGATGAGCAGTATTTGACCGCTGATTTGGTGGAGATCGCCGTGCAGGTAAACGGCAAGGTGCGGGCCAAACTGATGGTGTCCCCCGATCTGGACAAGGCCGCCGGTGAAGCGCAGCTGCCCCAGATGCCCCAGGTGCAGGAACTCATCCAGGGCAAACAGGTGGTGAAATGCGTGTTTGTGCCGGGACGGCTGCTGAATTTGGTGGTGAAATAACGATAAATTGAGGTGGGGCGGCCTTACAGCCGCCCCGCTTTTTTGACAAAAAGCAACCTATATATTCTCTTTTTTTATTATTGTAGGTTGTTATTGTAGTGTCTGCTGAACAGCTCC
>DHQX01000011.1 GCA_002411105.1 Christensenella sp. UBA5327 | reverse complement strand
CCAGCCCTACCATCGCCCCGCCGCCCACCCCGGCCCCCACCCTGCCGGTGACCCCGGACAAGGAGATGCCAGCCCCTGCCGCGGATGCCAAGGCTGAGGCCATCGTGACGGCAGCGGAAGGCACCGCCATGTTTGAACTGCCCTCCCATGAATCCTCCATCCTCGCGAACCTGAATTCCGGCGCGGTTTTGACGGTGAAGATCCTGGGGCTTGGCTGGACCAAGGTGGATAACGCCGGCCAGGAGGGCTATGTGCCCACCTATACGCTGAGCTTTGGCTACGGCTCCCCCCAGCCTGCCTTGGCCGTGGTGACAGCGCCTGGGGGCAAGCTCACCCTGCGGGAGAAGATGACCACCAAGTCCAAGGCGCTGGGCAGCGTGCCAAGCGGCCGGGCGTTGGTGCTGCTGGCCAAAGGCAAGACCTTTTCCCTGGTGCGCCACGAGGCCAAGGAAGGCTATGTCCTTACCGCCCATCTGGAGGAAAGGCCCGCTGAACAGAACCTGGGCACCCTCACCCAGGTGGTTGCTATCGATGGCAAGACCACGGCCAATGTGCGCCTCCGGGCCAAGGCCGACCGCCGGGCGCCCTACTACACCTCCGTCAAAAGCGGCAACGCCGTGGTGGTGAAGGATATCCAGAATGACTGGGCGAGCGTCGAGTATGAAGGCTATCATGGCTTCATGATGGGCGAATACCTGAAACGCTTTGACTGATATCACGCTGCATGAGAAAAGCGCCTGCCCTGCGGGCGCTTTTTGCTTTTCGGAAGCCATTTTTGCACCCCGGCGGGGCATGGTGTATAATGGAGCAAACAATCAAACAGGAGCGTGTGGATGGGGCGAATCGGCATTCTGAGCGGGACCTTTGACCCGGTGCACACCGGGCACATCGCCGTCGCAAGGGCTGCCCTTTCCCTCCTCCAGCTTGACCGGGTGCTGCTGGCGCCCTTTGGCCGGCCCATCATCCGCCGGCCGGAGGCGGACTCCCAGCACCGGCTCAGGATGCTTGAGATGGCATGCGCCGGCGAGGCGGGCATTGAGGCCAGCCAGGTGGACCTGGTCAGCACTCCCCGCTATGCCATTGATACGGTCAAGGCCATCGCCGCCAGGCATCCGGGGCAGGAGATCATCTATATCGTGGGGGCGGACAAATTGCCCGATATCCCCGGGTGGCGGGAGGCCAGGACGCTGTTCGCATCCTGCGCTTTTGCTGTTTATCCCAGGGCGGGCTATGACGCGGCGGGCCTGACGGAGGATTTGCGGCACCAGGGCGCCCGGGTGACGGTGCTGCCCTGTGAGGAGGTCAACATGTCCTCCTCCCGGGTGCGGGCCCGGCTGCGCCTGCTGTCCGACGCGCCCGGCATGCTGCTGCCGGAGCTGGCGGCCTATATCGCCGCCCACGGGCTCTACCAGCCGGACTACGCCCGCATGGTGCGCCAGGCGGTATCCGCCAGCCGCTTTGCCCACTCCCTGGGGGTGCGCACGGTGGGCGCGCAGCTGGCGCTGGCCCACGGTGCCCCCATTCAGAAGGCGGGGGTGGCTGGCATCCTGCATGACTGCGCCAAGTGCATGGAGCTCTCCCGCCTGCAGGCCATCGCCCGCAAAGGACGGCTGGCGATGCCAGCCCAGGCCATGGGGAGCAATGCCCTGCTCCACGGCCCCGTGGGTGCTATGATCTCAAAATTGCGGTATCATATATATGACGAGGACATTTTGGATGCCATCCGCTACCACACCACGGGACGGGCTGGCATGAGCGCGCTGGAACTGGTTATATTTGTAGCAGACGCCATCGAGCCCACGCGCAAGAACTATCCCGGCCTGGTGGCCATCCGCGCCCAGGCGGCGCAGGACCTGCGCCAGGCGGCCCTCACGGCACTCACCGGCACCCAGGACTTTATCAAAATCAAGGGAGGGATCAACTCTCCCCTGTCCGCACAGGCGATAGCGGACCTGAACGCGCAGCTTGCGCAGCCACAACCATAAAGGAGGACACGGCATGACAGAAAAAGAACTGGCACTGAAGATCGCAAACATCCTGTATGACAAGAAAGCATCGGACATTGTGACATTGAAGGTGGGGCATTTGACGGTGTTGACCGATTACCTGATCATCGCCACCGGGCGCTCGGCGCTGCAGGTGCAGGCGCTGGCCGACCATGTGGAGGAAAACCTGGAGGCCCAGGGCGTCAGCCCCCGCCGGGTGGAGGGGCGGGGGGATATGCGCTGGGTGGTGATGGACTATGCCCACGCCATCGTCCACATCTTCAGGCCCGATGAGCGGGAGTATTATCACCTGGAGCGCCTGTGGTCTGACGGGCAGAACCGCGTGGCGCTGCCCTTTGACCAGGAAACGGACGCGCTTGAGGTATGAACATCCAGATTTACTGGCACAAGCGGGATTTTTCCACCCAGAAGGCGGAGCGCTTCCTTAAGGAACGCCGGGTGCCCTTCCAGATGGTGGACCTGAAAAAGCACCGCCTGGGAAAACGCGAGGCAGAGCTGTTCCTGCGCGGGGCGGGCAGCGTGCGCGCGGCCATCGATATGGAGAGCGAGGCTGTCAAATCCCACCCCATCGCCTACACCAACGACCGGGAGCATATCCTGGGCTACCTGGTGGAGAACCCCACCCTGCTCAAGACCCCCATCATCCGGGAAGGAAACAACCTGATCATAGGCTTTGATGAGACGCGGCTGCTGGCGCTGATCGCATCAGCCCAGGGCCGTTCTTGATAAAAAAACCGACAGTCATGAGGAGGAGAGTTATGAAGAAGCTGACCCTGATCCTGGCCATTGTTGTGCTGGTGGCGGCAGTGGCGATTGGCGTATTGGTCAACCAGAAAAACCAGGTAAACGCTGACCTGACCGCCGCCAAGGCAGACCTCACCACCCAGCAGGAAAGCCTGGCCAAGGCCCAGAAGGAGGCCGAGGACAAGGCCGCCGCCCTACAGGGCGAGCTGGATGCCGCCAAGGAAACCCTGGCCAAGGGCCAGGAGGAGACCGAAACCAAAGCCCAGGAGCTCACCGCCCTGGCCGACAAAGCCGCGGCGCTGACCACTGAGCTAGACAATGTCAAGGCGACGGCTGATGCCGAAATAAAGCAGCTGCAGGAAAAGCTGGAAGCGGCCACCTCAGGCCTTGAAAGCGCCAAAACCGATGCGGACAACAAATCAGCGGAGCTGCTGGCGATGGTGGACACCGCCACCACCGACCTGGCCAGCGTCCGCGCCACCGTGGATACCCTTACCGCTGAAAACGAGGAGCTGAAGGCCCAGACCCAAACCATCCAGGCTGAGCTAGCCCAGGCCAAAACCGATGGGGAAGCGCTGCAGGCCGCCCTTGAGGAGATGACCAAGGCCCGGGACACCCTGGCCGAGGACCTGCTCAAGCAGGAGCCTGAGATGGCAAACGCCCTCACCTCCCTGGACGAGGTGACCAAGGCCCGGGACAGCCTTACCCAGGAGCTGGCCGCGGCCCAGAAGCAGGCGGAGCAGACCCAGGCCCTGTTGGAGGAGGCCATGGCCGACCGGGACAACCTGGAGGAACAGACCCAGACCCTGAAAACCGAAAATGAAGAGCTGAAAAAGCAGGTCACCGAGGCCGGGGAGATCAAGGCCGCCCATGCACAGCTGGAAACCGAGCATGAGGCCCTCCAGAAGGAGCTGGATGAGCTCAAAAAACAGGCTGAGGCCAAAACCCCCACGCCTGACCCGGACCACACGGTCATCACCGTCACCAAGACCGGCTTTGGCGGCCCCGTGGCGGTCACCGTCACCTTTGCCAAGGACGGCGCGATCGCCGGGCTTCTGATCGGGGACGACAAGTTCGCTGAAACCCAGGGGCTGGGCGCCGCGGCGCAGGAGGAGGAGTTCACGGGGCAGTTCATCGGCCTGGTGCCGCCGCTGAAGCTGCGCACCGCCCAGGACGCCCCCGAGGCGCCCAACCTGGTGGACGCCATCTCAGGCGCCTCCATCACCTCCCAGGCCGTGGTGGACGCGATCAATGAGGCCTACGCAGAGTTCAGCAAGTAACACAAGCAAATCTATAGGATAACCAGAGCGGGGGAGAAAATTTTTGAGTAAATTTTCTCCCCCGTACCCCCTTTTCAAAAGCTTTTGATAAGAACTATGCGATATTGTTAGAGTTTTTGGGGATGGGGTTTGGGGGCAGAGCCTGCCGCCGCCAGTGGCGGATGAAGGCAGGCGTCAGCCTGACAATTGATTTTCTCATTTTATCTTGATATCTGATCCAGCGACATGCCAAAGCCCGGCAGGAACTCCCGGATAAAATCCTGAACCTCGGGTAGGGGATTGGCGTGGAGGGTGGCGAAGAGGCTTTCCCGGGCTTCCAGAAACTCGTTGTTGCCGGCCTTGGTCTCCTCCAGGCACTTGATATAGGCGCAGAGTTTGTCAGCCGCGCGCACCAGGGGCCACTCGGGGCAGGCGGGGTCGGCCTCCAGCAGGGGCTGGTAGGCGGGCTGGAGGTCGGGGGGCAGCATGCCCAAAAGCCGCCTTAAGGCGATGCGCTCGATCTTGTTGTATTCCGCCTTGATCTGGGGATTGTTGTGCTTGATGGGGGTGGGCAGGTCGCCGGTGATGACCTCGCTGGCGTCGTGATAGATGGCAAGGGCCATGGCATGCTCCGGGTCATAGGCCCGCTGGTAGCGGGCGTTGCCCAGGACGGCCAGGCCGTGGGCGATCATGGCGGCCTGCATGGCATGCTCCATGTCGTTTTCGGGCATGGTGTTGCGCATCAGGCCCCAGCGCCGGATGAGCTTCATCCGGGAGAGGTAGGCGAAAAAATGAAAAGCCAAGGCAGCCTCCTTGATGGTTTATACTTCCGGGAAGGTGACCCGGGTGAGGCTTCTGCCGATGCCCGGCAGGAAGCGCGCCAGAAAATCAGATGTTGCCATCTCCACCGACTGGGTGTTGATGCCCGGGTGGAACCACAGCCGCTCATAGGAGAGCAGCGCTTCATCCGCCGCCAGGGTGACCTGCCTGTCCCCATCAAACATCAGGGCCAGGGGGCTGACGGCGCCCCGGTCAAGGCCCAGAAGGCCCGGCAGCTTATCCTCCGGGGCAAAACTGAGACGGGACACCCCCATGAGCTTGCTGAAAACCGCCGTGCGGAAAGGCCGCCAGGGGGCGAGCAGCAGCAGATGGAAGGCGGTCTGCTGGCGGTTGGTGAGGAAGATGTTCTTGGGCACGGTGGCTTTGTCCGGGTCCAGGCCCGGGGTGTTCAGGCAGTCGTCAATGGTCCACTTGGGCTCATGCCGGTGAAGGGTATAGGGGATGCCGGATGTGTCCAGGTATCCCAGGATCTCAGCGCTCCGGTCCATCGTCCCTGTCTTTCTGCCTGGCCAGCGTCCCCTCAAAGCCTTGGGCGCTGGGGCTGTAGTAGGTTACGTCCTCAAAACCATCGGGCATATAGTTTTGCCTCACCCAGTGGCCGGGATAGTCGTGGGGGTAGAGGTAGCCGATGCCGTTGCCCAGCTTTTGGGCGCCCTGGTAGTGGGTGTCCCGGAGGCTGACGGGCACCTCGCCCAATTGCCCCTTCTCGGCATCCGCCTGGGCGGACGCCATCGCCAGGTAGACCGCGTTTGACTTGGGCGCCAGGCACAGGTAGATCACTGCCTGGGAGAGGGCCAGACGGGCTTCGGGCATGCCCACGGTTTCAAGCGCCTTGGCGGCGGAAACCGCCTGCACCAGGGCCTGGGGGTCGGCCAGGCCCACATCCTCACTGGCGTGGGCGATGACCCGGCGCACAATCAGCCGGGGGTCACACCCGGCGTAGAGCAGACGAGACATCCACAGCAGCGCCGCGTCCGGGTCTGAGCCCCTGAGGCTTTTGCAAAAGGCGGAGAGCATATCATAATACAGCGTCTCATCCACCTTGATGAGCGGGCGCTGGATGCTGTCCTGGGCGATCTCCCGGGTGATGCGGATCTGGCCGCCCTCAGTGGGCGTGGTGAGCACCGCCAATTCCAGCGCGTTGAGCGCTGTGCGCGCGTCGCCGCCCGCCACCTGCACCCAGTGGGTGAGGGCCTCCTCATCCACCGCAACGCCCATCCCCCCAAGGCCCCGTTCGCCGTCGGCGATGGCGGCAAGGAGCGCCTGGCGCACCTCCCCGTCATGCAGGCGCTCCAGCTGAAAGATGCGGCAGCGGCTGAGGATGGCGGGGGTCATGGCGATCATGGGGTTTTCGGTGGTGGAGCCGATGAAGCGGATGACCCCCTCCTCAATGGCGGGGAGGATGGAGTCCGACTGGGCCTTGCTCCAGCGGTGGCATTCGTCCAGCAGCAGGTAGGTGTTCTGCCCCTGCATGAGCCGGCGCTCCCGGGCGGCCTTGATTACATCCCGCACGTCTGCCACGCCCGCTGTGACGGCGTTGAGCCGGACAAAGGCCGCCTTGGTGGATTGGCTGATGACAAAGGCCAAGGTGGTCTTGCCGGAGCCGGGCGGGCCATAGAAGATGCTGGAGGTGAGTTGATCCGCCTCGATGGCGCGGCGCAAAAGGCGGCCTTTGCCCACCAGATGCTCCTGCCCCAGGAACTCATCCAGGTTCCGCGGGCGCATCCGGTCGGCCAGGGGGCGGCTATCGGGGGTGGCAAAATCAAATAGTGTCACAGCTCTCCTCTGCTTTGAGCAGGACGCCGCGCTGGTTCCCCGCGAAGCGCCAGGAGCGTTCGCAGTGGAAGCTGGCGGCCTCCAGGTGCAGGATGGCGATGCCATCGTCGATTGATCCAAACCGGGGGGAGGTGAGCAGGAGGGTGGCGCCGGAAAAGCTCATCCGCCAGGGCTGGCGGTTGATGGCGCTGGGCGCCTGGCGCACTGCTTCCGCTGCCTTATAGGCCCAGTGGGGCCAGGCGGCAGGGTCATCCTGGCAGAGGGCGGAGAGGTCCTTGCGCTGGCGCTTGAGCGCCCCGGCCGGATCCTGAGGCTGGCCCAGGGGCATCACGGCCATCACCTGCTCCCCCTCCCGGCAGTGGGCCTTTGCCAGGCTGCGGCGGTAGTTGCCGGTCATCCAGCAGCTGCCCACGCCCAGGTGCCAGGCCTCCAGGGTGAAGGCCTGGCCGGAGATGCCGGCGATAAGCCCCGCCACGGGCAGGTCCTTTTCTGCCAGCAGCACGGCGTATTGCCTGAGCCCCTCAAATTTGGGGAACAGCGGCACCGGGATCACCAGACCCTCTGCCCCGCTTGAGACCAGGGCGATGCGCGTGCCCGGCAGGCACACCCGCTGGGCGGCATACTCCAGCGCCGAGAGCTGGGACACATCAGCGGGCGCCGCAAACACGCGGCAGGCAAATCGCCCGGCGATGGCCCGCTGCCAGCGCCTGAGTTGAGGCACCCGGTAAAAGCCCTGCCAGAGGGGGGCGGAGCCATCGGTTTTTGTCATAGCGCTGCGGCCTTTGAGCCCTGGCGGATGGCGCGCCTGAGGATGCGCCGGGCAGAGCCGATGCCGCCAGGCGGCTCCATCAGCTTGAGCTTGCCGCGCTTGTTTCTCATATGGGCGGTGGCGATCATCAGCTTGATGCGGTTCAGCTGGTTTACCTCGCTGGCACCCGGGTCATAGTCCACAGCCACGATATTGGCCTGGGGGTTGCGCCGCCTGATCTCCCGGATCATGCCCTTGCCAAAGACGTGGTTGGGCAGGCAGGCAAAGGGCTGGGCGCAGACGATGTTGGGGGTGCCGTTGGCGATAAGCTCCAGCATCTCCCCGGTCAAAAACCAGCCCTCCCCAGTGGCGTTGCCGGGGGAGAGGTAGGCCTTGGCCCGGCTGGCGATGGCCCGGATGTCCTCCGGCAGGTCATAGCTCCGGGGCGAGGCGGCCAGCGCCCGGCGGATCTCCCGGCGGTAGCTTTCCAGCGCCGTGATGCCCAGGTGCACGATCCTCTCAAGCCCCAGCTTATTTTTATAGTGGCGCATCTTCCAGGCGGCGTTGTAGAAGCAGTAGAAGATGAAGTCCATCAGCCCCGGCATCGCCGCCTCGCAGCCCTCGGCCTCGATCACATCCACCAGGCGGTTGTTGGCATCGGGGTGGAACTTGACCAGGATCTCGCCCACGATGCCCACCCGGGGAAGGCGGGGGATGTCCCTGTGGGGGATTGCGTCAAAGGCCTTCACACAGCTGCGGATCAATTCCCGCGCCGACAGCTTCCTGCCCAGCGTGGCGCTTTGGCCCCGGGCGGTGATGACCTCGCCAAATATTTCAGTCCAGCGCTTCACCATCTCCTGGGTGGCGCCGGGGGCTTCCTCATAGGGGCGGTTTCGCAGCAGGAGGGTCTGCAGCATATCGCCATAGCACAGCGCCTTGACCGCGTCGCTCAAAAACCCCGGGGTGAAGGAGAGGCCGGGGTGGCTCTCGATCCCCGTCACCGACAGGGCCACCACCGGCACATCCGGAAAGCCCGCGTCACGCAGGGCCTTTCTGATGAAGGCCACATAGTTGGTGGCCCGGCAGCCGCCGCCGGTCTGGGTGATGAGAAGGGCGGTGCGCTGCGGGTCATACTGGCCTGAGAGCAGGGCGCGGGTCAGCTGCCCGGTCACCATGATGGTGGGGTAGCAGGCATCGTTGTTCACGTATTTCAGCCCGCAGTCCACATCCTCCCGGCTCACTTCCTTCAGCACCTGGAAATCATAGCCGTGCTTGCGGAACACCGTCTCCAGCAGGTTGAACTGGAGCACCGCCATCTGGGGGGCCAGGAGGGTGTAACGGTGGCGCATGGGCTTCTCAAAGCGCTTGGGCGCCTGGGCATAGGGGGCCTTGGGCACGGGGGGGCGTGCGGCCCGTTCCTCCCGGGCGGCGATGAGGGAGCGGAGGCGGATGCGGGCGGCGCCCAGGTTGTTGATCTCGTCGATTTTAAGCAGGGTATAGCTGCGGCCGGCCGCCTCCACAATCTCCTGCACCTGGTCAGCGGTGACCGCGTCAAGGCCGCAGCCAAAGGAGGTGAGCTGCACCAGCTCCAGATCGGGCTGGCTGGCGGTGAAGGCCGCCGCCTCATACAGCCGGGTGTGGTAGGCCCACTGGTCCACCACCCGGAGGGGGCGGAGCAGCTGCCCGCTGCCCGCCACGCTCTCCTCGGTGAGCACTGCCATCCCCAGGGCACCGATCAACTGCGGCAGGCCGTGGTTGATCTCCGGGTCGCAGTGGTAGGGGCGGCCGGCCAGCACGATGCCGGGCACCTGGTTGTCCCGCATCCACCGGAGGGTCTCCTGCCCCTTGCGGGCCAGGTCCTCCCTGAAGGCGGCGTCGGCCTCCCAGCCCTTGTCAAGCGCCCGTCGGATCTCCTCCCGGGGGATGGCGTAAGCTGAAAAAGCCTGGGTCAGAAGCCGGGGCAGCTGCCTGCGGTCGCTCAGGTCCAGGAAGGGGTGCAGGAAGCGGATGCCCCGCTGCCTGATCTCCTCCATGTTGCCCTTGATGACCTCGGGATAGGAGGTGACGATGGGGCAGTTGAAATGATTGTCGGCCCCGGTGAACTCCTTTTGCTCATAGGCCACGGAGGGGTAGAAGATGGCGGGGCATCCCGCGTCAATCAGCGCCTGGATGTGGCCATGGGCCAGCTTGGCCGGGTAGCAGACCGATTCGGAGGGGATGGAGTCCATCCCCAGTCGGAAGGAATCCTGGCTGGAGGGGGGCGAGAGCAGGACGCTGAAGCCCAGGGCCGTCAAAAAGGCGTGCCAGAAGGGATAGTTTTCATACATGTTCAGCGCCCGGGGCAGGCCGATCATCCCCCGGGGCGCTTGCTCCACATCCAGGGAAACCCGGTCAAAAAGCCGCTCATAGCGGTAGCTCAGAAGGTCCGGCAGCTGCTGGGTGAGGCTGACGCCCTCGCCCCGGAGGCACCGGTTGCCCGACACATGCTTTTTCCCGCCCGGGAAGCGGGACACTGTGAGCCGGCAGCGGTTCTCGCACAGCCCGCAGGCGGCGGCATGGCTTTTCATGGTGAACTCAAACACCTCCCGGGCAGACAGCAGGCTGGAGCGCGTCCCCGCCTGCCATTTGCCCAAGGCGATGAGGGCGGCGCCCAAAGCGCCCATCAGCCCCGCTTCCGCCGCCCGGGTCACCTCCCGGCCCAGCTCCAATTCAAAACAGCGCAGCACGGCGTCATTGAGGAAGGTGCCGCCCTGCACCACCACGTGCTCTCCCAATTCCTCGGGGGACTTGATGGTCATCACCTTGTACAGCGCGTTCCTGACCACCGAATAGGCAAGGCCGGCAGAGATATCGCCCACGCCCGCCCCCTCCCGCTGGGCCTGCTTGACGCGGCTGTTCATAAACACCGTGCAGCGGCTGCCCAGATCCACCGGGTTCCCGGCCCCAAGCGCCGCCTGGGTGAAGCTTTCGATATCCAGGCCCATGGTCTGTGCGAAGGCCTGCAGGAAGGAGCCGCAGCCAGAGGAACAGGCCTCGTTGATCTTGATGTTGTCAATGGCGCCGTCCCGGATGTGGAGGCACTTCATGTCCTGCCCGCCGATGTCCAGGATGAAGCTCACATCAGGCTCAAGGAGCTGGGCGGCCTTGTAGTGGGCCACGGTCTCAATCTCCCCGAAATCAAGCCGCAGGGCCGCCTTGATCAGGTCCTCGCCGTAGCCGGTGACACAGGCCGAGGCGATATGGGCCGCCTCCGGCAGCCGGGCATACAGCGCCTTGAGCACCTCCAGCGCGCAGTGCACCGGGTCGCCCTGGTTGCTGGCGTAGTAGGAGTACAGCAGCCGCTTTTCCCGATCCAGCAGCACTGCCTTGGTGGTGGTGCTGCCCGCGTCAAGCCCCAAAAAGCAGGGGCCGGCGGCCTCTTGGATCTCCCGCCGGGGCAGGGCCCGGCGGCTGTGGCGCTGGTCAAAGGCGGCCTTCTCATCCGCATCAAGGAACAGGGGCCGCAGCCGGCCCACCTCGCCCTCAGGGGTGGCGGCCTCCTGGATCCGGGACAAAAGAGCGGACAGCAGCAGGCTTTCCCGGGCATGCTCCTGGGCGAGGAGGGCGGCGCCCAGCGCCACAAACAGCTGGGCATTGTCCGGGCAGGTGAAGGAGGTGGCCTGGTCCCTGAGCGTCTTTTCAAAGGCCAGGCGCAGTTCGCTCAAATAATACAGCGGCCCGCCCAGGAACACCACATTGCCCTGGATCCTGTGGCCGCAGGCCAGGCCCGCAATGGTCTGGTTGACCACGCTGTGCATCACCGAGGCGGCCAGGTCCTCCTTGGCGGCGCCGTCGTTGATCAGGGGCTGCAGATCGGTTTTGGCAAACACCCCACAGCGGGAGGCGATGGGGTAGAGGGCCTTGGCGTCCTTGGCCAGGTTGTTGAGCCCCGCCGCGTCGGTCTTGAGCAGGGAGGCCATCTGGTCAAGGAAGGCACCGGTGCCCCCGGCGCAGCTGCCGTTCATGCGCTGCTCCAGCGCCGGGGTGAGATAGGTGATCTTGGCGTCCTCGCCGCCCAGCTCAATCACCACGTCGCTGCCGGGGCAGTAGGCGTTGATGGCGGCGGTGCCCGCGATCACCTCCTGCACAAAGGCGATGCCCAGCCTCTCCGCCGCGCCCATGCCGCCGGAGCCGGTCACCACCGGCAATATCGGCAGCGCCGGCAAAGCCTGCGCCGCCTCCTTCACCAGGGTTTTCAAGGCCTGCAGGATGTCCGCGTGGTGGCGGAAATAGCGCGTAAACAGAAGCTCGCCCGTGTCAGCGTCCATCACCACCGCCTTGATGGTGGTGGAGCCCACATCAAGCCCCATCAGCCCCAAACGCATTTTCTGGTCCCCCTGCCTGCCCATGTCCCGCTCCTTTCCGCTCTGTCGCGCATAGGCCCATTTTAACAGAAACAGTAGAAAAGGGAAGAGCGCGCATCAGCCCCGCCCGTTCATCTGCGCCAGCGGCTGGAGGGCGTGGTCATCCACGGGGTTGAGGTCGGTCATGGCCTGATCACAGAACATCAGGCCCCTTCTGACGCAGTTGTGCCCCCAGCGGGCGCGCAGCCCGTCCAGCGCCTGTTCCAGCGCCCGCTCCCGGTCGTGGCGCAGGTCCTGCCACAGGGGTAGCTGGGCGTCAGCGCCTGATGCCGCCAGGTCGCTGGCGGTCACCCCCAGGGAGCGCAGCGGAAGATCCCAGGCGTAGTGCGCCTCAAGGAGGGCATAGGCCGCCCGGGAGATGTCGCTGCCCAGGTCGCTGGCCCGGGGCAGGCGGCACTGGCGGATGATGCCCGAAAGGGCGGTGTCCCGCATCCACACAGACACCGTGCGGCAGGTGTGCCCCCCCGCCCTTAAGCGGGCGGCCACGCTGTCGCCCAGCAGGTAGAGGATGACCTTGGCCTCCTGCAGATTCACCACGTCCCGGGGTGTGGTGGTGGAGTTGCCCACGGATTTGATCTCCTCGGCCGTCTCAGGGCACAAAACCGGGCTGTCATCCTCCCCCCGGGCCATGCGCCTCAAGGTGTCCCCGTTTTTCCCCAGGGCACCCCTGAGGACGGCGGCGGGGGCCAGGGCGATTTCCCCGATGGTGTAGATGCCCAGGTCATACAGCCGCCTGGCGGTGGCCCGGCCCACGTAGAGCAGGTCAGACACCGGCAGGGGCCAGACCTTGTCCTGGTAGTTTTCCCGGGAGATCACCGTGGTGGCGTCGGGCTTGCGCATGTCGCTTCCCAGCTTGGCAAAAACCTTGTTGAAGCTCACCCCGACGGACAGCGTGATGCCCAGATCCCGCCGGGCGCTCATCCTGAGCCGGGCGGCGATCTCCTCCCCGCACAGCGCGTGCCCGGTCACGTCCAGCCAGCTCTCATCCATGCCAAAGGGCTCAACCAGTGGGGTGTATTGCCGGTAGAGCTCCCGCATCCGCCTGGCATAAAGCGAATACTTGCGGTGATCCGCCGGCACCAGGATCAGGCCTGGGCACTTGCGCTGGGCTTCCCACACCGCCTCGCCGGTTGTGACGCCGTGGACCTTGGCCTCCTGGGATTTGGCCAGGATGATGCCGTGGCGCAGGGCGGGATCCCCGCACACCGCCACGGGCTTGCCCTGAAGCCGCGGGTTGCCGGCCACCTCCACCGAGGCGTAGAAACTATTGCAATCGCTGTGCAGAATGGTGCGCATGGTGCCTCCGAATAAGAACGCATGTTCGCGTTGATCATAGCCCTTTTTCCTCCCGCCTGTCAAGCCACCTTTTTCAGACGATTTTAACGAAATATTAAAATTGGGGCTTGACAACTTAACAACTTTGTAATATATTCAGCCCATACAGAAGTTTCATTCCCAGCAACGCATTTCCAAGGAGGCCATCATGCTCACCCAAACTGCCAGACGCAAAGCCGCTGCCCTGCTGGCGCTTGTTCTGTTTTCAGCCCTGCTGCCCGCAGTGTCCCTGGCGGCCACCTACACCGGCACCATCAACGCCGATAAGGTCTTTTTGCGCGCCAAGGCCAACACCTCCAGCGATTATTATGACAAGCTCATGAAGGGAACCAAGGTCGGCGTCACCGATGCTTCAGGGGATTTTTACAAGGTCAGGTACCGCGCCTACACGGGCTATGTGATGAAGAAGTTCGTGGACCTGTCCTCCTCCGACCAGCGCAAGCTCAAGGCCTCGGCAGAACCGGTCTCCACCAGCAAATACGCCAAGACGAAATACATCTCAGGCCTGGGGGACGCCCCCCGGGAGACCCGGAATGGCAGCGCCGGGGAGGACGTGGAAAAGCTCCAGCGGGCGCTTCAGATCAAGAAGCATTACAGCGGCACGGTGGACGGCAAATATGGCCCCGCCACGGTGGCAGCGGTCAAGTCCTACCAGCGCGCCAGCAAGCTCTCCGTCACCGGCACGGCCGACAGCAGAACCATCCAGAGCCTGTTTGGCAAGCTGTCAGAGACCACCGCCAAGAATGACCCGGCGATGAGCGGCATCTCCCGCATCGGGCAGATCAAGGTGCCCAACACCACCCGGCCCGGCAACTCCGGCAGCCACGTGAAGGCCCTGCAGCAGGCGCTGAAGATCAAGGGCTATTACAAAGCAGGCATCGACAGCAGCTATGGAAAGCAGACAATCGAGGCGGTCACCCGCTATCAGAAGGCGGTGGGCCTGAAGGCCGACGGCGTGGCGGGCTTTGCCACCATCCGCAAGCTTTTTGGCGAGAACGCCGCTAACTACACCGTGGAAACCAAGAAGCTGGACTGGTTTAACGGCGGTGCGAATATCATTCCCAAGGGAGCCACCTTCACCATCAAGGACATCTCCAGCGGTCGCACCTTCACGGCCAGGCGCTGGAGCGGGTTCAACCACCTGGACGCCGAGCCGGTGAGCGCCAGGGACGCCCAGACCATGAAGGATATTTCAGGCGGCTCCTATTCATGGGCGCGCCGGGCGGTGCTGGTCAAGTACAACGGCAATGTCTACGCCGGCTCCATCAACACCATGCCCCACGGCACAAAGACGGTTTCCGGCAACAACTATGACGGGCATTTCTGCCTGCACTTCTACAAATCCCGCACCCACGAGACCGACCGGGTGGACGGCACCCATCAAAACGCCGTGTCCCGGGCGATGAACGCCAGCTGGTAAGCCCAGCCCCATACCTTCACCGACTCCGCGGCGCCCTCACTCTCCGGGCGCCGCACTTTTTTGTGCCTGGATGATGCCCGGCTGGCTGTCATATCGCGATCCGGGGCCTGAAACCTGGTGAACAGGGCTTATTTTGCTTCATAAAAGGGCGGTGAGTGCATACTAAAGAGAATTTGTATATTTTTCTTGCAATGTGGCCTTCAGTCCCGTATACTGGCATTATTAACCTGTTGCGGTATTGAAAAATGACAGTGCCGCAAAAACACCCCGGACAAAATCAATACAAGGAGGAGACCCGAATGAAGAAGTTTCTCGTGATCCTGCTCGCTTTGGTGATGGTGCTTTCCTTGAGCGCCAGCGCTTTTGCCAGCGAAAAGCCCGCCCCCGGCCCCAAGCTGGGCGACAAGCGCGTCCGCCAGGCCCTGCTGTATGCCCTTGACCGTGCTTCCTTTATCAACGCCGAGTACGGCCCGGAGCTGGCCGAAGTGGGCATGGCGCCCATCTCTCCCACCTCCTGGGCTTTCCCGGATAAGAGCGACCTGAACGCCTATGCCTTTGACCTGGAAAAAGCCGCCGCGCTGATGGACGAAGCCGGCTGGAAGATGGGCGATGACGGCTTCCGTCACAAGGATGGCGAGAAATTCACCGTCAAGTGGCTGGTGTATACCGACAGCTCCTGGCCGGGCACCCTCAGCGGCATGGCGTTTGACACCTGGAAGCAGCTGGGTGTTGACCTGGTGATTGAGCAGATGGACTTCAACACCGTGGCTGCC
>DHQX01000030.1:15904-16225 GCA_002411105.1 Christensenella sp. UBA5327 | reverse complement strand
AGCTGCCGGCGCCAGCAGGTACGGGTCGCCCAGGGTGCCGCTGCCGCCAGCCACAGCCAGCTGGCCCAGCGCCAGGGTGATGACCGGGCGGATGCCCAGGTCGTCCGCCGTCACGCCCAGATAGCCGATGTTGCCCTCAAGCTTGGTGGTGCGGTGGGCGTAGTCATTGGTGGAAGGGGTGCGCGTCCAGTAGGGGCTGTGCCCCTTGTGGCGGTACAAAAACAGGCCCCGGCTGTCTGCCCAGGGGGTGCCGGTGGCCCGGCGGCTCACATCGCTGTCAAAGCCAAAATCCTTGTTCTTGATGTCATCAGCGCTGGGCAG
>DHQX01000030.1:0-15827 GCA_002411105.1 Christensenella sp. UBA5327 | reverse complement strand
TTGATGTCATCAGCGCTGGGCAGGCTCACCCGGCCCAAGCCCTCCATCTCCTGAAGCGCCGCGGCTTCAGCCGGGGCAAAGGCCTTCTGGATAAACTCGCCATTGAGCCAGGCGTTCAGGTCAGCCTGATCCCAGCCCGGGTAGCCAAAGGCCACGGAGTGCAGCCGGCTCACCTCAATCAGGTATTCGCTCATCAGGTAAACGGTGCCCCCCCGGCTTTCCAGCGCCCGCCACAAAATGGGCTGTTCAGCGCCGCCTGCCTCATAGGGGTAGCGCCCAAAGGCCACATAGGCATAGCCCGCCGCCTTGTCATAGGGGCGGAACCAGGCCGCGTCCCCCGCCAGGGCGGTGCCCGCCACCAGCGCCATCAGGGTGATCAGGGCCAGAAGCCGTCTTATACGCATCAAATAAACCTCCAGGTTGGATTTCGCCACAGGTGAATGCCAGGGTCATTGTATCGGCCTGCGCCAGGCCTGTCAACGCGCCGAAAACCCGGCCAAAAAATCCCTTCCACTTACTATATACCGGTTTTATTCATGCGCTGAGGGGTTTATGCACGCCTGGATGCGCACAGCCCTCAGCGTTTTGCATACATTATCCCCTCTTTTGTTGATGCTATTGACAAATTTCAGGCAAAAGATTTTTAAATCTGTTGACAACCCAAAAAGGCGATGCTATAATCAGCGCGAATCATAAATCCCTGATAAACAGGGTGCCGTTGCTAAGGCTGGAGTATCAATAAACAAGGCCCAGCAACGAGTGAGAGGAGAGTAAGGTATGAATAAGTCCCGGAAACTCATGTCTCTGCTGCTTGTCCTTGTGCTGGCGCTCCCGATGGTCTTCATGACTGTCAACGCTCTGGCCGAGAAAGTCACCGTAACCGTTGTCGCGACCAGCGGCGGCAAACTGAACGTCTGGGCCGGCCCGGTCAAGAAGCCTGGCAGCGCCGTTGCAGCCCTGAAGAATGGCACCAAACTTGACTCTGTTGACAGAGCTAACAAGACTTATTCCACAGCTGACAAGCGCTGGATGGTCTTCATCACCGCCGGTTCTGTGCAGGGCTGGGTCGACCTTAAGTATGTTGGCTCCAAGACCTACACCCCCGCTGCCGATCCTACGACCAAGGGCCTGCCCTACACCGGGAAACTGGTTGGCACTGCTCGCAACAGCATCATCAATATCTGGGGTGAAAAGTTTAATGCCAAAGGCGAAAAGCCTGTCATGAAGCAGATCCCAATGGGCTACGTCTTCGAAAACGTGCAGAATTACACCAACGGCTGGTCTTGGGTTACTTTCGAGACCGCTAACCTGAAGCCTGTGTCTGGCTGGGTGCAGACCAAGTATCTGGTCAACGTGGATGTTGTGAAGCCCTAAGTAACTAACTTTTAACCTGTACCCCTCCACTTGTACAAGTGGAGGGGTTTTTTTGCGCATCCATATGTCAACCAGCTTGCATGCCCTCATTGCAAGTGACGACAGAATATGCCTGGCATCAGGTATCTGTTGAATACCTCATGCTACTTCATCCCCAGCCAGGCGAAGTTGGTATCCGTGGCCAGGAACCTGAGCGAGTACACTGCCAGCACCTGTTGGTATCCCCCCTCCCGGGCCAAGGCCAGGGGGCTGCCTCGGTAGGCCCTGAGGTCAAGGACGGTGATGCGGCTAAAGTGGGGCACCAGCAGAGGCACCAGGCTATTGCCAAAGGAATCCTTGATCACAAGCAGCTTAGGCCCTTCGGGCTTATCCAGGTTTTGGATGTCGGTGAGGCCATGGTTGCCGTCCAGAAACACCGGGTACTGGTCAGGCGCTGTCAGGTGCTCCCGGAAAAACAGGCTGTCGTGGCTTTCAGGCCGGCCATCCAGGCTGAGGCTTACGCGCTGGCCGCTATCCCACATCTGGAGGGCATCAGGCGGCGTGGCCCACAGGCCGCTCCTTGCATAGGCGCTGCCCCTGAAGTCCGGGCTTTCGGTGATGGTGAAGGCGGATGCCGGCAGCGGTTCAAAGCCCAGGAAGGGGGCCGCCTGCCGGTAGGCGGCGTAGGCTCCCGCCCCATTCCAGTGGGGATCGGTGCGGTAGTATAGCGGCGCTTCCGCCTTGCGGAAGCCTTCAAACAGGGGGATCAGCCGCAGCCCCTCCGGCGCACTTTCCCCAAGGCGCGCCAAAATCCCCTCATCAGGATAGGGATAATAGGCCTGCTGCCCCCACACCGCCCCGGCGGAGGGCACCGCCATCAGCGCCAGGGGCAGCCCGGCTTCCTGGGCGAAGTCCGCCAACAGATCCAGGTTGCGCGCCATGAGCCCGCCAGCCTGGCTGACCGGCGCTTCTGCCAGGGCGCCGCCGGGCAGGCGCCACACGCTGTCCGCCACCATGGTGCCGGACAAAAACCGGCGCCGGGCATCCAGGCCCACCCAATGGGCCCTCAGTGGAAAATGGTCGTCCAGGTAGGCCTCGATGTCCCGGCTGAACTGGCCGCCCGCGAGGGTGATCGCCGGCGGCCGCGCCAGCACGCGCTTTTCCATGGGGCTATAGCCCTGCCGGGGCAGCGCCAGCAGCAAAAGGCCCATCAGCCCCATCAGGGCGATGAAGAAAACCGGCAGCAGGCGGGGAATGCTTTTTCTTTCCATATTGAGCCTCAAAACCTGAAATACAGGAAGGGGTTATAGCCCTGGGATACCAGCGCGGCCACGCATAACAGCAGTAGCGCACACAGCAGCAGGTCCTCTGCCAGCTTTGGCAGGCGGGCCTTCCAGGGGACGCTGGCAATGGCACAGACAACAAACAGCGGCAGATAGGCCTTCACAAAGCCCAGGCTCACTGTGCCCATGGCGGTACCGGGCAAAAGCCCCTTCAGATAAGCCCACATGCCCGCAAAATCCGTAAAGGCGAAGATGCACCAGCCCACCAGCACCGCCACCAGGGTGAACGCCCGGGGCAGCCAGGCCATGCCGCCTGGCAGCTTGGCATAGGCCCGCAGCAAAAACAGCTTTTCGATGACCAGCAGCCCCGCATAGTACAGCCCCCAGAGCACAAAGTTCAGGCTGGCCCCATGCCACAGCCCGGTCAGCCCCCAAACGATGAGGATGTTCACCACCTGCCGGGGCAGGCCCCGGCGGTTGCCGCCCAGGGGGATGTACACATAGTCCCTGAACCAGCCGGACAGGGTGACATGCCAGCGCCGCCAAAAGTCCGTGACCGAGCGGGCGGTGTAAGGGTGGATGAAGTTTTGTTTCAGGCTGATGCCAATCATTTTCCCCAGGCCCCGTGCCATATCGGAGTATCCCGAAAAATCGAAATAGATCTGAAAGGCGAAGGCGATGAGCCCCGCCCAGTTGCCAAGGAATCCGTTTTGGGCGGGGCTGTCCTGGAGCGCCTCCCACATCTGCCCCGCGGCGTTTGCCAGCAGCAGCTTTTTGGATAGCCCAATCACAAACAGCCTCGCGCCCTGGGCGAAATTGTCCCAGGAGATGGCGGGGCGCTCCAGCTGTGGCCGGATATCGCTGTAGCGCTCAATGGGCCCGGCGATGAGCTGGGGAAACAGGGTGATAAAGGTGCCGTAGCGCAGCAGGCTCGGGTCCGGGGGGATGTCCCGGCGGTAGACATCAATGCTGTAGCCGATGGCCTGAAAGGTGTAAAAGGAGATGCCAGCCGGCAGCGCCACCTGAAAGCCCGGGACAAAAAGCCCTGCGTACTTGAAATAGCCCAGGATGATCAGCTGGCTGGCAATTGACACCAGCAGCGCTTTTTTCCGGCCCGGGCTCCCTGCCATGCCCCGGGCGCAGGCCCAGGTGATGAGGATGCTGATGAGCATCAAAAAAACCGTCCCCGGCTCCCCCCAGCCGTAGAACAGCAGGCTCATCAGGAATAAAAAAGGAAGCCGCGCCCTCGCGGGCAGCAGCGTGTTCCCGGCGAGCATCACCGGGAGGTAGAGAAACAGGAAGCTGATGGATGAAAACAGCATCGGCTACATCATCCTATTTGCCCTGGTAAACCCGCACCAGCCTGGCAACCTCAGGCGACACCATTAGCGCCAGGGCACGCCCCCGGGAGAGCACTTGGCCCTGTTTGATGATGGCATACTGCTGGGGTGAGTAGGTCTGGGCTTCCTCCGCCTTGGCCTCCATGCGGGCTTGAAGCATCGGCAGGATGCGCCCGGCCGCCGCCTCGTCCCGAGCCCGGATCAGCACCACCTCATCAGCCAAGAGGCTGTCGGCTGACACCATGAACAGCGCCTCCTCGTACCAGGCAGGGTCAATGCCATAAAAATCAGGCACCGCGCCCTCTGGCACGGCCACCATGGGGGGCAGCACCCCGGTCTCCTCCATGGCCTGATACACCGCTTTCAGATCAGCGGTTTCAGGCCCCCGGCCCTGCCCCGCACAGCCGGAGAGCACCAGGAGCAACACCGCCAGCGCCACAAGCCGCGTTTTCATTCCCCTCCTTCCTGAAGCGCCGCGCGCGCCCCGGCGTAGTCATGCAGGGTTTTTATCAGGGCTTCAATGCCCAGGTCGTTCAGGTGCACCCGGCGGTCAGAGGAAAAATCCCGGTTCAGATAGCCCTCTTCGTCCTTCAGGGCGCTTGACACATCCAGATAGGCGATGCCCCGCTCCCCGCACAGCCCCTCCAGCCCCTGGTTAAACCGGTCGATGGCCAGCTGGCTGAGCCGCTTGGCCTGGGCGGTTTTCACCACCGGGGTGACCGACAAGATGATCAGCTCAAGCCCCGGGTTCTTCTCCAGTATCCGGGTGATCATCCGCTCATAAAAGCCCAGGTGCTTTTCCAGCTGGGAGCCCGCCCCGTCATTGAGGCCCAGCATCACAAAAGCGCGCCTGGCCTTGGTGGCCTTGATGCCATCAGGCACCGTGACCGGCACGCCATTGCGGGTGAGGTTGATCCTCTCCGGATCAATTGTCCGGAGGCTGCCCGCATACAGCGTATAGCCGTCAGCCGCCAGGAAGCTGGCCTCGCCCAGCGGGCTTTCTCCTTCCCTGCGGCGCTGGGCCACATAGCGCCCCACCGAGCGGAGGATGGAATCCCCCACAAACACCGCCTCGTCAAAAAAGGCGTCCTCAGCATAGGAAACCCACATCGTAAGCGTCAGGCAAAGAGCCATCAGCAGGCAAAGTCCTCGTTTTTTATCCATCTGATTGCAAGCCATCCTCGTATGATGATCCTGATCATATACGCGTATAGCCTATCAGACTTTGGAAAGCCCCGCAAGAGGCCCGGGGTCAGGGCGCGGCTTGGCCCAGCGCGAAGGCCTCAATGGTCTTTACAAACACCTGCATACCAGCCTTGCTCAGGTGCACCCGGTTATCCGAAGAAAAATCAGGGCGCAAAAACCCCTCCTCATCCATCAGCGGGGTGGCCACGTCAAGGTATCCAACCCCCAGCTCCCCGCAAAGCGCTTCAAGCCTGGTGTTGAAGGCGTTGAAGTTCTGCTGGTTGAGCTTTTGGGTCTGGGCCCCTTTTGTGATGGGGGTGACGGAGAGCGCGATGAGCCTAAGCCCGGGGTTGCGTTTCAGGGTGCGCTCAATGAGCCGGGTGTACAGCAGCATGTGCGTGTCCAGCTTGGAGCCGGCCTCGTCGTTCATGCCCAGCAGGATAAAAGCCCGCTGCGCCTCCATGATATGCAGCGCATCCGGCAGGCTGACCCGCTCGCCCCGCAGCCTGGGGGCGGGCTTGTGCTTGACCGGGGTAACGCGGCTGCCCTGGTAGAGGGAGTAGCTGGAGATGGTGAGGAAGCGGGCGCCTGCCAAAACCGGGCTGCCCCGTTCCGCCTGTTCCAGGCGGTAGCGGCCAATTTGCTGCATGATGGAGTCACCCACAAACACAGTGCCCTCAAAGGAAGGGTTCGCCTGCGCCTGAACGGCAAGGCACAAGGCCATCAAACAGGTGATTAGCACCAGTGCGCGTTTCATTGGCATGCCTTTCTTCCTCGGTCAGGGAGGGGGCATGGAGGTGTGCCCCCTCCCCTTTTGGGGTAGGTCAGATGGTGCGGTTGTAAGGGGTTTCAAGGTCGAAGGATTCAGCGAAGCCATACAGCCCGCCCGTCTTGGCATCAACCTTGGCCGCCACCACCATGGGGAAGTCCTTGGCCAAGCGCTTGGCTTCCAGGGCGTCCAGTTTGCCGTCCTTGATCAGCTTTTCCTCGTCCCAGGAGAAGAAGAACCAGTACACCGGGGTGCCGTCTTTCTCCACCAGGTAGGCGCTGTTCCACAGGCGGAAGCTGTCCAGCTCCTCCGCTTTCCAGCCCTTTTTGTCAACGATGGCTGCCTTGGCTTTTTCCAGGGCCTCGGCTTCAGAGATGTTGCCAGCGGCGGGCAGCTTGAAGTCCAGGCTGAGCATGTGGCGCAGGTCGCCGTTTTCCGGGAGGGCAACACCGCTTTTCAGCAGCTCATCCACCTTGGGGGCCCATTCCTTTTTGAAATCCACCTTGCCCTGAATGGTGCGGAAGACGGGGGAGATAGAGGTTTGATACCACGCGCTCTGCCAGGTTTCTTCCTCTTCCTCATCCTCCACATTTCCAGCCGCCTCGCTGGCCAGATCGGCAAAGCGCCGGGCCTTTTCCGGGGTGCTGAGCGTGGAGGGCAGGGTGATCAAGCCATGGTCTGCCAGCTGTTCAAGCAAGGCGGCGCGGTCGGCTTCGGCCCATTTGAGGGGGTCAGGCTCTTTTTGCAGAGCCGTCAGCTTGTCTTTGATGGCGTCCGCTGCCTTCATGGCGGCGTCTTCCCAGGGCTGTTGGAGGAGGGGGTTGCCTTCCCCGCCCCGGGCCAGTTCCAGCGCACGCAGGGCGCGGATGAGTTCATCTCCGGTGAAGTCGGCATAGCGGCGGGCCTGGATGGCCTCGGCGGTCATCACGGGGGGCTGGGCTGAGGCCGCGTTCTGGGCGGAGCTAAACAGGAAGGGAACCAGCAAACTGATACAGATGACGGCGGCCAGGGTGACCAGGCGGCCTTTTTGTTTCCAATTGGCGATCATGGTGATACGCTCCTTGATGATTTTTTTGCTGCCGCACATGGCGGTGCCAGCGGCAAGGAGGGTGGGGCGGGCGTGTTGGGCACGCAGCAGCGCCACCAGGCTTTTGCCATAGTCCTTGCGCTCGTCCAGCGTCATGCGGCGGATCACGCCCTCATCACAGGCGGCCTCGCAGTCCCTCTGGCTGGTGTGGGCCAGCGCCCACACCAGGGGGTTCCACCACCAGAGAATGAGCAGGAGGCTTCTCAGCGCTGTGAAGAGGTGGTCTTTGTGCTTGTAGTGGGTCACCTCATGGAGGATGACCATGTCGGTGAGCTCCGGCACGGCCAGCACATGGCCGGGGAGCAGGATGCGGGGTCTTATCAAGCCTGCCAGGCAGGGGGAAATGTCTTTGGTGACCAGCATCACCGGGATGGGTGCATCGATGCCGCCCACGGGCACAGCCCGTCTCGCGCTGCGGGAAAACCTGAGGTTCACCCGGATGAACAGGAGAAGCATCGCCAGGCTTCCCAGAAGCCAGATGAGGGCGACAATGGTCTGGGCAGACGGGATCCACGCCTGCTGGGTGACAGGGGCAGCGGCCAAAACCCGTGCTTCAACAGCCGGCATGGCCGGGGTCGCAGGAGGGAGCGGGGCGACAAGTGTTTCCCCGCGGGGGAAGGCTATCTGCGGGGCGGGCACATGCTGCCACAGCCCCAGCATGGATTTGAAGGACAGGGGGATCATCAGGCGCAGCGCCGGGATGCCCCAGAGGGCATAGCGGCTGAGCGCCGGCAGCCTTTTTTTGAGGAAAGGCCTGAGGGCGAGGAGCAGCAGGATGAAAAGGCCGCTTTGAAGCGTCATTTCCAAAAGCAGTGTCATGTTATTCACCCGCCTTTTCAATCAGCCGGATCAGCTCCTGGGCTTCCTCCTCGGTGAGGGATGCGCTGCCCACGGCGCTTGTCATCATCAGCATCAGGTCGCCGTCAAACACGCGGCTCAGGATGGATTTGGTCTCCTGGTGGATGGCCGCTTCCTTCTGGATGATGGCGCGGTAGCGGCTGGGCCTTTTGCTGGTATCGTTCTCCACCGCTCCTTTGCCTTCCAGGCGTTTGAGGAAGGAGAAAACGGCGTGCTTGGTCCAGCCGGATTCCTTGACCGCCTCCACCACCTGGCTTAGCGTGGGCTCGCCCAGCTTCCACAGGGCGTTCATGATGTGCCATTCCACATCGCTTAAGGATAGTTTCTGCATGTCTTCCATGGGGACCTCCTGCGGGCTTGATCAAGCGTGAAGCAATTGCTTAACCGCATCATACGCCCGTTTCAGGGCGTTGTCAAGCATTTGCTTAACAAATATTTTTCGTCAACAAAATCAAGGCGATTCAAGGGGTTTCTCCACCAGGGGCATGTTTTCCGGCGCCACATCAGAAACCTCATCAGGCAGCGCCTCCGGCAGGGGCAAGGGCATTTCAAAGGCCAGGGGCACGCCGCTGTCTGCCTGGACCCGGGCCAGGATGCGCAGCGCATCCTCCCCCTGGGCGATGATGGGCCTGAAATCATTTTCAGGCGCGGCGCCCGTGGTCAAAATCGGGATCAGCCGCAGGCTGCCGCCTGCGAAATACCCATAGCGAAAATCAAGCCGTGCCTGCACCACCAGGCCATCAAACTCGCTGAGATGGAGGTTGCCACCAAACACCCCATTGCCCAGAGAATACAGGATTGTACCCCCAGCATGGCCCTCCACCCCCTGCACCACATGAGGATGGTGGCCGATCACCAGATCCGCCCCCGCGCTGATGGCGGCGCGGGCCATCTCCCGCTGGATCTGGCTATGGTTTTCCGCGTATTCCTGCCCGAAGTGGCAGCTGTATACGATAAATTCACACCCTTTGTCCCTGAGCGCCTGGATGTCTGCGGTCATCTGCCTGCGTCCCTGGTGCCAGATGGTCTCCCGGATGCCGGCAAAGCCCACGCGCACGCCGTCCTTTTCAAACACATCCAGGTGTCCGTAGCCGCTGAATCGGATGCCCGCCTCGCGAAGGGCCGCCAGGGTGCTTTCCCGCCCCGCGCGCTGGTAGTCATCGTGGTGGTTGTTGGCCAGGTTCACCCCCTCCACGCTGCCCAGGGCCAGGATTCTGGCGAAATCCGCGGGCCCGCGGAAGTTGTGCAGGCGGTTTGGCGCCTTGTGGCTGCTGTCCTGCTTCAAGACCCCTTCCAGGTTCACCAGGGTGTAGTCATCCTGGCTGAACAGCTCCGCAAGCCCGGATAAGGGCCATGCCATCCCCTTTTCCCCCACCAGGCTGTCAAAGGACTGGGGCTTGCCCCGGTCCTTGTCCTCACTGCCCAGGATGCAGTCCCCCATGAAGGTGAGGGTGATGGTGCTGCGCTCCGGCGGCTCCTCCGCCACCAAAAAGGGGCGTTCCTCGCCCCGGGCAAGAAAAAGCGGGGCAAGCATCGTCAAAATCAGCGCCAGCAGGGCCCTCTTCCCGAATTTTCGCACAAAAAACCTCCTTGCCTCTATCTCATTAGACGCACAGGAGGCCGAAAATGTTTCATTTTATGACAAAATATTTAAATCAGGGCAATCAGGCTATATAGCAGATGGGCAAAAACCCCGGCCAAAACGCCGCCGATGGTGTGGGAGAGGATGGCTTTGCCGGTCAGTTTTTTGCAGCCCAGGGAATCCATCATCGCCACGTGGGTGGAGAGGTAACCGCTCATGCACATGCACATGGCAGTGAACACCGCGATGTCGTGCTGGTTGGCCAGGCCTTCCTTCAGCAGCCGGGTGATGATGGAAAGCGACGCCCCCGAGGAGCCCAGCGCCGTGATGGGCACGGCGATGCCCTGGGCACTGGACAGACCAAAGAGGGGTTTGAGGACAAACTGCAGGGCTTCGCCAATGGCGGGCAGAAGGCCGATGCCCTCATAGGCGGCGCCGGTGTAAGCCCCCTCAGCCCCCGGGGAGCCGGTGAGCATCATCACCAGGGTGCAGATGATAAGGACCCCCGGCACGATGTCCACCCCCATCTTCACCCCGGCAGCGCCGCCATCCAGCAGCGCCCCCAGGAAGCGGGAGCCCAGCCCGCCCTCCCGGACTGCGCGGAAACCCGGCTGCATGGGGACGCCGCAGTCTGATTCGCAGGCTTCCTCCGTGCCGTAGATCTTCCTGGTGAAGCGCAGCATGATCCGGGTGCTGACGATGCTGCCGGCGATGGCGCCAATGTTGCCCACCAGCACCGCAGGGAGGTAGTTTTCCCCGGTGATGGCCGACAGCCCCAGGATGAAGGTGGAGATGATGGCCCCCATGCCAAAGCCGGTGCCGAAGTTGGTGAGCGCCGGCAGTTGGTATTTTTTGAAATAACAGCGGTAGTTGTGATCCGCCGCCAGGGTGAGGATGGCGGGGTTATCGCTAAGATAGGTGGTGATGCCGCCGATGGAGGCGGCCCCCGGCAGGCCATAGAGGGGTTTCATCAGCGGGGTTAACAGCTTATCCACTAGGGCCACCACGCCAAACTCCTGCAGCAGCCCTGCCATCGCGCCCGCCATCACCGCCACGGCGGTGATATACAGCACCGTGTCAATCAGCAGCCGGTAGGCGGTCTGCATGAGGGTGGACAGCATGTTGACCAGGCCCATCCGGCTTGAGAACAGCGCGAAAAAACCGATGAACAGCCCCAGGAACACAAAGGGCTCCCATCCCATGACCTTTTTCCGGCGCAATTGGCCGCTTTCCATAACATCCCTCAACTTATATGCATTGTTGTATATCCATGGTGAGCATAGCAAACTCCCGCCGGTGCTGTCAATGGGATAAGCGCCGGATTGGCAAGAAAATTTACGGAAATTTTATGGGCGGGCAGCTTTGGCGGCCGGCTCAGGTCACAGGTAGAATATCAGCCCGGATACGCCGCTGATCAGCATGATCAGCATGGGGTTGATCTTCCATTTGCGCAGCAGGAAAAGCAGCAGCACGAAGCTGACCAGCGCCACCCAGTTCATGTTTGTCATCAGGGAATGGGGCTCAAAGCTGCTGGTTCCCAAAAAGGCCAGCAGCATGATGGCGGCGCCTGCTGAGATGATCAGCCCCAGGGAGGCCGACTTGAGGGCGTTTAAGATCTCAAAGACATAGGTTGACTGCCGGTGCTTCTCAAAAAAGCGGTAGAGCAGAAGCGCTATCACCACCCCGCCCAGGACCGCGCCCGTGGTGGCGGCCACCGCCCCCCAAAGGCCCGCCACCTGGATGCCCACAAAGGTGGAGGTGTTGACCGCCAGGGGGCCGGGTGTCATCTGGGAAATGGTGATGATATCGGTAAATACCTGCTGGCTGATCCAGCCCGCCTTGTGCACCACCTGCTCCCCGATGAGCGGAATGATGGCATACCCGCCGCCGATGCTCATCAGGCCGATCTGGGCAAAGGTGATAAACAGCTGCCAGGCCATCATCGCTTCGCCTGCTTTCTCATCAGAAGCGCATGATGCCAGAACACCTTCAGCACGCACAGCAGACAAGAGACAAACAAGATAATGGCCACATTGATGCCAAAGACGAAATTCGCGATGAATGCAGCGGGAATCATGGCAGTGAGGAAGGCCGAGCGCTGCTTTAACACCATGGCGCACATATCGATGATCAGGTCCACAATCACAGCCGCCACGCCGGCCTGCATGCCCTTAAGAACCGCCGCCACCACAGCGTTGGTGATAAACGAGGTGTAAAAAACCGAGATCACGCCCAAGACAGCCAGGGGCGGGATCAGGGCGGCCAGACAGCTGATCACGGCGCCCGGCACCCCGCCCACCCGGTACCCTGCCAGGGCGGAGAGGTTGATCGCAATGGCGCCAGGGGTTGACTGCGCCACGGCGGCCATGTCCATCAGCTCTTTTTCCTCAAAGTATTTTTTCTTCTGGACAAAAAACCGCCGGATCATGGGCACCACCACATAGCCTCCGCCAAAGGTGAAGGCGCTGATGAACAGGTTGGTGGCCAAAAGCCAGAGGTAGGTTTTCACAGGTTTTGCCAAGTCATTCTCCTTTCCTGACCATGGGCATAAAAAAAGGCTTCTCCTCACTCCTTCATTGGCCTAATGGAGTGAATCAAAGACAATTGCCCGGCGGCAAATCCTCTTTATTATAATGAACCCTCACCTGAAAAGCAAATTTTCTCTTTTCCCTTGTCTTTATCGCAGATCGGTCGTATAATCATAAAGAACAAAAAAAGTACAGAGACCGCGACAAGCAAAGGAGGATCCCATGACAGACATCACCCGCTACCCCGCAGAGCCTTTCCGCATCAAATCCGTTGAAACCATCAAGATGAATACCCGCGAGGAGCGGGAGCAGTTGATCCGCAAGGCCGGCTTCAACACCTTCCTGCTGGACTCTGAGGATGTGTACATCGACCTGCTGACCGACTCCGGCACCAACGCCATGAGCGACCGCCAGTGGGCGGGCCTGATGATGGGCGACGAGGCCTATGCCGGCAGCCGCAACTGGTATCACCTGAAGGACACGGTGCAGGAGCTGTTTGGCTTTGAATATGTGATCCCCACCCATCAGGGCCGGGGCGCTGAAAACCTGTTAAGCCGGGTTGCCATCAAGCCCGGGCAGTATGTGCCTGGCAACATGTACTTCACCACCACCCGCTACCATCAGGAGGCCAACGGCGGCATCTTCCGGGACATCATCCGGGATGAAGCCCACGATCCGGCGGCGGAGTTGCCCTTCAAGGGCGATGTGGACCTGAAAAAGCTCCAGGCCCTGGTTGACGAAGTGGGCGCTGAGCAGATCGCCTATGTGTGCCTGGCCATCACCGTGAACCTGGCCGGCGGCCAGCCGGTTTCCATGGGCAACATGCGCGAAGTGTATGCCTACTGCCAGAAAAAGGGCATCAAGGTGTTCATGGATGCCACCCGCTGCGTGGAAAACGCCTACTTCATCAAAGAGCGGGAAGCGGGCTATCAGGACAAGTCCATCAAGGAGATCGTCCGCGAGCAGTTCTCCTATTCCGATGGCTGCACCATGTCCGGCAAAAAAGACTGCATCACCAACATCGGCGGCTTTTTGTGCATGAACGATGAGGAGATGTTCACCGCCGCCCGGGAATTGGTGGTGGTGTTTGAGGGCATGCCCAGCTACGGCGGCATGGCGGGGCGCGATATGGAAGCCATGGCGATTGGCCTGAAGGAAGCGATGCAGGAGGAGTATATCGAGTATCGCATCAAGCAGGTGCGCTATCTGGGCGAGCGGCTGACCGAAGCTGGCGTTCCCATCGTCAAGCCCGTGGGTGGCCACGCGGTGTTCCTGGATGCCCGGGCCTTCTGCCCCCACCTTGACCAGACCGTCTTCCCCGCCCAGGCCCTGGCGGCTGCCATCTATGTGGAAGGCGGCGTGAGAACCATGGAGCGTGGCATTATTTCCGCTGGCCGCGACAAGGTGACCGGCAAGGATCACGCGCCCAAGCTGGAGACCGTGCGCGTCACCATCCCGCGCCGTGTCTACACCTATAAGCACATGGACGTGGTGGCCGACACCATCATCCACCTGTTCAACCACAAGCAGGACATCAAGGGCCTCAAATGGGCCTATGAGCCCAAGCAGCTCCGCTTCTTCACCGGCCGGTTTGAGCAGCTGTAAAACCAACAATCAACCCCTGGGGGCGGGAAACATCCCGCCCTTTTTTTGTGGGTTTCAAAGCCTGTGGCGCCGTGTATCATAGGGTTAACCGCAAGCCTTTTCCCAAGGAGGAAAGCCATGCCGCATCTCATCAACATCAAGCGCGCCTATGAGGAGGCCTCGCCGGATGACGGCTTCCGCATCCTGGTGGACCGGCTCTGGCCCCGGGGTGTGAGCAAGGAGGTCCTGAAGCTGGACCGGTGGTTCAAAGACATCGCCCCCTCCAATGAAGTCAGGAAAGCCTTCGGCCATGTGCCGGAGCGCTATGAAGCCTTCCGCAGCGCCTACCTAAAGGAACTGAATGAAAACCCTGCGTCCCCGGATTTCCTCGCCCTGGTGCGGGAGGAATTGAAGAAGCGACCGGTCACCTTGGTCTATTCCGCCAAAGACCAGGCGATGAACCAGGCCGTGGTGCTTGCAGAATGGCTGGAGGAACATGGGTGACAAGCGTCCGGGCACCCAGGATTCCCTGAAAACCCATCTCATCAACACACCTGGTATCCTATGCTGCACTGCTTGTCCTTTGTCGCCGATCATGTTAAAGTACATTAAATTACACTGATTAGTGCAAAGGAACGCCATGGAATTCACCGTTGACCTTGATTTAGCCGCTTCCTCCGCTCGGTCTTTTTCCCAGGCGGCAGGGGTAGGCTGTCTGCTGGCCCTGCCGGATGGCGAGGTGATCGCCCAAGCGGGCTATGTGTGCGAAGAATGCCACCTGTGCACGGAAATCAAAGGCAACCACACCGGCTGCGCCCAGAAGCACAGCCACGCGCTGAAGGAAGCCGAGCGCTTTGGCGGGAAATATGTCTATTTCTGCCCCCACGGGCTGGGCTTTGCAGTGTCGCCTATCATGGGGCGGGTGGGCTGTGAAGCCAAGCTCCTGGCCGGCCCTTTTCTGATGGCTGACGCGGAGGATTATTTGTCTTTGGAACTGGCGGGCTATCTGGCGGAGTCCCCCCAGAACGAGGAAGCCCTGCGCGCGCTGCTGTCGGAAGTGCCCTATGTGCCCCCGGCCCGGGTGTCAGCGGTGTCCAACATGCTGTTTCTGGCGGCAGGCTTTGTCAGCAGCGCCCAGGAGGTGACCCACCTGAGGCTTCAAGAGGCTTCAGACCTTTTGCAGGGCCAAATCTCCGCCTATATTCTGCAGATCAAGCAGGAGGAGCGCGTGGCGCCCTACCCCTATGACAAGGAGCAGGCGCTGCTTGAAGCCATGGCCCAAAACCGGCGCAAGGATGCCAACCGCCTGCTCAACGAGCTTTTGGGCGTCATCCTCATCATCTCAGGCATGTCCTTTTCCCGGATGAAATCCCACATCAATGAGCTGCTGGTGCTCATGTCCCGCAAGGCCGTTGAAAACGGCGCCGACCCTACCCTCATCCAAAAGAGCACCCACCAATACTATCAGGATCTGAGCCGCATCCAAGCCTTTGAGGAGCTGTGTTTTTGGCTCAGCGAAGTGGTAAACCACCTGATGACCCTGGCCTTTGACTTTGGGGATTCTAGGTATGCACGCTCCTTGCAGCGGGCCATCGCCTACCTGCGCGCCCATCTGCATGAAAAACTAACGCTAGAAAAACTGGCTGCCGAGGCCTTCTTATCTCCCGCATATTTCAGCCGGGTGTTCAAGAAAGAAACTGGAAAAACCGTCCAGCAGTTTATTGTGGATGAGCGTATGAAAAAAGCAGTCAGCTTGATGCGCCGGCGGGAGCTCACCCTGCTTGAGGTGGCGGGGCTGGTGGGGATCAGAAATCAGAGTCTGTTTAACCGGCTGTTTAAAAAGGGTTTGGGGACTTCACCAGGTGAGTACCGAAAGCAATTGCTGAAAAAATGCGATATATAGGTTTTTATAAGAGTCATATCATTATCGTTAATGATAGTCAATAACAAAGACAATCCCTCAATTGCAATGGACGTCATAAAAGTATAGGATTTTCCGGTGAAAAGTGCAAGATCGACTGATCGCTTCATCATATACTCTCCTTGGACGTTTAAAAATTCACAACGATTATGCTTGAATTATGCGTGTAGCTCAAATGTTTCAAAAATATCGAGGAAATCTCGATAAAAATAGGAGGGCAAAATGAAGAAGGATCTAACTCTAATCCTCGTATCTCTGTTGTTCTGTTCACTCATGGTTTCTGTCAGTGCACAAGAAAAACCCCTGAAGTTTGGCTACTTAGTGTCTCCTGAATAAC
>DHQX01000040.1:451-8970 GCA_002411105.1 Christensenella sp. UBA5327 | reverse complement strand
GGAGCTGTTCAGCAGACACTATTATAGTCAAAGTTATTAATGACATTCAGATTAAACTGCCGGTTATCCACCCCGGTGGCCGAGGTGGTGATCACCTCGCCAAGGCTGTTGATGAGCACCTTTTCCATCACCAGCAGCACCGGGTCTTCCTTGGGCTGGGGGAAGGTTGTGGTGGTGGTGACATCCTGCCCCTGGTCATTGGTGTAGGTATAGGTGAGGGAAGCGCCTTCATTCGTATTGAACAAACCACCTGAGCCCTCAGCGTCCAGGATGTCATCGTTGATGGTGACCTGATAGGTCATCTGAGCGTACTTGATATTGGACCCGGGCGCGATGGGCTGGGTGAGGGTGCCGATGGTCCAATTGATTTGGTTGTTGATATAGGTGGTCGTGCCCTGGGTGACCGCAATGTCTTCCACCGTGCCGTTGACCACAAACCCGGTGCCCATGGGGTCTCCCACGGTGGCGTCGCGCACGGCGGAGTTGATCTGCCCGGCGATCTGGGTGAAGATAGCCGTTAGCTCTGAAGGCGTGGCGGTGTAGGCTTTGCCCGGGCTGGCCATGGCGTTAAGCACCGAGGTGCCGGTAGTGCCGGCTTCCAGGGCGATGGTGTAGAGGGTGGAATTGGCCTTGGCGAAGCCCGCTTCCGCGATGGCGCTGTTGCCGTGGTGATAATACTTATCATTGTCAGTTCCCCACGGGTTGTCATAGCGAGTTTCAATGCTGCCGCCGCCGCCTACGCGGTTTCCATACTCAAACTGATTTTGGGGAACGTTGTTGGGCGTCCAGTACCCGGAGGGTGTCCTTGCGATGAGGTTGGCTGTGTTCATCCGCCAGTCATATTGGATACGCGTACTATAGGTAGGCTGACCATCAGACAAAAGGATGATGTTCTTGTGGTCCGCGATGGAACTGGCCATCAATGTTCTGGCATCATATACTGCATCCTGGGTGAAGGTGCCGCCATTGGCCCATAAGTTTTCCACTGCGGCGATGGCGTCAGCCTGGTTGGAAGTAAACCCGATTGCCTGATTGGCATAGTAATTAAAGGAAATCACCGCCACGCGGTTGAGGGGCACAGCAGGCGTTGGCGTGGGCAGCAATTCCTCAATCAGGGTGGTGGCGGCACTGATAGCCGCGCCCATCCGGCCATTGTCATTCATGCTGGCTGAGGTGTCAATCACCAGGATGGTGTCGGAGGTTTGCACGGTGTCCATCGCCTCCACCCGCAGGGTGACCTGCCAGGTGTTGACCTGGCCTTGGAGGGGTTCTGCTTTTTTGAACAGCAGGACTTCCCCGGGGGTCTTGGGATGGTCAACGCCAATATGGGGAGGCGGGCTGCCGGGAGGATCGGTGGGCTGAGTTGCCAAGCCCGCCATGGGCAGGGCTGCCACCAGGGCAAGGAGCAGTAAGCTCACCAGCCAACGCCGCAGAGACACCTTGCGATTTTTCATAGATCCTCCGTTTTTTGCTATGCTGTCTTGATTCTTGGTGCATCAACAGATGCTCACACGTAAAGCAGTTTATACTAACACAGATGGCGATCCGATGTAAATACGAAAAATATTAATTTTGTATAAATCCTATAAAAAATGTTCGCTCAAAAGGGCGCTGTGCTCAAGCCGCGCCGGTGCGCAATGCGGCGGGCTGGCATGGGCGCGGTTGACAGGCCAAAAGCCGTGTGGCTATAATGGCTTTTGAGCCAGGCAGAAGCCAGGCCATGGAAACGAGGTTTTAGTGTTGCCCGCAGAAGCATTCAAGGCGCTGGACGTATCCGACGAGGTATTAAAGGCGCTTGACAGGATGGGGATCAAAAACCCCACCGACATCCAGACACAGACCATCCCCGTGATGATGGCGGGGCGGGACATCATCGGCATCGCCCCCACCGGCACCGGCAAGACCATCGCCTTTGGGATCCCGATGCTTGAGTATATCAGCCTGAAGGAAACCCGGGTGCAGGAGGTGGTGCTGGCGCCCACGCGGGAGCTGGCCATGCAGATCGTGCAGGAATTGACCGAGTTGGCCCGCTTCATCCCCCAGATCAACATCGCGGCGCTGTATGGCGGGCAGCCCATCGCCCGGCAGCTCAACCAGCTCAAGCGCAAGCCCCAGATTGTGGTGGCCACCCCCGGGCGGATGCTGGACATGGCAAGCCGCGGGCATGTGAGCCTGCACCATGTGCACACCCTGGTGATTGACGAGGCGGATGAGATGCTCAACATGGGCTTTGTCAAGGACGTGACCCGCATCATCGAGCTGGCGCCGCCAAACCGGCAGCTGGTGATGTTTTCCGCCACCACCAACCGGGATGTGATGACCATCTCCTGGAAATACCAGAACGAACCGGTGGAAATCACCGTGGAGGCCACCAAGGAAAACCGGCCCCAAATCGCCCAACACACCCTGATGATCCCCCGGGACAAAAAGCAGGAGGCGCTGGAGTACCTGCTGGATTCTGATGAGTTTGACCGGGTGATGGTGTTTGTGAACACCAAGTTCATGGCCCAGCGCTTAAGCGACAGGCTGGTGAAGGAGGGCTACGGTGCCCAGGCGCTGCACGGGGATATCCGCCAGAGCCAGCGCACCCGGGTGATGGGGGATTTCAAGCGCGGCAAGTTCCCCATCCTGGTGGCCACCGACGTGGCCGCCAGGGGCATTGACGTGGATGACGTGGAGGTGGTTATCAACTATGATCTGCCCAACGAAAACGAGTATTACCTCCACCGCATCGGCCGCACCGGGCGGGCGCGCAAGCATGGCGTGTCCTTTACGATGATGACCTTTCAGGAGTCGGTCCGCATGGACGAGATCCTGCGCTATATGAAGACCAAGCCCACCCCGCTGCACTTTGATGCCCAGGGCATCCTGCGCCGGGAGGATGAAGAGGCCTTTTTTGAGAGCATATAGCCGTTTTTAGGGCTTTTAAAAAGGCGAGGGAAAACTTTTTATCGTAAAAAGTTTCCCCTCGCTCTTATAGCAGAGTCTTGTTTGTGACTATTTCCCAGGCTTTTTGTTGTTGCCGGGCCCCTTGTCGTTCTTGCGGGGGGCTGGTTCATAGATGCTGTCCAGATAATCCCAGACCTCCTGGCGGGAATGGAAGGTGCGGTATTCCACCTGGGCCTTGTACCAGTTGAGGCTGCGGTAGACGCCAGGGCCGCCGGGGAGGAAGTTTTTGTTGCCCTTGGTCTGCTTCCACTGGGCCCAGGCGGACACGATCTGGCCATGGTTCAGGGCGGTGCCGGCGGGCTGGGGGGAGGCTTCGGGGCTCGCCTCAGGCTGGGGCGCCTGGCCCTCCATGACGGTGACGGTGATGAGCGCGGTGCTGGCGGTGGTGTAGTAGGTGCGCTTGCCGGACTCATCGTGCTGGAGGGTGATCTCATATTTGACCATCACGTCATAGTCCCCCGGCTCATTTCCGATGTCAACGGTGGCGGTGGAGACAAAGACCGGCAGGCGCTGGTTGGGGGCGGCCGCAGGCTGGGCTTCCAGGGGGATACCCGCCGCCATGCCGGGGTCAAACTGGTCAACGCCCGTCCACTTATCAGACACGAAGTGCAGCAGCTGATTCTCGTTCTTGTTGGTGGTGTAGGTGGTGGTGGCCACAAAGGTCACCGGCTGGCCCTGATAGACTGACAGCGTCTCAGGAGCGATGAGGGTTTCCACTTCAAACGCGGGCGGGCCGGCGTTCGCCGGCTGCTGAGCCATGGCCGGCACAGCGCCCACCAGGAGCGTCAAGGCCAGCAACAAGGGTATGATATGTTTATTCACGATGGTTTTCTCCTTTCGGTTGATATCCAGGGTCCTTTTAAATGATACACTTTAGCCCGCCATTTCCATCACAAAAATCAAAAGCCTTACATTATTCTCACACAACAACAGGCCGCCGCGATTGCGGCAGCCTGCGGGGTTTTAGGTGAGCCTGTTCCAAACTCAATCATCAACGCGCCAGTGAGCAGGCGCGCTGATGATTTCATGGGGCCTTACTCCAGCTCAAGCACCGCCTGCTCACCGGCGATGCGGCCGGAGGTGAGGGCGAACTGCACGGCGGAGCCGGACATGTAAACCTGGTTGTAGATGAGGCGGTTGGCGTTTTCGCCGGCGGCGTAGAGGTTGGGGATGATAGAGCCGTCGGCCTTGAGAACCTGATACTGGTCATTGGTCTTCACGCCGCCAAAGGTGCCCATGGTCAGGGGATGGATGCGCACGGCGTAGAAGGGGCCGGCCTCATAGGCGCTCAGGTAGGCGGCTTCCTTGCCCAGGGCATCCTTGCCGTCCTTGGCGCCCTGGTTGTAGTCGGCCATGGTCTTGGCAAAGGCGGCCTCGGGCACGCCCATTTGCTTGGCCAGGTCCTCAAAGCGCTCGGCCTTGACCACCTGGCCGGGGACCAGGGCGGCCTCCAGGGCCTGGGCCAGGGCCGCATTGGCCTCTGAGGAATCCACAATGGCCCAGGGGGTATCAGCCGCGGCCACGGCGTTGGTGGCGACGGCGTAGTGGGTCTGCTCATTGACAAAGCGCTGGCCCTGGGCGTCCACATAGACTTTGGTCCAGTCCATCATGAGGGAGTTGGCGCCGGGCACATAGGCCACGATGCCAAGCCCTATGACCCAGGGCTCCTCATACAGCACTGCGCCCACATCCTGGGCCATCCGGATGCCGTCGCCGGTGCTGCCGGCGCCGGCGGTGGAGGTGGCGGCGGTGCCGGCCATCTCGGGCACGAGCTGGGAGAGCATCTCCTCATTCTTGGCAAAGCCGCCGGCGGCCAGGATGACCTTCCCCGCCTGGATGGTGAGGGGGCCGTCCGGGCCCAGCGCCCTGACGCCGGTGACCGCGCCTGATGCGTCGGTGATCAGGTCGGTGGCGGGGGTTTCAAGCAGGATGCTGACGCCCTCCTGGGCATCCAGGAATTTTTTGATGTTGGCGATCAGCACACCGCCGCCGCCGCCCGAGGGCATGACCGGGAAGTGCAGGCGCCGGACCGGGTCCATGCCGAAGCCCTCAATGCCGCCGTATTCGTGGCCGATGTAGTCCACCAGCCAGTCGGTGGTGATCAGGGCATCATCCATGAACTTGCTGACGGCGTCATAGTCGGGGTAGAGGAGGTTTTCACGGCCGATGGCCTGGCGCTCTTTCCAGAGCTCCATCCAGGAGTCCTTCGTGTCTTCAATGCCCAGCTCCTTTTGGAAGCGGGAGCCGGTGGCGGCGATGCCCCCGCCTGAGCGGGCGGTGGAGCCGCCCACAGCGGCCAGTTTTTCCAGCACGATCACGCTGGCGCCGCCCTGATGGGCTGCGGCGGCTGCGGCAAGGCCAGCGCCGCCAGCACCCACCACCACCACGTCACAGGCCATTTCAATGGGTTCCTGCTGGGCAGCGGCTTCGGGGGCTTCGGCGGCGGTTTTGAACGCTTCCGGGTCGCCGCCGGCTTCTTTCACAGCGGCGGCCACAGCGTCCAGAATGGCTTTAGAGGTGAAGGTGGCGCCGGTGACTTCGTCAACGGCCAGGGTCTGGTTTTCAACGATCTCCTGGGGGATGCGCTCCAGGGGTGCATCGGCGATGCCGGTGGTTTCCTGGTGGTCAGTGACGGTGACAGACACGATGCGGTCCGCTTCCAGCACCACCTCCACGGTGAGGTCGCCGTTGTGGCCGGGGGCGGTCTGGGTGTAGGTGCCGGGGGTCATGGCGGTCTGGGCGAAGGCGGTGGCGGACAGGCTCACAGCCAGCACAAAGGCCGCGAGCAGAGCCAGGGTCTTCTTGAAAGTACGCGTCATATTTCCTCCGTTTGTTGTTTTCTGCCCACTTTTGCGGACGATGACACAAATATACCAACGATGTTTCCTCCGGTCAAGAAGAAAAAAAGACGGCTTGTGATTCCGTCTTTTTATGGCCGGGCGGGCCGGGGTTTCAGGGCTGACCGGCCAGGGGCCAGACCCCGGTAACGAAAAAATCCGCCGGCGGGTTATCCATGTCCTTCACCTGTTTGGTGTGGGTGAGCTTTTTGTATAGGGCCTGGATGTCCTTTTCCTCCGTGAGGGGGATGGGGCGGTAATCGCCCTTGCCCTGGGTGCGGCAGGGGATGACTTGGATGTGGCTCAGATGGGGCTGGCCATCCTCGCTTAGGGTGTATTTCAGCTGGAATATGCCGGTGTCCGGATCCACCTTGCTCATGGAGCCGAAGGTGAAGTTGCCGGTGGAGTAGAAGATGGGCTTGCCCTGGTAGACGTGGATGGGCTGGAGGATGTGGGGGTGGTGGCCCCAGAGCATATCGGCCCCGCCGTCAATCAGCTGGCGGGCCAGGCGATGCTGCCAGGCCTGGGGCTGCCTGGTCAGCTCTTTTCCCCAGTGAAGGCTGACGATGACCAGCTGCGCCCCCTGGTTGCGCAGGGCCTGGATGCGGCGGATGATGGCCGGAGCGTCCTTCTCCTGGGGGTATGACACGCCCACTGCGCCTATGGCAACGCCCTTCACCCGGGTGAGGAGGCTGCGGTCATGGGGGGCGTTCTCCCGCATCTGGGTGGTGCCGAAGTGGAGCAGGGGCAGCTCATCCAGCGTCCGGATACTCTCCAGGTAGCCCTTTTCGTAAAAGTCCATGCAGTGGTTGTTGGTGGTGTTCACAGCGTCGATGCCGCTGTGGAGCAGCACCTGGGCGTATGTGGGGTCTGCCCGCAGCGGGATGCGCTTGTCCACGTGTTTTTTGTATTGGGTGAACACCACTTCCAAATTGGCAAAGGTGAAATCGTCCGCCTCCAGATGTTCCCGCACCAGGGAAAAGGGCCAGCCGGGCCCCTTTTCATCCACGGTCTGGGTGTAGGTGCCGGGGCGGCCGGCGGCAGGGGCCATCTCGCCGATGCTGCAATCCCCCACAAAGGAGAGCACCAGGCCCTCAGCCCCCGCCGTGAGGCAGAGGAGACAGAGCAACAGGGATGAAAGGATGGTTTTCTTCATGTGAAAATCTCCTTGTTTGTTCCCTGAAAATGTAACACGCGCCCCGGACGGCGTCAACCGTCAGGGGCGCGGGGCAGGGCGGATGGCATTACATGGCGGCTTCTTTGAAGGCCTCAAAGAAGGCCGGGCAGGACCAGGTGCCGCAAGCGGAAAGGGAATTGCCGGAGACGGCCATCTGCAGCACCAGGCCGCTGGGGTACTGCACCAGGAGCGCCTGATTGGTCTGGTTCAGCTGGCTTCCCTGATAGCTGGCCTGGGAGAAGAGGGTGTCCATGAGCATGGCCACCGTCTGCGGATCGCTCACCGTGCCCACGCCCGAGAGCTGAAGGGTGGCGGCGCCCCCGGGCAAGGTGTCCCGGAGGGATTCGCCGCCCAGCAGGGCAGCGCCGGCAAAGGCCACGCGCTGGAAGGCGCGCAGCTGGCCCTCCACCCGGGCTGCCACAGCGCCTGTGCCCATGCCAGAGAGGGCGTAGACGTCCTGGCCGGCTTCCACCACGCTGCTGATGGTGCCGCCGGAGCGGTCAAGGGCAGGTTCCGGGGTGTGCAGCGCCACCTGGCCCAGGGCCTGGCCGGCAAGCGGGCTGACATCAGCGGGGTTATTGAGCAGGCGGTAGAAGCGGCCGTCCAGGCGGATCAGCGGAAAATTCCCGCCGCTCCCCTTGGCCCAGACGCCCTGGTAGGCGGGAGCCGCCTCCCGGGAGAGCACCAGGCTGCCCCGGGGCACATAGGCGGCGCTGCGCGCACCCTCAGGCAGCGTGTGCTCGTCCCCGGCCTGCAGGTGGGTCACCTCGGGAATGCGCTGCCCGGCAAGGTGGCTGAGCGCCAGTGTCCCCAGGCTTGCTGTTAACACCAGGGACAGCGCCATGGCCAGTGCCCGGCCGCGCCGGCTGATGGGCGCAGCCGCGGGGCGGGAAGCAGCGCGCGCCAGCCTGGGGGGAGCTGTCAGCCCGCCCAGGGTTTCCTCTGCCACTTGGGGCAGCTGCTCAAGTCGGATCAAGGGAATCGCCTCCGTCTAAATAATCTCTGAGTTTGCTCCGGCCCCGGGACAGGCGGCTGGAAACGGTGCCTTCGGGAAGGCCCAGGATCTCCGCGGTCTGGGAGATGGAATAGCCCTGGTAGTAGTACAGCAGGAAGATCTCCCGCTCGCCCGCGGGCAGGGCGTTGACCGCCTGCATGAGGGCCTGTTTCTCGGTGAGGTTCTCAATCTCGTCCTTGCCGGGGATGATCTCAAGCCGGGGGCTTCCCAGCAGCACCCGCTTGTGCCAGGAGGAGCGCCACAGATCCCGGCAGCGGTTGAGGGCCACCTTGAGCAGCCAGGCCTTCTCCTTGCCCGGGGTCAGGTCCGGGTTGGTCTCCATCAGGCGCATAAAGACCTCCTGGGTCACATCCTCGGCGTTTGCCCGGTTGCCCAGGTAGAAGTAGCTCACCCGCAGCACATCGGTGGCATACTGCTCATACAGGGCTTCCACCCGCGTGGGATCCATGCCGCCTGGGTTCCTGCTTTCAACCATATAACGTGCGATCGCTTTCGTTTCATGCAAAAAAGAATCATCAGATTCTTTTTTGCCGGGATGGGG
>DHQX01000040.1:0-253 GCA_002411105.1 Christensenella sp. UBA5327 | reverse complement strand
CGGTCGCTGCGGCGCCGGCGGGTGTCATCCGCCTGCTGGCTGCCGCTGGCCTGGGGTTTTTCCCCGGGGGCCGGGCTGCCGTTTGCCGTGCCCTGTGCGGGCGGAGCGGCTGGCGGCTGCTGGCTGGGGGGCGGGGTGGTGCCGGGGCGGTAGGCGGTGGTCGCCTGGGTGGGCGGCGTTTGCGGTGAAGCCGGCGGCTGTGTGCCGGGGCGGTAAGGAGCGCCCTGGGGCGGTGCTGTGGGGGGCATGGCGC
>DHQX01000001.1:2926-4452 GCA_002411105.1 Christensenella sp. UBA5327 | reverse complement strand
CGTGGCTGCCATCGAGGCGCTGGAGAACGTCAGCCTCACCAAGTACATGGGCAATGGCTATACCTTCATGTGCTTCAACACCTTGCATTAATCGCTAGGTAGCGTAACCAGACAGGAGGGAAGGCACGCCCTTCCCTCCTGTCTGTCAGAAATCCAGACAAGCAGCACATCGGCGCGGGCGCATTGGCGGCCTCCGGGCATGCTCAGTGCATCTGCGGTGCATAGGGGAGAAAACGGCAGCCCTGCCCCCTGGTGTGAGCTGTGTGAAGGGGAATAGCATGAAAAACTATCTCATCAGGCGGTTACTACAGCTGATACCCGTGTTTATCGGCGTCCTGTTCATCCTGTTTTTCATTCTGGATCAGGCGCCCGGAAGCCCGGCTTCCACCATGATGGACCCCAAAATGACGGCCGAGCAGAAGGCCATCCTGAACGAGCGCCTGGACCCGGCCAAGCCCTTTTATGAAAAGTTCTTCAACTGGGTTGTGGAGGCGCTCAGCGGCAACTTTGGGTATTCCAACAAATACAAGCGCCCGGTGACCCAGGTGATCGGCACCTATATCGTGCCTACGTTCAGGCTGTCGGTTGTGGCGCTGATGATCTCGCTCATTGTGGGTATTCCGGTGGGGATCATATCGGCCACCAGGCAAAACTCGCTGCTGGACCATACCATGACCTCGCTGTCGCTGATTGGTCTGTCCATGCCCACCTTCTTTTTTGGGCTGTTGCTATTGAAATTTTTCGCTGTAGACTTGCAGTGGTTACCATTATATGGCGCGCAGAATCACATGCTCAAAAGCAAGGGGGCCTGGGTGGTGTTCTGGGATATTGCCCGGCACCTGGTGCTGCCTGGCATCGTGCTGGGCTTTGCCTCAACCGCCAGCTTCATGCGCTATACCCGGTCCTCCATGCTGGAGGTGATCCGGCAGGATTATGTGCGCACGGCGCGTGCCAAAGGCCTGACCGAAAAAGTGGTCATCTACCGCCACGCCTTCCGCAACGCGGTGATTCCCATCATCACGCTGCTTGGTTTTTCCATTCCCGGCCTGGTGAGTGGCGCGGTCATGACCGAGAGCATCTTCGGCTACCCCGGCCTTGGGAAAATCTCTGTGGACGCGGTCAACGCCCGGGATTATCCCCTGATTTTGGGCATCAACTCCATGTTGTCCATCCTCACCCTGGTGAGCACCCTGGTGGCGGATATCTTCTATGCGGTGGCCGACCCCCGCATTAAATACGAGTGAGGGGGAGGATGAGCATGGAAAAGGTTTATGTAAAAAAAGAACGCAGCCAGTCCTATTGGGGCGGCGTGCGCCACCGGCTGGGCAAGAACCGCCGGGCGATGATGAGCTTGTATGTGCTGAGCGTCATCGTGCTGGCCTGCATTTTTGTGCCGCTGATTTCCCCTTTCAGCATGGAGGTGACCGATCCCTCCCGCAGTGAACTGGCCCCCAACGCCATCAACTGGCTGGGCACGGATAAAATCGGCCGCGATTTGTTTACCCGCATCTTTTATGGCGGGCGCA
>DHQX01000001.1:0-2817 GCA_002411105.1 Christensenella sp. UBA5327 | reverse complement strand
ATCTTTTATGGCGGGCGCATATCCCTTGGCATCGCCCTGGTGATCACCGCCATCCAGTGCGTGATTGGCATTGTGATTGGCAGCATCGCCGGTTACTACGGCGGGGTGGTGGACGCCATTGTCATGCGCATCTGTGAGGTGTTCATGTGTTTCCCCTTCCTGCTGATGTGCATCACCATCGCGGCGGTGTTTGGCAACTCGCTCATTGTACTGATCTTCACCCTGTCCATCCTCTCCTGGCCCAGCATCGCCAGGATTGTGCGCGGGCAGATCCTGACGCTGCGCGAACAGGAATACATGGAGGCCTGCGAGGCCCTGGGCATCAGCGACTTCAAGCGCATCTTCAAGCACCTGCTGCCCAATGTCCTGGCCTATGTCATCGTCTATGCCACCCTGGGCATGGCCAGCGTTATCCTGACGGAAACCAGCCTGTCCTTCCTGGGCCTGGGCGTTTCCCCGCCCACCCCCACCTGGGGCAACATGATGCAGGAGGCCCGCAACCTCATGGCCATCAAGGACAAGTGGTGGTACTGGATTCCGCCGGGCATTGCGATTTTTGTCAGCGTCATGTGCTTTAACCTGCTGGGTGACGGCCTGCGGGACGCCATTGACCCCAAACTGAAGCGCTGAGGAGGAGGCAAGATGAAAAGTCATAAGAAAGTCATGCTTCCCAAGGGCGAAAAGCTGCTGGATGTTAAAAACCTGAAGACCTACTTCTACTCCGACTCCGGCCGGGTGCTGGCGGTGGACGACGTGTCCTTTCACGTGCGCCAGGGAGAAACCCTGGGCATTGTGGGGGAGAGCGGCTGCGGCAAATCCGTGTCCTGCATGTCCATCCTGCGCCTGATTGAAACGCCCCCGGGCAAGTACGAGGGCGGCCAGATCCTCTTTGAGGGCGAGAATTTGCTCAGCGTCCCTGACAGCCGCATCCGCCAAATCAGGGGCAACGAAATCAGCTTTATCTTCCAGGAACCGATGACCAGCCTGAACCCCATCTTCAAAATTGGGGATCAAATCGGCGAGGCCCTGGTGCTTCACCAAGGCATGACCAAAAAGGAAGCCCATCAGCACGCCATCGAAATGCTGCGCACGGTGCGCATCCCCAACCCCGAGCGGGTGGTGGATGACTATCCCTTTGCGCTGTCCGGCGGCATGCGCCAGCGTGCCATGATTGCCATGGCCCTGGCCTGCAAGCCCAAGCTGCTCATTGCCGATGAGCCCACCACCGCCCTTGATGTGACCATCCAGGCCCAGGTGCTTGATTTGATGAACAAGCTCAAGGACGAAACCGGGGCCTCCATCATCTTCATCACCCACGACCTGGGCGTGATTGCCGAGATGAGCGACCGGGTGATGGTGATGTACGCCGGCAAGGTGGCAGAGGTGGCCAGTGTGACCGATATTTTCAAAAACCCCAAACATCCCTACACCATAGGGCTGATTGGCTCGCGCCCGGACATGGAGACCACCAGTGATCGCTTGGTGGTGATCCCCGGGAACGTGCCCGATCTGAACAACCGGCCCAGCGGCTGCCCCTTCCATCCCCGCTGTGATCAGGTCATGCCTGAGTGCAGCCAGACCTTCCCGCCTGAAACGGTGCTGGAAAAGGCAGGCGAGGAAGAGCACAAGGTGTTTTGCTGGCGCTATGTAAAGGGGGGCAGATAAGTGTCAACAGGCTTGATTGAAGTCAAAAACCTTAAAAAATACTTCCCCATCAAATCCGGGCTGCTGAAAACCACCACCGGTCATGTGAAGGCGGTGGATGATGTGAGCTTTTCCATCAAGCGCGGCAAGGTGATGGGACTCGTGGGCGAATCCGGCTGCGGCAAATCAACCGCCGGGAGAACGCTGCTCAACCTGCTGCCCAAAACCCAGGGACAGGTGCTGTTCAAAGGGCAGGATATCCACGCCCTCAACCGCAAGGAAAACAAGGCCCTGCGCACCAAGATGCAGATCATCTTCCAGGATCCCTATTCCTCCCTCAACCCCCGCCTGCCGGTGAATGACATCGTGGGCGAGGCGATGCTGGAGCATGGGATTGTCAAAACCAAACAGGAAATGCATGACCGGGTGGTGGATATCATCTCCAAATGCGGCCTTTTCCCCGAGCAGGCCACCCGCTACCCCCACCAGTTCTCCGGCGGTCAGCGCCAGCGCATCTGCATCGCCCGCGCGCTGGCGGTTGATCCGGAGTTTATCGTCTGTGACGAGGCGGTGAGCGCGCTTGACGTGTCCATCCAGTCCCAGATCATCAACCTCTTGAAGGACATGCAGGAGGAGCTGGGGCTCACCTACATGTTCATCAGCCACGACCTGTCGGTGGTGAAGTTCATCAGCGACGATGTGGGGGTGATGTACCTGGGCCAGATCGTTGAAATGGGGGATAAGAAGAGCATCTTCACCACCCCCCTGCACCCCTACACCCAGGCGCTGCTCTCAGCGGTGCCCTCCTTTGACCCGGAGAAGCGCACCGGCTCAAAGCGCATCCTGCTGCAGGGGGATATTCCCTCCCCTGCCAAGCCGCCCAGCGGCTGCCGCTTCCACACCCGCTGCCCCTATGCCAAGGACGTGTGCAAAACCACCGTGCCTGAAAACAAAGAGGTGCAGCCAGGCCACTTTGTGATGTGCCACAAAGTGCACGGGGTGTTCTAAGGTGTTTTTTCACAGGAACCGGGTGGAGGAGGACCTGGAACGCATCCGCCGGGCCAACCTGAGCGAAGAAAAACGCCTTCAGGAGGACGCGGAAGCAGCCATGCGCCAGGAAGAGATCAAGGCCAAAAGCCAAGGCATTGGCTTCAGACTGAAGACAAAGTCCCG
>DHQX01000002.1:63634-63826 GCA_002411105.1 Christensenella sp. UBA5327 | reverse complement strand
AACAGCTTTGGGAAACAACCATGGATCCTGCACGCCGGCTGATGCTTCGCGTTGAGGTGGAAGATGCCGCCGCAGCGGATGAAGCGTTTACTGTGCTGATGGGAGATAAAGTAGAGCCGCGCCGTGAATTCATTGAGCAGAATGCAAAATTCGCGGAGAATCTTGATGTCTGACTGGAGAATAGATTTTTCG
>DHQX01000002.1:62680-63450 GCA_002411105.1 Christensenella sp. UBA5327 | reverse complement strand
AGAGTAAAAAGATAAAATACAGCATGTAATATTTTTAATTTGGAGTACTGCATGTTTTAATCACTTCAAGGGAGGGAAAAAATGGCTGAACAGAAGACTTTTGAGCCGGTTGCAGTCGAAGAAGTTCTGACAGAACAGGATTTTATTGAAGCAGCGAAGGCAGTTTCATATTTTGCGCACCCAATGAGCCGGAGATCCATCCGTATGGCCATGTGCTTTACCGGGGCTGTTATTATGACTGCGCTGACTTTTGTCTGCGGGAAAAAATGGCTTTGGCTGCCTGTGACAATAGCTGCCATTTTTCTTCTCAGTGCTATCATCATCTGGTTTTTCCAGCCGGAGCGGGAAAAAAAGCACACCCAAAAATGGCTGAGTTCCTGCCCGCTTGCAGTCCTGCCAACAGGAGTGATTGTTTTCCGGGACCGCGTTGTCCTGAAAAGCAACTGTGAAACAATTACAGAGTATTTTACCGATTTTTCCCTCTGTGTGGAAACGGAACATCTGATTGCTGCGGCAGGCGGGCCGGAGCGCTTTCTGCTTATTGTGAAGAAAGATGGAATGTCTGCGGAAAAATCAGAACGCCTTTCCGGGCTGTTCCGCTACGCATTTGGCGGCCGGTGGTACCGGATGGCCGAAAGAGAATGAATGGAGGGGTTTAAAAATTGGAACCTGTGACGGTCAACTTTGCCCTTACACGCGAAGACTGCATTAACGGCGCTATGGCACGCCTTGCCATGATGTATCCGAAGAAAAGAAAATGGCTGGTCCGC
>DHQX01000002.1:61849-62550 GCA_002411105.1 Christensenella sp. UBA5327 | reverse complement strand
TGGCGGAAATTTTTCTTATTGCGGCAGGCTGTATTCTTACGGCCGTAGGCGCAACAACCCGCCGCCCGGCATTTATGTGGCCCGGTGCCGTCCTTGCCGCAGCGGGCCTGTTTACAGTCATTTTTCTTCAGCCTGCCCAGGAAACCGCTGTGCGCCATATGGCCGGGGAAGGTTTCGATTCCGGGCATTTTGGCACCCCGGCCCAGACTGTAACGTTCGGCCCGCAAAACCTCTCCGTCCGTTCCGAGCGCTACGAAGCGAATGTCCCTTATACAATGCTTTTCTCTGCCTATTCAGACCGGAATGTCTTTTTGATTTTCACAGCTTCGGATGAATGGCGCATTATTCCCAAACGGACGATGAGCGATGAAGAAAACAAATGTGTTCAAGGCCTGCTCAGGGCCGGTATGAAGGAAAAATTCAAGCTGGAGGTTGCCTAAGCTGATGGACGATATGGAAGAATCCTCAAGAGTTGTCAATGTTGAACTGGAAAAAGAAATTAAAAAAGCATTTCTTGCGTACTCGATGTCCGTCATCGTATCGCGTGCCCTGCCGGACGTACGCGATGGGCTGAAGCCGGTACACCGACGTATCCTCTATACCATGTATGAAAATGGGCTTACGCCGGACAAGCCTTACCGCAAATGTGCCGATACCGTCGGCTCTGTGCTTGGACGTTATCATCCGCACGGCGACGCTTC
>DHQX01000002.1:61496-61671 GCA_002411105.1 Christensenella sp. UBA5327 | reverse complement strand
ACAGAATTTCTCAATGCGCTACCCACTGGTGGACGGGCACGGGAATTTCGGCTCTGTTGACGGCGATCCACCGGCTGCTTACCGTTATACCGAAGCACGCATGGGGCGTGCCGCCGTGGAGATGCTCCAGGATATTGACAAAGATACCGTCAATTTTCAGCCGAACTACGACGAC
>DHQX01000002.1:60839-61386 GCA_002411105.1 Christensenella sp. UBA5327 | reverse complement strand
AACTACGACGACCGCCTGAAAGAACCGACCGTGTTGCCCAGCCATTTTCCAAACCTGCTTGTAAACGGCTCGACGGGTATTGCCGTCGGTATGGCGACCAATATCCCGCCGCACAACATGGGTGAAGTCATTGACGGTGTCTGCACGCTGATTGATAACCCGGACGCCGGCCTGGATGACCTGATGGAGTCCATCAAAGGGCCTGATTTTCCAACGGGCGGCATCATTATGGGCAGAGCGGGAATCCGTGCTGCCTATGCTACCGGACGCGGCCGTATCATTGTGCGCGCCCGCGCTGAAATTGAAGAAGAGAAAAATGGCCGCAGCCATATCATTGTGACCGAGCTGCCTTACGCGGTAAACAAGGCCCGCCTGATTTCCAACATTGCAGACCTTGTGAAGGAAAAACGCATTGAAGGTATTTCCAACATTGAAGATCATTCCGACCGTGAAGGAATGCGGATTGTGGTTACGCTTCGCCGCGATGCTTCACCGCAGATAGTCCTCAACCGCCTTTTCCGCTATACCCAGATGCAGTCCACGTTCG
>DHQX01000002.1:60425-60736 GCA_002411105.1 Christensenella sp. UBA5327 | reverse complement strand
ATGCAGTCCACGTTCGGCGTCATTATGCTCGCCATTGTAAACAAAGAACCGAAGCTCCTGAATTTAAAGCAGATTCTTCAGGAATATATTAAGTTTCAGGAAGAAGTAGTCCGGCGCCGCACTTCCTTTGAGCTGAAAAAAGCGCAGGAGCGCGCCCATATTCTGGAAGGCCTTAAAATTGCCGTTGACAATATTGATGAGGTCATCCACATTATCCGTTCCTCGAAATCCGTCCCCGAAGCAAGGCAGAACCTCACGGTCCGCTTTGGGCTTGACAATATGCAGACACAGGCTATTGTGCAGATGCCGCT
>DHQX01000002.1:60010-60261 GCA_002411105.1 Christensenella sp. UBA5327 | reverse complement strand
CAGGCTATTGTGCAGATGCCGCTCGGCAGACTGACCGGCCTTGAGCGCGCAAAGCTGGAGGAAGAACTTTCCGGCCTGCTGGTTAAAATTGCAGACTATCAGGATATTCTTGCCAATGAGGAGCGTGTGCTTGCCATTGTGAAAAAAGAGGCCCTGGCCGTAAAGGCAAAATTTAATGACAAACGCCGCACTGAAATCCAGACAATCAGCGGTGAAATGGACGTAGAAGACCTTATCCCGGATGAAGAGTG
>DHQX01000002.1:59639-59923 GCA_002411105.1 Christensenella sp. UBA5327 | reverse complement strand
GATGAAGAGTGTATGCTTACGCTGACAGAGTTTGGCTATGTGAAGCGCCAGAACCCGGACGTCTACCGGACCCAGCACCGCGGCGGACGCGGAGTCAGCGGTATGACACGCCGCGAAGAGGATGTTGCCGCTGAGATGTTCCTCATCAGGACGCACGAATATGTCATGTTCTTTACAAACCGCGGCCGCGTTTACCGCCTGAAATGCTATGAAATTCCGGAGGGCGTACGCACCGGAAAAGGCATCAATATTGCTAATCTCCTGCCTATTGCGCAGGATGAAAA
>DHQX01000002.1:58869-59542 GCA_002411105.1 Christensenella sp. UBA5327 | reverse complement strand
CTGCCTATTGCGCAGGATGAAAAAGTTACTTCCATGATCCGTGTGCGGGAATTTGACCAGCGGAGCTGCCTTGTAATGGTGACAAAAAATGGCGTTATTAAGCGCACACAGCTCTCTGTGTTCAGTAATGTCCGTAAAAACGGCGTGATTGCTGTGAATCTGGACGAAGGCGATGAGCTTTCCTGGGTTCGCCTTACAACCGGCGAAAATGAGCTGCTCCTTGCCACACGCTTCGGCATGGCCATCCGCTTTCTGGAGACCGATGTCCGCACCATGGGCCGTACTGCCCGCGGCGTAAGAGCAATCAAGCTCCGCAAAGGTGACAGTGTCGTCGGCTTGTGTGTTGTCCATGCCGGAGATATGGTGCTTACAGTTTCTGAGACCGGATTTGGCCGGCTTTCCCCTGCCACCGATTACCGAACCCAGCACCGCGGCGGAAATGGCCTCCTTAACTACCGGGTGAGCCAATACGGCAATGTTGCATCTATCATGATGGTTGACCAGCTCGGCGATGACCTTATCCTGATTTCTTCCGACGGAATTATCATCCGGATTCATGCCGATTCCATCCGCATCTGTTCGCGCCCTGCAAAAGGGGTGCTGCTGATGCGCGTCTCCAAGGGGAACCACGTTGTAACGCTTGCCCATACGACCCGCAGCAACGACGAAGAGA
>DHQX01000002.1:57904-58694 GCA_002411105.1 Christensenella sp. UBA5327 | reverse complement strand
GCTGAAGAAAAAGCTTCGGAGGAAAAAGGAGAAAATACGGAGGAGAACGACACCGAAAATCCGCCGGAAACCCCTGAAGACAACGGGTAAGGAGGAAAAACAATGAAATTTGGAAAATTTGCTCCGGCTGTCCTGCTCTGTGCTGCCCTGCTTCTTTCCGGATGTTCCGGGAAACAGGCGGCTTCTTCCACCATGGCAAGTGGGAATTCCAATGCCTTTTCCAGTGAAACAGCGAATATCTCAGTTTCCTCTGCCCCGCAAGGCGCGGATTCTGCCCTGTCCTCCCTGCCGGGTGCCGGAAAAGGTAAAAATACGTCTTCTTCCGCTTCTGAAAACGTTTCACAGAATGGGCCGCTGAAAACAATCAGTACGGATAATAATAAATTTAACAATAAGTTTAAATCCAACCCACTCGACAAGGCTTATCTTTCAGAAATCAATTCTGCGAGTACAACATTACAGATGGTAAATATTTCATCCAAGTATGCTGCGCTTTGGGAAAAAGAAGTCAGTTATGCTTATGCTGCGCTGAAGGCTGCACTGAAATCCGATTCCGCAAAACTAAAAACTGCCGGGGACGAACAGGAAAAATGGGAAAACGGCAAGGCCGCGGCTCTTGCCAAAATCAATTCCGACGCGCAGGTAAAAGGCGGAAGCATGGCCCGTGTGGAAGCTGCATCTGATACCATGGATTTTTACCGCGACCGTGCAGCTGCACTTTACCGCCAGCTTTATGACTATGATAAAAATTACAGCTATGCCTACCACTGAAATTCCACAGTTTCCATGG
>DHQX01000002.1:56692-57808 GCA_002411105.1 Christensenella sp. UBA5327 | reverse complement strand
CTGAAATTCCACAGTTTCCATGGCAGCTGTGGAAAACCTGACGGAGGACCGGACAATGGATGAAAAAAAAATAACCAAGTTTGCACTTGGCTGCGGGCTGCTGCTGCTGTTTTTCCGCTTTTACTATGATTTCCAAAGTAAAGCGGTGCAGGATGTAGTTCTCCTGGCACTTGCGGCGCTTACCGTGGTTTCCGACGGCATTCCGGCACTGATTCGGTTCGGTATTGCAAAAAAATTTGGCCGGCAGGAAATCATTTTTACGATGTTGTACATTGTGCAGGCTGTTGCCCTGATCTGCACTGTAACAAGCAGCTTGGCGCCTCCGCCCATCATTCTTTTGCTTATCTTGGCGGCAGTGCTGATTGTATGGCAAAGCATTATTCTGAATCCTCTCAAAAAAGAAGAGAAAAAAATATGAATATGACTGAGAAAACCATTTCGGAGGATATATTTTATAAAGGAAAAATCCTGAAATTTCATGTTGACAAAGTAAAACTTGAAAATGGACGTACTTCAACCCGGGAATGTGTTGACCATCCCGGCGGTGTAAGCATTGCTGCACTGACTGCTGAAAATGAGCTGTATTTTGTACGGCAGTATCGTTACCCATATCATGAAACTGTGCTGGAACTTCCAGCCGGTAAGCTTGAAAAGGGTGAAAATCCGCTGGAAGCGGGCAAACGTGAACTGCGCGAAGAAACCGGTGTAGAAGGCGAAAGCTATATTTCCCTTGGAAAACTATACCCTTCCCCCGGTTATACCAGTGAAGTAATTTGGCTTTATGCCTGTAGGGAAAAATCGCGTGGGGATACCCACTTTGATACGGACGAATTTATAAAAATAGAAAAAATTCCCCTGAAAGAAGCTGTCAGGAAGGTCCTTTCAAATGAAATCCCTGACGCAAAAACGCAGATCCTTATTCTGAAACTGGCGGCGTACCAGAAAAATAGCACAGAGTGCGGTGTTCAGCGGAAACAGGGGGACAACACAGCAGCCGGTTCCCGACTTTAGGGAGACCGGCTGTGCCCGTTTTGCCTGGTACTGTTTAGTCAGGCAGGGCCATAATAAAGCCGGAAACAGGTTCCGGAAAAGAACCAGCAACGTCTGGAGAAATTG
>DHQX01000002.1:47640-56597 GCA_002411105.1 Christensenella sp. UBA5327 | reverse complement strand
ACCAGCAACGTCTGGAGAAATTGCTTTTCCAGCCTCTATGGCTTCCCGGATGCCAGGCTCTTCCAAGCTGACGAGCGCTGTCATGAGGGCCTCTTTTTCTCCGTCCCCGCTTTCTTGTGGATGTGCCGGAATAAGACGCCTGCTTTCAAAATCTGCGCAGAGCGCACAGATCATTTCCCGGTCATTGATAAGCCATATGCGGCGCTGAATTTTTCCATCTGAAAATCCGCAGCGCGGCCGGCCGGAAGCAAGCATTTCCAGCCGTGCGGCCGTAATTCTGGCTTCATCTGGATAAAACATGGAAGATGGACAAACAGTTCCATGATGCAGCTCTCCGCTCCCGGCAAGGCAGATAAGTCCCTTTCTTTTCCAAGCAATACCGTTTTCCGCAGATTTATCTTCCCAGAGATAAAAGCCGGGGTCCATATCGCGAACAAGGATGCCCTCTTCCAGCCATGCACGCATTGTCTTTTCTGCGGTCGTGCCATCCGGCAAAATCAAATGGGAAGCATGATATGGGCTGCGGGAAAGAAATGCAGCACGCTGTTTTTCGCTGAGAAATCCTCCGGGACAAACCAAATCATTGAGGTTTCCTGCCCTGTCAGTAAAATGGACTGCCCGGAACGGTTTAATTTCAGCCATTCTGTTTTCCCTGTTTCTCCGCACGGATTTTTTAGGGGGCCGCGCCCCGCGCAGATAAGCTGCGGCCTTCTTTGTATTTCCCATTATAACATAACCACCGGCGCAGCAGAAAGGCCGCAGCCTTTTAAACAAAACAGAATTCGTCAACTTTAACATGAAATCCTTAGGAAACGTTCAAGAAATGTTTACACTTTGCATTTGAAAGATGCTAGAATAGATAGGAACACCATGTAAACACAGCAGGAGGGATGAAAACCATGATTGAGGTGAAAAACCTCTCGAAGCGCTACGGAGAAAACATCGCCCTGAGTCATGTGAGTTTTTCTGTAGGTGAGAACACCGTAGTAGGCTTTCTGGGACCGAACGGTGCCGGCAAGTCAACTACCATGAATATTATTACGGGATACATATCAGCGTCGGAAGGTTCGGTATCGATCGGCGGCCATAATACACTGGATGAACCGAACGAAGCAAAAAAGCTAATCGGCTATATGCCGGAAATGCCGCCGCTTTATGCTGACATGACGGTTAAGGAATACCTCAACTTTGTCTATGAGCTGAAAAAGGTCAAGCTCTCGCGGGAAAAGCACCTGCGGGAAATCTGCGCGCTTTCGCGCATTACTGACGTTTACAATCGCCTGATTGCGAACCTTTCCAAAGGCTACCGCCAGCGCGTTGGGCTTGCACAGGCTCTTGTGGGGAATCCTCCTGTGCTGATTCTGGACGAGCCGACCGTCGGCCTTGACCCGAAGCAGATTATCGAAGTGCGCAACCTGATCCGGAACCTTGGCAAAAACCATACCGTAATTCTCAGTTCACACATTCTCCCTGAAGTACAGGCCGTTGCAGACCGCATTATGATTATTAACCGCGGCAGGCTTGTTGCTGATGGCACCCCTTATGAGCTGGAACACGGCAGCGAAAAGAACGGCGAACAAAAGCTGACAGTCCATATGGAAGGCGATCCTAAGGAAATCAAGCGTGCCATCCAAAGTATCCACGGTGTTACCCGCGTCACAAACGACGGCCTCCGGGAACCCGGCGTGTACGAATATGAAATAGACGGCAGTGCCAAAACCGACCTGCGCCGCCCGCTTTTCGGCATCGCTTCAAAACGCGGGTGGCCAATCCTCAGTGAAGAGAGCAGTGCACTTTCTCTGGAAGATGTGTTCCTCCGCCTGACCGGCTCCACCTACCTCAGCGATAACGCCGACCAGTATTTTGAAAGGAAGGGGAATAAAAAATGAGTGCGATTGCAAAAAAGGAATTCCGGAGTTACTTCCTTTCGCCTATCGGATATGTTTTCAGCGGTGCAATGCTCCTGCTGTTTGGCTTTTTCTACATGGAAGTTCTTGCCACGCAGTCTTCTGATTATATCCCGATGATTTATGCTTCAGTATTTTCCTGGCTGATGATGTTTTTACTTCCGCTTATCACAATGCGTACCTTCAGTGAGGAAATCCGCACAAAAAGCGACCAGGGCCTTCTTACAGCGCCCGTGGGCGTTTTTTCCATTGTCATGGGAAAATTTCTTGCGGCGTTTTACCTGTTTACCGTCTCGCTTGTTGCCACGTTGATTCCAGCCGTTGTCATTTCCTTTATGGGCTCACCTGACTGGCCGAAGATTTTCTGTACTTTTATTGGTGCTTTACTTTGCGGTGCTGCACTGATTGCAATCGGAAATTTTATTTCTTCCCTTACGCAGAGTCAGCTTGTTGCGGCTGTGGCAACCTTTGGCGTACTGATGTTCCTGTTTCTTATTGGAAACATAGCGTCAAGTATTTCCATCGACTGGATTAAAAACGTCTTTAACTGGATTTCGTTTGATGCGCGCTACCAGCCGTTCACCAATGGAATCTTAAATCTTTCGAGCCTAGTTTACTTTATCAGTATTGCGGCTGTCTTCATTTTCCTGACTGCCCGTAAGCTGGAAAGCAGAAGATGGAGCTAAGGGGGAACATTGAGATGAATAAGGAAAAAGAAACAGAAAAGAAGCTCTCCGGCTCCGCCGAAGCCGAAAAAAATAAGACTGTAAAATCAGAAAAGCAGACAGAGAAGTCTGCTGAAACTGCAAAAGAAGAAACAAAAAAGAAAGCAGAAAACCCGGCCGAACCTGCGGACGCCACGGAGAATCAAGCCGTAAAAGCAGAGGGGAAACCGGAAAAGCAGACAGAGAAGTCTGCTGAAACTGCAAAAGAAGAGACAAAAAAGGAAACGGGAAATCCAGCTGAATCTGCGGACACTACGGAAAATAAAGCAAAAAAGGCCGCAGAGAAACCGGAAAAGAAAAAACCATCCTTTTTAAAGAGTGAAAAGTTTCGACACGGCAGCACTGCTACCGCATTCACAGCGGGCTTCATCGCCGTTGTAATTCTTATTAATGTGATAGTTGGCATTCTTGGCGACCGTTTTCCGTCCCTGAACCTCGACATAACTAAAAACAACACCAATACGCTTTCTGCCGACGCACTGAAAATGGTGGACAAAGTAAAAATACCGATCTCTATTACCATCTGCGCTTCAAAAACTGCCTGTGAAAATGGGACAATATCCAACGGCGATTATTCTCAAGTAAGCCGTTTGTTCTCAAAAGCCGCTGAGCGTAACACAAATCTTAAGCTGGACTATCTTGACCTTGACAAGAATCCGGCCTTTGTACAGAAATATAAGTCCGACAACCTCACAGCCGGTGATATTGTTATTCAGTCCGATAAACGCTACCGTGTCCTGACTTCAAGCGACCTGTTTACCGCTCAGTCGGACAGCACCGGTTCTTCCTATAACTACTACTCTGAAGTTGATTCTGCCCTTACTTCTGCCCTGAATGCGGTCACTTCAGATACCATGCCTGTTGCAGCCTTTGAAACTGGCCACAATGAAAAAATGGACGATAGCGGCTATAAGAAGCTTTTAGGGAACAACAGTTTTGAAACAAAGGAGTTTAGCCTGTTAACCGACGCAATTCCGGACAAGACACAGCTCCTCATACTTGGCTGCCCTGCGACAGACTACACAGACGAAGAAATTGAAAAGCTGGATAAATACCTGAATGATACGAGCACAGCAATGGACCGTACCCTTCTCATCGCATACAGTGCGGGCCAGGGCGGTCTGACAAAACTGGACGCCTATCTCGCTGAATGGGGCCTGTCTGCTTCAGGAGACACGGCTGTTGCAGAGACCAACCAGTCTAATTATTTCCAAAGTCCGCTCAACCTTTTTGCAAATGCCCGGTCGAATATCAGTCTTGGTGGCTCAAGTTCGACCTATTCAAAACTGCTTACCCCTTACGTCTGCCCTGTTACCATTAAGGCAAAAAGCATTGGAAGCAAATCTGTCAATGCGCTGGTACAGTCCAGTGACACTTCCACTCTTGTAAAAACCAGCGGAAGCACAGCGACAGAATCAAATGCAACCCATACACTTGCAGCAATTTCCCAAGAATTACTGAAAAGCGGAGATAAGCCTTTCCATGCAAACCTGATTCTCTCCGGCTCCACCATGATGTTCAGCAGTGATGTTCTCAGAGCGTCAGCTTTCTCAAACAGCAGCTATGTGCTTGATCTTTCCAAATATGCAACCGGAACCAGTGCTTCGTCGAGTAACGTTGTTACAACAAACCATGAGCTTTATGCAAAAGATATTTCCGTCAATGAGACCGGTATACGCTGGCTCGGCTTTGGTGTATTTACTTTGCTGATTCCATTAGCTGTGGCTGTAGCCGGGATCATCGTCTACCGCAGGAGGAGGACGCTGTAAACATGAAACACAGCACCAGAAATGTCATCATCGTTGTGGCCTGCGCGGCAGCGCTTAGTGTCACAGCAGTTGTTCTTCAGAAGACGGGGGGAACACCTTCTTCCTCTTCCTCCGTTTCTTCTTCCGGTGGCGTCCAGCTTGTCTCAAAATCAAGCAATGACGTCGTCTCCATGAAAGTAACCAACCAGAAGGGCACCTATACGATTGTACCAACCGTGACACAGAACTTTTCAATGTCTTCGGCTTCTTCCAAATCCTCAGCTGTCACCAACTATACAGTCAAGGAAGTTGCCGGTTGTCCAATCGATACGGCAGAAACGGCCGCAGCTGTAAAAAATGGTTTCAGCCTTTCAGCAAGCAAAGAAATCGGTACGGTAAGCAATCTTAGTGACTATGGCCTTTCTTCCCCGCAGGCAACCGTCCTCGTTACATTTAAAGATGGATCCACCTACGGTTACAAGATTGGCAACCAGACTGCAACAAGTGTCGGTTCCTACTATATGTGCAGCGATAACTCTGACAAAGTCTATGTTGTCTCTGTTGACGCAGGGCTTCTGGAAGCACCAACCTATTTTATCAATAAAGATATGATTTCTCTCGCGGCCGATAACGTTTCAACCCCTTCTAATTCGCCTTCGTCAAATTCTTCGTCCCAGTATAATTTCACCCAAATCATCCTGAGCGGCAGTGCATATCCGACCGGTGTTACGCTTCAGCTGAAAAGTTCAGACCAGTTGGGCACCACTCAGTCGTCTATGGCGATTATTGAACCGGATGAATTTGACACGGACTCCACAAACGTGCAGTCACTTGAAACAAGCCTTACTTCCCTAACTGCCGACAGTGTTATTGCGGCAAACCCAAACTCTGCTGCACTGAAACAGTATGGCTTTGACAACCCGACTGCCGTTGCGCAGTATACAGTAAATAAAAAGAACTATAAGCTTATAATCGGCGCAAAAGATGGTTCGTCAAAATATTATGCTATGCTCGACAAAGTACCGGTTGTTTATGCTGTTACAACAGACAGCATAAACGGCCTGGTTTCCCAGAGCTTGTTTGCCCTGCGGAATAAATCAATTTTCCTGCCAAACATCAAGAATGTTAAGAGAGTCACTATTTTTTCCGGTACGGACAAGACCGAGATTGATGTGGCCCGTACGGAAAAAGTTTCTTCTGCTATCTCTTCCGGCAGTGGAAAGGAATATGACTATAAGGTTTCAGTTGGAGGCAAACAACTTGACTACGATACGAATTACCGCAATGCTTACGAGACACTGATTGCGCTTTCCGTTTATGCCCAGGCAGATCAGCAGCCTTCCAGCAGCAAGCCTACCATTGAAGTCCGCTACGAATATTTTGACAAGGCAGGCACTGATGCAGTTGAGCTTTATGAGGGCACAAACCGTTCCTATACGGCTGTGTCAGATGGCAAGGTTTATGGCCTCTGCACTAAAACAGATGTGGATAAAGCATTGCAGGCCATAAAAGATTTTGCAGCAGGAAAGTCTGTTGCAGATCCTTTTTAACAGCAGCTATATCAAATAGGAAAACCGTAAAATCTCCGGAAAAGCGCCAGACTAGAGTCTCCGGAGCAAAAAAATGGCCCGGAATTATTTTCCGGGCCATTTTCATAGGCAATTTGGCAGGAAAGCGGTCTTATTTTCTCAGTAATTTTCCGCTTTCCGCTCGAAAAATGCCTGAGGATGCTTGCAAGCCGGGCAAATAGCCGGTGCCTGTTTCCCAACGTAAACATATCCGCAGTTGCGGCAAACCCAGACAGTATCTTTATCACACTGAAAAACGAGGTTGTCCTGAACATTTTTAAGGAGCTTTGCATAGCGTTCTTCGTGTGATTTTTCTACCGTCGCAATGCGGCGCATGGTGTCGGCGATATCTTTAAACCCTTCTGCATCGGCAGTTTCTGCCATGTGTTTATACATATCGGTCCACTCATAGTGTTCCCCTTCGGCAGCCGCCTTCAGGTTTTCAGCCGTTGTGCCAAGTTTTCCGCCGCAAAGGTATTTGAACCAGAGCTTTGCATGTTCTTTTTCATTGTCTGCGGTTGTCTCAAAAATAGAGGCAATCTGTTCATACCCTTCTTTTTTTGCCTGTGAAGCGTAGAACGTATAACGATTGCGTGCCTTAGATTCACCCGCAAATGCTTCCCAAAGATTTGCTTCTGTTTTGCTGCCTTTGAATTCCATAAATATATCTCCTCCTGTTATTATTTTCTGTTCCCAGTATTTTCTTTCCTGACCTGATGATAACAGGGGTATAGAAAAAAGTCAATAATAAATAACAATTATTATTATTAATTTTTTTGAACCTAGAAAAACAGAAATCCCCCGCACAAAGCAAGCCCTGTGCAGGGGGAAAATAAAACCTGTAGTGATGATTAGACATTAAAACGGAAAAGCACCACGTCTCCATCTTTCATTACATAATCCTTGCCTTCGGAGCGGTAAAGGCCCTTTTCTTTCGCCACAGCAACCGAGCCGCATTCTTTCAGATCGTCAAATGCAACAATTTCTGCACGGATAAAACCGCGCTCAAAATCCGAGTGAATTTTGCCGGCAGCCTGCGGCGCTTTTGTCCCGTTTTTAATTGTCCAGGCACGTACTTCCGGTTCACCAGCCGTCAGAAAACTGATAAGGCCGAGCAGGGAGTAGCAGGCGCGGATCAAACGGTCAAGGCCGGATTCTTCGAGGCCGATATCTGCAAGGAAAAGTTTTTTCTCTTCCGGGGAAAGGTCTGCAATTTCTGCTTCCGTCTCGGCGCAGATGGGCAGCACACCGGCGCCTTCGGCTTTGGCAATCTGCTTCACCGGAAGGAAATACTTGTTGTTTTCGACTCCAGCCTTAAAATCCTTATCGCTCATATTGGCTGCGTAAATGACCGGCTTATTGCTTAGGAGAGAAACCGAGGAAAGAAGCTCTGCCTCATCCTTGGTACAATCCACGGAGCGTGCGGATTTGCCTTCATTCAGCGCTGTCTTAACACGTTTAAAGAAATCAAGCTCCAACTGGTATTTTTTGTCCGCCTTTATCATTTTCTGTGTTTTTTCAATACGGCGGTTGAGCACTTCCAGGTCTGAGAGAATCAGCTCAAGGTTAACCGTTTCAATGTCACGCTTTGGGTCAATGCTGCCTTCAACGTGAACGATATTGCTGTCCTCAAAGCAGCGGACAACATGGACGATGGCGTCACATTCACGGATATTCGCAAGAAATTTGTTGCCCAACCCTTCACCTTTGGAAGCCCCACGCACGAGGCCTGCAATATCGACAAATTCGATTGTTGCAGGTGTATACTTTAGAGGATGGTACAGATTGGCAAGCCAGTCAAGGCGCTTATCCGGCACGGCAACGGTGCCGACATTTGGTTCAATGGTACAGAATGGGTAATTCGCCGCCTGCGCACCGGCGTTTGTAATCGCGTTGAACAGTGTGCTCTTGCCCACATTTGGAAGCCCCACGATTCCAAGTTTCATTTCCTTAGATCCTTCTTTATTAAATTGATTTCAGCTTTACCAGAATAGAATCATATGGAAATATTATATATGGTTTTGTGGCTTTCCGCAACCCGGCAGATAGGATGTATTTTGAAAAAGCAGAATAGTTTTCAACGTTTTCGGCAGATTGTGTTGAAAGCTTTCCAGCTTTTCCGCTTGTTTTCCCGGGCGGAGACTTCCCTGTTACTCTCATTTTTTCCAGTGCCCGCGGGAACCTGTCACCATATGGTTTCCAGCGGATCGCATAATCATGTTTTCCTTCTCCCATTTTACCCGGTAAGAAAGACAGAAGACAAGTATTCTAACTTCAATGCACAAGCAAACTTTCTTTGCGGGCTTTTTCCGAAGAAAAGGAAAAACGGTCAGCCTTTCTGTTTACAGGGAAGCAGTATTCCCATCAAGGTAATTGCGGAGAGGCTTGCACCGGTAAATCAGCAGACCTACCCCAAGGCAGATTGCAAAATCTGGCAGCAGGAACAAGCCGTTATAGGCAATCGAATAAAGAAATGGGTGAGCGGCCCAATCCTTTGGCACAACGGAAAGATATGCCGTAACGCCGGCTATTACATGCCAGACGAAACGCAGGCCAACCGCTGTAGAAAATCCACAGACAAACTGCCTGAGACCTTTGCCGTAAATGCCTGCGAGGCCGAGCATAGTAAATGCAAACAGATAATCAAAAATAAACGATGCTGCCACAGCAATCGGCGTAAGGCCCCAGGAAAAAACAGCGCCAATGTCAAGCATCATCTGAATGATACTGTAGGCGAAACCGACGCCAATCCCCCACTTTGGACCGTACTTATAACTAATTAGCAGAATGGGCAGCATACTGCAAAGTGTCACGGAGCCGCCGAGCGGCATCTGCCAGAGCTTTACCATGCTCAGGGCCGTTGCAAGCCCAAGCATGACGGCGCTTTCCACAAGGCGCAGCGTTTTTGGGCTGACCTCGTTCCTTTTGGATACTTTTCCTGGATTTTCCATAGTTGAGCCCTCCATCAGTAAAATTTACCGAAAGGCCCTGTCCCTGGAGTCCACTCCG
>DHQX01000002.1:17270-47452 GCA_002411105.1 Christensenella sp. UBA5327 | reverse complement strand
GAGCGTTTTGATACCGTTTTGGAAATTTCCTACGCTGGCATTATCCAGATCAGGTAGTAGGGTTTAGCACGTCGTTCCGTGCCCTCTCAGCCGGGAATACCCAGCACCCCATTATTCGGTTTACTCTTATCATAACGCGTTCTTCAGCCGTTGTCAATCAGCATCGGCCGCAGTTCAGCAGGCAGGCGGACAAATTTTTCCGCGCCTTCTTTCCGCATTTCCGCTTCGCTGCCGAAACCGTACAGGACACCGATAAAAGACGTCCCCGCAAGGCGGGCACCTTGCGCGTCAAAACAGGTATCCCCAATCATAATGGCCTGTGCAGGGGAACATTCGGCAGCCTTAACAGCGGGAAGAATAATGGTATCCTTTGTCCGGCTGCGCTCGCTCTCATCTGCTGCGGAAACGAAATCAAAATAAGGCATCAGCCCAAAATGATTCAGCACGTCTTTTGTCATGGAGGCCGGTTTGGAGGTTGCCACAGCGAGAAATGCACCAGCCCTGCGGAGGGCGGTAAGCAGTTTCGGGATGCCGGGATAGACGGAAGCGTTAAAAATATTGCCACCTCGGTAAATCAGGCGGTAGCGGCGAATGGCATCGGCCGTTTCTTCCTCGTTCATGCCGCAGAATGTCCGAAAACTGGTGGAAAGCGGCGGCCCAATAAATTTTCGGAGGCCGGATTCCGAAAGTGCAGGCTTGTCCATCCCGGCAAGTGTCTTGCGGACCGAATCCATGATTCCAGGACCGGAATTTGTCAGTGTACCGTCAAGATCAAACAGGATGGCACGGTATGCCGGCGTAACCTGCATCATGGTGATTCCCTTTGTTTGTTTTGTTTCCGCCATTCGGTTCCCTCCGTTTTTTGAATTTGCATCTATTATAGCATACCCCTGCTTTGTATGCTATAATAAATCCATTAGTGCGCCTGCTGTGCGGGAGCTTTCAGGGGGAATGCAGAGGAATGACGGGATATCATTCTGCCAGCATCAGGAAAGACGGTAGAATCTGGTTTCTGGACGAGCTGCGCGGATTTGCCGTATTTTGTATGGTCTGTTACCATGCGTTTTATACAGAAGGCTACCTGTTCGGCGGGGAAGCGGGTGTCTACTTTTTTAGCTTTTTTATGGTGGCTGAACCATATTTTGCCGGACTTTTCATGTTTATCTCAGGCATTGCATGCAACCTTTCCCACTCAAACCTTGTACGCGGGCTGAAACTTTTCGCTTTTGCAATGGGTGTCACGCTTGTAACATGGCTGGTTGTACCGAATGACCGGATTATCTTTGGCGTGCTTCATTTCCTTGCAACCTGTATGGTGCTGACGGGCCTAGTGAAACCGGCGCTTGACCGAGAGCCATTTTCATGGTGGCCAGTTCTTGCCTGTGCTGCGATGTTTCTGCTGACACGTCATGTCCAGGATGGCCTGCTCGGCCCAGGGTACCCGTTTGCAGTGCGCCTTCCGGAGGGGCTTTATGCGGAAAACTGGTTTGCACCGCTCGGGTTCCATAACGATAAATTTGTCAGTGCTGACTATTTTCCAATGCTGCCCTGGATCTTTGTTTATACGGCAGGAGTATGGGTCGGCAAGCTGGCAAAGGCGGGGAAATTTCCGGCTTTTATGTACCGCTCCTCAGTGCCGCAACTCTCTTGGGTTGGACGCCATGCACTTGCAATTTACCTGTTTCACCAGCCAGTTATTTACGCCTGCGGCCTGCTGGCTCGGTGGCTTTATTCTATTGCCGGGTAAAATTCCAACGCCTGTCGGAAATTCGGGAAAATCCCGCAAAAAGATTGTCCTTTGCATGGAAATCCAGTATAATGACGGTAGCCATTCAATACACATGAAAGGGATAAAACGGGTGCGGCTGCACACCTCCGAATTATGGAAAGGGGAAATCAACCATGTGGGACAGAGTCGTCCTGAAGGAAAACGCAAAAATGGCGCTTTCCGGTGACAAGTACTGGAGAGCATTTGCCGTCTGCCTGATTAACAGTCTGATTGTTAATATGTTTAGCCTTTCTAAATCTTTCAGCACAAAAGGGATCGATCTGTTGTCACCGAAATCAGTTTTTGAAAATGTGGTGTCATTCCATTGGTACACGATTCCGGCAATTCTGCTTTTTATTTTTATAGGGCTTCCACTTATTGTCGGTGTGTCACGCTTTTTCCTTGCAAACCGCTTTGGCCAGACGGACATCGGCATCATGTTTACCGGTTTTACCGACAGCTACAGCAGCACAATTACCGGGATGCTGACGACAGCGCTGATTGTTTTTCTTTGTTCCCTGGCGCTCATTATCCCCGGCATCGTCGAAGGCCTTAAATATACCATGGTTCCGTTTATCCTCGCAGATAATCCGACCATGCCGGGAGACCGCGCAAGGCAAATCAGCAGTATGATGACAAACGGTGAAAAAGGCGAAATTTTTGTGCTGTACCTTTCCTTTTTCGGCTGGTTCCTTCTGGCGGGCATTGTGCTCAGCCTTTTTTCCTGGCTCCTATGGCCGATTGCCAGCCTTGCATCCATTGCTGCGAGCGCAATGATTTTCGCTTACCAAAAAGCAACATTTACGGAACTGTATATTTTCATGCGTGACCGCATCATCCGCTGCGGCGCTGTTTCCCCAGCTGAGTTTGGCAAGATTGCATAATTTTTCTTTTCCCAAAGGAGACAAAAGCACCCTGCGCATTTTCAGCGCAGGGTGCTTTTACTTATGGCAAATACTTTATCCTTTTTATTCGCCGAACATTTCCTTAAGTTTATCAAAAAAATTGTGGCGCTTCTGATAATTTTTATCTTCCCCAATTCCCTCGAATTCCTGCAAAAGCTCTTTCTGCTTTGCGGAAAGGTTCTTCGGGACCTCGACCGTCATGCGGACGTACTGATCTCCGCGTCCGTGGCCGCCGAGCTTTGGGATTCCCTTGCCGCGCAGCTTGAATACATCGTCGGGTTGAGTTCCCGGATGAACCATATAACTTACTTTGCCGTCAATCGTCGGCACAACGACTTCTGCACCAAGCGCAGCCTGGGCAAATGTAATGGGCATTTCGCACCAGACATCATTTCCACGGCGCTCAAAAAGCGGATGCGGGCGCACGCTCACAAGGACGTGCAGGTCGCCGCTTGGCCCGCCGTTTGTCCCGGCGTTGCCCTTGCCGCTGACGTTCAGCACCTGGCTGTCGGCGATGCCTGCGGGAATATTGATTTCAATATTGCATGAACGGCGAACCCTGCCGGAACCGCCGCAGTCTGGACAAGGGCTGTCGACTACCTTGCCGGAGCCGCCGCATTTGTCGCAGGTACGGGTTGTCTGAACCAGGCCAAACGGCGTACGCTGGCTGATACGGACTTGCCCTGTCCCGCCGCACTGCGGGCAGGTTCGCACGGCACCATTCCGTGCGCCGGTGCCATGGCAGGTTCCGCAGAGATCCACCTGCTCGTACCGGATTGTGCGGACACAGCCTTTTGCAGCTTCTTCAAAGCTGATGGTGACGGAAGTTTCACTGTCACTGCCACGGCGCGGCATATTACTGGAGGTGTGGTGGACACTGGTGCCGCCCATTCCCCCAAAGCCGCCGAACCCAAAGTCATTAAATACGCTGTTAAAAATATCGTCAATATTAATATTGCCGGTGAACGGACTGCCGCCAGCTCCACCGCCGAAATTGGGGTCAACGCCTGCTTGGCCGAACTGGTCGTAGCGCGCACGCTTTTCCTTATTGGACAGGACTTCATACGCCTCGTTGACTTCCTTAAACTTCGCCTCCGCTTCCTTGTCACCCGGGTGAAGGTCCGGATGGTACTTCTTTGCAAGCTCACGGTATGCTTTTTTAATTTCTCCGTCGGTGGCGTTCCTTGGTACGCCCATTACCTCATAGTAGTCTTTGCTTTCAGCCAAGCACAATCACCCCCGAAAATCACACGCGCAGGGCAGTCGTTTTTGGCTGCCCTGCGGTGCCTGGCCTCATTTGAGAGGCCTTAGCGAAAACTTAATTTTTAGATGCTCCGGATTTCTGCCTCCAGTTCCACCAATGCAGATTCATCCGGTTTTACTTTTTGTCTTTATCGTCAACGTCGTGATACTCGGCATTATAGACGGTGTTGCCGTTAGCATCGGTTGACGAACCGGTATTCCGACTGTTCTGCTGTGGATTCGCCTGCTGTGACGGCCCCTGCGGCTGCTGTGGTTGCTGTGGTTGCTGTGGCTGCTGTGGCTGCTGTGGCTGCTGTGGTGCAGCATTCTTGTAGAGTTTTTCGCTCACGGCATACATAGCTTTCTTCAGATCTTCTGTCTTAGACTTGATGTCGTCAGCATTGTCGCCTTTCATCGCTTCGCGGACAGCGGCAGTCTTTGCGTTAAGGTCAGTCTTGTCGCTGTCGGAAATCTTGCTGCCGCTGTCCTTAATAAGCTTTTCGACACTGTAGCAGAGATTTTCAGACTCATTTTTCTGGTCAACCGCTTCGCGGCGCTTCTTGTCTTCCGCCTCGAACTTTGAGGCTTCCTTTACAGCCTTATCAATATCTTCCTTGCTCATGTTGGAGCTGGAGGAAATTGTAATCTTCTGCTGTTTGCCGGTGCCGAGGTCCTTTGCGGACACATTTACAATGCCGTTTGCATCAATATCGAAAGATACTTCAATCTGCGGGATTCCGCGCGGCGCCGGGGCAATGCCGTCCAGCTTGAAAATGCCGAGCTGCTTATTGTCGCGTGCAAATTCACGTTCGCCCTGTAGAACATTGATTTCAACGGAGGTCTGGCCATCTGCCGCAGTTGAGAAGATCTGGCTCTTCTTGGTCGGGATGGTTGTGTTGCGGTCGATAATCTTTGTCATAACGCCGCCGAGGGTTTCAACGCCGAGTGAAAGCGGTGTGACATCGAGAAGCAGGAGGCCCTGTACTTCGCCGCCGAGCACGCCGGCCTGAAGCGAGGCGCCAATGGCGACACACTCATCCGGGTTGATGCCCTTAAAGGGTTCCTTGCCGGACAGTTTCTTGACAAGCTCCTGCGCACAGGGCATGCGCGAAGAACCGCCGACCATGAGAATTTTGCTGATATCATTGAAAGAGAGCCCTGCATCCGAAAGGGCCTGTTTGACCGGGCTTTCTGTTTTTTCAATCAGGTCTGCGGTCAGTTCCTCAAACTTTGCGCGGCTCAGAGTCATGTCAAGGTGCTTCGGGCCGTTTGCATCTGCCGTGATGAACGGCAGGTTAATCTGCGTGGAAGTCTGGCTGGAGAGCTCAATCTTTGCCTTTTCGGCAGCTTCCTTTAAACGCTGCAAAGCCATTTTGTCGCCCGAAAGGTCAATGCCGTTTTCCTTCTTAAACTCGGAAATCATCCAGTCCATGATGCGCTTGTCAAAGTCGTCGCCGCCAAGGCGGTTATTTCCGGCCGTGGCAAGAACTTCCTGCACGCCGTCGCCCATTTCGATGATGGACACGTCGAAGGTGCCGCCGCCCAGGTCGTAGACCAGAATCTTGTGGCTGTGCTCCTTGTCCAGGCCGTAGGCCAGGGAGGCTGCGGGGGGCTCGTTGATGATGCGCATCACTTCCAAGCCCGCGATGCGGCCGGCATCCTTGGTGGCCTGGCGCTGCGAGTCGGAGAAGTACGCGGGCACGGTGATGACCGCCTGGGTCACGCTCTCGCCCAGGTACGCTTCCGCGTCCTGCTTGAGCTTTTGCAGAATCATCGCGCTGATGTCCTGGGGGGTGTAGTTCTTGCCGTCGATGGAAATTTTATAGTCGGTGCCCATCTTCCGCTTGATAGAGGAGATGGTGCGGTCCGGGTTGGTGATGGCCTGGCGCTTGGCGATCTGTCCCACCAGGCGCTCGCCATCCTTGGTGAATGCAACCACTGACGGCGTGGTCCTGGCACCTTCAGAGTTGGGGATGACAACCGGTTCGCCGCCTTCCATGACGGCGACAACAGAGTTGGTGGTGCCCAGGTCAATTCCGATAATTTTAGCCATTGTGTATTTCCTCCATACGCTTGTGCGTTTCTTTCTGAATAAAATCTATATCAAAGGTCGGGAACCACCCGTACCATTGCGTGCCTCAGCACGTTCTCGCCCATCTGGTAGCCCTTGAGCACCACGTCACACACGGTGCCCGGCGCCCCTTCCTCACACGCGCCCTGGGCGACAGCGTCCTCCAGCTTCGGGTCAAAGGTTTCCCCCAGGCGGGAGATCTCGTTTACCCCGCGGGCCTTCAGCGCATCGATGAGCTGTTTTTGCACCAGGACAACGCCTTTGTACAGCGGGTCTTCCTGATCCTGCTCCACCATCAGGGCGCGGTCCAGGTTGTCCACCACCGGCAGGATGGTTTTGATGAAGGCGCGGGCGCCGTCGTCAAAGCTCTCCGATGCCACCTGGCGGTTGCGCCTGCGGTAGTTGTCAAACTCCGCCTGCACGCGCTGGGCCATGTTCAGGTACTCATCCTGCTTGGCGCGGGCTGCTTCCAACTCCGCCATCAGCGCCGTCTGGTCCACAGGCCGGGTTTCCTCGGCAGTCTCCGGCGCCATCTCAGCGCCCTCCTGGGGAACGGGGCTGTCTTCCTGCTTGGCATGTTTCTTCTTGCGGTCCATGGTTTCCTCCAAAAGTTACTCCGCCTGCTCGCCGCCGGTAAGCACCAGGCTTAAAGCCTCGCCCACCAGACGGAGGGTGTTGAGCACGCGGGCATAGGGCATGCGGGTGGGGCCGATGATGCCGATGGTGCCCCGGTGCCCCTGGCCTACGGTGTATTCCGCCAAGGCCACGCTGCACTCCCGCATCTCGGGGATCCCGGTTTCAGGGCCGATGTGCACCGTCAGGTCAAGGCCGTCAGCCCCCTTGATCAGCTGCATCAGCCGCTCCTTGTCCTCCAGCACCGTGAGCACCCTGCGGGCTTTCTCCGCCTCCTGATACTCCGGAAAGTTCAGGATGTTGTGGGTGCCAGAGATGGTGATGGTATCGGTGGCGTTGTCCTTGGCCATCTGGTCTGACAGCTCCGCGATGCCTTTAAGCACCTGCGGGTCAGCGGCAGCGCCAGCGGCAAAGTCCTTGAGCTGTTGGCGCACCTCACGCAGGGTTCTCCCCGCGAAGCGGTCGGTGAGCATCCGGCTAATGGCATACAGCGCGTCCGCGTCAAGCGCCTCAGACACATGCACCATGGTGTCCCGGATGATGCCGCCGTCTGTGACGATGACCAGCAGGGCCATGGCCCGGCTGACCGGCACCAGATGCAAATGGGTGATGCGCAGCTGGGCCTGTCCGGGCATCATCACCAGGGAGGCGTAGTGGGTAAAGTCACTGAGCACCTGCGCAGTGCTTTTCACCACATCCTCCAGGTGGCTCACCTGCTTGAGGTAGTAGTCCTTGGCGGCCTCATCCTCAGCGCTGGGGATCAGCCCGGCATCCATCAGCATGTCCACATACAGCCGGTAGGCCTTGGCGTTTGGCACGCGGCCAGCCGATACATGGGGCTGCATCAGGTATCCCAGCTCCTCCAGGTCGCTCATCTCGTTTCGGATGGTGGCGCTGGAGATGTTTTTGAGATACTTGCGGGAGATGGTGCGGGAGCCCACGGGCATGGCGGTCAGGATGTAATCATCGATGACTGCCTGCAGGATGCGGCGTTTGCGCTCGTTCATGGGCCCCTCCTCTCCCCCGCCTCTCCGGGTTGTTAGCACTCTCGCGTGTCGAGTGCTAACCTGTGGATAATGTACCACGCCGCCCCCTCCCTTGTCAAGGTTTTTGCGCATCTTTTTTGAAACTTTTGCCCGGCGAATCCCGGTTTGGCCCTGATGGGTATGATAGATGAAGAAAGAAAGATCCAAGGAGGCCCTACCATGCAGCACACCATCACGCTCAACACCGGCGCCAAGATGCCCCTGGTCGGCTTTGGCACCTATCTGATAAACGACCCGGAGACCTGTGAGCGCAGCGTTCTTCAGGCGCTTGAGGCTGGCTACCGGCTGATTGACACCGCCCAGTTTTACGGCAACGAGGCGGCGGTAGGGCAGGCCATCAAAAAAAGCGGCATCCCCCGGGAGCAGCTTTTCATCACCACCAAACTCTGGCACACCGACACCGGCGACGCAAAAACCCGCCCGGCCTTTGAGGCCTCGCTCCAGCGCCTGGGCCTGGATTATGTGGATCTCTACCTCATCCACCACCCCTTTGGCGATGTCTACGGCGCCTGGCGGGTGATGGAAAAGCTTTATCATGAGGGCCTGGCGAAAGCCATCGGCCTTTCCAACTTCTATGCCGACCGGCTGCAGGACCTGATCCTGCACTTTGACGTGCTGCCGGCGGTTGACCAGCTGGAGGCGCATATCTATCACCAGCGGCAGGACGCAAGGGCGCTGATGGCAGAACACAACATCGCCCTCATGTCCTGGGGGCCCTTCTCCCAGGGCAAGACCGACCTGCTGGAAAATGCCATCCTCAAGGGCATCGCGGCCCAGCACGGGAAAACCCCGGCCCAGGCGGCCCTTCGTTTCCTCGTCCAGCAAAACATCGTGGTCATCCCCAAATCCACCCACGAGGCCCGTATCAAAGAGAACATCGACATCTTTGACTTCACCCTGACAGACGACCAGATGGCCGCCCTCACAGCCCTTGACACCAAAAAATCCGCCGGGTTGCCCCATGACGACCCGGCGAATGTGAAGCGGATTGTAGGCTTCGTCAATCCCCTGGCCTAGCCAGAGGGGTCCCCTGAAGGCCCTCACCTTTAAATAGGGCAGGCTTAGCCCCTCGGTTATCCGGCGGCTTCCAGAATGCGCAGGATGATGCCGATGTTGCGCCGGGTTTCATCCAAGCCAAAGCCCGGCTCCCGGTCATGGAGAATCGCGTCAGAGAAGTCCTCCACCTCGGCCACATAGCGCTTGGATGCCGGCACCGGGATTTCGGTGGTCACCCCGTCCTTCACCAGCAGGATGGGGGTGTCGGTCTGGTCAAAACTGTCGCGGATGAGCAGCGTCCCTTCCTCGCCGTTAATCTCGGTGAACATGCAGGAGGCACTGTTGAGGCCGGAGCTGAGGGTAGCGATGACGCCGCTTTTGTACCGCATGACAGCGCTTAGAGAATCATCCACCCCCTGCCGGTCCGCCTTCAGTGCACAGACCGCCTCGGGCTCCTCCCCCATCAGCATGCCAACGAGGTTCACAGGATAGCAGCCCACATCCCACAGGCTGCCGCCGCCAAGCTTGGCGTTGAGCCGGATGTCAGACAGATCATCCAGTTTGAAGCGGAAGGTGGAGTTGATGTGGCGGATCTCGCCGATGACGCCTTCTGCCAGCAGCTCTCCCAGCTTTTTTGTGCGGGCGGTGAAGCGGTACATGAAGGCCTCCATCAGCTTGACGCCGTTTTCCTTCGCTGCAGCGATCATCTCGTCCGCGTCCTCCAGGGTGAGCGCCATGGGTTTCTCGCACAGGATGTGCTTGCCGGCCTTCGCCGCCTTCACCGTCCACTCCTTGTGCATGGCATTGGGCAGCGGGATATACACCGCGTCCACCTGGGGGTCATCCAGCAGCGCCTGGTAGCTGTCATAAGCCTTCTCAAAGGGAAAGGCCTTCAGGGCTTCTTCACGCCGCCCGGGGTCTGAGGAGGCGATGGCATATAGTTCCGCGTTCTTTGCCTCGAGGATGCCAGGGATCACCTTGTCCCGGGCGATGCGGGCATAGCCCATGATGCCGTATTTGATCTTTGGTTCCATGATGTTCTCTCCTTCAGCGCGCTTTTGAATAATATACCCCAATCTCTTCCAACCCTCGTTGTGGCGCGATGCTCGCGAGCGGTTTCAGGCTTGCTCCTTCAAAAACCCGATGATGTCTGCCGCTTGGGGCGGGCAACCTTTGACGTGCCTGGCAAAGCCGGCCGTGCAGCTGCCAATGCCCATGTCTCCGCCCCGGCCCTTGAAACCCTGGCCGATGGACAGGGGCAGAGCCGCCGCCCTGCGCTCCCCCTGCCGGCTTAGCCTGTGAAGCGCAAACACCAGCGCCGCGCAGCAGGCGCTGCAGGCCTCCCGCTGGTCCACGCGGGAGAGCAGCTGGGCCACCTTCCGGCTGTTGCGGGCGCTGACAGGCATTCCAGGCTTCTGAAGCACCGCCACCCGGGCGCTGTCCACATTGGCGCTGCCCAGACCCAGCCTTTCAGCCATGCCGATATAGGGCACCTCTTCCAGATCAAAGCCCATCGCCCGGCACACCCAGGCGTCCACCAGCACCTGGTCAAAGCCGCCGATGAGCTGATCCCGCCTGACGGGGTTTCCGCCCTCCTCAAAGTCCAGGTCGCCGCACACCGCGTCCACCAGCGTAAAGCCCCGGGGCATGAGGCTGGCCAGGCGGGCGATGGGCTTGTGCAGCCCAAGGGTGTGAAACCGGCGCTTTTCCCGGTCGGGGATCAGCCCTTTGAGGTTTTTCATCGCGCAGGTGATGTTGGTCTGGCAGTGCCCCTTCATCACCGGCAGGTTAATCAGGTAGTCAAGGGCCATCACGCTGTCACACACGGCGATCTCAAGCCCCGCCGCGTCTTGGTTTTTCCAGCTGTCTTTTTTGGTGTCAATCAGCGGAACCCCGGTTTTTGCGGACAGCGCCTGATAGCCGCAGACCGCAAACGCCGCCTCGGTCCTGTCCCCGACCCAGGAGCCCTCCAGGATCACCAGATTTTTAAAGCCATGCTGATGAAGATACCGGATCACACCCTCCGCGATTTCCGGATGCGTGGTGGCGCCCTGGGAGGCGGGGCGGGGCAGCACCAGGTTGGGCTTGATGCCGATGCGACTGCCCTGGCCTCCAATATCCTCCGCCACACCCGCCGCCGCCAGCAATTCCACCGCCCGGTCCGCAAGGTCGCTGCCGTGGGTGAGCCAAAGATCAAATTCGCGCATAATGCCTCCAAAGCTGACGATGTGTTTTTGTGCCCGCCAAACGCCATCATCATAGAGCATTGCTGAAGCTCTGTCGATCCACCCACTCGCGGGCGCCGCCACTGGGTATACTCCTTCCAGGAGGTGATTGTATGAGTGTCTGGCAAGCCATCACAGCGCCTTTCACGCGTTTCTTTTCCCGCCTGCGCAGCGTGAGCGAGCAAACCTACTGCGGGGATTCCCCCAACTGCGAAGGGCTGACCTACGAAAAGGGAAACCTCAACCAGGAGACGCCCGCCCGCGCGGCGCCCCCGGATATCCCGCCCCCCTCAGAGGATCAGGGGCGCAAGCCCGAGAATTACCCCGCACAATGACGCAAAAAACCGTCCTCCCCCTCAAACCCGTTTTGGCAGGCGCCGCATACTTGCAGCGGCGCCTTGTTTTTCTTGCCATCCTGCCCGGGCTCTGTTAAGATACGCAAGTGAATTGACTGTGTTTAAGGAGACTCGCGCTGATGCAACACTTTGATCTGGCGGTTTTGGGCGGGGGCAGCGGGCTGATGATATCGGAAGCCGCGCTTGAAAAGGGCCTCAGCTGTGCTGTGGTGGAAAAGGGCGCCTGGGGCGGCACCTGCCTGAACCGGGGTTGCATCCCCTCCAAAATGCTGGTGTACCCGGCCGACCTCATCCGGGAGGCGGAGCAGGGGGCCAAGGTAGGGGTCAGCTTCCCCAAGCCTGAGATCGACTGGGCCAAAATTGCCCGGCGCATGCAGCACCAGATCGACGCGAACAAGGAGCTGGAGCAGGAGCTGTCAGGGCAAAAGGGGCTCACCATGTTCAAGGGTGAGGCCAGCTTTGTGGACGCCCACACCATCCAGGTCAACCTGAAAGACGGAGGAGCCGCTCGCTTCACGGCGGATAAAATCGTCATCGCCACCGGTTCCCGCACCCGGATACCGGATGTCCAGGGGCTGATGGAGACAGGCTATCAGACCAGCGAGTCCATCTTCGGCGGGCATTTTCCGGAGAAGCCCTACGACAGCCTGCTGGTCATCGGCGGGGGTGCCACGGGCTGTGAGTTTGCCCACATTTTCTCCGCTATGGGCACCCGGGTCACCATGGCCGTATTGCGGGGACAGTTGCTCCGGGGCTGGGAGAAGGAAATCGCCGAGTCCCTGCGCAGCCAGATGGAGGGCCTTGGCATCCAGGTGCACACCAACCTCAACTCGGTCTCCATGGTGCAGGAGGGGGGGCTTAAACATGTCACCTTCCAGAACCTGGCCCAGGGCGGCCAGGTCACCCTGTCTGCCCAGGAGGTTTTCCTGGCCCCCGGCATCGTGCCCAACACCGATATGCTGGGCCTCCAGGCCGCCGGTATCCTCACCGATCACCGGGGCTATGTCCTCACCAACAACCGCCTCACCACCAACCTCCCCCATGTCTTTGCCATCGGCGATGTCAACGGCGTGGACGCCCTGCGCCACAAGGCCAACTACGAAGCAGAGGTGCTCATTGACATCCTCTTTGGCGAGGGCCACCGCGTGGCTGACTACACCGCCACGCCCCAGGCAGTCTATACCTTCCCCCAGTGCGCAAGCGTGGGCATGACCGAGGAGGAGGCCTTGGCCGCCGGCGTCAAGCCCCGGGTGGCTTATAACCATTACAGCGACATCGTGGCCGGCATCTCCATGGGCTATGACAAGCGGGATGAAAATGACGGATTCGCCAAAATCATCACCGATGAGCGTGGCCACCTGCTGGGCGCCCATGTGATTGGCCCCCAGGCGGCGGTGCTGATCCAGCCCTTTGCCTATCTGATGAACGCCGGGGGCGATCGCCAGCTTCAGGACCCCGGCGGCCTGTCCCCCATCGCCCGCTCCATGATCATCCACCCTTCTTTAAGCGAGCTCACCGCCTGGGCGCTGGGCAAATTCCAGGGCGAGCGGCCGGAGATGCCCAGGATCTGAGGGCCAGAAGAATAGGGTTTTTCCCGAGAGGGGCGCTTTTGAAAAAGCGCCCCTCTCGGGCTCTCCCCTGCAAAGATCATCGGGCTTTGGACAATGACCGCCGCGGCTGGCTTTCATAAAGGGCGCGGCTGCTGTATAATGCAGGGTGAAGAATATCAAAATGGGGCTGGATGGGACAGTCGCTTGGTCCGCCCATCATCAGAACAGCCCAAAGAAGGAGAACGCCATGCTGCCACGCATCACGCTGCTTGCCACCGGCGGCACCATCGCCAGCCAGGAGACATCCGAGGGCCTGGTGCCGCTGACCTCAGCCGAGGGCATCATGGCCTTTATGCCCAGCCTCAGGGAGCGGGCGGACATCCGCACCCGGGATGTTTTTATGCTGGACTCCAGCAACATCCAACCCGAGGAATGGCAGCAGCTGGCCCAGGCCGTCAAGGCGCATGAGGCTGACGCCGATGGCATCGTCATCACCCACGGCACCGACACCATGGCCTACACCGCCTCAGCGCTGAGCTTCATGCTGCTGGGCCTCAGGATACCCGTGGTGCTCACTGGCTCCCAGCTGCCCCTGCGCCACCCCTATTCCGATGCGCCGGGCAACCTCAGGGAGGCTTTCGCCATGGCGGCCTCCAGCCGCCCGGGGGTGTACATCGCTTTTCACCACAAGGTGATCCACGGCACCCGGGCGGTGAAGATGCGCACCCTGGGCTTTGACGCTTTTGACTCCATCAACGCGCCCCCGGTGGGCACCTTTGACGCGGACGGGCTGCACCTGCTGGGAGAGGTGAAGCCTGAAAGGCACAGCATCGCAGACCCCCTGGCCATTGACGCCCGGGTATTCCTGCTGAAAATGATGCCCGGCACCGACCCGGAGATTTTTGACCACATCCAGCGCGCCGGATACCGGGGCCTGGTGCTGGAAGCCTTTGGCCTGGGCGGGCTTCACTATATCAGGCGCAACCTGATTGAAAAGCTTCACGCGCTGAGCCTCTCAGGGGTCATCACCCTGGTCACCACCCAGTGCCTGTATGAAAAGGCCGACTTCACCATCTATGAAGTCGGCCGCGGCTTTGTGGAACAGAACATCTACGGCGCCCATGACATGACCACCGAGGCGGCGGTCACCAAGCTCATGTGGGCCCTGGGGGACATCGAAAACCGCCGCAAGCTTCTCACCCGCTGCCTCAGCCACGAGATTTTTACGGTATCGGAATGAACTTCTGCACGTAGTATTTCCCCCAGGCCAGGGTCTCCCGGAGGTGGTTTTTCACCCAGTACTCCTGCTTGATGGGGCTGCCGATGCCGGAGGGGTTGAGCCCCAGGTCCCGGGCGATCTGCATGGCCCGGGGCAGGTGATAGTCGCTGGTCACAATCAGCACATCCTTGACCCCCGGCATATACTGCATGGCATTCTGGATGTTCTCCCGGGTATTGAAGGAGGTCTCGTCCCGGCGGAGGTCCTCCCCCGAGACGCCGCGGGCTTCCAGCCAGTCAGCCATCACGCTGGCCTCAGTGCGGGGCTCATCCTGCCCCTGGGCGCCGGTCACCACGATGGGCATGCGTTTGAGCTTGTATACATCAAGGGCCGCGGTCAGCCGCCATTCCAGCTGTACGCTGGGCGTGCCGTCCGGGTTCACCTGAGCGCCCAGCACGATCATCGCGCTGGTGGGCCCTGGCCGGGGCACGGTGTTCTCCCGGTAGACCAGGAGCCCAAACAGCACCGCGAAGGCCAGCGCCCCCAGAAGGATCACCGTGGTGATGAGTTTCAATATCAAGCCAAAACACCCGCTTCTTGCTCTTCTAGCCATTTTTCATCCTTTTAACCATTCAGCAGCCCCTCCCGGGCAAAGCTGAACACCCCATCCCCGCCCACAATCACATGGTCGGCAAGCTGGATGTCCAGCGGCCTCATCATCTCCGACAGCGCCCGGGTCAGCTGCAGGTCTGCGCCTGAGGGCCTGAGCGTGCCTGAGGGATGATTGTGCGCCACCACACAGGCGGAAGCGCCATAACGCAATAGCGCCTGCACCATCAGCCGGGGGTAGACCGCCGTCTCCCCATCATCGCCTGAGGACACCCGGCTGTGGCCCAGCAGCTTTCCCTTTTTGTCCAGCGCCAGCACATAAAACCGCTCCACCGCCTCCCCCATCAGGAGGGCCTGGCACAAAGCCAGCAGGTCGGTTTCTCCGGTGTCCTTCTCCTGTTCCACCACCAGGCCCTGCCGGTAAAGCCGGAACAGGGGCACCAGCATCGCCACCAGGGTCGCGGAGCTTTTGCCCATGCCGGGCACCAGCCCCAGATCTTCCACCGAGGCCTCCAGCACCCGGGGAAGGGAGCCGAAGTGCTCAAGCAGCCTGTGGGCCAGGGGGTTCACGTCCCGTCGGGGGATGGCAAAGGTGAGCAGCAATTCCAGCGCCTCATGAGGCGCAAAGCCGGCGAGCCCCGCCTGGGCGAACCGCTCCCTGAGCCGCTCCCGGTGCCCTGCGTGCTCCACCTGCCCACCGCCTTTCCCGCCAATTCCACCGAAGTATAGCACAGCCCCGCTTTTGGGAGCAAGGCGCGGCAGGAATCGCGCCCTTCACATCGCGGGGCTAATGGTGTATGATGGGAAAAGAATGTTTTTTTATCAGGAGGGTATCATGGCGCGACTTGACTTGAATTCCATTGGCATCAACAACCCAAAGGCTGTCTATCACAACCTTCCCCCCGCAGCCCTTGTGGAGCAGGCCCTCAGGCGCCAGGAAGGCCTGTTGTCTGAATCCGGTGCCTTCACCGTTAAAACCGGCAAATACACCGGCCGTTCCCCTGATGACCGCTTCGTGGCGCAAGACACGGAGGTGATGGGCGATATCGACTGGGGCAAGGTCAACCGCCCTGTGCCCCCCGCCACTTTTGACCGCATCCACAAAAAAATCTGCGATTATCTGGTGGATAAGGATGTCTTCGTCTTTGACGGCTGCGCCGGCGCTGACCCCGCCTACCGCCACCGCTTCCGGGTGGTGAATGAGATGGCCAGCCAGAACCTGTTCATCCACCAGCTGCTGCTAAGGCCTGAGGCGGATGAGCTGGCCAATTTCGACCCCGACTTCACCATCATCGCGGCCCCGGGGCTTAAATGCGATCCCCAGGCGGATGGGGTCAACAGCGAGGCGGCCATCATCATCAGCTATGCCCGGCGCATGGTGATCATCGCCGGCAGCGCCTATGCCGGGGAGATCAAAAAAAGCGTGTTCTCGGTGATGAACTATTTGCTGCCCAAAAAGGGCGTGCTGTCCATGCACTGCTCAGCCAACGTGGGAACTGAGGGTGACAGCGCGCTGTTCTTCGGCCTCTCCGGCACCGGCAAGACCACCCTGTCCGCCGACCCGCAGCGGAGGCTCATCGGCGACGACGAGCACGGCTGGAGCGACACCGGCATCTTCAACATCGAAGGCGGCTGCTATGCCAAGTGCATCAACCTCTCCCAGGAGCATGAGCCGGACATCTGGAACGCCATCCGCTTTGGCGCGCTGGTTGAAAACGTGGTGATGGATCCGGAGACCCGCCAATACGACTTTAACGATGCCTCTCTCACCGAGAACACCCGGGTGGGCTACCCTGTGGATTATATTGGAAACGCGCTGATCCCGGGCGTGGCCGGCCATCCCCAGACCATCATCTTCCTGACCGCTGACGCCTTTGGCGTGCTGCCCCCCGTGTCCAGGCTCAGCCCTGAGGCGGCGATGTATCACTACCTCAGCGGCTACACCGCCAAGCTCTCCGGCACCGAGCGGGGCATTGACGAGCCGGTGGCCACCTTCTCCGCCTGCTTTGGGGCGCCCTTCCTGCCGCTGCCCCCCGCCGCTTATGCCAAGCTCCTGGGCGAAAAGATCCGCAAGCACCAAGCCAGGGCATACCTGGTCAACACGGGCTGGTCGGGCGGGCCCTACGGCGTGGGCAGCCGCATCAAGCTGCCCCTTACCCGGGCGATGGTCTCTGCCTGCCTGAACGGCAGCCTGGAGGGCGCCGCTTTCCGCCATGACCCCATCTTCAACCTGGAGGTGCCCACCACCTGTCCCGGGGTGCCGGATCATCTGCTGGATCCTCGCGCCACCTGGAAGGACCAGGACGCCTATGACCAGACTGCCCGCAAGCTGGCGGGGCTGTTTGCCAAGAACATCACCAAGTTCACCAATGTGGCGCCTGAGGTGCTTGCATCCGGGCCCCAGGGCTGAATACTTATCCGTCCCGCGCGAAATTTAGCGCTTGCAGTCCGGGGCTTTTCCCGGTATAATATCAAATTGGCACATCCTTGCGCCATGCAAGACATGGCGCCATATGTCCATGAGGAGGTGAAAGAGATGGATTACGAACTGCTTTACATCATCGACACGGCCGTTGAGGAAGAACCGCGCAAGGAACTGATCGAGCGCTATAACGCGCTGATCGCCCAGCACGGCGGCAAGGTGGAGAAGGTAGAAGAGTGGGGCAAGCGCCGCCTGGCTTATCTGGTGGATGACAAGCCCGAAGGCTACTACGTTCTGCTCAACTTCTCCGCTGACCCGGTCTTCCCCAAGGAGATGGAGCGCAACATGGAAATCGACGACAACGTCATGCGCTACCTGATCACCCGCGTTGAGCACAAGCGGTCCAACGTCAAGCCACGCGCTCAGCGGCCTGTCCCCCAGACAGCCCCCGCCGAAGAGCCGGCCGGCGTGACGGCAGCGATCGTCCCTGACGAAGGGGAATAAGGGAGGCCTTCATTGAACAAAATTTTTCTAATCGGCAACCTCACCCGGGACCCTGAGATGCGCAGCACCCAGTCCGGCATCCCGGTGTGCACCTTCACGGTGGCGGTGAACCGCCGCCAAAGGAGCGCCGAGGCAGGCCAGCAAGAGGCGGATTTCTTCCGCGTCACCACCTGGCGCCAGCTGGCAGAAAACTGCAACCGCTTTCTGGCCAAAGGCCGCAAAGTGGGCGTGTCAGGAACGCTGACGCTGCAGAGCTACACCGGCAACGACGGCACCCAGCGCTACAGCCTGGAAGTGCAGGCCGATGAGGTGGAGTTCCTCACCCCCCGGGGTGAAGGAGGCGAGGTGCCCGGCCGGGCCGCCCCCGCCGCCAGCCCCGAACCCAATGCCGGCGGCTTTGTCCGAGTGGATGAAGACGACCTGCCCTTCTAAGTGAAAGGATTAAGGAGACGACAACATGTCTGAGCAAACCGAAAGAAGGCCGCGCCCACGCGGCAGGCGCCCGCGCCGGAAGGTGTGCGATTTTTGCGCCAACAAGGTCGAATACATCGACTACAAGGATGTCAACCGCCTGCGCCGCTACATCAATGAGCGGGGCAAGATCAGCCCCCGCCGCATGATGGGCACCTGTGCCAAACACCAGCGGCAGCTGAGCGAAGCCATCAAGCGCGCCCGTGCCATCGCGCTGATGCCCTACGCGGCTGACTGAAGCCTCAAAGCCCTAACGCCCTCAGCGGGCGTTATTTTTTTGTTTTCGTCAACACTTCACCCCTGCCGTTCGTTATCCTAATGAAAGGAGGCCATGATGATCGCAGCGCTGTATGCCCAGTTCTACCAGGAGATCAGGCGCTTTGCCCTCTCCCTCACCCGGACGGGGCCCGAGGCGGAGGATATCACCCAGGATACCTTCATGCGGGCACTGCAGCATGCGGACATTTTTTCCGATATGAGCCCCGCTCAGTGCCGCGGCTGGCTCTACCGCACGGCCAAAAACCTGTTCATCGACCAGGCCCGGCGCAAAAGCCGGGAGCCGCTTGAGCTGATCCGGGAAGAGGGCTGGGAGGACGACACCACCGCCCTGTATGTGGCCCAGATGATGGCGCATCTCCCCCAGGAGGACCAGGCGCTGTTCACCCTCCGGCATTTTGAGGGCATGAACGCCACAGAGCTCTCAGCGCTTTATGGCCTCCCCGCCTCCACCATCCGCTCCAGGCTTGCCAAATGCCGGACGCAACTGCAAAAGCTATACGAACAGCAAAGGAGAGATTGACCATGGACACCCGCAAAAAGAAACTCACCGTCAACACCGCCATGTGCGACATGACCCGGCTCACCGAGGAGAGCCTCAGCGCCTATGAGGCCATTGAGATCAACGCCGCCACCATCGCACTGAGCCCCCGCGCCAAGGAACTGGCAAGCAGGCTATCCCTCACCATGAACGCCGCCCAGATCATCCAGGTGGAGGAGGGCACCCAGATCAGCATCAAAAACGGCAAAGCCGAAATCACGGGGAATGAAGCACCAGCCAGCCCCACCATGCTGATCGTCAATGGCAAACTCATCATTCACCCGGACAGCGCCGAGGCCCTCAAAGGATATGCCAGCATTTCCGTCAACGGCAAGCTGCTCTATCCCAGAAGCCTTGGCCCGCTTCTGAACAGGGTGCAGGTGCAGGGGCTTTCCATGTCCTACCCGGACGACGCCATCCTGGTGGAAGGCAGGCTAAGGGTGGACGAGCTGTTTGTCCTGCGCGCCAAAGGAAGTCTGTATTTCGTGATGGGGGACCTGGTCATGGCGGATGAAAGCCTGGACATCAAGCCCCTGGCCGAAAAAAGAACGCGTTTCTCAGTCAAAAACGCCTATATCGCCCAGAAGCACCTGAAGGATGCCCTGCCGCTGTTTGACGACAAAACGCACATCACCACCATTCCCGAGGGTTTCAGATTTGTGGAGGAAGAAAACACGCTCAGCGCCCATATGATCAGCCGCTTCGGGAAACACCTGTTCTTCCCCGGGAAGCTCACGATCCCCAGGGATCAGGAAAATGCGCTCAGGCAGCTTGAGGGGCTGCAGGTCGCCGGCAGCATCAAGCTGCCCGAAACCCTCCTGGACACCCTGATTGCCCTTGACCCCCAGTATCATAAGCTGATCACCTACAAGGGTCTCCTGGTCACAGACAAGAGCAGCCTGACCATCAGCCAGGCCCTTATCGCCCAGAACCCGGAAGGGCTGACGGTGGAAGACTGCGGTGTGGTGACCCTTGATGCGGATATCAGCGCCCAGGAAATCCTGGATAAGCTCACCATCAGGGATTGCGGGACCATCCTCTGCCAGCCCGACCAGGAAATGGCCCTTATCCAGATCGCAGACGACGTGGGCTCCATCACCGTTGCCAACGCTGATGAAAGCACACAGCCCGAAAACAAGGAGGATTCCAACCATGAGAAGATCAACACCGCCTACTATCAGTTCTGATCTGCCCCGGGGCGACTGGCATCATCTCTCCAGGCGCCAGGAAAAAGAAGCCCTTGAAAACACGGTGCGGCTGGAGTTTTTCCGGTTCAGCACGCCCAGGAACTACTGATCGAAACGAAAAGAAACGGGGCCGCCACGCAGATGCGTAGCGGCCCCGGGCTTTTTGTTTTCAATTCCTCAGCAGCAGCTTGGTCAGGTCGTTGATGGCGGCCTTCACCGGCGGGGCGGACTGGCTGAGCTCCTCAATCTTGGCACAGCCATGCAGCACCGTGCTGTGATCCCGGCCACCCAGCATCTCGCCGATCTTGGGCAGGCTGGCCTCGGTCAGCTTTCGGGAGAGGTACATGGTCATCTGCCGGGGCACAGTGATGCTGCGGCTGCGGCGGGGGCCGCGCAGCTCATCCTCGCTCACCCCATAGTAGCCCACCACCGCCATCATCACATCAAAGCAGGTGACGCTGCGGGGCTGATGGTCGCTGATGATTTCCTTCAGTGCCTCCTGGGCCAGGGACAGGCTTATCTCCTGGCCTGAGAGGGAGGAGTAGGCCGCCAGGCGCGTGAGGCTGCCCTCCAGCTCCCGGATGTTGCTGTCCACGTTCTGGGCGATCATCTGGATCACGTCTTCCCCGGCCTGGATGCCTTCCTCGTTGGCCTTCTGCCTGAGGATGGCGCAGCGGGTGTCCATGTCAGGGCGCTGGATATCCGCAATGAGGCCGGAGAGGAAGCGGCTGCGCAGGCGCTCTTCCAATTTGGCGATCTCCTTGGGCGGCCGGTCTGAGGAGATCACGATCTGCTTGCCCGCGTTAAAAAGCGCGTTGAAGGTGTGGAAAAACTCCTCCTGGGTGGAGTCCCGCCCGGCGATAAACTGGATGTCGTCGATCAGTAGCACGTCAACGCTGCGGTATTTCTCCCGGAACTGGACGTTGCGGTTGGTCTGGATGGCGGTGACCAATTCGATGGTGAAGGTCTCGCTGGTCACATATTCCAGCCGGGTGTCCGGCTTCTGCTGCAGGATGTAGTGGCCAATGGCGTGCATCAGGTGGGTCTTGCCCAGGCCCACGCCGCCATAGATGAACAGCGGGTTATAGGCATCGGCAGGGGACTCGGCCACCGCCAGGGAGGCTGCGTGGGCAAAGCGGTTGCCGCTGCCCACTACAAAGGACTCAAAGGTGTACTTGCCGTTGAGCTTGGGCGAGGGCTTGCGCGCCACCGCCGCCCCGCTTTGATAATCCGCCGCCTGGCGGGGGGTCAGGATATTGAGCTTCAGCTCCTTCCCAGCCGCCTGGGCCAGGGCCGAGGAGATGAGCGCCGAATAGCGCGGCACCACAAACTGGTGATAAAAATCCGTTTCAGCTTTGATAAAATACTGGTCATCCGCCAGATCCAGCGGGCGCAACGCCCGCTCTATCCAGGTGGAATAGGTCACGTCGGACATCTCCGCGTGCATCAGTTGGCAAGCCCGTTCCCAGATCGATTGATAGTTCAATGCGCCACTCCCACACAAAAATTATACAATAGTTATGCACAAGGAAGGGGTAAAAAAAACAGCCTTTTGCTGGTTTTGACTGGTTTCGGCTGTGGATAAGCCCCTGTGGATAAGTTCCTGTTCCCTCTTGCCCACGGGCTTATCTTAGCACGAACCGCCGGGCAATTCAAGTTTATGACGCCTGGACAAAACTGCATGAATGCGTGCCTGTTGATAAATCCGCGCTCTATCCCTTGTGGTTAAAAATCCGGCAGCCACCAAATAGAGGGGACGGACTAATACTCACTGCATATCTATCGTATATTTTACGTAAATATTATGTAAAACCCCTATATATTAATTTCCTGTAGCATCATCACGGCTGGCTTTTCCCCCGTCCTGGGTTATAATGAAGGCATGTAAGCGACAGGAGGGCACTGCCATGGCATCAACCGGGAGGATCAAGTTCACCAGGAAAGAGCGAAGCTGGATTCTGTACGACTGGGCCAACTCCGTCTACGCCACCAACATCATGGCGGCCATCTTCCCCACCATCTTTGTAGCCTTTGCCGGGGACAAGGGGGATATCTGGTGGGGCTATGGCACCAGCATCGCCACCCTCATCGTGGCGCTTCTGGCCCCCATCCTGGGCTCGATTGCCGACTATAAGGGCATGAAAAAAAAGCTGTTCACCCTCTTTATGCTCCTGGGCGTGGTGTTCACCGCCTCCATGGCGCTCACCGGCGACTGGCGGCTGATGCTGGTGGGCTATATCATCTCAAAGATCGGCTTCTCAGGCTCCAACCTCTTTTATGACAGCTTCCTCACCGATGTCACCACCAACGAGCGCATGGACACCGTATCCTCCTGGGGCTATGCCATGGGCTACATCGGCGGGAGCACCATCCCCTTTGTGATCTCCATCGCGGTGCTGATGACCATGGGCTACTCCAATCCCCTGGCCCAGCGCTTCTCCATCCTCATCGTGCCGGTGTGGTGGCTGGTGTTCTCCATTCCCATGCTCCGGCATGTGGAGCAGGTTCATTACATCGAAAAGCCGGACAAATTGTCCCTGGGCAGCATCTTTGCCAGCATCTGGAAGACCGCCCGGGACATCGCCACCCAAAAGGGTCTGCTGCTATTCATCATCGCCTATTTCTTCTATATCGATGGCGTGGGCACGGTGATCAGCATTTCCACCGCCTATGGCACTGCCCTGGGCCTGGGCGCCACCGGGATGATCCTGGCGCTGCTGGTCACCCAGATTATGGCCATGCCATCCTCCATCCTCTTTGCGCGCCTGGCCAAAAAGATCAGCACCCGAAAGGCGCTGCTCATCGCCATTTCGGTCTACATGTTCATCTGCTTTGTGGGGTTCATCATGGGCTTCACCCTGGAGCCCCACCAGAATAAATACCAGCAGGCCTTCAACAACAGGCGTGCCCGGATTGAAGCCAGCTATGAAGGCTACGCCTTTGAAAACCGCAGCCTGGCTGAGAAGACCCTCGCCACCTACATGAACCAGGCCCAGCGGGCACTGACCCAGCCCGGGAATGAGCCGCTGGAGGACCTCCAGGTGCGGGACGGCAGCGGCCTGGCCGAGGCTGACGCGAAGTTGGTCATTCAGGCCGCGGAAGCGGCCAAGGCTGATCTCCTGGCCTTCAGAGAGGCTGAGATGCCGGTCATCAGCCGCTATCAGGACGCCATCAGCTTTTCCACCGTCCTCTTCTGGAGCATGGCCATATTGGTGGGCACGATGCAGGGCGGCATCCAGGCGGTCAGCCGCAGCTACTTTGGCAAGCTGGTGCCCAAGAAGCGCTCCAACGAGTACTTTGGCTTCTTTGACATCTTCGGCAAGTTCGCCGCCGTCATCGGCCCTTTGCTGTATGCCGTCATCGGCAATGTGACCGGCCGCTCCTCCTTTGGGGCACTGGGGCTGATGCTGCTGTTCCTGCTGGGCTTCGTCTTCCTGGTGATCGCCAGGAAACCTTTGGACCAACTGGAGCGGGAGCGGGCCTTGATGCCAGAGGCATAAGGACATCCACATCATAAAAAGGTTGCCGTTCATTTGCCACGGCAACCTTTTTTGTTGTTTGTCTTTGTTTACTTCGCGATGCTGAAGGTGTCAAACACCCGGCCAATATAGCCCACCCCATTGGCTTCCACGCTGGCCTGGATGCCCCGGGCGTTCATGCCGTTTTCGTCCACGCGCACCACCATGACAGAACGGAACGCGTTCTCCTCCATCACCGGCATATGCCCTGAGGGATGGTAGGGGTCGTTAGTGGCGCGGTAGTTGTTGCCGATGCTGGCTGCCTCAATGTAGTTGACCCCGTTGATCAGATAGCGCTCATAGACATGGCTGTGGCCAAAGTTCACGGCGTTCACCTGGTGCTGCTCATACAGCGGCCGCAGCACGTCCCAGCAGTAATCCCCCTCCGGGTAGATGGCCTTCTCAGGGTTTTTCGGGTCAGCCACGGCCTTGGACACCGGGAACCAGGCGTCATCACCGCGGTTTAGCATGTGCCAGTGCATCACCACCCACTTGTATTTCTGGGTGGCCGAGGATAAATCCTGGTTAAGCCACTGCACCTGGGGGCTGTCGGGTGAGATGTCATCCTTGGTGATCCAGCCGGGATAGTCAAAGCCGTCCCAGCTTTGCCAGCGGTGAACGTTGAGGGAGGTGATGTGCAGATCGCCATAGTTGACGCTATACCAGCGTTTGCCGTTTACGCCATGCTCCTGCTCGGGATACAGCGGGCGGAAAAGCTGCATGTAGACACTCCAGGACCAGTTGGCATCGTCCGCTGCCATGGTTTTGTCAGTCATCACCCGCTGGTCGTCCACCTCGTGGTTGCCGGGGCAGAAAAACACGGGCATGTACTGCATCAGGCGGCTGTTGTCACCATCCTGCTGGAAGCACTCAAAGAAGCTGCGATCGGCCTCGGCGGGCACCTGATAGGCCCCTTCGTAGTTGAACCATTCCCCCACCTTCCAGGGGGTGTTGCTCAGATCACCGGCAAAAAGGATGAAGTCCTTTTCCTGCTGGCCCAGAAAGTGCATGGTTTCCTTGGTTTTCACCTTCATCTGCATATCAGACAGCAGGGCAAAGTCAAAGCTGCCACCCGCCTGGGGTGCGGTGTTAAAGAAATAGCGCTTGCCCACCTGGGTATCAGCGCCATTTTTGGTGGTGACGCGGTAGTAAACGGTGGCGCCGCTGTCAAGGCCTTCAATTTTAGCGATGAGCTGGTACACCTGTGCCTCAGGGTTCTTGGCCGGGTCAGGGTCATACCCTTCGGGGGTGGCGGAGGTGCGCAAACCCTTGATCTGATGGCGCTGAGCCTCTATCCTGTTGCCCAGGGCAGGGGTGGGACCATATTCCACAAAGCCCTCGCAGGGCTCCTTGGTGAGCCAGAGCACGCTCATCTCGCTTTGCGGGTTGAGGGTGAGCAAATAAGGCTCGGTATAGGTGAGGACAGGAGCGGCCTGCTGGGCCAAGGCGGGAAGAGCCAGGAGGACGAGGACCAGGAGAAGGGCGATACACAGCAGTTTTTTCATACGGCGCCATCCTTTCTGATGCACCCCTGACAGGGCGCTCCCTATCAACCTAAAGCATGCGTGTAAAATCCCCCTCCCCTGGGGACTAAATCAGCGTAAAACTTCAGCACACCAAAAAAGGGCCCTGCTCAGGCCCTTAAGGCACGAAAATCAACAAACCTCAGCCAAACACCAGGTTGGGCAACACCGTGACGATCTTGCGGCGGGTGCCACCCATCATGCGAATGAGGCCCATTTGCGCGGCGCTGCCGGAGGACACATGGGTGAGGGCCTGGGTGACGCCCCGCTCCCGCAAAAGCTCAGACCCCGCTGAAAGCAGCGACCGCGCGACACCGCGCCTGCGCATATCCCGTTGCACATACACCATCACCAGGGCTGCTGTATCGGCGCTGGCGCCTGTCATCATCATTTCAGCGATGGGATGCCCGCCCCGGTAATAGCCCAGGGCCATGAAATAGGGCTGCTGCATCTGCAGGGTGAGGTAGTCATGGGCGATGGGCGAGAGACGGTATTTGTTGAGCCGCTGGAGAAAGGCATACTGCTCCTGCACGCTTTGCAGCGGCACCGAGGCAAACTCACAGCCCATGGGCGGCTGCGCGGGGCCCGCGGGCAGCTGAATGAGGTATTCCTCCCGGGCGTCATCGGTGGCAAAGCCGTTCTGGGTGTAGAAGTTGAGCATGTCAAACTGGGTGGGCGGAAGCTCCGTATAGATACGGCCCTTCACCCCGGGGAAAGCTGCGCGCATCTGCTCACACCGGCCAAGAAGCGCCCCCAGCAGGAGGTTCCTGGCTGAAGGCTGGGACTTGATGTCCAGGTACAGCTGCACCGGCCGCTCCGGCATCGCCTCCTCCTGGAAGCTCAGCACCACAAAGCCAACGCCCATCTGAACATACTGGTCGTTGGCGGCGAAAAAAACATCCTCAGCGGGAACGCCCTGAAACGGAGCGCTTGGGTGGGATAGTCGCATCGGTTCTCCTTGTTGCAGTTACTGCCACTCGATATCCTGAAGGTTGCTGCTGCCAGGGGTGAGGTCATAGACCACTTTGCGCACCTGGGGCCAGGCCTCGCGGACATGAGCGGTATATCGCTCAAGCAAATCATAGGGCAGCCGGGCCGCCAGGGCATGCACCACGCCGCCCTGATGGCTGGCGGTCACCGCGCGCAGCACGATCACCGCGGCCCGCCGCTCCTGGTGGTAGGGCAGGTGGTAGAGGACCGCAAAGTACTTCCACAGCTTCTTGTTAAGCCCTGCCTGTCGGATCTCATCGGTGAAGAGGGCATCGGCCTGCCGGAGCATGGCCAGCTTCTCAGCGGTGCACTCCCCCATCACCCTCAGCGCCAACCCCGTCCAGGGGAAGGGCTGCATCTGGGTGATCTCCGGCGGCATGCCCAGCGCCTCGCCCACAAAGCGGATCTCATCCTTGAACAGCTCTGAAAGCGGCAGCATCACCGGCTTGTCCTGCTGGATTTGCGGCATGGGGCTGGGCGCGTCAGCGCCATCCATCAGCTGGCTGGCGTTCACCGGCAATATCAGCAGATCATACTCCAGCGTGCGCATGGTCTCTTCCAGAATGTCCTTGAGGGTGCGCAGGATCACCACCTGCTTGTCCTCAGGCGACTCAAGCCCTTTGAGCGCCTCCAGGAAGGGCGCCTGGGCGCGGATCACCTTCAGGTTGAGCCCCAGGCGGTCCCGGTAGTATTCCACAAAGCGGTCGGTCTCATGCTCCCGGAGCAGCCCTGAGTCCACATACAGGCACTGCAGGCGCTCCCCCAACACCCGGTGGGCAAGCACGGCGTTGACCCCGCTGGACAGCCCCCCTGACATGATGCACACGGCCTTCCCGTCCCCCGCGCGCTGGGCGATCTCCGCCTTGGCCTTGTTGATGAAGGCTTCTTCGCTCCACCAGGGGGTGCAGCCGCACACCTGGGTGGCAAAGCGCAGGAGGATATCCATCATGTCCATGTCATTGGCCTCCAGCTGGAACTGGAGGGTGAACACCCTCAGCTCCGGGTGCTGGGCGCCGATGACGGCGTCCTCCCACTGGGCCAGGGGGGTCATGGTGTCCGGCAGATTAAGCGGGCTGACATACTGCAGCTGCCGCTCAATCTCTTCCATTTCGCCGGTGATAGGCGATGGGGAAAAGCACACCGTGCCCACATCGTTCACCGCGCGCTTCTCCCAGGCCTCAGCGCCCAGCAGCGCTGCCGCCACCGGGGCCGCGTCCCCCAGCGCCAATACGGGAATGCCCAGGTGCGTAAGCTCCGGGTCAATATCGCCGCTAAACTGGCCGGACACGCCGCCAGCCAGCACCAGGCCCTGGGGCGCAATCCGGCGGATTTCCTCCGCGGGGGTGTCCCCGGGCAGGATGCGGGAATAGATCTTCTCCACCCGCAGCCGGCTGGCCAGGGCCGCGGCATACTGGTTATCGAAGTTTAGGACAATCAGCTGATCCTGCATGATACCCTCTTTCCCTTAATTGACGGCCCCGTCCACCGTCCAGAACTCGGTGTGCTCCATCACCCACTTGTGGGCGAAGGCGGCCAGCGCCAGCTGGGTCTGCTGGTTGGCAATGCCGGTCTGCGTAAAGTTCATCTGCCCCTGGAAGGCGCGCACCGCCTCCTGGGTGCGGTGGTCGTACTTGCCGGAAATATCCGCATAGCCAATCAGCCCGATGTCCGCCAGGCGCCGCTGGAGCGCTGCCACCTTGCCCCCTTCGACCCCGCCCCGAAGGACGATGTCGGCCAGGTCATGCACGGTGCCATAGCCCTGGATGCGCCAGTCATCCAGCCTGTAGCGGGTGCGCTGCACCTTGTCGGGCATGTTGCCCTCTATCACCTGGATGTAGACGGTGCCGTCAGCACCGGACAGCGCCTTTTCCACCAGGGCAACATGGGTGGTGTCCCCTGAGGGGGTGTAGGAGAAAAACACCCAGTCCCCGGGCTGGGGGATGTAGCTGCCCTTCTCCATCTGCTTGTCGTGCCCCGTATACCACTGGCTGCCCCAGCCATCCACAAAGCCGGTGCGGGCGATGTAGCGCCCCTGGGCCAGATACCAGTTGCGGCCAATGTTGGTGGCGCCATATAGGGGGAACTCCTCATTGAGCAGGGTGGTGTTCAGGTTTTTCTCCGCCTGGGCCACTGACCAGCACAGAAACTCAGCGCACCATTCAGCCTTGGGGTCGCCATACCAGGTGCCATACTTGGTGACCCCGCCCCGCTCTTCGGTGTAGCCCAATTCGCCGATGGCAACCTCAAGCAGCGCCTGGGCGCTTTCGGGCACTGGGTAGGCTGGCGGGATGTCGCTAAAGGAATCCGCCTCGGCCAGGCCAGTCACCGTCAGGGACATCACCAGGCACACCAAAGCGATGAGCACTCGCCGCATGTCAGTCCTCCCTTGATCGGATTGGTTGATTATACACACACGGCGTCCATTAGGCAAGCGGACCGGGCTGTCCCAGGGCGTTTTCCAGGGCTCCGGCCATCTCCTCCGCCTCGATAATCACCAGGCTGCCATAGGGCAGATACAGGGCACTCTCCACCTGAGCGCGGAGTGCGCGCAGCAGCTGGATGGACCGGGCCCGCCCCGCCAAGGGAACGACTGCTGCCTGGCGGAGGATGAGCATGCAGCCGTTTAAGAAGCCCTGCCAGATCAGGAAGCATGCCGTCTCATCAGGCCCCGCGCCCTCCTCATCAAGCCCGGCTACGGCGCTGAGAAACGCAGGGTAAAACAGCTCATCGGTCGCCTCAAGCAGCGCCTGCTCCAGCGCCGCGGATTCCCGGCTGCGCATCAGCTGCAGCAGGTTGCCCAAAAAGCGCTCCTCCCCTCGCCGGATAGGACAGGCCTGGTGAAGCAGGCGGTTGAGCCGCTGCGCCGGGCTCTCCTCTCCCCCGCCTGCCGAAAAAGCCTCAAAGCCGGCCGCTGCGCGCTCCCGGGCGATCTGCGCCAGCAGGTCCATCTTGCTTTCAAAGTGGTGGTAGAAGCTGCCCTTGCTGCAGCCCACCGCGTCCAGGATGTCGTTCACCGAGGTCTCCTCATAGCCCCGGCTAAAAAACAGGGCGGTGGCCGCGTCAACCAGCTCCTGTTTGCGCCTCTCCCCTTTTCGCACGCCTGCCTCCTTTTCAGCCTCAGTTAAACTCAATCACCTGCTGGACCATGGCATACCGGGAGGTGAAGAGCTTTTCCCGCCGGTATGCCACGCCGTCCCTGAAATAGACCCGGAAGGTGTCCACGGTGTAGCCGGTCCTGGCCTTTTTCAGCTCCTGCTGGGTGCCGGGGGCCAGGCTGGGGTTGGGCTGCATGACCGGCTCATTTGGCGGGACGCGGGTGTCGGTCACCTGGGTTTCAAGCGTCACGCTCTCCCCGGGCCCGGTGCGCATGCCATACACCTCCACGGTCATCTGCCGTTTTTCATAGTGGGCGATGAGAAAAACCGGGGTATCCTTGTCATTTCTGAACTTGAAGTCCAGGTTGGGCCAGTTGACCGTGGCGTCCAGCCCTTTGTCCACATAGCTCACCGGCCAGGCATGGGGGGAACGGTCCACAATGGTCATCCCCGCCAGCGCCGCCGCGTTGAAGAGGGTGGATGACACCTGGCACACCCCGCCGCCCACATCATCAATCAAAACGCCCCCGGCGATGGCGGGCGCGCCCCGGTAGCCCTTTTCCACGGTGCGCTGACCGGTTGATTCGTTAAAGGAGAGGGTTTCCCCCGGCATCAACGTCTTGCCGCTGATGGCCTGGGCCGCCAGGGCGATGTTGTTGTTGCGGTCGTTGTCAGAGGAGGTTTTGGAGCTAAAGGAGGCCAGCATGGCAAAGCCGTTTTGCAGGTCGGCGCTGGTCACCTTGGGCAGGATGGGGCTTGACTCAAGGCTGACAACAGCCTGGTAGTCCCCCCGGTCAAGGGCCTGGGTCAGAGGGCCCATCAGGTCCTGGAGGGCGATCTGCCGCCCGGGCACGTCCCGGGTGACGGTGAAAGCCTTGGTAGCAAAATCAAAGGAAGCGATCACGGCGTTGACCGGCGCCCGGTTCACCTGGCTTTGGATGCTCTCGCACAGCTTTCGAAGGTCCTGGGCCTCATAGGTGACTTGCGTGGTGAAATGGGCCTTGTCCCGCCGGGTTTGCTGCACGTGGCGATAGC
>DHQX01000002.1:0-17152 GCA_002411105.1 Christensenella sp. UBA5327 | reverse complement strand
GATAGCGCACCTCAAAGGGAGTCAGGTCCTCCCCCACCATCCAGGAGAAGCCTTGCCGCCCGATGGACCAGGCCTCCTCCAGCACCGCCTGGGTGTTGCGGTGAAAGGGCAGTTGCTGTTGGGTGATCTGGTAGGTGGTGTCATCCACCTTCAGGGTCAGGTTCAGCGCCTGCTGGGTGCTTGCCGCGTGCTGGGAGACCGCACTCTGGGCCTGGTCGAAGCTCATCCCGCCGATGGGGTAGCCATCCACATAGATCTGGTCGTAAAACACGCCGGCCGGAAGGGCCGCCAACCTGCCATTGAAAGCCTGCTCCGCCCGTGAGAGGGAAAAGACATACAGGATGATGCCCGCGATGAGGGCAAGCGACAACACGGAAAGCATCGCCCAGCGCCCCCGCCCGGGGGGTGGCGCGTCTGGGACGGCTTCCGCCTGCATCTGGGGAACCTCGTGCGGTGCCTCATGATATTCATAGAAAAAATCGGCCTGGGGCTGGGGGATGAAGGCCGCCTGCCAGGGGTCATCCGCCGCCTCATCCGGAAGCGCGTCATAGGGCTGCCAGCCGCCCTGGGGGCCGGGCATATAGGAAGCGTCATCCGCCTTGAAGGCCGCGTATCTGGCCTGACGCTGGTCTTGCGCCTGGCGCCTGTTTTGTCTGCGGCCCATGGCACACCTCCTTCCCTGGATAAAAATATTGTAGATTTGGCATGGGAAAATGTCAAGGAAACGCGTCTTGACAAAAGCCCCGGCCAGCGCATATGATGAAGTTGGCAGAATTTGAAAGGAGGACAGTGTGTTGAAGTTTTACCATTGCAAGCATTGCGGAAATGTGGTCATGTACATGTTCAACAGCGGTGTGCCGGTGGTGTGCTGCGGCGAGGAAATGCAGGCGCTGGTGGCTGACACCGTTGACGCGTCCAAGGAGAAGCATGTGCCCGTGATCCAGATCAGTGAGGGCGTGGTGACTGTGAAGGTCGGCTCCGTCCCCCACCCCATGGAAGAAAAGCATTACATCCCCTTCGTGGTGCTGGAGACCAGCGCCGGCTACCAGGTGCGCCACCTGAAGCCGGGCGATGCCCCCGAGGCCACCTTTGCCCTGGGCAAGGATGAGAAGGCTGTCGCCGCCTACGAATACTGCAACCTGCACGGCCTGTGGAAGGTCAGCGCATAAAAAAACTAAGGAGAAAGAAACCGCATGAAGAAGTACATCTGCAATGTCTGCGGCTACATCTATGATGAAGCCCTGGGCGATCCGGACAACGGCGTAGCCGCCGGCACCAAGTGGGAAGACGTGCCCGAGGATTGGGAATGCCCCCTGTGCGGCGCCCCCAAGGAAGACTTCAGCCTGGAAGAATAAGCACGGTTTATTTCTACGGCACCACAGCGCCCCGCAAGGGGTGCTTTTTTCTGCCGCAGGGTGCGGTTTCATCCGGCGTTCTTCCGGATAACTGATGGTTGGTCAACTTGCCCGCTTATGGTAAAATGACCCCATCGACAAGCAGGAGGTGGCGATGATGCAGGTGAAGCTGAAGCTGGTAAGCGGGCTTGCCAAGGTCTTCCACGATCAGGAGCCGGCAGGCTTCCCGGAAAACTGCCCGGCCAGCCTCCTGGGCGGCGAGGTCTTCTCCCTCCAGGCGGCCTATGCCCTGCTGGACAGCTGGGAGGGGGAGCTCTCCCGGGTGCGCGTCACCTTTGATTGCGCGCTGCCCCTGCGGGTCAGGCAGGTGGTGGGGGTGCCGGTGCGCTTCCCCCGCTACCAGGACAGCGCCGGGGACTATCTCAGGGATACGCCGGGCGTCTACCCGGATCTGCTCCAGGAGATCGCTGACACTGAGCATATCTGCCTGTATCCGGGCATCTGGAGCGCCCTGTGGATTGATGTGGCACCCTCACCTGATACACCCGCCGGGGATTATCCCCTTGCGGTCACCATTCTTAGCAAAGCCGGGGAGCAGTTGGCCCAGACGCACATCACCCTCAGCCTCCTGGGGGCAGCGCTCCCGGAGCAGAAAATCATCTATTCCCGCTGGCTGCACGCCGACAGCCTGGCCTCCACCTATCACCTGCCGATGTTCTCCATCGAGCATATCCGGGTGCTGCGCAGTTTTGTGCAACTGGCGGCCAGGCGGGGCATGAACATGGTCTTCACGCCCATCCACACGCCCCCGGTGATGATCCGCGACGCGCGGGAGCGCCCGGTGGCGCAATTGGTCGATGTGTTTGTCACCCCCCTTGGCTACAACTTCCGCTTCGCCAAGCTCAGGGATTTCATCAGCCTGTGCCGGCATGAGGGCATCCGGTATTTTGAGCTGGCGCATTTTTATAGTCACAGCCCCCAGGGCGGCTACTACGCCCCCACCATCATGGGGGTGCAGGATGGCGCTTACACCCGCCTGTTCCCGCCCGATACCCCCGCGGATAACCCCGCCTATCAGGCCTTCCTCGCCGCCTATATCCCGGCCTTGATCAAGGAGCTGTCCTATATCGACGCGCTGGGGCAGTGCTATTTCCACCTGGCGGATATGCCGGGGCAGGGCACGCCCATGCAGTATCAGAAGCTGCTGGAGATGACCGGGCCGCAGCTGTCCGGCCTCCCCATCATCGACACCCTGCCCTCTCCTGACTTCGCCGGCGCGAATGCACAAGGCCTCATCCCGGTGCCGGAGCTGGACAGCCTGGACAACTTCGCCGGCCCCGAACGCTGGCTGAGCCTGGGCTACCGCCATCACGGCGCGTACTCCGATACCCTCATCGCCATGCCGGGCAGCCGCACCCGGGTGCTGGGGATGCAGCTCTACCTCACCCAGGTCAAAGGGGTGACCCACTGGGCGCTGAACTACTACGCCGCCCAGAGCACCGGCTACCCCATCGACCCCTACATGAACACCGACTGTGACGGCCTCTCCCCCGCCGGGGACGCTTTTGTGCTCTATCCCGGCCAGGGCGGGCTGCCGGAGGAATCCATCCGCATCATGCATTTTTCCCAGGCCCTGCAGGACCTGCGGGCGCTCCAGGGGCTTGAAAAAAAGATCGGGCGGGATGAGGTTGTATCCCTGATCAACCAGGGCCTGGAAAAGCCCCTCAGCCTGACCGATTACCCGGCGGATGAGCGCTGGCTGCTCTGCCTGCGCCACCGGGTGAACCAGCTGCTCTCATCCTGAGGCGCATCGTTGACACAGGGCATGCAGCGCTGTATACTCTCATCTCAATCGGAGGCATGATATCATTGGATAAATGGGATCATCGGTTTATGGAGATGGCGCACCTGGTCGCGTCCTGGAGCAGCTGCTTCAATGAGGGCCGGGCCATCGGCGCTGTGATCGTGAAGGACAAGCGGGTGATGACCACCGGCTACAACGGCGCCCCTGCCGGCATGAAAACCTGCAAGGAGCGGGGGGAATGCTTAAGGCGCAAGCTGGGCATCCCCTCAGGCACCCGGCAGGAGGTCTGCTATGCCATCCACGCGGAGCAAAACGCCGTCATCCAGGCGGCCAAAATCGGCGTTTCCATTCAGGATGCCACCCTCTACTGCACCCACCAGCCCTGCTCGGTGTGCGCGAAGATCATCGTCAACTCCGGCATCCGCCGGGTGGTGTATGAGCAGGGGTACCCGGATGATTTTGCCCTGACCTTCTTTGCTGAAACCGGTGTGGTGATTGAACGCTACCAGAAGGAGAGCGCATGAAAAAGCTGCTTTGCGCCTGCCTGGCCCTGATGCTGTTGCTGAGCGCGGCCACCGGCCTGGCCACAAACCGGGACGAAAGGCTGTACCTGCTGGACTATATCAAGCCTCTGGCTGATGAGGACATCCCCGCAACACCCCTTGGCGTGCACCACTACCTGCTCATCAGCATGGACAAGTGGCAGAACAACATGGACGACCTGGGCTATAACGACGGCCTGGTGCTGCTCACCATGGACGAGAAGACCGGGCGGGTCATCGTCACCTCCATCATCCGGGACACCCTGGTCATCAGGCCCGACGGCAACCCGGGGCGCATCAACCGCATCATCCGTGAGTATGGCGTGGACGCGCTCCTGCAGACCATCAACCGGCACTTCGGCCTGCATGTGGAGAAGTACGTGATGATGGATTGGCGCCATATTGTAGAAATCATTGACGCGGTGGGCGGGGTGGATGTGGAGCTCACCTCCAGCGAAATCCACTACATGAAAAACTGGTCGGTGCCGGTGAACAGCACCCAGCCTGCCCTTGACCGGCAGGGCCTCTACCACCTCAACGGCTTTGCGGCGGTCATTTATATGCGCATCCGGCGCACCCGCGCCTCAAACGATGCCGATGTCCAGGACATCGGCCGCACCTACCGGGCGCGCCTGGTGCTGTCCAACATCGCCTCAAAGATCAGCAGCTATACCATGAACGATGCCCAGCGGCTGCTGAGCGATATCCTCAGGATCTGGGAGGAGCCCTTTGACCGGGGCTATTCCTACCCAGGCATCCGCAACAACAACATCTTCCGGGTCAACGCCCCCGCCCAGGGGACCGAGCGCAAGCGCTCTGCCACCAACATCACCATGAGCGATGTGCTGGACGCGCTGAAGGTGGCCTTTTCCCTGCGCGGCAGCCAGGTGGAGCAGTGCCGCCTGCCCTTTGACGGCACCTACCAGCCCTTTGAGTACGCCAAAAGTGCCGGCCAGCTGATGGATTTCGAGGCCAACCGTGCGAAGCTGCACGATTTTATGTTCCCGGAGAGCTTCATCGTCACCGAGGACCCCGCGCGCTGAAAATGCGCTCATAGAAAATCATAAAGGAGTTTTGCTGTTGACAAATCCCATTTCTGCGCCTGAGCGGAGCAATTGGCTTAAGAAGTTGCTCATCATCTCGCTCCTCATCGCGCTTTCTGTGGTTCTGGAACGGTTCCTGGGCTATAACGACAGGCTGCTGAGCATCTCGTTTGCCTACCTGCCCGTGGCGCTGGCCGCCATGCTCTATGGCCCGGTGCCAGGAGCCATTGTGTGCGCGGCGGCGGATTTCCTGGGCGCACTGCTCTTCCCCTCCGGCCCCCTTGACCTGCGCTTCACCCTGATCGCGGCGCTCAAAGGCTTTATATACGGCTTCTTCCTCTCAAAGCCCGGCTTTGGCCGGGGGCGCGCCATATCCGCCCAGGCGCTGGTGACGGTCATCTGCCACCTGGTGCTCAACACCCTGCTGATCTCCACCATCATCGGCAAGGGCTTCTTCGCCCTCTTGCCTCTGCGGGTGCTGAAAAACCTGCTGTTCTTCCCGGTGGAGGTGTTCACCCTCATCAAGATGTCCCAGTACCGTTCCACCTTCGAACGGCTGAGCAAATGAACAGCGCCAAGAGGAACCGGGAGATCCTGGCCGCCCTGGAGGCGCTGTACCCGGATGCCGGGCCGGAACTCCATTTTTCCAATCCCTATGAGACGCTGGTGGCCACCATGCTCTCTGCCCAGTCAACCGATGTGCAGGTGAACAAGGTCACCCCGGCGGTGTTCAGGGATTTCCCGACGCTTGAAAAAATGGCCGAGGCCACGCCGGAGATCCTCTATCCCTATGTCGCATCTTGCGGATTTAAGTCCAAAGCCACCAATATCGTCCAGGCTGCCCGGGATATCATGGCCCGCTTCGGCGGCCAGGTGCCCGGAACGCTGGAGGAACTGACCAGCCTGCGCGGGGTGGGCCGCAAGACCGCCAACGTGGTCCTGGCCAATGCCTTTGGCGTGCCTGCCATGGCGGTGGATACCCATGTGTTCCGCGTGTCCAACCGCCTGGGGCTGGCTGAGGCCGGCACTGTGGAAAAGACCGAGCAGCAGCTCATGCAGGTCATCCCGAAAAAACTGTGGAACCGGGCGCATCACTGGCTGATCTTCCATGGCCGCCGCGTGTGCAAGGCCCGGAACCCGGCCTGCGCCAGTTGCACGCTTCTGCCCCTGTGTGCCCATCCCCAGGTCTAAGACGGGCATGCCGGGTATTATATGGGTTGATAGATTCACGCTTTATTTTTTTGCGAGGTTTTTGTTTTGATGGAGATGTTTCACGATTCCCGCTCCCTTGACTGTCGCTCCCCCATCGGCCCCCTCACAACCGGTCAATCCGTGCGCCTGCGCCTGTATGTCAGGGGTGGCGCCTCCCAGGTGACCCTGCGCCTCTGGAACGGCGGGGAGGAGCTGGTGCCCATGCAGAACATGGGCCTTGGCATGTATGAGGCCACGGTGAAGGTGCCGGAAACTCCCTGCCTGCTCTGGTATGACTTCCGCCTGGAAGACCTGCGGGGCCACAGGCTGTATTACGGCAACGCCCGGGACAGGCTGGGCGGCGTGGGCGCTGTGTATCAGGACCCTCCCCCCAGCTTTCAGATCACGGTGTATGACCCGGCCTTCTCGCCGCCTGATTATCTGCGCGACGGCATCATGTACCAGATCTTTCCGGACCGTTTTCACCGCAGCAAGCGGCCCGTAAGCCAGCGTAAGGACCTGTACCTGCATGAGAACTGGGAGGACATCCCGGTGGTCAGCCAGGATCCCCGCAGCGGCGACCACATCGCCACGGATTTCTTCGGCGGCGACCTGGACGGCATCCGCCAGAAGCTGCCGTATCTGAAAGATCTGGGCATCACCATCGTCTACCTCAACCCCATTTTCAAGGCCCGCTCCAACCACCGCTATGACACCGGGGACTACCACCAGATTGACCCGCTGCTGGGGGATGAAGAGGCCCTGGCCAAGCTCTGCCAGGCAGCGGAGGAGCTGGGCATGCGCATCATGCTGGATGGCGTGTTCAGCCACACCGGGGAGGACAGCATCTATTTCAACCGCTATGGGCTGTACGATGGCCTGGGTGCCAGCCAGAGCATGGACTCCCCCTATTACCCCTGGTACCAGTTCAGCGATTATCCGGACAAATACGCCTGCTGGTGGGGCATTCACACCCTGCCTGAAGTGGACAAGAACAATGCCAGCTACCGGGCGTTTATCATGGGGCCGGATGGCGTGGCCCGGCGCTGGATCCGGGCGGGGGTATCAGGCTGGCGGCTGGATGTGGCGGATGAACTGCCCATGACCTTCCTCAAGGACCTGCGCCACGCCGTCAAGGCGGAAAGCGCAGACGCCGCCATCCTGGGCGAGGTGTGGGAGGACGCCAGCAACAAGGTGGCTTATGGCGAGATGCGCAGCTATGTGCTGGGGGACACTCTGGACAGCGTGATGAACTATCCCCTGAGGGACGCGCTGATCCGCTTTTTCACCCATGAGATCCCTGCCGCGCAGTTTGTGCGCATCGTGCGCTCCCTGCAGGAGAATTACCCCATCCCCTTCCTGTATGCCACCATGAACCTCATCGGCAGCCATGACCGGGCCAGAATCCTCAACCGCCTGGTGAAGCAGGACTACCGGGAGATGCCGCTGATTGAGCGGGGCAAGCAAGCCCTGCCCAAGGAGCTGCGGGAGCTGGCGATCCAGCGGCTCAAAAAAGTGATGCAGGTGGTGACCGCCATGCCCGGCATGCCCAGCCTCTACTACGGGGATGAAGCAGGGCTGGAAGGCGCTGCCGACCCCTTCTGCCGCGGCACCTTCCCCTGGGGGCACGAGGACCCGCGCACCATGGCCATTTTCAAGGATGCCTTCAGGCTTCGCCATAGCCGGCCCATGCTGCGCCGGGGCCATTTTGACATCGCCTTTGAAGGGGAGGACACCCTGATCATCCACCGGGACGCCATTGGGGGCCTGGACGTGTTTGGCGAGCCGCTTTCGGACAAGCCCTACACCCTCAGGATCAGCCGGGACAAGATCATCCTCTGACCCAATCCATACAAACGAAAACTTTTCATCATTTCGTAATATTTTCTTGACATTTTCTGCTGAATACACTACGATATCAGCAATATTATGGCATTTGACGGAGGTGCTCATGACGCGCTTTGCCAAACATCGCATATTCTGCCTGGTGCTGTCGGTGGTGCTGGCAGCGCAACTGATGGCTTTTGCCAAGGAAACCTACCCTTATGTCAGTTTCGCCACCGCTTCCGTCAGGCTCCGGGCCAGGCCTTCTTCCAGCGCCACCATCCTGGGTGTGGTCCAGTCTGGGGAGGCAGTTCTGGTCACTGGCACCGAGGGCAACTACAAGGCGGTGGAATACGAGGGCAGGCGGGGCTTTATCGTGTCCTCCTTCCTGGAGACCAGGACGCCGGGCGAGGCTGCTGCCACGCCCAAGCCCGCCAGCGCCCAGACCCTGGCCAAGTACCAGACCCTCTCAGCCGGCGCCTCAAACGAATACGTCAAGGCCCTCCAGCAGGCCCTCAAAGAGCTGGGATTTTACACCAGCGGCATTGACAGCCAGTATGGCAGCGGCACCTCCCAGGCCGTGCGGGAGTTTCAAAAGGCCAATAACCTGCCCGCCAACGGCACCGCCGACCCGGTCAGCCAGGAGCTGCTCTTTGAAGGCGCCCCCCGGAACAGCCGGGGGGTGAAGACCCGGGTCAAAACCCTGCCTGTGGCCGAGGGGGTCACCATCAGGCCAAATGACCAGGGCAGCCCCGTGGAAGCGCTGCAGCGCCGGCTGAAGGAGCTGGATCTGTACAAAGGCGCTGTGGACGGCAAATACGGCACCGCCACCCAGGCTGCGGTGCGCGCCTTCCAAAAGAACAACAGTTTAAAAGCCGACGGCATCGTGGGCAAGGACACCCTGGCCAAGCTCTATGTGCAGCCTGAGGCGCCTGCCACCGCGGTGCCCGCTCCCACGCTCACCCCATCGCCGGAGTTTGTGTTCTCCCAGCCTGACCTCTCCCCGGAGAGCGCCACCTATCCCTATGAGACCACCACCACCTCCGCGGTCAACCTGCGCAAGAGCACCTCACTTTCTTCTATGCGCTACCTCACCATTCCCCAGGGCGCCACCATCCAGGTGCTGGCCGATGAGGGCAAGTTCCAGAAGGTGACCTACCGCAGCTTCACCGGCTTTGTGATGACTGACTATGTCAACATCCCTGAGGTGTTTTTAAGCGGCAAATCCCTGGGCGCGGACCCCAGCGCCAAGGTCAACTATGAGTCCCTCGCCGTGGGCGCCGAGGGCGCGCGTGTGCGCGCGCTGCAGCAGGCGCTGACCGAGCTGGGCTATTACAGCGGCAGCATCGACGGCAAATACGGCGCCGGCACAGTGGCGGCGCTGAAGGCCTTCCAGACCAAAAACGGGCTGCGGGCCACCGGCGTCGCCGTGCCCGAGCTTCAGAAGCTCATCTACGAGGGCCGCGTGCGCAACAGCAAGAACAAGCGCGTGCTGGTCAACACCCTGCCCCCCATCGATGGTTATCCCATGCAGCTGGGGGACTATGGCGACGCGGTCTACTCCCTCCACCAGGCGCTGACCTCCCTGGGCCATTATGACGGCGCCATCGGCTATGAATACACCAAGGCCACCGCCACCGCGGTGCGTGCCTATCAAAAGGCCCACAGCATCAAGGAAACCGGCAAGGTGGACAGTTTCACCATCCTGTCGCTGCAAACCTTCCTGGCCACCCCCACCCCCGCCCCCCAGCCGGGTCTGACGCCTGATAGCACGGCGATCACGGCTGAAAATGTGGTGGAGGTGCGCTCCGGCTCCCGTGGGCAGGCCGTCACCCGGCTGCAGGAGCGCCTGGTGGCGCTGGGCTATTACAGCATCCAGCCTGACGGCATCTTCAACAGCGATGATATCGCGGCGCTGCGCCAGTTCCAGAGGACAAACGGCCTCACGGTCACCGGCGTTGCCGACCTGGGCACCCAGCAGGTGCTCTACAGCATGTACGCCCTGGCAGAAGGCGCGGTTGCGCCCTCCCCGGGCGCCATCCCCACCCCGGCACCAAGCCTGCTGAAGATGGGCATGACCGGGGAAAGCGTGCAGGCCATGCAAGCGCGCCTGATTGTGCTGGGCTATCTGACCGGAAATGCTGACGGCATCTTCGGCACCCAGACCGCCCGGGCGATATCCAACTTCCAGAAGGCCAACTCCCTCTCCGCTGACGGCATCGCCGGCGCCCAGACCTTGACCGCTCTGTACGCGGCCGAGGCCATCGGCAACGCCCCCGTGGCCGCCAGCCCAGCCCCCGGCGCTGTCATCGGCAGCATGAAACTGGGTGCCACGGGCAACGAGGTGATGGCGCTGCAGCAGCGGCTGATCGCCCTCAACTACCTCACCGGCGCCGCTGACGGCATCTTCGGGCCCCGCACCTTCTCGGCCCTTCAGGCCTTCCAGCAGAAGAACAGCCTGACCATGGACGGCATCGCCGGCAAGCTCACCCTGGCCAAGCTGGTTGCCCCCGGTGCCATCGGCGCTGCAGGCTTCATCCAGCCCCAGCCCACCCCCTCCCCCACCCAGGCGCCCGCAACCGGCGGCAGCAGCGCCAGCTTCCAGGCCCCCAAGGCCAGCGAGGTGCGCTTTGCCAACTGGTACACCGAGGTGCGCGCCCAGGCCCAGCGTCTGCGCAATGTGGTGATCTATGACTTTATGAGCGGCAAGCACTACAATTTCCGCTTCTTCAGCTTTGGCAAGCATGCCGATGGTGACACCCCCACCAAGGAAGACACCGCCATCATGAACAGCATCCTGGGCGAAAACAACTGGACCCCGCGCCCCGTGTGGGTGATCTTCTCCGACGGCAAGGTCTACATGGCCTCTACCCACAGCCACGGGCATGAGGTGGACTATACCTCCGGAAATGACCTCACCGGGCACCTGTGTGTCCACTTCCCCCGGGAAATCGCTGAGGCTGCCCTCACCGGGCCCTATGCGGTCTCCCACCAGAACGCCATCCTGGCGGGCTGGGACGTGACACAGGGGATGGCGCGCTGAGCATGAACAAGAAGCAACCTCTCTCCATCGCCATCGATGGGCCGGTGAGCGCTGGCAAGTCCACCCTGAGCGCGGCGCTCGCCCGGAAGCTGGGCATCCTCCACCTGGACACCGGGGCCATGTACCGGGCCGTGGGCCTGTATGCCCTGGACCATGGGATAGACCCGGGGGACGAAGCGGCGCTTAAAGCGCTGATCAAAGACGGCAGCATCGCCGTTGCGGTTGAATATGCCGACGGCTTGCAGAAAACCCTGCTGGGCGGCCAGGATGTCACCCACCGCCTCCGGGAGGAGCGGGTGGGGGCTGCCGCCTCTGCGGTCTCACGGTTTGCCGCTGTCAGGCGCTATCTGGTCGCCATCCAGCAGCAGCTGGCGCGGGAACAAAGCCTGCTGATTGACGGCCGGGACATCGGCACGGTGGTGCTTCCCCATGCCTCTGTCAAAGTCTTCCTCACCGCGACACCAGAGGCCCGGGCCCTCAGGCGTTACACCCAGCTCATCACAGCCGGCCAGCAGACAGACTATCCCACGGTGCTCAAAGAGCTCATCAAGCGTGACGCCCAGGACACCGGCCGCGCGGTCGACCCGCTCAAGCCTGCTGATGACGCGGTGATGCTGGATACCTCCAGCCTCTCCTTTGAGGAGTCCCTGGCGAAGCTTGTGGAGCTGGTGGAGGCGCATGATGCAGCCCAGGCCTGAAGCAGGCAAAAAAACCTGGTTTTTTCAGTTTGCAAGAAGGCTGGTGACCCTCTTTTCCGCCATTTTCTACCCTTCCAGGTGCGTTCATCCCGAAAAGCTCGAGGCGATGGACGCGCCTTATATTTTGATTTCAAACCACCAGAGTATGATGGACCCTGTGCTGCTGGCTGTCCATCTGCGCCGCTATGAGATCCGTTTTCTGGGCAAGCGGGAGCTGACCCGGTTCGCTCCCCTGCGCTGGGTGGTGACCAAACTGCACATGATTCCCGTCAGCCGCCACCAGTCAGACATCGGTGCCCTGCGCGCCAGCCTTGACACCTTGAAAGCCGGCAACGTCCTGGCCCTTTTCCCTGAGGGAAGGCGTTTTCTGGAGGGAACCCCCATGGCGCACATTGAATCCGGCTTCCTGGTGATGGCGCTGCGCAGCCGGGCTCCGCTGCTGCCGGTCTACATCCATGGTATCCCCCGCCCGTTCAGGCCGGTGGAGCTTTGGGTTGGCGATCCCATCTCCTTTGAGACCCTCAGGCAGGAGAATGAAGAGCTCTCCCACGATGCGGTGAAGGAGCACATCCGCGAAGTTTACCGTAATTTGAAGAAACAGGCAGAAAAACATAAAAAAAACAATTCAAACAGGATGCCCACATGACATACTCTGATACAATAAAAAGGATTCCGCTATGCCCATCCAGATAGCCCAGCACGCCGGGTTCTGCATGGGAGTGAGCCAGGCTGTGGCCTGTGCCCAGCAAGCGGCAAGCGAGGCAAAAGCCTTGAATATTCCTTGTTATTCCCTGGGGGATCTGATACATAACCCGGCAGTGGTGGCAGACCTTAGGGAGAAGGGGCTCAGGACAGTCGAGAACCCCGAGGAGGCAAGGGGCGGGATGCTGGTCATCCGCTCCCATGGCGTGAGCCCTGATGTCTACCGCAGGGCCGAGGAAAACGCGCAAAAAACAGTTGACTGTACTTGCGCTTTCGTGCATCATGTACAACAGTTGGTTTTTGCGTCCAGCCGTGACGGCCGCCCGGTGGTTTTGCTTGGGGACGCCATGCATCCTGAGGTCATCGGCATCATCGGATGGTGCCAGGGCGAGAGCCATGTGATTGAGAATGAGGCGCAGGCAGACCAATTGCCGGACAGCTGCGCTGAGGCGCTGGTGGTCAGCCAGACCACCTTTCCCCCCACCCGCTGGGATGCGCTCACCCGCCATCTGAAGGCCCGCTTCCCCAACATCCGCCTGAAAAAGACCATTTGCCAGGCCACGGGCCTCCGGCAATCTGAAACGGAAGAGCTGGCTAAGCGGGCGGACAAAATGATCGTGGTGGGCGGGCGGCACAGCGCCAACACCCGGAAACTGGCAGAAACCTGCCGCAAATGGTGCCCGGACACGTACCTGGTGGAATCCGCCGCCGAACTGCCCATGCACCTGCTAAACCCCGCGAGGGAACTCATCGGCATCACCGCCGGCGCATCGACTCCGGCGTGGTCACTTAAGGAGGTTGTTGACAAAATGTACGACAAGGAACTCAACGAAAACAAGGATCAGGAAACCCAGGACCAGGCGCCTGACACGCAGGCGGAAGCCCTTCCCCAGGAGCCCGAAGCGCAGGCTGAGGCCGCCCCCGAAGCACAGGCGGAAACGCCCCAGGCTGAGGACGAGACCTCCCCCGAGGTCCAGGCAGAAGAGCCTGAGGCCGAAGCGGAAGCAGCGCCTGCAGCAGAAGAAGCGCCCGCTGAAGAAGCGGAAGCCGAGGCCCAGGAAGAGGAGCCCGCTCCCCCCAGGGAGCAGAGCCTGATGGAGATGGCTGCTGACAGCATGACCCGTATCCGCCAGGGACAGACCATCGTGGGCAAGGTGGTGCAGCTCACAGATGACGAGGTCAGCGTCAACATCGGCTACAAATCCGATGGCCTCATCAAACGTGATGAGCTGGTGGACAAGGATGTTGAATTGGGTGACGAGATCGAGGTTGAGGTCGTCAAGGTCAACGACGGCGAAGGCAACGTGATTCTCTCCCAGCGCAATATCGTCAACCGCAAGCTGTGGGAAGAAATCAAAGGCAAGTATGAAGCGGGCGAGCTGGTAGACGGCGTGGGCAAGGAAGCCGTCAAGGGCGGCCTTCTGGCTGACATCCAGGGCGTGCGCGCCTTCATCCCCGCCTCCCACCTGGCCCAGCGCTATGTGGAAAAGATCTCCCAATTCATCGGCCAGGACATGAAACTGAAGATCATCGAGATCGATGACAGCAAAAAACGCGTGGTGGCCAGCCGCAAGGAAGCCCTGGCCATTGAGAACGCAGCCCGCAGGGAAGAGGTCTGGGCCAACCTGCAAGAGGGCGAAGTGGTCAAGGGCATTGTCCGCCGCTTCACCAGCTTTGGCGCCTTTGTGGACCTGGGCGGCGTTGACGGCCTGATCCACGTGTCTGACCTGAGCTGGAGCCGCAACATCGTGCCCAGCCAGGTGCTCAAGGCCAATCAGGAAGTGGAAGTCAAAATCCTCTCCCTGGATCCTGAGCGGGACCGCATCGCGCTGGGCTACAAGCAGCTCCAGCCCCGCCCCTGGGACAATGTGGAGGAGAAATACCCCGTTGGCACCATCCTGGAGCGCAAGGTGGTTCGCATCCGCGACTTCGGCGCCTTCATCGAGCTGGAGCCCGGCGTAGACGGCCTGGTGCATATCTCCCAGGTGGCCCCCACCCGCATCGAAAAGGTGGAGGATGTCCTGAGCGCCGGCCAGGATGTGAGGGTCAAGGTGCTCTCGGTCGACCCGGTGGCCAAGCGCATCAGTCTGTCCATCCGCGAGGCGATGGAAGACACCGTCATGGACTACCACACCGACATCCCTGGCGAAGCCGCGGCTGAGCATGGGTCTGCCTATCAGTATGAACAGCACACCCAGCAGGCGGATATGCCGGTTCCCACCGCATCCACGCAGCCCGCTGAGCGGCCGGAAACCAGCCTGGAACTGGCCATGCGCAAGGCCCGGGAAGAGCTGCTGGCCAAGGAGCAGGAAGCCGCTGAGGCAACCCAGGAAGTGACTGAGGAAATAGCCCAGGCCGCTGAAGAGGCGACTGAAGAAGTGGCCCAGAGCGCCCAGGAGCTGACTGAGGAAGTTGCTGAAACCGCGGAGGAGCTGACCGAAGAGGCTGACCAAGCCGCAGAGGACACTGCTGAAGAAGCAGAAAAAGAGCCCAAGGAAGAAGCGTAAAGACTTATCAAACCAAGCGGGGAGAGGCTGCAACAGCCTCTCCCCTTTTTTCGCACAAAAAATCCCGCGCCTTTGAATAGCGCGGGATGCCTCAGGCCTGTGAAAGGATCAGAACTTCAGCGGGTTCAGACGGATGGAGGGGCCCATGGTGGTGCTCAGATACAGGGAGCGCAGATAAACACCCTTGGCAGCTGTGGGCTTCGCCTTGATCACGGCGAACATCAGCGCGTTGAGGTTTTCCACCAGTTTTTCCTCATCAAAGGACACCTTGCCAATGGGGCAGTGGGCGATGGCGGTCTTGTCGATCCTGTACTCCACCTTACCGCTTTTGATGTCGGTGATGGCTTTGGTCACATCCATGGTGACGGTGCCGGACTTGGGGTTGGGCATCAGCCCCTTGGGGCCCAGGACGCGACCGATCTTGCCCACCACACCCATCATGTCGGGGGTGGCCACGCACACGTCAAACTCAAACCAGTTCTCGTTCTTGATCTTGTCCACCAGGTCGCCCTCGCCCACATAGTCGGCGCCGGCGGCACGGGCTTCCTCAGCCTTGTCGCCCTTGGCAAACACCAGGACGCGCACGGTCCGGCCAGTGCCATGGGGCAGCACCACAGCGCCGCGCACCTGCTGGTCCGCGTGGCGGGGGTCAACGCCCAGGCGGATGGACAGCTCCACCGTCTCGTCAAACTTGGCCTTGCCGGTCTGTTTCACCAGGGCGATGGCCTCGGCGGGATCATACAGCTTGTTTTCCTCAATCAGCTTCTTTGATTCCAGGTATTTCTTACCATGTTTCATTTTCAGTACCTCCTTGTGGTGATAGCGGCGCAAAGTCCTCCCACAATCTCCTTATTCCTCGACCGTGACACCCATGCTGCGGGCAGTGCCCTTGACCATGTTCATGGCAGCCTCAATGCTGGCCGCGTTCAGGTCAGGCATTTTGGCGGTGGCAATCTCGCGTACCTGATCCTGGGTGAGCGTGGCCACCTTGGTTTTGTTGGGCTTGTCGCTGCCCTTGTCAAGCCCCAGCGTCTTCTTGATCAGAACCGCCGCCGGGGGCGTTTTGGTGATGAAGGTAAAGGAACGATCCGCGTAGACGGTGATCACCACCGGGATGATCAGCCCTGCCTGCTTGGCGGTGCGGTCGTTAAACTCCTTGCAGAACCCGGGGATGTTCACGCCATGCTGGCCCAGCGCAGGCCCGATGGGGGGCGCGGGGGTGGCTTTGGCGGCGGGCACCTGGAGTTTAATCAGCGCCATTACTTTTTTTGCCATTGTCGTCTTGGCTCCTTTTTACATAATGTGGTCAGGCGGCGCGGTCAGCGCCTCCCACGAAAGCAGCACGGTTGCCCGCGTCAGACTTTCTCGGCCTGGTCGAGTTCGATCTCAACCTGCATTTCCCGGCCCAGGAACATCTTGACTTTTACTTGCAGCTTGCTGCGCACCACGTCCACCGCCTCCACAACGCCTGTGAAGTTCTCAAGCGGACCTGACAGGATGCGCACTTCCTCGCCCACCACCAGCTTGGTGGCTTCCGCCTGGGGCTGGCTGTTCATCATGACCTCCACCTCGGCTTCGGTCAGGGGGATGGGCTTGCTCTCCGGGCCAACAAAGCCCGTCACGCCGCGGGTGTTGCGCACAACGTACCAGGATTCGCTGGTGATGATCATCTTCACCAGCACATAGCCCGGAAAGGTCTTGTGCTGGGTGATGACGCGCTTGCCGTTTTTGATCTCGGCCACTTCCTCGGTGGGCACCGCCACCTCCTGGATGAGGTGCTGCATGCGGTTGTTCTCCGCCGCCTTTTCAAGGTTATCCTTCACCTTGTTTTCGTAGCCGGAGTACGTATGCACCACATACCACTGGGCTGTGGTCGCCTGGTTTACTTCCTGTTCAGACATGATCCCTCAGTCTCCCGTCCTCATCCTGCCCAGCTGGCAAGCAGTGCCACCAGGGCGGATGAACCCATATCCAGCAGGCCGATCACAACGCCCATAAAGGTCATGAAGGCCAGCACGATCAGGGTGTAGTTAAGCAGATCCTTGCGCGTGGGCCAGGTCACCTTTTTCAGCTCACGCCAGGTGTTCTTAAAAGGCTGCGCGATGCGGGTGGGAAAGTGCTTGAAAAAATCAAGCACGCGTGTGGCCACGCTGGGTTTCCCGCCCTTGTTTGCGCTGCGGACGGTTTTTTCGTCTGCCATCTGCCTTACCTCGTCTCGCGGTGAGCGGTGTGCTTCTTGCAGAACCTGCAGTACTTGCTCAGCTCAATGCGCTCGGGGTTGTTCTTCTTGTTTTTCTTGGTGTTATAGTTGCGCTGCTTGCACTCGTTGCAGGCAAGCACGATGTTGGCGCGCGCTTCCTTAACTGCCATTTAATACACCTCTCTTTGTATCCGGAAAGCCATTGAAAATGTTTTACTCAATGACCCTTGCCACCGCACCCGA
>DHQX01000006.1 GCA_002411105.1 Christensenella sp. UBA5327 | reverse complement strand
AAGGATCGGGGGGCAGGTCACCGGCAGCTCTTCTAACGCTTTTTGCAAGTCAATTTTTCGAAACCACTTTGACCGATGATAGTCATGGCAAACATTGACCGCGATTTTTAGCAACCATGCTTTCTCACTTGCTCCGTTTCGCTCTTCATACTGATCCATGGCTTTCCACGCTTTTAGGAAGGTGTCCTGCATGGCATCTTCAGCGTCTTGAACATTGGATAGATACACAAAACAGGTGCGCAGGATGGCATCGCTGTATGCCTTGACCCATAGCATAAAGCGCCGATCTTTAACCGTTTCTGCAGCAACGGCATTGCTCATCCAATCACCCCCTTAACCATATAGACGGAAAAATTGCATGGTTTGTTCGAGCCTTTTGCAGATATATTTCTAAGAGAAGATAATTCCCCCGCAAATAGCAATACCTGCATATATTGTCACACAAATGTCTGCCTTCAGCGCCCAGGCGAATATCATCCGCTGAGCGGAACTATTTATGGTAATTCCCACTTGACACAATGTAACATAGAGACTGCCACATGGCTCGTGGAGATTACATTGATGGAGGACACAGGCATGTCGTATCAGGAAAAGAAGAGCGTGGCATTTTTTCTAACCCAATTGCTGTTCTTGGCAGCCTATCTGATTGCCGCTGGCATCGGTATCGCGCTGATGATTGGCATGCAGATCATCTTCCACTTTGGCTTGGGCGTCGGCACCGCTTTCCGGCAGCGCGATGCCAGCGAACAGGAGATTGACCAGGAACTGGCGCGGCGGGTAGGCATTTCCCGGCAGGCAGTCATTGCCATTGAAAGCGGTAAATACTCCCCCTCGTTGGAGTTGGCTTTCCGGCTGGCACTGGTCTTTGATAAGCCGATTGGCGAGGTGTTCACCTGCAAGTCGTCCGGCCGGGAAACAGCAGAGGCAGAAAGTGGAACAGAGAATAAATAGTTACCGGAACCATGCCGGATATAGGGGAGCCATGTTCTTGCTGGCTATGGTAGCCAGTATCGCGGGGGATTGATGATTCAGCGCGTACTTGACCAACGTCCGCTGCTGGAGGCCATTGCCCGTGAACGGTGGGCGCTCATGGGCGGAATAGGGCTGGAATTCATGAACATCCTGTGCACCTTCTCGATTGCATTTGCGCTCTGGACTCCGTTGCGGATGACACATCCTTCGCTGGCAACGGGTATGTTGGGATGAGGGCGCTGGAAGCAATGGTTTTTCTGCTGGCCGCTGCCGTTCCAGTCAGCCTGATATCGCTGTCAACCGGCGCGTCCGGGCTCCCTTCCGGGGAGAATGCTGCCCTGGCATTGGGATTGGTCATGCTGAGGGCCGACAATGTTGCGATTCTGGGCCCTTTGGTGTTCTCGTTAACCGCCATGCTGCTCAACGCCGCATTGTATCTGTCACGCCTGGTGCCGCGATACATCTCCGTTTGGGGTTTCGTTGCCGCCATAGGTATCGCTGGAATGAACCTAATGGGCCTGGACACAGCGCTCAAACCAATCGTGGGGTTGCCGATGATCCTCAACGAGCTGTGGTTAGGTATATCCTTGCTGAGAAAAGAATTTAGCTTCAAGCAAACCCATCTTTCAACAGAGAGGGTGAACTGATATCACAGCGAAGTCAAGAATCCACGCCTATTAACCTTAGTTCTTTATCATTTCCACATGTTTCATTGATGTTGTCATCCGTTCACAGGAAATAGCGGGACTTTTTAGCAATAAAATCCCACATAGCTATCAGAGGCTGACCATGTTTTGGTGGTTGCCATGACACCCAGGCCCATGTATTTCATGAGCACGGTCACGATCTGCTTTGTTCTTCCTGATGATCAATAGGATTGTGACCATCAGGAGGTATACAACAGTGCTGCAAACGCTCGCTTCCGGGCCGAAACTCCCGCCTGTCAGCCAGTCCATGCCCGAAGCGCCCTTCCCCTGCCAGACGGTGACGTAGGACATGTCGTTGCCGCTTACCGGAAGGCCCAGCACATTGCCCTGGACAAAGTTCCAGGCCGTATGAAAAGCGATGGGAAAGCAGAGGCTGCCAGTGACGTCGCAGGCGAGCGCCAAAAACAGCCCGGCCAGAATGATGTTGACCATCGCGAGCCAGCCGATGCTGCCGTTTGACATGTGCATCAGGCCAAAAAACAGGGAAGGGATCAGAATGCCAGCCCAGGGATGGACGTGGCGCGACAGGGTCTGCTGCATGACGCCGCGCGTCAGGACTTCTTCGGCGAAGCTCACGCTGATAAACATGACCAGGGAGCCGATCAGGTGCAGGTTGATGACGCCGGGGGAGAAGGCCAGTTTGCCTGTGAGCATCAAAAACAGTGCGATGCCCCCCATGGCCAGGCTGCCAACGGCAAAGCCCAGCAGCGTCTGACGCAAACGCCTGCCCGCTGGCACGCAGAGGCCAACGCCCGTGCCCTTGTCCTTTTTGTTCATCAGCTGGAAAAGGAGGACCAGCACCGCGGCCAGCACAAAGTTGGCCAGGGCATCCTCGAGGTTGTAGCTCAACTCCTGAAAACTGCTTTGTTCATAGGTGGCCTTATCCAGCGCGGTGACATGACGGAGGAGATTCCCCGTGACTAAAAGCTGCGACACCCCGGAGACAAAAAAGTTGGCAACCCCATAAACCAGCAGCTGAATATACCAACGCACGCCATAGGGTGCAAAAAAGAAGCGATGCAGCGATGAAGTTGAGGGCGTCTGGCCGGTGTTGTGTTTCATGATGCTTCCTCCCGTCCAATCAATGGTCACGCAACCAGTCTACAATGAAAATCTTCAGACAGGCATAAAAATACTTGAATATTTCTTAAGATGCGGGCCACCAGCGCGGCAAAAAAGCCCTGCGCTCAACCGCGGCGGGGATGAAAAAAGCAACAAGCATTCCCACTGGCTTGCGGCGCTGCGCGATCAGCTTGGCGGGGTTGCTCCGGCCAGCTTGCTTTTCAATTGTCCGGCGATTTCTTTGAGCAGCCCGTACCGCGCCATGAGGGCTGCTGTGCTCAAACTGGCCAGCTCCTCATCAATCGGGATATAGCTCAGATCGTTTTCCCCGGCTTTATCGGGCAGTTGGTGGCGAATGAAATCGGGCAACAGAGCGCGCTGTCTGCCTGCCTCGTCCAGGGCCATCAGGCCTTTGTGGCGCGCCTCAGCCTCTTTTTGGGCCCTCAAATAGCCCAATATCCCAAAACCCAGCGCAAACACCCCAGGCAAAAGCGCGATGCGGCCAATGGAGGGCAACTGGGTGAATAAAAGGAGCAGGGCCCCCGCCAGGCTGATGAGGCCGTGGCGCAGCAGCAGTTGCCGTTTGGCCCGTTTTGCATCGGTCTTTAAGGCCACATACTCCTTCAGGCAAGATAAGCACACGGGGGCCTGGATGACCTCCCCCAAGGCCTGCACGCGGTGCTCGCCCGACAGCGCCCGGACATGCATGGTGAGCACCTCCTGAAAAGGCATGGCCACGCGGTGGGAGGCTTCATGGGTGCATGACACTGGCTTCATCTTGTTCCTCCTTCCGCTATGCAATCAGCCCCAGGCTGCTTAGCGCCAGCACCCACAGGAACACCGTCCCAATGCTCAGCACTGAGGTAACCGCCACAATTTGCCCGGCCAAGGTTGCATCGGCGCCCATCTCCTGGGCCATCACAAAGGTGGATACGGCGGTGGGCACAAAGCTCAGCGCCATGGCGGTGGTGACTGGCACACCCCGGTAGCCAAGCAGCAAGGTGACCCCCACAAACAGCAGCGGCACCAGCACCAGCTTTGTGACGCTGACTAAAACCAGCTCTCGCCTGTAGCGCAGCGTGTCAGAAAACTTCAGGCCCGCCCCCAGCATGATCAAAGCCAAAGGGGTCACCATACGCGCGATGTCAAAGATGACCTGCTCCATCGCCGGGAAAAAGCGGATGTCCAGCAGTTTAACAACCAGACCCATTAAAGCGCCCAGGATGATGGGGTTTTTGAGCAGGTTCTTCCAGATGACGGCGGGGGGCATCTTCTGACCGCGCAGGCTTTCCAGAATCAAGACGCAGATGATGTTATACATGGGCACAATGATGGCGATGCACACAGAGACCAGGCCCGTGTGCTCCGGCCCGCTGATGACCGACACCACCGGCAGCGCAAAGAGGATGGAGTTTCCGCGGATGATTCCCTGGATGACGCTTCCCAATACCGCCCGGTCTTTGATGCGGCGCGGCAGGATCAGCACACACAGCAGGGAGATGGCCAGCACCATCACCGCCATGGCGGCGATGAAGCGGAGGTTGAGCACGCTGTTGATGCTGGTTTTGTAGATGTTGCTGAACATCACAAAGGGGAAAAAGAAGCTGAAAATGATGCGGTTGAGTTCTCCCAGCGTCTGATCGCTTATGCCACGCAGACGGCGAAGCCCGATTCCCATCATCAGATAGATGAAAATGGGGAAAACCGTCGCAATGGACAGGGAAAGACTCACGCCTGTTCCTCCTGTGGCATACGCAAAGCCTCCTCACGATAGATTCCTCCGCCTGCCCTATCGGGGGCAGGCGGAGGAAGGGATGGTTCTATGCCCCGATAAGGATACTATAACAGATTGCCCAATAGTGACAGCATGATGCTGCCGATAATCAGGATGATGGCACCGCCCAGGCGGGAGGATATCTGTGCGAAAGGCATCAGCTCCATCCGGTTGGCGGCTGAGAGCACCGCCACGTCGCCGGTGCCGCCCATGTTGGACATGCACAGCCCCGCCGTGATGCCGGATTCCACCGGATAAAAGCCCACCAGCTTGCCCACAATGGCTGCCCCCAGGAAGGCGCCGATTACCGTCACCAGGCACAGCACCAGGTAGGTGAGGCTAAAGGAGTTGATGACCGTGTCAAGGTTGAGGTAGCATAGCCCGATGCCCACCAAAAGGGCCCCGGTCAGGTTCTTCATGATGAACTGGAACCACTGATAGCAGGCCACCTCATATTTTTCGGGCAAAATCTTGAAAATCTTGAAAATGGCCACCGTGATAATCATCCAGGCATAGGCATGGATGCTGATGCCGGTGCCCAGGGCCGACCAGCCCCGGGCCACCACCTGGCCAAAGGCGAAGAAGGTGGTGGAAACCAGAAGGCCGATGCCCAGCTGACCCAGATCAATCCGGTCCCGGGCGGCCTTCATCTCCTCGGAGATTTCCATTTCAGTCGGGTCCACGCCCCGGGCGATCAGCTGGCCCTGGCCGTTCCACTTCCTGGAGGTGATCATCTTTACGATCAGGCCGCCCAGCACGATGGACACCGCGTTGCCGATGGCCACTGCCGGGGTCATGATGGAAATGGCCTCGGCCGCCGTCATGGAGCCACCGGACTCAAAGATCTTGGACAGGGGAACGGCGCCCGCCCCCATGCCCCCGCCAATGATGGGCAGGGCGATGAGCAGCAGTGTTTTCACCACGCCATAGCCCGTAATGGCCCCGATGACTGCCGCAAACAGGAAAGATACGGCAATGCAGCCAAATATTGTGGGGAAATAGCGCGCCGCGGCTTTCACCAGAAGCTTTCTATTCATGCCCAGGATGGAGCCGGTGATCAGCGCCGCGATATAAAAATCAAGGAAAGCGCCGGTGGGCTTGAAGAAATCGTTGATGCTGGTCACCACATACTCGGGGAAGAGCTTGAAATACTGCATCAGGCCCACGCCAAAGATGATGACGATGGCGCCGCCGCCCAGATAGCTGCGCACAATGGGGGTCTTATCGCCAATCTCATTGAGAATGGTGCCCAGCACAATCATCAGCGCAAAACCGCCGGCCATGCCGGAAGGCAAAACGCCTAAAAAAGTCGCTGCCAGCACCACCACGGTGATGAGCAGGAAGTAGGGAAACGGCAGTCCGTAGAGTTTATAGTTCCAGATTCCCCCTCTTGCACCCTGTTCGTTCATGGCTTTGTTCCCTCCTTATTTTCATTCGTCGGATGATCCGGCGCAGCCATTCGTGCAAAACGCAACATATATCTCCTTTTGCCAGGAGATATGGATAAAAACTATCCGCAGTTTATTGCAAGTGGTTAGAAAAGTCAAATCCCCCTCTTGTTTTGCCTCGGGGCGCTGCGCATGCCCTCATGAATCAGCCGGCTCTTGACAGCGCCACTTGGCCCTATCATACTGAATTGACAACACAGGAAGAGTGAAGGCGCACGATGACAGCACACCCTAACGACCTGACCCAGGGCGGCATCCTGCGGAAAATCCTGATGGTGGCGCTGCCCATCATGGGCACGCAGCTGCTTCAGATGACCTATAACCTCACCGACATGTTCTGGCTGGGCCGCATGGAGCACTCGGTGACCGCGGTGGCGGCAAGCGGGCTGGCCGGCATGTTTTTGTGGATGGGCATGGCGCTGCTGCTGGCCGGGCGCATCGGCGGTGAAATCGGCGTCTCCCAAAACCTGGGCGGCGGGGACAAAGCGGCGGCCCAGGGTTATGCCCAGGAGGCCGCGCGCATCTCCCTGATACTGGGCGGGCTGTACGGCCTGGTGCTGCTCACCCTGGCGGGCCCCCTCATCTCCCTCATGCAGGTCAGGGAGGCGGATGTGTTCCAGGGTGCCAGCGACTATCTGCGCATCGCCGGCATCGGCATCCCCTTCACCTACCTGTCCGCCGCCATCACCGGCAGCTTCAACGGCGCTGGCAACTCCCGCCTGGGCTTCTGGGCCAATGCCACAGGCCTGGTAGTGAATATGATCCTGGACCCGGTGATGATCCTGGCCTGGGGCTGGGGTATCAGGGGGGCTGCCATCGCCACGGTGATCGCCCAGGCCATCGTGTGCACACTGCTGGTTTACTATGCCAGGCGCCACCCCAGCCGCCCCTTTGATCGCTTTCGGGTGCTGGGCCGCTTTTGCCGGGCCCGCATCCGCCAGATCCTCGCCTGGAGCCTCCCGGTGATGCTTGAAAGCGGCGTTTTCACAGCGCTGGCCATGGTGGTGACCGGCATGGTCTCCTCCATCTATGGCGCAAACGCCGTGGCCGTGCAGCGGGTGGGCAGCCAGATCGAGTCCATTTCCTGGCTGATTGGCGGCGGTTTCTCCTCTGCCGTGGCCGCCTTTGTGGGGCAGAACTATGGCGCCAGGAAGTGGGCGCGCATCCGGCGGGGCTACCGCATTTCGCTGGCAGCGATGCTCTCCTATATGTTTTTGGTGATGCTGCTGCTGGTCTTTGGCGGGCGCTTCCTGTTCTCCCTGTTCCTGCGGGAGCCGCCGGAGCTGTTGAGCATGGGGGGCGAATACCTGCTGATCCTGGCGGGCTGCCAGCTGTTCATGGCGCTGGAGGGCACCTGTGCGGGCACCTTCCGCGGCATGGGCAAGACGCTGCCGCCCAGCATCGCCAGCATCACCTCAAACCTCATCCGCCCCCTCTTGTGCTGGGCGCTGGCACAGCGCATGGGGCTGAACGGCTTCTGGCTGGGCATCACCCTTTCCGCCGCGCTGAGGGGCACCATGATGTTCGTCTGGTTCAGCCTATTTCAGCGCCGCATGCCCCACGAGGATGGCCAGCCGGCACCAGCGCTGGACCTGCCCGCCGCATAAACACAGCGCTTTAACAAGCAAAAGGCCCGTGCAATACGGGCTTTTTGCTGTTAGCCGCTTGTTTTATCGCTCCTTTTTCCGCCTCAGCGCCACGGCGCCCACCCCAAACCCCGCCGCCATGATGATCAGGATGATCGGCAGCCACAGGGCGCTGTCGCCGGTGGGCGGCGTGTTCACGCTGTTCTGGAAGCGGATGGCCCCGGCATAGGGCGTGCCGCCCTTATCCAGGCTCACCGCCGCGCTGAGCCGGCCACCTGAGGCACTGACCTCCACAATCACCCGGTACACCGTGGGGTCATAGCGGATATCTGCGCTGCTCCCGGCCTTTTCCTCAATGGTGTAGATAAACCTGCCAGTGCGGCTGAAACGCCGGTCATTGAAGCTGATGCCGCCATCCGCCCTGTTGGTCACCTCCTGAATGGCCTTCCCCGCCCCATCCCTCAGGATAAAGGTGAACTCCCCCGCCGCCAGCTTTCTTCCGGCAAGGCGCTTTTCCGCGCTCAAGGGGACTGCAATGGCTTCATACCGGGGCGGGGTGGCCAGCGGCACCTCCACAAGGCCCAGGTCAATGGTGAGATCGTCCTGTGTGGTCAGGGTCACGGTTGACACCAGGCCGTTTGAATCGTTGGCCGCGGTGGCGCCCGGGGCGCGGGTCAGCGTGGTTGCGTAGCCCGCGGGCAGGGTGGCCGGGTCAAAGGTGATGGTATAGTCCCCCGGCGGCAGGTCGGGGAAGAGATATCCCCCGGTTGCATCGGTCAATTGGCTGGCCGCATAGCCCGCGGGCAAATGCTCACCGCTTATGCTGACGCGCACGCCGGGCACCCCAGCCTCCCCCTGGTCCTGGATGCCGTTGCGGTTGGTGTCATGCCAGACGAAGTCCCCCACCCGAGCCAGGCGGGTGTTAGTCACCGCCCAGCCAAAGGGGCTGTGCTCGGCCGCATAGCCCGGCACCGGCAGCACTTCCTCAAAGCTGTAAACATGTTCAACGCTGGGCGGGATGACCGGGTTGCCCTGCGCGTCCACCGTGCCATGTTCAGAGCCGGTCCAGTCGCTGAACCGGGGCAGCGCCTTCCAGGTATACGCCCAGGGCGTCAGCTCGCCCGAGCCATCGGGCCTGGGCGCGGCGTCCGCCTGCCCATCCAGGGTGACCGGATCCCCCAGCTTTTCCCCATCCTGCAGCAGCTGAAACTTCACCTGCGGCCGCGCTTCATCCTCAGCGCCCCCTGCCCAGGTTTTCACCGCGGTCTTGGCCACCGTGGTGTTCACATTGGCGATGTAGGTGCTGGCAGAGGCTGTGGTGTCAATCAGGTAGTCCGCAGGCGGGTCTGTCTCCTCCACCTCATACTCAAAGGAAACCATCACGCCCTCCACCTCACCGCTGGCCTCGAGCCCCCGCCAGGTGTACAGCCACGCGATGAACTCCCCATCGCTCACGCCGTCATCGGGCACAGCCGCGCCGGTCAGCCTCACCGGGGCGCCCACCGCCACCCGGTAGGGCGTCGGAGATGGGTCATCCAAAATCGTCTGATACAGCTGGAAGGTGGCGCTTGCCCCCGGCACATCCCGCCACACTTTCCGGGCGGAAAAGACGCCTGGCCGGTAGGTGTTCACAATGGTACCGTCCGGATCATAGCTGAGCTGGTAATGGGGTGGCGGCGCCACCTCGCTGGCGCGGTAGACCGACTCCTGCCGGCTGCCGTCTTCATTCAGGCTGCCGTCCGCCCGGTACTTGGGCAGGCCTTCCCAGGTGTAGCTGGTCTCGGGCCATTCCAACCTCACCCAGTCGCCGTAGCGCACGCCATCCCGCAGCAGCCGCAGCGTGATGGGCGGCCGGGGCCCCTCGCCCCCCTCCCAGCGCTTGGCGGCGCTGAGGCTGGTGGCGTGATAGCTGTTTTCAAAGGCCGCCTGGGGAAGCACCCGGCCATCCGCTGCGGTGTATACGGCTGTGGCCGCCAGCGCTCCCTCGGCCATTGGGTCTGGCGCCACGGCGACCGTCAGGGTGATGGCGCCTGGGTCATACACCACGCTGTCCAGCGCGCCCGGCAGCTCCCGGATGGTGTAGGTATAGGTGCCGGCGGTGTCAAAGAGCAGGCTCTCAAAGACCGCGGCGCCTGACATCGGCTGGTTGCTGGCGGTCTGCAGCGCCTGGCCATGGCTGTCTGTCAGCTGGAAGGTGAAGATATCCCCCTCCTGAAGCTCCCTCCCGGTCAGAGTTTTCCAGGCGATGGGCAGCACCCTCATCCCCATGGGCGACACGGTGACAGGCGAGGTTTCCATCCTGCCGGTCACATCGGCGAAGTCGGTGAAGGCAAGCGCCGCGACGTTGGGGATGTTCTGATCGATCACGCCGGGCCTCACCTTGGCTGTGATCACCAGCTCCACCGAGGCGAAATCCCCCAGCGGCACAAAGCCCCCCGACTTCACCGCCGCGCGCACCGTTTGCCCCTGGACGCTCAGGTCGAAGTACTGCCCCTTGTCCCGGGCGAAGGCGGCCGAAACCAGCTCAAGCCTGTCATCAAGGGTATCTGTGATCACAAAGCTCTTGTACTCCTCAATCACGTTGGGCAGGGTGATGATCAGGTTATAGGTATAGTTAAAGCCGTTGTTGATGTCCAGGTGGGTCATGGACTGGTTGATGTACTTGGTGATGTCAGGCTGGGTGGGCACCTCCACAACGCCAAGGTCAACGCTCAGGTCATCCTCGGTCGTCAGCGTCAGGGTGGTGCTAAGCCCGTTGGAGTCATCCGCCGCGGTGGCGCCTGGAGCACAGGTCAGCGTGATGGCAAAGCCCGCGGGCAGCGTGCTCTCATCAAAGGTGATGGTGTATTCCCCCGGCGGCAGGTCGGGGAAGAGATATTTCCCGTTTGCATCGGTCAATTGGCTGGCCGCATAGCCCGCGGGCAGATGCTCACCGCTTATGCTGACGCGCACGCCGGGCACCCCCGCCTCCCCCGGGTCCTGGATGCCGTTGCGGTTGGCATCATACCAGACGAAGTCTCCCACCCGGGCCAGGCGGGTGTTGATGACTTCCCAGCCGGCCAGGCCATATTCCGTGGTATAGCCCGCCACCGGCAGCACTTCCTCAAAGCTGTAGACATGCTCAACGCTGGGCGGGATGACCGGGTTGCCCTGCGCGTCCACCGTGCCATGCTCGGAGCCGGTAAACCCGCCCGCAAAGCGTTCCAGCTTCGCCCAGGTATATGTCCAGGGCGTCCGCTCGCCCGATCCATCCGGCAAAAGCGGGGCGTCCACCTGCCCATCCAGGGTGACCGGATCCCCCAGCTTTTCCCCATCCCGCAGCAGCTGGAGCTTCACCTGCGGCCGGGCCTCATCCTCAGCGCCTCCCACCCAGGTTTTCACCGCGGTCTTGGCCACCGTGGTGTTCACATTGGCGATGTAGGTGCTGGCAGAGGAGGTGGCGTCAACCACATAGCCTGTGGGCGCATTGGGCTCCCGCACCTCATACTCAAAGGAGACCCGGTCCGGGTATCCCTCCACCACACCGCTGGCATCCAGGCCCCGCCAGGTGTACAGCCACGCGATGAACTCCCCGCCGCTCACACCGTCATCAGCCTGGGGCACGCCATGCAGCGTCACCGTGTCCAGCAGTTTCCCATAGGGGCTTTCCGCGTTGGGGTCGTTGAGGATGGTCTGCCACAGCTGGAAGGTGGCGCTTGCCCCCGGCACATCCCGCCACACTTTCCGGGCAGAGAAGGTGCCCGGCCGATAGGTGTTCACGATGGTGCCGTCCGGGTCATAGCTGAGCTGGTAATGGGGCGGCGGCGCCACCTCGCTGGCGCGGTAGACCGACTCCTGCCGGCTGCCGTCTTCATTGAGGCTGCCGTCCGCCCGGTACTTGGGCAGGCCCTCCCAGGTGTAGCTGGTCTCGGGCCATTCCAGCCTCACCCAGTCGCCGTAGCGCACGCCATCCCGCAGCAGCCGCAGCGTGATGGGCGGCCGGGGCTCCTCACCCCCCGCCCAGCGCTTGGTGGCGCTGAGGCTGGTGGCATGATAGCTGTTTTCAAAGGCCGCCTGGGAGAGCACCTGCCCCTCCGCGGCATAGGCCGCAGCCGCCTGCAGCACCCCGCTGGCATCAGGTGCCACGGTCACCGTCAGGGTAATGGCGCGCGGGTCATACACCACGCTGTCGTTAATGCCCGGCATTTCCCGGATGGTATAGACATAGCTGCCCGCCATGTCAAAATGCAGGGGGTCAAAGGCGAAGGCGCCAGACGGCGGCGCGTTGCTCACCGTCTGCACCGCCTGACCCTGGCTGTCTGCCAGCTGGAAGCTGAAGGCATCCCCCGCCTGAAGCTCTCTGCCGGTCAGGGTTTTCAGGCCCGCCGGGGTGAGGCTGGCGGCTGTTGCGCAGTGGTAGGTGGTTTCGCTCTCCAGCAGAAAGGCCTGGCCGCCCAGGCGTGTCACCCGGGCCTGGTTGACAAAGTCGCGCTGGTCTGTGATGCCCGCGATGTGATCCACCGTGGCGGGCAGGATAAAGGTGATGGTCTCACCGCCCGCCAGCGAGGATAGGTAAAACACCAGCTTCCCGCCCTCAAAAGAGACCAGGTGCGCCCGGGGGTGGTTTGCCAGGGGTTGGTCGGTGGCGGGGTTGTTGTTGACGCGCACCGTAATCAGGCTGGGGTCAAGGGTGAGCCCCGGAGGCAGGCTGTCCTCCACCTGGATGCGGTCCAGCGCCTGGGCGGTGTTGGTGTTGCTCACGCTGATCAGGTAGCGCAGCCCATCCTCCGCGTACACCTGCCTGGGCTCACTGGCGCTGCCGGAGGCGGGCAGGCTGGCTTTGTGCAGGTCAAGCCCGCTGCTTATCAGCTCCACCGTGACGGTGTTGCCCCGCTCCACCGCCAGGTCCGGATCCCAGATGCTGGAGCCCACAGGCGCCTTGCGGTTTGACATATGGGAGGCGTTATAGGCCAGGACGCCGTTGGCCACCAGGCTGCCATCCGCGTCCACCGGGGCTGTCATCACCAGGTTCACCATCAGAATTTCCCCGGGGGCGACAATATAGGGGCTGCCGTCAGCCCTGGTCCTCAGGTCAATGGCCACAGCCTTCACCAGGCGCATGTCAGTAGCGGGAGAGAGCGCTTGCCAGAAGCCCGGGTTGTTGTCCAGGCTGTTTGCCGCCAGGTCATCGGTGGTCTGGGTGGCGTAATACACCTTCACGTCAATGCCTTTGGCGGCGGCGGCGCTGGTGTCCACCGAGGTGAGGGTGCCCTGCCAGTAGGGGTTGGTGCCGTATTGGTTTTCCAGCACATCGTAGAAAACGATGTCCTTGGACTGCATGGTCTGCGCGTTTTCAAAGCGCAGCCGGTAGGTGTATTGGCCAGCCGCGTGGGCTTGGGCATGGCCCGCAAAGGCGGGATGCTCAGGCGATGCCACCGCCTTTGAAAACCCGGCGTTGGCCGCGGTGAGGGGATCATAGTTCAGCGGAATGCTGGCATAGAGCATGTTGGTCCAGGTGGCGGGCATGTCGCTCAGACCAGTCATGGCAGCGCTCAGCGCTGAGGGGATAACGCTTGCGGGCGGCACATCCGCATAGCCCCCCGCCAGGCTGCCGTCCCGGGACTCATAGGCCACATAGTTGGTGATGATGGGCCCGTTGTCCCGCACGTTGCTCCAGGGGTTGTAGAGCTTGAAGGTGAGGATCATGCCGCTTGATATGGTGCTGTAGCCTCCCAGGTTTCCAGAGAAGGAATAGTTGTTCATCCCGCTTGGCACCGTGGCCCGGATAATCAGCATGGTGCGTCCGGTGCCCCGCCAGTTGTCATACACCTCGAAGTTGGCGGGAAAGTAGGTGTTGTTGCCATAGCCCTTGACCAGGATGCTGCTGTAATCCACCTGGGTGCCGGGGGGCAGCAGCTCATAAAAGGTGCTGTTGCGCTGCTCCAGGACGTAGTTCATCGCGGCCGCCTCGGCCTGGGTGGTTTCAGGGTTGGTGGCCTGGGTATAGGCCTGCACCGTATAGTTGAGCCAGTAACGCCCGTTTGCCGGGTCGTTCACCGGCTCCGTGCGGGTTTTGGAGATATAACTCTGAGGGGTGACCCGGGTCATCTGGTGGGAGGCGGAGGCCGTGGCACTCCGCTGCAGCGTCATGCTGGCGTCATAGATCCGGGTTTCCATGGTGTTGCGCACATAGATGCTGGTGCGCCCGGAAATGAGGCTGAGCACCGCGGGGCTGTCCAGCACCTCTACACCCAGGTAATACCCGCCATAGGAGGTGGAGTAGGCCCGGTTGGTGTGCCGCAGCCGGATGCCCGTGGTGCCCGCCGGCAGCTGGACAAGGGGTGCCGCGGCAGTGAAGGCGGCAGGGGCGCCGGCCATGATGGGGGTAAAGGCATACTGGATGCCGGTGCCCACCTGCACGCGCTGGAAATAGCCATAGTCCTGGAAGGCCCCATTCACCTCCACCGCCAGGTAGACGCGGGCATGCTCCGCTGCCGGGCGCACCGCGGTGGTGCCGGCGGCGGGGTTGATGAGGATGTTCTCCTGGTACCCGTAAAAGGTGAAGGTGGTCAGCTGGTAATCCCCCGCCCCAAGCGCTGTGCCGGCACTGGTGGTGCTGGCGGACAGCGCGATGCGCCGGTCGAGGATCTCGTTGGTGTAATCCTGCTGGTCATACACCCCGTCCACCCGGGTGAGCTGCCAGCCCTGGGCTGAGCCGGAGAGATAGAACGGCCCGTTTGTGATGGTGGTCAGCAGCCTATAGGGGCTGCGGTGCTGCTCCAGCTTCGTGATATAGCCATAACTGGTGCCATAGTTATACTTGTAGGCGTAGGCCGTGGGCACCGGCACCGTATAGGGAGCCGGGGTGGGGGTGGGGTTGCTGTTGTAGGAAAATGGGTAGGTGGCAACCGCTTTGAGGGTGTTGCCGGCGCCGTCATAGCCCTCCACCTGGGCCTCTGCCTGGTTCTCCACCGTGGCGCTGTACACCCCGGGCGTTTTCTGCTCAAGGATGGTGCGGGGATAGCGGAAATAGACATAATAGGTCCAATAGCTCTGGTTGTTGTAGCTGGTGGTGCCGCCCAAGGGGCTGGTGATGTTGTAGGCGGGGTTGGTGAGGGCATGGAACTGTGCCAGGGTGGCCCGGGTCATGCTGGTGGAGCCGCTGCGGGAATACCCGATAAACTCCCCATACACCCCGCCGATGGCCGGGTTGATCTCCCGCAGGTCAAAGTAAAAGGGCTGGGTGTCATCCAGCAGCGCATTGGCATAAATCTGCCACACCACATAAAAGTACTGGTCCGCGTCCCCGGGGGCGGCGCCCCAGCTGCCGGGCCAGTTATAATAGGTGGCGTAAGCGCTTTTGCTCAGGCTGTCCAGGTCGGCCGTGGTCTCATACTGGATGGTCAGCGGGTTTGAGGTATAGGTCTCAACCGGGCCTCCGGTGGGGCTCAGCTTGAAATCCGCTTCAAAAGCCTTGGTGTAGCCATCCCGCACCTGATAGGCGTTCACGAGGTATTTCATGTCGAAGGTGAGGAAATAGCCGCTGGGAACCGGCGCATAGTTGGTGATGACGATCTGGTCTGTCGCGCTGTCGTAACGGTAGTTGAACAGCGTCTCGCCCCCGGTCGCGGGAGCTGGCACCAGGGGCACCTCATAGCTGCCAATGGGCAGGTTCTGCCGGCTGTAAAAAATATGCGCCGGCAGCCGGATTTCCGCCTGGCCCACGTCCATATCCCCGGTGATGGAGAACTGCAGGCGCATTTTATGCTCGGTCTGGTAGTTCTTCAGCGGGGTGGTGGTCATGTAGTCGTTTGTCACATGCACCGTGGACAGCACAGAGTCGGTCCCCGACACCCAGGTGATGCTGTGGGTGCTGGAGCCGGCCAGCGCCGGGGCCATGAGCGACAGCACCATGGCAAGGCTTAATAACAGCACAATGGCCTTTGTGTGAGCTTTTCTCTTCACCATCATGATGACTCCCTTGTCCGCCCTCAAACTGGCAGACTATTCATATTTTCCCGCTTTTTTCTTTTTGTTGTCCCTTGATATACCACATCTAGTGGTTCTGCAATCTGCAGTTCCACAACCACAATATATCTATTCACAGCCACCCTGTCAATATTCCCCCGAAAACACAGGAAAACTTTACATTCGCCTTGCCCACGGCGGCTCAAGCATGTATACTTAAAAAAGACAAAATAAGAAGCGAACCAGGAGGACTGCCATGAAAATCTTGCGCGCGGCGCACGCTGGCACCCTGGAGTCAAGCGACGCCATGGTGCTGGTCAGCCCGGGAGAGGATGGGCTGCACATCCAGATCGAGTCGGTGGTGCTGCCCCAATTTGGCCCGGCCATCCGCCAGGCGGTGGCGGAGGTGGCCCGGGAGATGGGGGTCACCGGCGGCGTTATTCAGGTGAATGACCGGGGTGCCCTCACCTGCACCCTCAAGGCCCGGGTGGAGACGGCGCTGGCCCGCGCAGCGGAGGTGACAGAATGATCCGTTCCCTGCTTTTTGTGCCGGGCAACAACCCCGCCATGCTGCAAAACGCCGATATACACAGCGCGGATGCCCTGATACTGGATCTGGAAGACGCGGTGGCCATCAAGGAAAAGGACAGCGCCCGGCGTCTGGTGCGCCGCGCCATCAAGGCGCTTGATTTTGCGGGCATCACGCTGGTGATCAGGATCAACCCGGCGGGAAGCCCTTACCTGGAGGACGACCTTCAGGCCATGGTGCCCCTGGCCCCTTCCTATCTCATGCCCACCAAAGTGAGCGGGGCGGAGGATATCCGCGCCCTCAGCGCCCGCATGGCTGAGCTGGAGGCGCAAAACGGCCTGGAAGCGGGCAGCGTGGGCCTGATCCCGCTGATTGAAACCGCCCTGGGCGTGGAAAACGCCTTTCACATCGCGGGCAGCGATCCCCGGGTGCGGGGCTTGTTCCTGGGCGCAGAGGACCTGACCAGCGACCTGGGGGCCGCCAGAAGCAAGGCTGGGCAGGAGATTTTCTACGCCCGCGGCCGCATGGTGATGGCTGCCAAAGCCTGCGGCATCCCGGTTTTTGATACACCGTTTACCGATGTTGAGGATCAGGAAGGCCTGGAAATAGATGCCGCCTTCGCCAAGAGCCTGGGTTTTGACGGCAAGGCCGCCATCTCCCCCCGGCATGTGGGCGTTATCAACCAGGTGTTCAGCCCCAAGCTTGAGGAAATCGCCTATGCCCGGGAGGTCATGGCCGCCATCAAAGAGGCGGAGGCCGCAGGCCTGGGGGCGGTGTCACTCCGGGGCAAAATGATCGACAAGCCCATCGTTGACCGGGCCAGGCGCTTGCTTCTGGCTGCGGAACAGCTGGGGCTGGGAGGGCAGGATGAGTAAATTAATCGCTTCCTTAAAAGAAACCCTGCAGGCCTGCGGCCTCAGGGACGGCATGTGCGTTTCCTTCCACCACCACCTGCGCAATGGCGATCAAACCCTCAACCAGGTGATGGCTGAGGTGGCCGCCATGGGCATCAAAAACCTGACGGTGGAGGCCAGCTCCCTTTTCGAAACCCACAGCCCGCTGATTGGGCATATTAAGGATGGCGTTGTCACACACATCGGCACCAATTATATGGCCGGCTCCCTGGCCACCGCCATCTCAGAGGGCATCCTGCCAGGCCCCGTGCGCTTCCGCAGCCACGGCGGCAGGCCCGCCGCCATGGCCAGGGGCACAGCCAAGGTGGACATCGCCTTCATCGCCGCCCCCGCGGCCGACCCCATGGGCAACTGCAACGGCACCTCCGGCCCCGCCGCCTGCGGCTCCCTGGGCTACGCGATGCCCGATGCCCAGCACGCTGACAAGGTGGTGGTGCTCACCGATCACCTCATGCCCTATCCCCTCTTCCCCGCGTCCATTCCAGAGGATCAGGTGGACTATGTGGTGGAGCTCCCCTCCATCGGCGACCCCAAGGGCATCGTGTCCGGCACCACCCGCATGACCCGGGACCCCGTGGCCCTCACCATCGCCCGCTACGCAGCCCAGGTGATCGCCCACAGCGGCTTGCTCAAAGACGGCTTCTCCTTCCAGACCGGCGCTGGCGGCGCTTCCCTGGCGGTCACCCAGTTTTTAAAGCCCATCATGCGGGAAAAGCAGGTAAAAGGCAGCTTTGGCCTGGGCGGCATCACCGGCTACCTGGTCGAGATGCTGGAGGAAGGCCTGTTTGAAACCCTGCTGGACGTGCAGTGCTTCGACCTGAAGGCGGTGGAATCCATCCGCCAAAACCCCCTGCACCAGGAGATTTCCGCCACCCGCTACGCCAGCCCCCTGGCCAAGTCCGCCGCCGTCAACGCCCTTGACGCGGTGGTGCTGGGCGCCCTGGAGATCGACACCGGCTTCAACGTCAATGTCCATATCGATTCAAACGGCATCATCGCCGGGGGCTCCGGCGGCCACAGCGATACCGCCGCTGGCGCAAAGCTGGCCATGGTGGTGGCCCCCCTCTTCCGCGCCCGCCTGCCCATCATCGTGGACAAGGTACTGTGCGTCACCACACCAGGGGACACGGTTGACGTCCTCATCACCCAGCGGGGCATCGCCATCAACCCAAAACAAGAAGAGCTGAAAGACCGCCTCACCAAAGCCGGCCTCCCGGTCTTTCCCATCCAGAAGCTCAAGGAAATGGCGGAAGGCTACACCGGCGCCCCCACCCCCGTCAAGCCCCAGGGCAAGGTCGTGGGCGAGGTGGAATACCGCGATGGCACTGTCATTGATGTGATCCGCGCGGTGAAGTAGGCTCCGTTTATCTCGCGTTTAAACCCGATTGTTTCTGTCAAAGAAAACTTGTTGATGGCAGTAGCCGGTTTTATCTGCTATACTGCAATTACTCCATCCGGAGATCAGCACGCAGAAGGTTGCCTGCCGGCAAACAGGGTTTATATGACGAAAAAAAACACTTACCTATTAGATACCTTATCCAACGCCATGGCCGTACTGGATCATGTCGCTGCCAACGGCTATTCCACGCTTACCCAAATCTCTGATACCCTCGGGATCAATAAGACGGTGGTTTTCCGCATCCTCTACACCCTGCAAGCCGCCGGCTATATCGCAAAAACCGAAAACTCCACCTATATCCTGGGGCACAAGATGGTCCTCTTGGGGCAGTTGGGGCTCAAACATAACGCCATGCACCAGCAGGTCAAGGGCAAATTGAGGGAATTGACCGCCCAATTCAACGAAAGCTCCCACATGGGCTTGCTGGATGACAGTGCCAATGTGTTAATTGTCTCCAAAATCGACGCCACCGCGACCATCCAAATGACTTCTCAAATCGGGAGAACCATGCCCGCATACTGCTCAGCTATGGGAAAATGCTTGCTGGCCTATCTGGATCCGGCCGAACTTAAAGACTATCTAAACACAGCGCCCTTCCCCCGCAAAACACTCACAACGCTTGTCAGTGCTGAGGAGCTGTTGCGTGAACTCACCCTGGTTCGCTCCCGCGGCTATGCCTTTGATAACGAGGAGAGTGAAGAGGGCCTGTTCTGCGTCGCCGTCCCTGTCCACAACAGCCAGGGGGAGGTATATGCAGCCATCAGCGTGTCAGGCCCCGCTAACCGAATGATCAATAAGATCAATCTGGTCGTTGAACAACTCCCTGTTGTCGCCAATGAAATCTCCCGTTTAGAAGCAAATACAGGCAGATAATCATCTTCTCATCTGCCGCATCATATTTTTGCCTGCTTTCATGGCAGGCATGTTTTTTTCCTGCTTTGTTTTCTGCCAAAAGACACATGTTTTTGTAAAAAGGTATTGACAAAGCGTTTTTCTATTGCTACTATCGAAATAAAGTTTCTCCTTAAGAAACTATACCCGATTGAAAGCCTCATAAACAACCGATTATGAACTTTGAACCACAGCAACGAAGGAGGAGATGTCATGATCAAAGTCAAATTCTACGGCACAGGCGGCCAGGGCATTGTGACGGCGGGGAAGGTACTGTCCCAGGCCGTTTCGCTGTATGAGAACAAGTACGCCATCACGGTTCCCGCCTATGGTCACGAGCGCAGAGGGGCGCCTGTCAATACCAGCATCATCATTGACAGTGAACCGGTTCTGGTCAATTCATTTGTGTATGAGCCGGACTATGTGATGGTGCTTGACCCGGGCGTCCTCATCCACAAAGTGGATGTGGGCGCGGGCATCCACAAGGACAGCGTCCTGGTGCTCAATGGCTGTGATCCTGATGTTCTCGAAAAATTCAAGGTCTTTGGTTTTAAAACCATATATTATGCGGATGGCACAGGCATTGCGATGGAGAATATTGGTCTTCCTATCCCCAATGGTTCCATGCTGGGCGTCCTGGCCGCGTCCGGTTTGGTCAGCATCGTATCCATAGAAAAAGCGCTCATTGATTCCTTTGGGCAGAAAGCAGGTGAAAAAAATGCAAAAGCAGCAAGAGAATGCTATGAAAACCACAAAAAAATATAAGGTGCTGGGACCTGTTGCCACTCAGTTTGGCGCGGCAACCACCGGCAACTGGCGGCTTGAACGGCCGGATGTCGACTTCAGCAGATGCACCAAGTGCAGGACCTGTGAACGCAATTGTCCCACCAACGTGATTGAGATCAAGAAGGATCAGGAAGAGTGTGTGGTCATCAATTTTGACTACTGCAAAGGCTGTGGGGTCTGCACCAATGTGTGCCCCCAGCAGTGCATCAACTTGATTGAGGAGAGGAGGTAATCCCTAAATGAGCTACAAAATGCTTGACGGCAACACTGCCGCTGCCGAGGCCCTGAAGCTTGGGCGGGTCAAAGTGATCGCATCCTATCCCATCACCCCCCAAACCGTCATCCCAGAAACCTTGTCCGAGATGGTAGAATCCGGCGATCTGGATGCCCAGTATGTGCGCGTTGAGTCCGAACATTCAGCGCTTTCTGTGGTCACCTGCGCTGCTATGGCAGGCGTTCGCGCTTCAACCGCCACTGCCTCAAACGGGCTGGCCTTGATGCACGAGGTGGTGGGCATGACATCGGGCAACCGTGTTCCGGTGGTAATGCCAGTTGTCAACCGGGGCATCGCTGCCCCCTGGTCCCTGTGGTGTGAGCATGTGGACACCATGTGTGAGCGGGACATGGGTTGGCTCCAGTTTTACTGTCAGAATGTCCAGGAGGTTTTGGACCTGACGCTTATCGCCTTCCGTGTGTCCGAAGACGCGCGGGTGTTGCTGCCCACCATGGTGTGCCTGGACGGTTTTTTCCTCTCCCACTCCATGCAAAAAGTCACCATGCCTGAGCAAGAAAAGGTAGATCAGTTTATCGGCGAATATAAAAACAAGAATGTCTACCTGGACCCCACCGACCCCATGTTCTTAAGCGATCTGACCGGCAACGAGGAATACACGGAAATGCGCTACCAGCAGAAGTTGGCTCTGGATGCATCTGTCACAGTGCTTGAAGAGGCATTCAAAGAATTCGAAAAAGAATTCGGCAGGAAATATGAGCTGGTTGAAGGCTATATGACCCAAGATGCAGACGTTGTGCTGGTGGCCCTGGGTTCCATGTGTGGTACGGCCCAGTATGTGGTCAACCAGATGCGCAAGGAAGGCAAGAAGGTAGGGCTGCTGAAAGTCACCGTATTCCGCCCATTCCCGGCGGAATACATCAGAAAATTGGTGGGCAGCGCTTCTGTGGTTGGCGTGTTTGACCGCAGCGCCGGGCTTGGCGGAGATGGCGGCCCAGTGTTTTATGAGATATGCTCAGCCCTTCGCAATCAACCCACCCAAGTCTATCACTATGTGGGAGGCATCGGCGGGCGCGATGTGCGGGTGGAGACAATTGAGATGATCTATGACGAGCTGCTGGCCATCAAAGCTGGCGAGACCACCCAGCACACCGAATGGATTGACTTGAAAGAGGATGCCCTTGAACTGCGGGAGGTGATCAAGAATGTATGAAATCAAACATCAGTCTCGGGGCTTGGTGTCCCACGGCACCACGGCCTGCGCAGGCTGCGGGCTGGAGCTGATTATGCGCAAGGTGATGGATGTGGTGGGTGAAGACACCATCATCGTCATCCCACCAGGCTGCTCAGCGCTGTTCTCGGGCTTTGGCAAAGAGACCAACCTAAAAATTGCAGGTGTGCAGATGAACTTGGAAAATACCGCCGCCTGCTGCTCAGGCATCCGGGCAGCGCTTGACGCCCAAGGCAACACCCACACCACTGTGCTGGGCTTTGCCGGTGACGGCGGCACGCTTGATATCGGGCTTCAGGCGCTCTCCGGTGCTTTTGAGCGAGGTGACCGCATCATGTATATCTGCTATGACAATGAAGCGTACATGAACACCGGTATTCAGGGCAGCAGCGCCACTCCCTATGGTGCGTCCACGACCACCACTCCCGGCGGCAAGCGCCAACCCAAGAAGGATCTGATGATGATCGCCATGGCGCATCACATCCCGTATGCGGCAACCGCTTCTCTGCAAAACCTCAATGATCTCAAGAAGAAGATCGAAAAAGCCAAGAATGCTCAGGGCCCTTCCCTGCTGCACATACACACTCCCTGCCCCACAGGCTGGCGCTTTCACTCATCGCTATCCATCGAGCTGGCACGCGCCGCTGTGCGCACCGGCAGCTGGATTCTGTATGAGTATGAAAATGGCAAAATCACCATCAACAGCAAACCCAAAGAACTTCAGCCGCTTGAGACATATATCGGCAAGCAGGGGCGGTTCAGGCACTTAAGCCAAGAACAGCGGGATGCCATGGAGAAGGAAATCAAAGAGAACTTTTATGCCTACACCAGCATGCTGGAGCGGATGAACGTTCCAGTGGAAACGGTATAAGGACGGAGAAACGGATGAAAATAGCAGTGCTTGGCGCCGGCGCCATGGGCAGCCTGTATGGCGGGATGTTATCTCGTGCGGGTCATGATGTAGTGTTGATAGATGTATCAGAATCCCACATTGACGCAGTTAACCGGAAGGGCCTTGTCATCGATGGCCCGGAGGAGTTAATCAGCGTGCGCGTTCCAGCCGCCATGGCAAGTAATGTCAAATCGGTTCCAGAGCTTGTCATCCTGTTCACCAAAACGATTTATTCCCGATCCGCACTGGAGTCAGTCAAGCACCTTCTGGGACCAGATACCTGGATGCTCTCGCTTCAAAATGGTTTAGGCAATGATGCATTGATCTCAGAGTATCTCCCTCAGGACCGGATTATCGTTGGCACAACGGATTTTCCCAGCACCTTTGTAGCCCCTGGTGAAATCCGATCAAAGGGCACTGGCACCACCAAAATCATGCGTGCTGACGGCATTCAATCAGATGCTGTCAACAAAATAGCCGAAATCCTCAATGAGGGAGGCTTCAATTGCATTGTCACACAAGACGTGTTCGTCGCCATCTGGGAAAAGGTGGCCTTTAACTCGGCCATGAACGCCATCACTGCCGCAACAAGACTTAAATTAGGACATGTTGGAACGTCACAGGAAGGGAGGGGGGCAGCCTTTGACGTGGCTAGGGAAGTCATCTCCGTCGCCAATGCCAAAGGAATCAAGGCAGACATTGACAGGGTGCTGGCGCTGATGGACAAGGATTTTCACGAGCATGCCGACCACAAGCCGTCCATGCTGCAGGATGTTTTGCAGAAACGACAAACAGAGGTGGACTTTATCAATGGCGCTGCGGTCAGGGAAGCGGAAAAACTCGGCATGAAAATCCCTGTCACTAAAACACTCTACCAGCTTATCAAGGTGATCCAGGCTCATTACGAAGACATCTTATAAAGGAGAACACAATGAAAAAGAGATTACTCGCACTGGTTCTGTTGCTTTCCATGGTGGCATTTATGTTCGCTGCCCCCGCCGGCGCCGAGGCCAAGCCCATCGTGCTGCGTTTTGGGTACCTCTCCCCTCAGAATCCGGAAGATCCCTACCATGAGTTTGCCTCAAAGTATAAGGCGGCGATTGAAGAAAAGACCAATGGCCGCTTCCAGATTGACCTGTATGGTGCCGGCATCCTGGGCAAAGACCGGGAAATGGCCGAGATGCTCCAGTTTGGCGCCCTTGATCTGGCGATCATCACCACCTCCCCCATGGGCAACTTCGTGCCCGCCTTCCAGGTGCTTGATCTGCCTTTCATCTTCGATGGTTGGGACCATGTCTTCAGATTCGTGGATTCCCCCGTCTATCAGGATTTCCTGCAGGAGAGCAATAAGATAAACATTAAAACCCTGGCGGTTATCGCCCGCGGCGCCCGCAGCGTCACAAACAGCGGAACCCCCATCCAGACTGTTGAAGATCTGAAGGGTATGAAGCTGCGCGTAATTGAGAGCAAGGTGTTTGTCGATACCTTTGAAGCCCTGGGCGCTGCTCCCCAGGCAATGTCCTGGGGTGAGGTGTTCACCGCTTTGCAGCAGGGAACCATCGATGGGCATGAAAACTCCATCGCCACCATCCTCAACGAACGCGTCTATGAAGTGCAGAAAAACGTGACCCTTACCCAGCACATCTTTGCGTTTTGCAGCGCCCACGCCTCCACCAAGTTCTGGAACAGCCTTTCGGAAGAGGATAAAGTGCTCTTTGATGATCTGGCCACTGAGATTGCCCGGGAAGTCAGCGAAGGCCAGCAGAAGTTGGAGGCCGACTATATCGAACTGCTCAAGGGACATGGCATCAGCTTCTATGACATCGACCGTGCACCGATGAAAGAAATGACCGCGCCAGTTATCGAGGCTTTTGAGAAAGCCAATCCTGCTCTGGTAAAATATGTGGAAGGTATAGAGGGAGTCCGCTAAAGCAATTCAGGCGGGAATGGCGATGATCATCATGTTTCCATTCCCGCCTTTTTTATGAGGAGGTGTAACAACATGAAATTACTCCGAAAAATCAGCGATGTGCTGGACAGCATCACAAAATATATCATTGCCTTCCTGCTGATTGTTATGACAGTGGTCTTCACGGCCCAGGTGGTGGCGCGCTTTATCTTCAACTCAGGCCTCTACTGGAGCGAAGAATTGGTTCGCTATTCCTGTATTGCATTGATCTATTTCGCTTCAGCATCGCTGTTTAAGGCAAATGATCAGGTCGCAATCACGGTGCTTGAAGAATTGCTGCCCATGAAAGCGCGAAAATACCAGTATATCTTCCTGACCTTAGTTAATCTTGCCTATATGGCGCTGGTGCTGGTTATCGGCATCCAGATTCTGGATGTAGCAACCTTCCAAACATCGCCCAACATGCAGGTCAGAATGAGCATCGTTTACCTGCTCTTCCCCATCTCCATGGCCATTATGCTTTTCCATACTGTCGTCAACCTGCTCAGCCGGGAGACATACCGGAAATATGATAATAATCCCCAGGAAAAGCTTGAGGAGGTGGCGAAATGAGCTCCGTCGGTGTTTTTGGCATTCTAACCGCTGTTTTGTTGAGCATTGGAGCACCCATCGCTGTTACAGTTGGTCTGTCATCCATCATCTACATTTTGATGGAAGGGATTGCGCCTATGATTGTGATCCAGCGGCTGTTCGCAGGCGTTGATGCGGCGGCGCTGCTGGCCATTCCTTTCTTTATTCTGGCCGGCGACCTGATGAACCGTGGCGGCATCGCCAAGCGACTGGTGCGCCTGGCCAACAAGGCCGTCGGCAACCGGACGGGTGGTCTGGCCATCGTGGCTATCATCGTGTGTATGTTCTTTGCCGCCATATCCGGAAGCGGCGTTGCCACAGCGGCCGCTGTAGGCGGCGTGATGTTTGGCGGTATGGCTGCCATGGGATATCCCAAGAACTACTCGGCGGCCGTCATCGCCTCGGCCAGCCCGATAGGGGTTGTCATCCCGCCCAGCATCTCTTTTGTGACCTTTGGTGTACTGACTGGCTGCTCCATCGCTGATCTCTATAAAGCAGGCTTTCCAGCGGGCATTATCATGGGTGTCGCGCTGATGGTGGCAGCATATCTCACCAGCAAAAAGCGCGGTTATCAGGGCAAAAACGCAAAATTCAGCGACCCTGCGGCCGAGGCTGAGTTCACTGCTCCCTATCATAAGCGGGATATCATCGAGGTGCTCTTTGCACTGGGAACACCCGTCATCATTGTTGGGGGCGTATTTGGCGGCTGGTTCACACCTACCGAATCTGCGGTGATAGCAGTGGTCTATTCCTTGCTTGTCGGCGCTTTTGTTTTCAAAGAACTTGATATTCGATCACTCTTTCCGGTATTCAAAACTGCAGCATTGGGCGCGGCGCGGATCATGTTCATTATCTCCAACGCCACCCTGTTCGCCTGGATTCTGGCCTATGAACAGATACCCCAGATGCTTATGCAAAGCGTCATGAATCTCACCAGCAACAAGTTCTTGCTGCTTTTGATCATCAACGTTATTTTGCTCATCGCCGGTGCATTTATGGAGACAGGCTCTATTATCCTCATTGCCACACCGCTGCTTCTTCCCATCATGAACGCCATTGGTGTGAATCTGGTGCACTTTGGCATCATTATCACCGCCAATACTGCCATCGGCCTTATGACGCCTCCCTTTGGTGTCTGTCTGTATACATCAGCCAATGTTGCAGGCGTCACAGTGCAGGACACCATTAAACGTGTTTTGCCATTCCTTGTCGCACTGATTATCGCCATTTTTATCATCACCTATTTCCCCGATATCATTCTGTTCATGGTTTGATAGCGGAATCAATGACGAAAGGGAACAATAAGTATGATTCAGAGCTTTGACCATCTGTTGGAAGGTGTCATCAAAGGCCCCAAAAAAACAGTTGCCGTTGTGTCCGCTGATGATACGGACACACTCCTTGTCGTTGCAGAGGCTGAAGAAAAAGGCTTGTCGAACTTCGTGCTGGTTGGCGATGAAAGCAAGATCAACAGTGTTTTCAAAGAGAAACAGCTTGTACTAAAAGCAAAAGTCATCAACGAGCCCGACCATAGGCTGGCCGCTGAAACCGCTGTGCGCCTGGTGCGTGAGGGCCAGGCAGATGCCCTGATGAAGGGAATGTTGCACTCCTCTGTATTCCTTAAGGCAGTGCTGAATAAGGAAAAGGGCTTGAACACCGGGAAGCACGTGACACAGATTTCGGTCCTGGAAAAGGAGAATGGCGGGCTTCTGATGATCACCGACTGCGCCATTTCCATCGCACCAGATCTGAAGGATAAGGTGGAAATCCTGCAAAACGCGGTAGACCTGGCCCATAGTCTTGGCATTGAGTGTCCCAGGGTGGCGGTGCTGGCCCCCGTGGAAGTGGTGAACCCTGATATCCAGGACACGGTTGATGCAGCGGTGCTGAGCAAAATGGCCCAGCGTGGTCAGATCAAGGGCTGCGTGGTGGATGGCCCCCTGGCCTTTGACAACGCCATATCCAAAGAAGCGGCGCAAGCCAAGGGCATTGCCAGCGAAGTGGCCGGCAATGCTGACATCATTCTGGTACCAAACCTAGCCGTCGGCAATGCCCTCACCAAAGCAATCACCTATATCGCCAACAAAACCGTTATCGCAGCCACCGTGGGTGCCGCAGCACCACTGGTGTTCACCTCACGGACTGAATCAAAACAAGGCAAACTGCTCACTATCGCCCTGGCGGTATACAGCTCAGGAAAGGACAGAGGCAATGCATAAAATATTGGTCATGAACCTGGGTTCCACTTCGACCAAATTGGCTTACTATGAGGATGACAACCCCATCGCCAAGGCCAACATTGAGCATCCAGCCTCCGAGACCAAGGCCTTCGTCTCTTTCATGGACCAGGATCAGTACCGTATTGACTACATCAACCAGTTCATGCTGAAACATGCTGTCAAGCTGGAAGACCTGGATGCCATCGTCAGCCGCGGTGGTCACACCAAGCCCCTGGTGGGCGGTGTATATCAGGTGTGTCCTGAGATGCTGGAACAGCAGGCCAGCGGGCTGTATGGCAGCCACCCCTGTGATCTGGGCAGCAAAATCGCATATGCCCTGTCAAAGCAGTGCCGGGCAATTCCACTCATTGTGGATCCGCCCATCACCGACGAGTTTGAGCCGGTGGCACGCCTATCGGGCCATCCGCTCATCAATCGCCGCAGCAGCTTCCACGCCCTTAGCCACAAGGCCACAGCCAAGCGCTACGCCAGAGAAAATCAAAAGCGCTATGAGGATCTCAACCTCATCGTGGTGCACTTAGGCGGCGGCATCTCCGTGGCCCCTCACAAGCAGGGCCGTATGGTAGACGGCGACAACGGTTTGGAAGGAGACGGGCCTTTTTCCACCAACCGCTCGGGCGCTCTCCCGGTGGGAGACTTGGCGCGCCTATGCTTTTCCGGCCAATACACCTATGAGCAGATTCATAGAATGATCAATGGCCAGGGCGGGCTGTATGCTTACCTAGGGGAAAGTGATGTGCGCACCGTTTCAGAATGGGCAAAGACCGACGAAAAAGCCCGGCTATGCCTGGATGCCATGATCTATCAGACTTGTAAAGCCATCGGAGCTTGTGCCAGCGTGCTGGAGGGGCAGGTAGATGCCATGCTCATCACCGGCGGTATCGCCCATTCACAGGAGATTGTGGACACCATCCGCAAGCGTTGTGGCTTCATCGCTCCCATTGTGGTGTATCCAGGTGAAAACGAGATGGAATCTCTGGCACGGGGCGCTCTAGAAGGGCTGCGCGATGCCAGTGTCATCAAGGATTTTGTGACTTTTGCCCAGCAAGGGGAGGAAGCCGCGAACCATTATAAATATCCTTTCCCATCGCCCGCCCATGGTTGACAGGCCATTGGCAACCCAGGCAAGTGTGATTTTGAACACCGGCCTGAAAGGTTTTGACGCGCTGATAGGCAGCCAAATCGAACTGATTGAACCGGGCAGGGCAGTGTTCAACTTGCGGGTGGAAGAAAAACACATGAACCCCATGGGTTTCATGCACGGCGGGGTTCTGCTTGCCATGGCAGACGCCGCCGCGGGATGCGCCTGTTCCTATGAGCCCACCGTCTGCCCCACGGTGGAGGGGAAACTGAATTTCATCCTGCCCTGTCACTTAGGGGACACCCTCACGGTGGAGGGACGCGAACTGCGCCACGGCAGGACCCTGCTCAACTGTGAGGTCAAAGCCTGGAACCAGCATGGCAAATTGGTGGCTGCCGGCCTCTTCAGCTACATCATCAGCCGCAGGCCCATGCCCACTGGAGACGCATTATAACCGGAGGACAAATGATAAAAAGCAGGAGAACCCCCGACAAATGGCTTACGCTGTTGGCGGTGACAGCGGCATTCACCTATACTTTCCTGGGGCGGTACATCTACAGTTCCCTCATGAACGCGGTGTCAGACGAATTCGGCCTGAACACTGCACAGGCAGGCATGTATATGTCCGCGTTTTTCCTGGGCTATATTGTCACCCAGGTTCCCGGCGGCATCCTGGCCGATCGGATCAGTCCCAAAATGCTGGTGATTATCAGCACGGCAGTTGGTGGCTTGTCATCAGCCCTCATGAGCACCATTCCCAGCTTTGAAATGGGTATACTCTACCGGCTTTTGAGCGGTATCGCAGGTGGTTTCGTCTTTTCCTGCAGCTCAAAGATTATCTCCAGCGTCTTTGAACCCAAAGAACGAGGCGTGGCTCTGGGCATTCTGCTTGCTTCCCCACCCATGGGCATCACCCTCTCCAGCCTCTTGGGCCCCCTGCTACGGGATGCGCTTGGATGGCGGTCTTCCTTCCTGATGGTAGGGCTGACGGCGGCGCTGGTGGCTGCTTTAATTCTGCTGTTTGTACGCAACCCCCAGCGTCCCCCGAAGGAGGAGGCTGGTAAAAACCCCTCTTTCATCGCCGGATTTCTCGAATTTGTCAAAAACCCTAACCAGCTCTTTCTGGCGGCTGCTGGCTTCATGTTCATGTTCACCACCACCGGTTTTCCCACATGGGTAAACAAGTTTACCGAAAACCTGAATTACACAGAGGTCCAGACCACCTTGATCGCCATGAGCTATTCCATCGCAGGCATCATCGGTTCCATCCTCTCCGGAATGATCGCCAAGCGCCTGCGCCTGGGCAGCAGGGGCTTTCTACTGGCAACACTTGCCGCCATGTCAGTGCTGTCCATCGTGCTGGTGCTCCGTTGGCAAGCCGGCTTGTTTCTGACTATTGGCATTGTGTATGGCTTTATTTCCTATCTCCCAGCCTCCCATTTCGCCGCCATGGCGATCTCTTATGCCAACCCCCTGCATTCCGCCACTGCAATCGCCAGCCACAACTTGTTTCAGCAGACCGCCAGCGTCATCCAGCCAATGGTGTTGGGTTGGGGCATTGATGCCACCGGCGGGTATCCCATTCTATGGTATGCTTTTGCTGCCACGATGATTATTGGCGTCTTGTGCATTAAAAAGACCAAGGTTTAAACCGCCTAATCGTCTGGCCGCAGGGATAAAACATCCCCCACCCGGGCAAAGGGTATAATGGCCATTCCCTCATCTTCCTTGACGGAGAAGGCTTTGAAACGGACGATGGTATCAAAGCCGTCCCGTTCTGGCAGCGGAAAGTGATTCACCACCAGCCACTGGGGATCAATATGCGTTTTTGTGAACTCCAGATTGCGCCGTGTAAAAGCATAGGAATACAGGCACACCGCCGCGTCCACCCCCTTGATGAGGGCTTCGTGGCGCGCAAAAATATGATCGTCCATCAGCCCGTCACCGGACACAAACAAGGAAGCGCCGCCCAGATCCAGCCTCAGCGCCGTGTGCAGGATGTTGAACTGCTGGGGGCTCAGGTGCGGCAAGGGAATGGCGCGAAGGCGATTCTCACCCACAAAGACATTGGCGTCCAGGGGAAGCAACTCCACCTCCGCCCGCCCCAGGTTCAGCGCCTCAATCTCCGGGTCAGCGGTATAGACAGTCAGGGGCATTTCCGCGGCAAAGCTGCGCACCGCCCTGGCGCTCAGGTGATCCGGGTGCAGGTGGGTGATGATCAGCCGCACAGGCTGGACCACCCCTGCCGCCAGGCGCCTGATCAGCGTGAGCGCCTCCGGGCTCACGCCCCCGTACTGCTTGGCCCCATCATGCAGCGCGTCCACCAGCCACAGGCTGTCTGCGGTTCTGATGGCAAATCCCGCGTTATTCAGTTGATGCAGGCTGACTGTTCCCAT
>DHQX01000045.1:6805-15210 GCA_002411105.1 Christensenella sp. UBA5327 | reverse complement strand
ACAAGGATCGGGGGGCAGGTCAGTACCAAAGAGTTCTAAGAGAAATCGGTTCTATTCCGAGGTTTTTGTTTGATGAATTTTTTAAGGTCCTTTTTCGTAGTATCTCATCATAGACCTTTCCTACTTCTTGCCGGATATCCACTCTTTTCTCAGTATTCACATAAGTCTTGCCTTCATGAAAGCGTCTACTGTAGACAATGTATGGATATATTCTTGTAAGCCATTTCATCAACTCATTTTCTGAGTTTTGAATGGTCACGGATTTCCTAGTAGCTCCAATTCTTTTACCTCTACTGGTAATCACTTTGGGGTTCATTGAAGAAGGGTAATAGAAACATGCAATTACAAGTAGTTTCCCGTTTACAACTTTTCTTGAATACCAAATAGGCAACTCTGGCGAAAACTCGCACAACACGGGTACTTCTTGGAATTCTGCCGATTTATTGGCAATCCTAGCAAGTTTATTTTCATGAGATAATACGGAACGTAATGAGTTTTCTTTTGTTATAGTCCCATACTTAATCAAAAGCCCTTTAGCACGATGTTCTCGCAATAGTTCTATTACATTGACAGATGTGTTTCTACGTAGCCTATATTCCCATAAACGAAAATCGGACTTGCTTCTGAAGTTATCCTCCGAGGAATAAGTAAACAAAGTAATAGCCTTGCGCTTAGGAGTGCTATCATTATTTGACCCCTGGGGAAGTAGAAATACATCATCAGCATTAAACACAGTTTTGTTATCTCTATAGCACAGGCCTTTATTTTCAAGCATTTGAGTCCCAGAGAAAAGGATAATCTTCCCCCTTGGTTCATTATGCTGAAGCCAGTCAGTAAAAATGTGTTTCGTATTTGCATACTTACATTTTGGCTCATAAAACACAAATAATGAAAACTTACTGTTGTTATTTCTGAACCTTCGGCTCTTCAACTCATCAATGCTAACAAATTGAACATTTGCTTTTCCCATCACGCTCCCGCTAATGTTAAACAGTTTAACAATAGTTTCATCCTTATATGCAAACGTGACACTTACATTCGTTAGTGTATCATCCTCAAGCCATTTCCTTACGAAGTAAGGAGAAGCATTTGCGACCAACACATTATTTATAGGTTTAAAAACTCCCAAGTTCCTCACAACGGTTTCGTAATAGAGACCACACCCCACAGCTACATCATTCTCATCACGATGCTCAAGCATGCCCTCCAGAAGGCAGAGTGAGTCTACCTTATTGATGACCCTATGAGTGTATTGAAGTTTTCTGTCAGAAAGCGATGTGATGTATTTGTAATTCCCCAGTGCAATCGCTAGTTTTTGGTTTAGCTGTAAATTCAGTGAGGCTAAGCGTTTAACAGCAGTTTCAGTATCATCATCTAGTTCTACCGCAATGTTAATCAGGGGAAAACTGTTGAGCGCATCCGTCAACTCATGCGTGCTACTAGGTGTAGATGAACTTCTGCTGTTTGGGCGTCTATTCACGTCAACAATTTTGGTAATCTTCTCAGAGTTTGGAAGATGCTTCAACAGATTCATAGTCGCTTCTATATTACAAACTACATTTGGCACACAATATCGAAGAAAATTCGATGGTTCTACTTCTATTGCAGCATAGTAGGCCTTCCAGAAGCTCGAACTATGCGTGCTAAGGTCCGCGTTAAAGAGCTTCTGGAACTTTGGTCCTGCATCACCGGATTCTTCTCTAAATCTCCAGCATTGTGAGTAAACAATGCAAATTGTCATCTCATTGACTAGCCAGTCCATGTCTTTCATGAACCGCTGGAAATTGCTAATCACATTAAATTGCTTTGGTATTGGGGCAATCATGGCATATTCCTCATATTGATGGTGGCTAAGTTTGGCGTTTTTGAAGTAGAATTTACCTTAACTCCATCATATACGATAGAACTTAGTTTGAAAAGCCGCAGCAGAAATTATGCACAATGTTGGCTTGACCCGGTCAAGTAATGATGCGAAGTTCTAGTCACATGCGGGTTGCAGGCCATACTCTGTGACCACATAGTCCACATCGTTGCGGGTCAGGCTGACCGCAGCGCCCATTAAGCTAAGACTGCTTCACCATGCGCCCCTCCTCAATACCATACACTACATCGCAGGTCTTCTCAATGTCAGTCGCGCTACGGCTGGCGAGCAGAACGGTTTTTCCCTGCGCCCGAAGAACCTGGAGCAGGTTGTGCACATCAGTCACGCTTTTCTTGTCCAGGGCGTTGAAGGGTTGTCCAAGATAGACATGTCGGGTTCGTCCATGAACGCTTGCGCGAACCCAGGCACTGGCGAATGCCAAGGGAATACTTACCCACGCTCTTTGATCATGCTTAATCCTTTCCAACGCCGAATCGCAGGTCTGTGCACTGCACAGCAAGGAGCAAAAGACAATTATAATGCAATCCAGTAGCAGATAACCGCCCAAGGTTTGCAATACGCCCTGAGCCTCATTGCCAGGGTGCCAGGGTGCCCGGCAGCGATGCCGGTCATGGTCGCGTAGTAAAACTCCGGCGTGCGAAAGCCGGGCATATACTCGCCCATCACCGCTGTTGCCAGTTTCAACATGTGGACGAAGTACAGCAACAACTCCATGTTGGGTTTACCAAGCAAGGCAAACATCAGCACCACTGGCACCAGCGTAAACCAGTAGAGGAACAGCACACCGCTTGCCAAAAGCGAGGTGAGGCCGGCATGAACCACTTCACCACATACTCCGGAAGCAGGCGTGGCCCATAGACGCAGGGAGGTCCGAGAAAATATTTCCACATCACGCAGATTCTTTAGGTTCGTCGAAATGCTCATCACAGATCTTGAAGCAACCGTTTCACTATTGGTTTGCTTGGTCCTTGTCCATTCACTCTTATCACGCGATTGCTGGTGTCCAACTGTGCAGTTTTATCATCTTTATTCCACAAATTATCCTATTCATAAATTTTTTGGGGTATTAGATTTTTCTGTATAGAATAATTCGCGCGATCAATCTTCACTCAATCGCAATAAAACAGGTGGCCATTAATTGGCCACCCTGTCTCATTTCTGTAGATATATCAACGAAAATCGGGGCGTTGCTGTCATTCCCACTCAATACTCGCCGGCGGCTTGCTCGTCACATCCACCAGCACGCGGTTGACGCCGGGAACTTCGTTGGTGATGCGGCGGGAGATGTGGGCCAGGAGGTCGTAGGGGATGCGGGCCCAGTCGGCGGTCATGAAATCGTCGGTGGTGACGGCGCGGATGGCGATGGCGGTGTCATAGCTGCGGCCGTCCCCCATCACGCCCACCGAGCGGATGTTGGTGTTGACGGTGAAAAACTGGCTGACCTGCGCGGCAAAGCCGGATTTGTCAAACTCCTCCCGCAGGATGGCGTCGCTTTCCCGGGTGATGTGCACCTTGCCGGGCGTCAGTTCGCCCAGGGTGCGGATGGCAAGGCCGGGGCCCGGGAAGGGCTGGCGGTTGACCATCTCATTGGGCAGGCCCAACACCCGGCCCAGGGCACGCACCTCATCCTTGAACAGGGAGCGCAGGGGCTCGATCAGGCTGGTGAAACCCAGTTCCTTGGGCAGACCTCCCACGTTATGGTGGGATTTGATGACGGTGGAGCCAGGCGCGGCGCCGGATTCAATCACGTCCGGGTAGATGGTGCCCTGGGCAAAATGATCCAGCTTGCCCAGCTTGGTGGCTTCTTCCTTAAATACCGCCACAAATTCATGACCGATGATTTTGCGCTTGTGCTCCGGGTCGGTCACGCCCTGAAGCTTCCCATAAAAGCTGGCGGAGGCATCAACCGCTGTGAGGGATACAGGAAAATGCCGGGTGAACACCTCCCGCACCATCTCTGGCTCTCCCTTGCGCATAAATCCGTGGTCCACAAACACACAGTGGAGGCGGGAGCCTATCGCCTGATGAATAAGGGCGGCCACCACGGCGGAATCCACGCCGCCGGACAGGCCCAGCAGCACCCGCCCCTCACCGACTTCGCGCCTGATATCACTCACCGCCTGGGCGGCATAGTTGTCCATATGCCAGCTGCCGGGGCAGCCGCAGATATCCCGCACAAAGCGGGTGATGATGGCCATGCCCTGCTGGGTATGGCTCACTTCGGGGTGAAACTGCACGCCATAGAGGTTTTTCTGCGCATTCTCCATGGCAGCGATGGGGCAGCTGTCCGTGGCGGCGGTGGCTGTGAAGCCGGGCGGCAGGGCGGTCACCTGGATGCCGTGGCTGTTCCAGCAGTCACACTGGGCGTCCAGGCCCAAAAACAGAGCGGCATCCGTATTGAGCTGCACCGGGCGCTGTCCATATTCCTTTCTGGAGGCTGGCGCGATGGCGCCGCCAAAGTGCTGCGCCATCAACTGCATCCCGTAGCAGATGCCAAGCACCGGCACACCCAGGCTGAACACCTCCGGATCGCAGCGGGGCGCGTCTGCCTCGTTCAGGGAGGCGGGGCCGCCGGAGAGGATGATGCCGGCAGGCTTCAGCTCCCGTATCCGCTGGATATCCGCATAATAGGGCAGCACCTGGGAGAACACCTGGGCCTGGCGCACGCGCCGGGCGATCAACTGGGTGTATTGGCTGCCAAAGTCAAGAATTACAATGGGTTTGTCCACGTGCATTTCCTCTCTGCATGCTAAATATTATTTCTCGCTTCCGTCCGGGTTAAACAGCGGCAGCGTCTGCAAAAACAGGATATCCTTGCGGTCCTTGGCGGCACCCTCGGCCAGGATGGCCATCTTGCCCACCACGGTGCCGCCGGCCTCGTTCACCAGCTTCTCCACGGCCTTTAATGATTCGCCGGTGGAGATCACATCATCCACGATCAGCACCTTCTTGCCCCGCATATAATCCGCATCGTTCTGGTCGATGAAAAGCATCTGGCGGTTGACGGTGGTGATGGAGGTGACCTCGGTGGAGAATACATTCTTCATGTAAAGCTTGGGTGCCTTGCGAGCGATGAGGTAGCGGTTTTCCCGGTTTTGCCTGGCCATCTCATAGACCAGGGGGATGCCCTTTGACTCGGCGGTGATCAGCACATCGTGCTCCGGGGCGATTTCAAGCAGCCCTTTGGCGCAGGCGATGGTGAGCTCCACATCGCCAAAGATCACAAAAGCGGCGATGTACATCTCCTCATTCACGGGGCAAAGCGGCAGGTGGCGGGTGAGGCCGGCAACCTGAATCTTGTAGGTCATTTTTCCTCCTGTGTTGGCTTCCTGATGCATCAGGGTTTTTTACTGATTGATTGTAAGATTGCGGGGATGCCTTGTCAACGAATCCCTTCGTTTTCGTGGACCAAAAGCTGCCCTTTCAAAATATCCGCCAGTTCCTCCATGCTCCCCGCAGTATTGATGCGGGTGCGGGCCTGGGCAGCGCCCCGGCTGCCCCTGAGATACCAGCTTAAGTGCTTGCGCATTTCGATTACCGCCCGTTCCTCCCCCTTGAAGCGGGCCATCAGCGCCAGATGGGTGAGGGCAGTGTCGATGATCTCCCGGGCTGTGGGCGGGCTGTCCTCCTCCCCTGCCAGCACCCGCTTGATGCGGCCAAACAGCCAGGGGTTGCCCAGCGCGCCCCGGCCCATGGCCAGGCCGTCTGCCCCGGTCTTAAGAAGCGCATTCTTTGCATCCTGGGGAGTGAAGATATCACCATTTAGAATCACGGGGATATTGACTGCCTGCTTGATCTCCCCCACCGCCCCCCAGTCCGCCTTGCCGGCATACTGCTGCATCCGGGTGCGGGCATGGACGCAGATCTGCTCCGCCCCTGCCGCCTCACACATCCGGGCATAGTCCAGGGCGTTTCGGCTGTCATCATCCCAACCCAGGCGGAACTTCACCGACAGGCGCTTGGAGGTCGCCCGGCGCAGGGCGCGCAGGATGGTTTCAGACAGCCTGATGTCCTTCATCAGGCTGCTGCCGGAGCCGGAGCCGGTCACCTTGGGCGCGGGGCAGCCCGCGTTCAGGTCAATGCCTGAAAATGCATCCATGTCGGAAAGCCTGCTGGCCGCATCCGCCAGATACCCTGGCTCATGCCCAAACACCTGGGCATAAATGGGCGTCTCCTCAGGCTGAGTTTCAAGCAATTGCTGATAGGTGCGGCTGCTCCGTGGCGCCTGGATCAGCCCCATGGCACTGATCATCTCAGTGACCAGCTCATCCGCCCCCTGGCGCTTGCATAGCAAGCGGAAGGGCCAGTCGGTGATGCCCGCCATGGGCGCCAGGATGAGGATGGGTTCTCTCGCGCTGCTCAATTTACGGGTATGCCCCCACATAGGTGAGGCTGCGGATATGCCACTGGCCGCTTTCCCGCACCAGCACCACATCATAGCGCCCGGCCTGCCAGGTGGGCGGGTTGAGCTGCTCTGGCGGCGTCACCCCCCGCCAGGAGGCCAGGATACGCCCGTCAATGCCGGGTATCTCCTCGGTGATGGTGGTGCGCGCCGTGTCCTCCCAGGGCCAGGACCACATCCACTCCATCCGGAGCCGGTGGTCAATGCCGGTGATCTGGTAGCGGTCATAGGGGTTGGTGCCATTGTCAATCACCGCCAAAACCGGGTCTCTCGCCAGATAATTGACAGCGAAATACTTGTTCAGCTCATCCTTGTCGGACTTCATCATCACCGTCATGGCGCGCTGGGCCAGACCATCCTTGAGCACCACAAAGATGTTCGCGGCATTCATCGCAAAGTAAAAGGCGATCGTGGCCAACCCCAGCACCACCGTGATGAGGGTGAGCCTGCCCGCAATAAACCAGACCAGCCGCCTGAGCCGTTTCATCGCTTGATCCTTCTCACGGGTGCAGCAGCGTGCCCAGGGCCTCGCCCGATAGCACGCGCTTGATATTTTCCGGCTTGTCCAGGCCAAACACCCGCACGCTGGGCAAGCCCTGGTCAGCGCACAGCTTGAAGGCCGCCAGGTCCATCACCTGGAGCCCCCGGCCAATGGCCTCCTGGTAGGTGATGTCTGTGATTTTGGTGGCAGAAGGGTCCTTGTTTGGGTCAGCGGTATACACGCCGTCCACGTTCTTGGCCAGCAGCAGCGCATCCGCTTTGAGCTCCACAGCCCGCAGCACCACAGCGGTATCCGTGGTGAAAAAGGGGTTGCCCAGGCCACCGCCAAACAGCGCTACGCCTTTTGCATTCAGCGCCTCATCCGCCGCGTCCCGCCGGTAGCCCTGGCACACGCCTGCAACCGGCAGCGCCGAAAACACCTCCGCCGCCTGGCCTGCCCTGATCAAGGCATCCTGCATCACGATGCAGTTCATCACCGTGCCCAGCATCCCCATCTGGTCTGCCCGCACAGCGTCCATCCCCTGGGCAGCGCCGGTGCGGCCGCGCCAGAGATTGCCGCCGCCAATCACAATGCCCACCTGGGTGCCAGCAGATGCCACATCCCTGATGACCCTGGCCACCGCCATGATCTTCCCATGATCAAACAGCCAGCCGTTTTCGCCCAGCGCCTCGCCGGAGAGCTTCAGCATGATGCGGTGATAGGACATAAACCCCTCCCAATATTCAGATATGGCGGCGCAGTGCGCCGCCATATCTGATTCACTTTGAAATGACTGAGCGGCCTGATCAGGACTGCTGCGTCATGGCCTCGATCTCACTGGCCAGGTCACAGGCCTTCTTGTCGATGCCCTCGCCCCGCTCATAGCGGGTGAAGCGGCGCACGGAGATCTTCTCCCCGCTGGCAAGTGCGGTCTCATTGACCAGCGCCTGCACGGTGATGTCCGGGTTCTTCACAAAGGGCTGCTCCAGCAGGCACACTTCCTTGTAATATTTCTCAATCCGGCCTTCCACCATCCGCTCCACGATCTTCTCGGGCTTGCCTTCGTTAAGGGCCTGGGCGCGGAGAATCTCCCGCTCCTTGTCCAGGTTTTCCTGGGGCACGTCCTCCTTGGACACAAACAGGGGGTTGCTGGCGGCGATTTGCAGCGCCAGGTCATGGCAGAGGTTTTTGAAGGTATCGGTTTTGGCCACAAAGTCGGTCTCGCAGTTGACCTCGATCAGCACCCCGATCTTGCCGCCCATGTGGATATAGCTGTCCACCATGCCCTCAGCCGCGATGCGGCCTGCCTTCTTCGCATTGGCGGCCAGGCCCTTTTCCCTGAGGTACTCAATGGCCTTGTCCATATCGCCCTTGGTCTCAACCAGCGCCTTTTTGCAGTCCATCATGCCTGCCTGCGTGCGCTCGCGCAGTTCCTTTACCATTGCAGAGGTGATTTCCATTATCATATCTCCTTATTCAAAAGCCAATCAGGCCTCGGCCCCATCTTCAAAAACTTCGCCGGCGTCTTCAGCTGCTTCATCCTGCACACCCTGTTTGCCTTCCAGCACAGCGTCGGCCATCTTGCCGGAGATGAGCTTCACAGCCCGGATGGCGTCGTCGTTGCCGGGGATCACATAGTC
>DHQX01000045.1:487-6568 GCA_002411105.1 Christensenella sp. UBA5327 | reverse complement strand
CTTCATGGTGCGGATGCCGCCCAGGTTGTTGTCCAGCTTCTCACGCTCGCGCATGATGTTGACCACTTCTTTTTTGGGCAGCACATCAAGCTGGCCAGATTCCTGCATCCTGTCGATCTCGTTGAGGCGGTCAACGCGGGTTTTGATGGTGCGGTAGTTGGTGAGCATACCGCCCAGCCAGCGCTTGTTCACATAGAACATGTTGCAGCGCTTGGCCTCCTGCTCGATGGATTCCTGGGCCTGCTTCTTGGTGCCCACGAAAAGGATGGATTTGCCCTCCATGGACAAATTCCTGACAAACATGTAGGCCTCTTCGATTTTGCGGACGGTTTTTTGCAGGTCGATGATGTAGATGCCGTTGCGTTCCGTGAAAATATAGGGCGCCATCTTGGGGTTCCAGCGGCGTGTCTGATGGCCAAAGTGCACACCTGCTTCCAGCAAGCTCTTCATTGAGATTACTGCCATGGGTCTACCTCCTTGTTTCTCCTCCGCGGGGTTCATCCTGCCCGGACGCCTTGCGGCACAAGCGGACAGTCCCCCCACGTGTGTAATACCGAAGAAGTATACCATGACAGCGCGAAGTTGACAAGCGCGGTCGGGAACAATATTGGTGCAATTTGGGTGGCAATTTGGCCGGGGTTCCAGCTTGCGGAGTCTCCCTGCTCTCTCAGCCTGCCTGCGCTGCGGCCTCTTGCTCCTTCCTTCGTATCCCCTGTCCACTGTCAGCGGCACTCCCTCATCCCTCCCACGGAAATTGTGTTGCATAAATTGACATTGCCGGGCGAAATGCTATAATCCGGTTGTGGGCGATCCTGTGCCAACACAGCAAAAAAACAGCCCCATAGAAAAAAGGAGATCCCTTGCTCGCTGCCGCTCTGTTTGTGATGTGGATGGTGTTCAATGGCAAGCTCACTTGGGAGCTTGTGGCTTTTGGCGCCGTTTTATCCGTGCTGCTCAGCTGGTTTGTCACCCGCTTTGTCGCCACCGGCTTCACCCCGAAGGTTCAGCTGTATGTCTTCCGGCGCCTTCCCAGCTATTTGCGCTACATCTGGCTGCTGATCAAAGAGATCACCCTGGCAAACCTGGCTGTGATGCGCCTGATTCTGACAGACCGGGACATCGTGGTGCCAAAGCTGGCCACCTTCAGGACGCCCCTTCACACCATGCCTGCCCGGGTGATGCTGGCTGACTGCGTCACCCTGACCCCCGGCACCATCACCGTGCACCTGCAGGGGGATAAATACCTGGTTCACTGCCTGGACGAGGCGTTTGAAGAGGGCCTGGTGAACAGCGCCTTTGAACAGCGCCTAATGGCCATGGAGAAGGACTGGCAGGAGGCGAGCCTGTGAGCGTTTGGGATGCCTACAGCACGCTGTATATCGCCGTCCTGTGTGTGCAGACGGTGCTGATCATCGCCTGCTTTATCCGCGCGGTGAAAGGCCCTTCCATCGCTGACCGCATTGTGGCCATCAACATGATCGGCACGCAGATCATCATCATGATCTGCGTGGTCGCGCTGATGCTGGGTCAGGGCTATCTGGCTGATGTGGCTTTGATTTACGCCATGATCAGCTTTCTGGCCGTGGTGGTGTTGTGCAAGGTGTACATGGGGGTCTACCTGGAGCGGCGGGCACAGCAGGAGGAGGCGCAGCGTCATGCTTGACTGGATTCGCTTTATTATCACCGCACTGTTTTTGCTAAGCGGCCTTTCCATGCTGATAACCGCTGTGATCGGCGTATATAAGTTTGACTACGTCTTGAACCGCATGCACGCTGCTGCCATGGGCGATACCCTGGGCCTGCTGTTTTGCCTGATTGGCCTGACGGTCAGCGCGCCGGATATATGGACTGCGCTAAAGCTGCTGCTGATCATCTGCCTGCTCTGGGTGGCAAGCCCGGTGGGCAGCCACCTGATCGCCCGGCTGGAGGTAACCACCAACCCGCACTGGCACCAGCTCACAGGCGCTGAAAAGGATGAGGATCAGGAGGTGGACGTGTGAACTTTGTCAACCTGGCCCTGCTGGGCATGCTGGTCGTATGCGCTCTTGCCGTCAGCTTCACCAAAAACCTGCTCACCTCGCTGATTGTCTACATGGCTTACAGCCTCATCATGGCGGTGATCTGGATGCTTCTGGAAAGCCCGGATCTGGCCATCACGGAAGCGGCGGTGGGGGCCGGCATCACATCGGTGCTGTTCTTTGTGACCCTTAAGAAAATACATGCGCTGCAAGGAGACAGGGATCATGAGCAAGCGCAGAAGTGACTGGCAAAATCGCCCGCAGGAGCGCTTTGTGCGCTGGATGCGGGAGGGGTACCTGGCGCTGGATGAGGCCATAGAGGATTCTGTCATCCAGCCAGGCGAGGCGCCCCCAGAGGTGGACCCGGAGCTGGCCGCCCAGCACCAGGAGGCGGCCCTTCAGCACCGCCACGACCGGGACCTGGCCCTTGACCGGCTGGCCCAGTACGATCTGTACGCCTGGACCCTCACCAAAGGGCGGCGGCTTATCGGCCGGCTGCATGTGCTGCTGTCCCTGCTCCTGGGGGGGATGATCATTTTTTTCCTGCTGGGCACAGTGGCCCATATGCCCCGCTTTGGCGCGGCGGATGTGCCTGCCAACAACGAGGTCATCACCCGCTACATCGAGCAGGGGCTTGCGGAGACCGGCGCCACCAACATGGTGGCCGGGATGATCCTGGACTACCGCGCCTTTGACACCCTGGGGGAGTCCACGGTGCTATTTATTGCCGCCTGCGCTGTGCTGATCCTGCTGCGCATTGACCTGGACGACAAGGGACAGCCCACCCAGCAACTGATCGCTGAAGAATCGGATGACCGGCACTATGAGCCCAAGAACGACCGCATCCTGCAGGGAACTGCCATCCTGCTCACCCCGATTCTGCTGCTCTTTGGCCTCTATGTCATTTTAAATGGCCACCTCTCACCCGGTGGCGGCTTTTCCGGCGGGGCGATCGTGTCCTCCGGGCTGATTCTCTACCTCAACGCCTTCGGCTTCAAAAAGGCGGGCCGGTTTTTCAGCTACAAAACCTTCCAGCTGGTCAGCTTCGGCGCGCTGGGCTTTTACGGCGTCGCCAAGGCCTATTCCTTCTATTGCGGCGCCAATGGCCTGGAAAGCCATATCCCCTTGGGGACGCCGGGCGCCATATTGTCAGGCGGCCTGATCATGCCGCTGAATATCGCCGTTGGCCTGGTGGTGGCCTGCACCATGTACATTTTCTACGCCCTGTTCCGCAAGGGCGGCCTGTGAGGAGGGGATAGCATGTTGCAAGCACTGTATGAAAACATCGAGCAGACCGTGGCTGTCATCCTCTTTGGCATTGGCTTTGTCATTTTGCTGCTGCAGAGAAACCTCATCCGCAAGATCATCGGGCTTAACATCATGAGCACCGCTACCTACCTGTTTTTGGCCTCCATGGGCTATATCCACGGCCGCAAGGCCCCCATCGTGGTTGATGGTGTCACCCAGGCCATCCACTACATCAACCCGGTTCCCACTGGCCTTGTGCTGACAGGCATCGTGGTATCCGTCAGCTTTACCGGGATGATGCTGGCGCTGACCGTGCGCCTGTACCGGCGCTATCGTACCCTGGACATCGACCAGATCGCGCTGATGGCACGCCAGGAGGAAGTGGAATGAGCCTGGCGCACAATTTCCCGTTTTTCACCATTCTCCTGTGCCTGCTGGCAGGGGTGGTCACCTCGGTGCTCAAGCCCCGGGCGGCCAAATACCTGACGCTTCTGGTAAGCCTGGTGGTGCTGGTGCTCAGCGCCGCCACGCTGGTGCTGACACTGCGCCTTGAATCCTCCTATTCCTTCATGATGGGGCATTTCCCTGCGCCCTGGGGCAATGAGATCCGCATCGGCCGCCTGGAAGCCCTGATGGCCACCGGCTTTTCCGCGGTGCTGTTCATCACCCTGGTGGCGGGGCTTTACCACATGCCGATGTTTGTCAGCCAAAAGAAGTTCAGCCTCTACTGCATCATGGTGGACCTGGCGCTGGCATCCGTCCTGGTGATGCTCTATACCAACGACCTGTTCACCGCCTATGTCTTCATTGAAATCATCACCATCGCCTCCTGCGCTTTGGTGATTGTGCGCCAAAACGGCCACACCCTGGTGGCCGCCACCCGATACCTCATCATGAACCTGCTGGCCTCAGGCCTTGTCCTGCTGGGCATCGCCATGCTCTATGGCATCACCGGCCACCTGCTGATGGAGCCCTTGCAGGAGGCAGTGCGCGAGATCTATCAGACGGGCAACTACGCCCAGCCTCTCACCGTGGTGATCGCGCTGATCACCGTGGGGCTGGCCATCAAAAGCGCGCTGTTCCCCTTCCACGCCTGGGCACCTGACACCTACGCCTTTGGCCCTCCCATGTCCAGCGCCATTCTCTCCGGCATCATCAGCAAGGCCTATATCTTCCTGCTGATCAAGTTTTTCTACCGGGTCATCGGCTTTGACATCATCCGTCAGTCCCATATTGACGACTTTTTGTTCTATTGCGGCGTGGCGGGGATGATCATGGGCTCTGTGATGGCCATCAGCCAGCGGGACATCCGGCGCATGGTGGCTTATTCCTCTGTGGCGCAGATCGGCTATGTCTACATGGGCCTGGGCATGGCCAGCATGGCGGGGGTGGCGGCGGCGCTGTTCCAGATGCTGGCCCACTCGGCGGCCAAGTCCCTGCTGTTTTTGTCCACCCATGAGCTGGTCAGCGTTTCGGGCAACCACAAGCGCTTCCACAGCCTCCATGGCGCGGGCTACCGCAATGTGGCGGCTGGCATCGTGTTCACGGTCTCCGCCATGAGCATGGTGGGCATTCCCTTTACAGGCGGTTTTATCGCCAAGCTCTACCTGGCCAGCGCCGCCATCCCCCTGGGCGGGGGCATGCGGGTGCTGGTGCTGGTGGCTCTGGCCGTCAGCACCCTGCTCAACGCCGTGTACTTCCTGCACACCGTCGTGTCCATTTACAGGCGCCCGGCGGAGGATGTGCTCTACCCCCCTGCCCATCATATCCCCCGCTATGTGGTGGCAGCGCTGTTTGTTTCCATGTTGATGACTGTGTATCTGGGCATTGGCTCCGGGCCGATCATGCGGGTGATTGAGTCCGGCCTGAAGATGTTCGCCTAAGGAGGAACCCACTGTGGAAGGATTGATGCTGATACTCGCCATTTTGCTGCCGGTCGCGGCTGCCTTCATGACCCTGCTGATCCCCTGGGTGAACCAGACCCGGAAGAACCGCTGCCTGTTTGTGGGGGCCGCCCTGGTGCTGGAGTGCGTGGTGGTCACCCTGGTAGCCCTGGGCGGGGAGCGCACCGCGGTGCTGTTTTACATGACGGATCAATTGCCCATCGCCCTGCGCTCCGATGGCACCTCCATGGTGTTTTCCCTGGTGATGACCATCATGTGGACGATTTCCGGCTTCTTCTCCTTTAGCTACATGCGCCACGAGAAGAACGAGAAAAGCTACTACGCCTTCTACCTCCTGGTGCTGGGCACCCTGATGGGGCTGACGCTGTCCGGCACCATGGTCACCATGTACTTGTTCTTTGAGGCCATGACGCTGCTGTCGGTCCCCATGGTGCTGCACACCCGCAGCAAGGAGGCGATCGCTGCCGGCATCAAATACCTGATCTACTCCGTGGCGGGCGCCACCATGGGCCTGTTGGGCATCTTCATCCTCACCCCCAACCTGTCCTCGCCCTTTTTTGTGGCAGGCGGTTCCCTGTTGACTGAAGGCCTCAACATCTCCAGGGAGGCGCTGCTGGGCATCATCTTTGTCACCCTGGTGGGCTTTGGCACCAAGGCCGGCATGTTCCCCATGCACGGCTGGCTGCCCACCGCCCACCCCGTGGCCCCCGCCCCTGCCTCCGCCGTCTTGAGCGGCGTGATCACCAAGGCCGGGGTGCTGTGCATCATCCGGATGATCTTCTATGTGATCGGGCCAGACTTTATCCGCGGCACCTGGGTGCAGATGGCGCTTCTTGGCTGCGCCACGGTGACGGTGTTCATGGGCTCCATGCTGGCCCTGCGCGAAAAATTGCTGAAAAAGCGCCTGGCCT
>DHQX01000045.1:0-198 GCA_002411105.1 Christensenella sp. UBA5327 | reverse complement strand
GGAGGAGCTGCAGGGTCTGAGCAAGCGCATGCCCTGGACCATGAGCATGTTCACCATCTGCGCCATCTCCCTGGTGGGCATCCCCCCGCTGGGCGGCTTTATTTCCAAGTGGTACATCGCGGAGGGCGCGGTGGGCGCCACCCTGCCGGTGCAGGTGTTCAGCTGGCTGGTGCCCACAGTGCTGCTGATCAGCGCCCT
>DHQX01000003.1:40199-90326 GCA_002411105.1 Christensenella sp. UBA5327 | reverse complement strand
AAAAGACGAACGATATCACTGGCGCGGTCACCTTCGACACCATCGAGTACACCCAGGATGACATCGGTAAAACCTATACCTACATCATCAAAGAAGCCACAGGCAGCGAAGCCGGCATGAGCTATTCCAACCTGGAGTTCAGAGCCGAGGTCACAATCACTGACGGCACCGGCGGCCAGCTGAACGTGGATGTTGCGTATTTCATGGACTATGAGAGGTACACGCCTGATTCACTGGTGTTTGAAAACACCTACGCCGCCCAGGGCGACCTGACCCTCACCGGCACCAAGGCCATGGAGGGCCGGGAGCTGGCAAAAGAAGACCTGTTCACCTTTACCGTCAAAAAAGGCGCCGAAACGGTGGCAACGGGCGCTAACAACGGCACGGGAACCATCACCTTTACCCCCATCTCCTTCACCCAGGAAGATGTACTGGCTTCCCCCATCACCCTCACCGTGACCGAGGATGCCACCACCCGCCCCGGCGTGGTGATTGACCCCAAGAGCTACGCTATTTCCGTGGCGCTCACCGACGAGGGCGAGGGGAAAATCAGCGCGGTCGCCACCTATCCTGAGGGCGGGCTGACGCTTACCAACCTCTACCAGCCGAAACTGACCGACATCACCGCCAGAAAAATCTGGGTGGAAGGCCCGGAGGACGACCACACCGCGGTCAAGCTCAGCCTGTGGCGCGCGGTAGAGGGCGCTGACGCCTCCCTGGTGGAGGGCGTCACCCCCACCACCACCCCGCCTGAGGGAACGGCAGACAGCTTCACCTACACCTGGGCAGACCAGCCTGTGCACGATCAGGACGGCAAGCCCTACACCTACCTGGTGAAAGAGGAAGGCGAGACCGAGGGTGAAGTGACCATCAACGGCAACCGCTACGCCGTCACCATGGCGGACGCAGTCATCACCAACACCTTCCTGCCCCCGGGCGCTGATGAACTGGTGGTGAGCATTGAAAAACAGCTCACCGGCGGGGCGATCAAGGCCGGCCAGTTCGCTTTCCAGATGACTGGCGCAGACGTGGACGAGACCATCCGCAACGACGCGGCTGGCAAGGCCTCTTTCCCCGCGGTGGCGCTGACAGAGCCTGGTGAATATGTCTACATCATCACCGAGATCGATGAAAAACAAAGCCAAGTCACCTATGACACCGCCTCCTACGAGGTGAAGGTGACGGTCACCCTTGACCCGGACACCAACACCTTGAGCCATGAAGTGACCCTCACCAAAGACGGCGCTGCACACACCGGGGCCATCCTGTTTGTGAACAGCCTCGCGCCTGACCCTGACCCCATCCGCGTGCCTGTCCAGGTGAAAAAGGTGATGGAGGGCATGGGGCTCAAGGCGGGTGAATACTCCTTCACCCTGTATGACCGGCCCGGCAACGCCGTTGAAACCGTGAAGAACAATGACAAGGGCGAGATTATCTTCGATCCCGTCCGTGTGCGCCGCGCGGGCACCTACGTCTTCACCATCAAGGAGGACGCCGGCAGCAACCCCTCCCTGGCCTATGACCCGGGCGTCATCCAGGTGCGCATCACGGCCAAGGACGTGGGCGGCAGCCTGGTCGCCACCGTGTCCTACGCCAAGGACGGCACCCCCACGGCCAACCCGGCCTTTGTCAACCGGCTGAAGATGCCCCCCACGGGCGACACGCGCCTGTGGCTGCCCATCATCCTGATGACCCTGTCCGCAGCGCTGGGCGTGGGCTATGTGGTGATGAAGAGAAAGGCAAGGAAAAAGCCCTGAACCTCATAACCAACCGATAACAAGGGGCGCTCCTGCGTGGGGCGCCCCTTGCCTGATGCCCATAAATCCGCTAAAATAGCGCTATACGGACCATAGGGAAGGAAAACAACCATGAAAGCACTCTTAATCGGCGGCACAGGCAACATCAGCCTGTCGGTTTCGCGGCTTCTTCTGGAGAAGGGCTGGGAACTGACCCTGCTCAACCGGGGCAGCCGGCCGGATCTGGTGCCTGGGGCCCAGACCCTGGTGGCAGACATCAACGACGATGCCCAGGTGCGAAAGGCATTGAGCAAGCGGCAGTTTGACGTGGTGGTGCAGTTCATCGCCTACCGGCGGGAAGAGGTGTTCCGGGATGTAAACCTCTTTAGCGGCATCACGGGGCAGTACATCTTTATCTCCACCGCTTCCGCCTATCAGAAGCCGCCGCGCAATTACCTCATCGATGAGTCCACCCCGCTGCACAACCCTTACTGGCAGTATTCAAGAGACAAGGCGTTGTGCGAAAAGCTGCTGATGGAAGCCTACGACATGGACTTTTTCCCGGTCACCATCGTCAGGCCCAGCCACACCTATGGCCTGACCAAATTACCCCTGGCCATCCACGGGGGCAAGGGCTGCTGGCAGGTGCTGGACCGCATGCGCCAGAAAAAGCCGGTGCTGATCCCGGGGGACGGCACCAGCCTCTGGACCCTCACCTGGGCGGATGACTTTGCCCAGGGCCTGGTGGGCCTGATGGGAAACCACCGCGCCATCGGCCAGGCGGTGCATATCACCTCTGACGAGGCTCTCAGCTGGAACCAGATTCACAAGGTCGTGGCGGACGCCGTGGGCGCGCCCTTCCTGCCCTGCCATGTGCCCAGCGACAGCCTGTCCATGGCTGAGAGCTATGACTATTCAGGGACGCTTCTGGGGGACAAATCCAACTGCGCTGTGTTTGACAACGCCAAGCTCAAGTCCCTGGTGCCCGGCTTCACCGCCCAAACCCGCTTTGACCAGGGGGCGAGGAAAGTGGTGGAGCACATGCTGAACACCCCCGCCCTCCAGGTGGCTGACCCCGCCTTTGACGCCTTCTGTGACAAGGTGGTGGACATCATGCGCCGGGCGGAAGCGGAGATCGCGCTGCTATGAAAAAAATCGTGTTGTTGTCTGTGGTTTTGTGCCTGCTGGCCCTGCCCTTGATGGGGCTTGCCGGCCAGGTGGATCTGGGCCGGCTGGTGATGAGCGTGCCCGCCTCCCTTGACGTGTTCACCCGCGGCATGCGCCCGGATGACCCGCTGCTGGCCATCTACGCCACCACGGCCGATCAGGTGGCGGAGGATCTGTCCTCCCAGGGGCTGTTGATGAAGGCCCGGGAGATCTCCGGTGCCTTCACCGTCACCCTCTCGTCCCGGTCACAGGACGGGCCAGACTTCAGCTCGCTTGCGGATGATGCGCTGCTGGCCCAGGCGGATGAGCTGAACTCCGGACAGCTGGACACCACCCCCCTCCTGCGCTCCCGGCAGGCGGCCTTCCTGCTGTTGCGCGGCGGCAGCAGCCTCACCGCCCTCACCCGGGTAAACGGCAGCCTCTACCGCCTGGCCTTGAAAGCCGAGGGCCAGCTCACCGGCAGCATGGCCGATACCCTCAGGCAGCTGGCCCAGAGCATGGACTTTGGCCGGGGGCAGTAGAAGCGCGCTCTCTATACTATTCTGCCAGGCGCTTGTCAATCAGCGCCTGGCCTTCTTTTGAGATGACAAAATCATAGCTCGAATCAGGCAGCAGGGCGCGGAGGGGCTGTGTATCGCCTTCCGCCAGCGCCCTGCGCACCCGGGTGGCACTCACAGGAATGCCCCCGGCGTCCGCCATCCGGGGCACCACGAAAAGGGCGATGCCCGCCTGGGGCAACAGCTCTCCCATGGCCTGATTATATAGATGGGTAGCGGGTGAAAAGGGCTCCTCCCCCACAAAGCGGCGGGTGACGCCCAGCCGCTGCGCCACCTGGGTGAAGATCGCCGCGTCAAGGGCTGCCTGGGCCTGGGTGACCGCCTCTTCCTCCTTCAGGAAATAGGCGGGGAACACCGCGCGGGAGATCAGGTAGCTGCCGGTGTCGTGGTAGACGATGTTCTTCAGGTCCTGCGTTCCGGCCATCACCAGGCGCTTCCTGGCCTCAAAGGGAAAGAAGGAGATGTCCTCCGACACGATGAACAGGTGCAGCACATCGCACTGGCTGGCCGCGGTCTGCACCAGGCAGCGGTGGCCCAGGGTGAAGGGGTTAGCGTTCATGATGATGGCGCCGGCGGTGCCAGCTTCAGTTTTTTCTCCCAAACCCTCAAGATATGAGGAAAAACCGCCGCGCCGGTTTTCCAGAAAGCTCAGCCTGCCCGGCACCCGGGCGATGGGGTAAAACCCCAGGTCGGTGAGCATCCGCTCTGTCTCAGGCTTTGTATACACAAAGATGTGATGGATGCCCGAGAGGAACAGCTCCTCCGTCAGCCGCGTCACCAGGCGGGCCATCAGCCCCTCCCCCTGCTTCTCCCGGTCAACCGCCAGGCAGCGCAGGGTGTTGGCAAAGATGGACCCGGTGGCCACCAGCCTGCCGCGCTGGTCATACAGCCCCAGGGTGCGGTCCAGGTGGCGGTCCAGCGCCAGGCCCTCCCCGGCCAGCAGAGCGCTGGCCTCCCCCATGGCGCCCAGGTCGTTCTTATCAATAAACCGCTCGAAATATTCCATGGCCTTGTCTCCTTGTGTCCTGTGCATATGCTACACCATTTTCTTGTCAAGCGCCAGATGATCTGATAGCATGGCCTTATTGATGTAAGCCGAGGTTTTCAATGCAGGACAAGGCCCCAAAGCAGGCAGATGTGAAGGACATGATGGCGGCGCGGGAGGCCCGGGCCATGCGCCAGCAAACGATGCTGATGGCGCGGCCCCTGCCGCTTGTCTCTTTCACCCTCAATATCCCCGGGCCGGTAAAAAACAGCCCCTTGATCGCCGATGCCTTTGATTTCGGCATCACACTGATTGAAAACCGCCTGCGGCAAAACCGCATCCAGGTGGTGGAAACACAGCTGATCCGTGCCTTCACCGGGGATCATCTGCTGATGAGCTGCCAGGCCGATCCCCTTGCCCTCAAGTGCCTGATGTGCCAGCTGGACGAAGAAAACGCCTTTGGCAGGCTGATGGACATCGATGTGTTGGACACACAGGGGTTTAAAATCCCCCGGGAAGCCGTGGGCTTTCCGCCCAGGCCCTGTCTGATGTGCGGGGAACCCGTCAGCGTCTGCGCCCCATCCCGCATCCACCGGGCGGAGGACCTGTTCTTTCGGGCGATGGAGATCATCACCCTGACCCTGCGCACAGCAAGCGCCCGGCTGATTGCCGGTCTGGCACAGCAAAGCCTCCTCACCGAGGCGCTGGTTACCCCCAAGCCTGGCCTGGTGGACCAGGCCAATACCGGCGCTCACCAGGACATGGATCTATCCACCTTCATCAGCAGCGCCTGTGCTCTGAGGGCTTATTTTGAGGACGCCGCGCTTCTGGGCATGCGCCAGGCAGGGGCAGACCCCGCCAGCATCATGCCCGCCTTGCGCGCTCTGGGGCTTTGCGCCGAGGCCCGGATGTATGAAGCCACAGGCGGCGTCAACACCCATAAGGGCGCTATCTATGCCCTGGGCATTCTCAGCGCCGCCGCCGGCCGTATCCTGGCGCAGCGAAGCGTGCTCAGCGCCGACACCCTGTTTGATACGGCAGCCCTCATCGCCCGCGATGAGGTGAAGCACCTTCCTGCCCTGGCGGCGAAGGACGCCAGCACCACAGGCCTCCGCCTGTATGCATCCCAGGGCATCACCGGCGCCCGGGGCGAGGCCATGGCCGGGTTTCCCGCCGTGCGCCACACCGCGCTGCCCCAGCTGCGGCGCTATCTGGCAGCCGGCCACAGCATGAACGATGCCCTGGCCTTCACCCTCATCCACCTGATCCCCATCGCCCAGGACACCAACCTCATGAAGCGGGCGGGATCCGCGCGTTTTATGCGCCTACAACAGGAGATCAGGGCCCTGATCTCTCAGGGCCCCCTCAGCATATCCACCATCCAAGCGCTTGACCAACAGTTCATCGCCGAAAACCTGAGCCCCGGCGGCAGCGCTGACCTTTTGGCCGCGGCATATTTCGGGCATGGGCTGGAGCATGTGAACCCCCGGGGCATATCCATTTCTCCTGTCCCGCCCCCGTTTTGCACAAGTTTGGATTGACATTCCCCCTCGTCCCCCATATAATCTGGCTACCCAGTGAACATCAAAAGGAGGCATCCCAATGAAAAGACTATTGGCTTTGGTACTGGTTCTGATCCTCGCTTTTTCCGCAACCGCCTTGGCGGAAGGCCGCGTGTTTGGCTACACCGCCATGACCATGCTCAACCCCTTCTTCATCGTGATTGAAAACGCCATCCGTGAGGTGGTGGAAGCCAATGGCGACACCCTCATCACCTTTGACCCGGCCATGGACAACGCCCTTCAGATCTCCCAGATGGAAGACGCCATCAGCAAGAAGGTCGACCTGATGTTCATGAACGCTGCCGACAAGGAAGGCATCGTGCCCGCTATGGTGCAGCTGAAGGCCGCCGGCATCCCGGTTGTCAACTATGACGCAGAAGTGGCCGATTACGAAGAGTATGTGGCGGCCTATGTCGGCTCCAATAACTACAACGCCGGCTTTGTCTGCGGCGAAGACCTGGCCAAGCGCCATCCCGAAGGCGGCAACATCGTGATCCTGGACTTCCCCGCCGCCCAGAGCGTGGTGGACCGCATCAACGGCTTCAACGACGCCATTGCCAAATCCGGCGTGAAGTTCAACGTGGTCGCCCAGCAGGACGCTCAGGGTGACCTGCAGAAAGCCATGACCATCATGGATGATATCCTCCAGCGCAAGTTTGACGGCGGCATCATCGCTGCCATGGGCGGCAACGACCCCACCGCCCTTGGCATCTATGCCTCCTGCCTGGCCGCCGGCCGCAACGAGATCGAGATCTACGGCGTGGACGGTTCCCCCGATGCCAAGAAGGCCATCGCCGAGAAGGGCCAGTTCGTCGGCTCCGGCGCCCAGTCCCCCATCAACATTGGCAAGCTCTCTGTGGAAGTCGCCTACAAGATCCTGGATGGCGAAGTGACTGAGTTTGTCCGCATCCCCGTTGACACCTTCCTGATTGACCAGAACAACATCGACGAATACGGCATTGACGGCTGGCAGTAATCTGTCAGGCCACATAGCATAAGTCCGGACGGGGCTCTGCCTGATGCAGGGCCCCGTCCCCAAAACCTTGTCTCCCGGCCTGGCTGAAGTGGAGGGATGAATTTGTCAGAACAAGCAAAACTCCTGGAGATGGTGGGGGTGCACAAGCGCTTCCCCGGCGTGTATGCCCTCAGGGACGTCACCTTTGACCTGAACGCAGGGGAGGTGCACGCACTTCTGGGCGAAAATGGCGCCGGCAAGTCCACGCTGATCAAGATCCTGGGCGGTATTTACACCATCGATGAGGGCGACATCATCATCGACGGTGTCAACACCCCCATCAACTCCGTGGCGGATGCCCAGAAAAACCATATTTCCATCATCCACCAGGAGCTGGCCCAGGTGCCCCACATGACCATCGCGGAAAACATCTTCCTGGGCAAGGAAATCCCAGGCCCCTTCTTCACCGTGCGCCGGGGTGAAATGGTAAAAAAAGCGCAGAAGCTCCTGGCTTCCTATGACTTTGATGTCCCAGCGGACACGCCCCTGGGCAGCCTCACCATCGCCCAGCGCCAGATGATCGAGATCATCAAGGCGGTGTCCTTTGACGCCCGCATCCTGGTGATGGACGAGCCCACCTCCTCCCTGTCAGACAAGGAAGTGGAGTTCCTGTTCCGCACCATCAAACGCCTGAAAGCCGATGGCGTGGGCATCATCTATATCTCCCACCGCATCAGCGAGCTGTTCGCCATCTCTGACCGGGTCACCGTGCTGCGGGATGGCAGCGTCATCGGCACCAGGGTCACCCGGGAGGTGCAGCAAAACGAGCTGATCGCCATGATGGTGGGCCGGGAGCTCACCAACTATTACACCCGCACCTACGCGCCCCAGCGGGGGGATGAAGTGCTGCGGCTGGAGCATATTTCATCCGGTGAATTGGTGCGGGATGTGAGTTTCTCCTTGTACAAGGGCGAGATTCTGGGCCTGGCGGGCCTGGTTGGCGCCGGGCGCAGCGAGATCTGCCGCACCATCTTCGGCCTTGACCCCATCCTCCAGGGCGACATCTACATTAACGGGCAGAAGGTGAAAATCAGCTCCCCCGAGGATGCCATGCGCCTGGGCATCGCCTTGGTGCCGGAGGACCGGAAGAAGGAGGGCATCTTCGCCATCAAGGACGTCACCTTCAACATCACCCTGAAGGTGCTGCGCCAGATCATCCGGGGGCTGAGGATGGACCGTTCCTTTGAAAAGCACGTGGTGGCCGAGCACATCGACGGGCTGTCCATCAAGACGCCAGGGCCCGGGCAGCTGGTGGGCAACCTCTCCGGCGGCAACCAGCAAAAGGTGATCATCGCCCGGTGGCTGGCCACCAAGCCCGCCATCCTGATGCTGGATGAGCCCACCCGCGGGGTGGATGTGGGCGCGAAGGCGGAGATCTACGCCATCATGAATGACCTGGCCAAGCAAGGGGTGTCCATCATCATGGTCTCCTCCGAGCTGCCCGAGGTCATCAACATGTCAGACCGGGTGCTGGTGATAGGCGGGGGCACCGTGCGGGGTGACCTGGACCGCCATGAGGTCACCCAGGAAAAAATCATGACCTACGCGACGGAGGAAATGTAAGATGCAGACAGAAAACACCGCGATCGCGGGCAGAAGAAGAACCCTGGCCCGTCCATTCCTCAAATTTTTCAAGGATAATGCGGCCATCCTCATCGGGCTTCTGGTGATTTCCGTCCTGATCCAGTTCCTCTCTGCCGGGGGCAACTTCTTCGAAGGTTTGTTCTTCCAGAAGTCCAACATCATGAACGTGTTGCGCCAAATCGCTGTCAACGCGATGCTGGCCTGCGGCATGTGCATTGTGATTATCCTGGGGGGCATCGACATCTCCGTAGGTTCGGTCATCGCTTTTTCCGGCGTCATCTCCGCCGGCATGATCACCAACTACCAGCTGCCCGTGTGGCTGGCGGTGCTGGGCGGCATGGGGGTGGGCCTGTTGTGCGGCATGTTCAACGGCTTCATCATCTCCACCACGCCGCTGCCGCCGTTTATCGTTACCCTGGCCATGATGCAGATGGCCCGCGGCTTTGCCTATATCTACACCTCCGGCGCCCCCATCCGCACCATGTATCCGGAGTTTTACAACCTGGGCACCGCCTTTGTGCTGGGCATCCCCATCCAGGTGATCTACGCCGTGGTGATCATGCTGTTCACCATTTTCCTGCTGAACCGCACTAAAATGGGCCGGCATATCTATGCCGTGGGCGGCAACCGGGAGGCTGCCCGCTTTGCCGGCATCAATGACCGGCGCATCCTGTTCTTCGCCTACAGCTATACCGGGCTTCTGGCGGGCATCTGCGGCGTGGTACTGGCGGCCCGGATGTTTTCCGGCCAGCCCACCGCCGGTGACGGCCAGGAGATGGAGACCATCGCCGCCACCGTCCTGGGCGGCACCTCCATGCTGGGCGGCCAGGGCACCATCGGCGGCACCATGATCGGCGTGCTTATCATGGGCTCCCTCTCCAACGGCATGAACCTGCTGGGCATCAACTCCTTCTGGCAATATGTGGTGAAGGGTGTGGTCATCCTCTTCGCCGTCTACATCGACGTCCTCAAAAAACGCGCCAAAGACGTGAAATCCGTCATCAAGGGCGTTTCCGGCGGCGAGGACACTGACAAGAAAAATCTGGCAGAGCTCAAATAGCCGACCATCACACTGGAAACAAAACCAAACGCGCCCTAAGCCGGCGCGTTTTTCATGTGTTGGCATCCCGCCTGCCAATGACGGGGAATGATGAAAACCCTGAAAGCGCCAAACACCGCCCTCACTGCGCCATCAATGTGAGCGTGTTTATTGCGGATATCAGTGGGTACGCTTTTTCCGCAAACCGCCTTCACTTGTTGTGAAGCGAACAGAAAGGACTGATAGTATGGCGCCGGAAACCGTCAACCAAGGCGAGTGGGGCTGTGAAACGGATGATTTGTACATGATTCACGCCCTGTTTCGCAGCGCCTTCGGGCAGGCCGAAGAGATGGTCAGAAAGACCGGTCCCTTGGATGCCAAAAGGGTGCTCCTGGTCACCGAACACCTGAAGGAAACTCTCGAAACGCTGCATAATCACCACCACCACGAAGACAATCTCTACTGGGATCTCATCAAACTCCGGGCGCCGGAAGCCAGCGCAGATGTGAACCGCATGGTGCGGCACCACGAACAGATCGCGCGAATGATAGAAGAAATGCGCGGTGCACTCGAAACCTGGCAGGAAAACCCCTCCGAGAAGGAACCCCTTCTCCTGGCGCTTCAGGAATTCAAACATGCGGTGTTCAACCACCTGGAGGATGAGGAAATGACCGTAAAACCGGTGGCTTCCCGTGTGCTGACGCAGCAGGAATGGAACAAAGCCAGGACCTCCGGCCTCAAGGAATTGAACTTCAAGCGAATTCTCTACCAAATCGGTTACATGCTCAGGTGCGCGCCCACCGAAGCCCTGAGACGTGAATTTTGGGACGCTTTGCCGGGGTTTGTGAAGCTGCTCTATAGGCGTTTCGGCGAGAAAAAGTTTGAAAGCGAGTGGGGCGAGCTCTACGGCAAGGCTTAGGGCGCGAAAGACAGCCCGACGCGTCATCGGCATCATGACGGCATCCCATGGTGCAAACACAGGGAAATGAGCTGCCGGTACTTGCTGGCGGCATGGATTCCGGCGCCCTTTGCCCAGGGCCACCCCAAAACCCCTTCAGCCCCTGAACAGCACCCGACCAGCAGGACAGGATCGCAGCCCCACCTCTGATTCAGAGCTGCAATCCTGTTTTTTATCGGTATTTCTCACTGTTTACACTTTGCTCATCCTTTTTGTTTGACACCACTCAAAAAGGATGATATTATCTATGATTGCATCAGTATCGCCTTTTGACAGGCGGGATGAAGCCATTATTATGGAAAGAATCCTGCTGCTAAGGGTGGGTACCGGGAGCAATGAAGGGGTGATGTTTAAATATGGCTCACGAAGTCCAAATGGGGAAACTGCGCAAACGCATGAGCTTCTCTCGCATTGACGAAGTGCTCGACATGCCCAACCTGATCGAGGTCCAGAAAAACTCCTACCGGCGTTTTCTGGAAGAGGATTTTAAAGAAGTCCTGGCGGATGTGTCCCCCATAACCGACTACTCTGAGAACTTGGTGCTTGAATTCGTTGACTACAAACTCGACAAAACCCCCAAACACAGCGTGGAACGCTGCAAGGAGAGGGACCTGACCTATGCCGCGCCGCTGAAGGTGTTTGTCAGGCTGAAGAACAAAGAGACCGGCGAGATCAAGGAGAGCGAGGTCTTCATGGGGGATTTCCCGCTGATGACCGAGCATGGCACCTTTATCATCAACGGGGCTGAACGCGTGATCGTCAGCCAGCTGGTGCGCTCCCCCGGCGTCTATTACACAAAGCAAATTGACAAGGCGGGCAAGCAGCTGTTTTCCGGGCAGATCATCCCCAACCGGGGCGCCTGGATTGAGTTTGAGACCGACAGCAACGACGGCCTCTGGGTGAGGATCGACCGGGCGAGGAAACTGCCCATCACCGTCATTCTGAGGGCCCTGGGCTACGGCACGGACCAGCAGCTGGTGGACCTCCTGGGTGAGGATGAAAGGCTTGCCACCACCATCAGCCATGCTGATGCCAACATCAAATCCCAGACCGATGCCCTGCTTGAGATCTACCGCAGGCAAAAGCCCGGCGAGCCGCCCACAGAGGACGGAGCCCGGGTGCTGTTGCATAATCTGTTTTTTGACCCCAAGCGTTATGACCTGATGCGCGTGGGGCGCTACAAGTATAATAAAAAGCTGGGTGTGGCTGACCGGATCACCGGCCAGGCGGCCGCCGGCAACATCGTAAATCCCGACACCGGCGAGGTGCTGGCCAAAAAAGGCGCCGTCATCAGCGAGGATGTGGCCCTGGAGATCCAGAACGCCGGTATCAACGTGGTGGAGCTTTTGGTGGGCGACCATGTGCACCGGGTGGTGGGCAACAACTTTGCCGACGCCACCGACTACCTGCCCTTTGACCCCAAAGAAGCGGGGCTCAACGAGGCGGTGCACCTGCCCACCCTCAAGCACATCATCCAGAGCGTGCCGGAGGACGACCTGCTGCGCGTGGTGCGGGAGAATGTGCACAACCTGATCCCCAAGAACATCATCATCGATGACATCGTGGCCTCGGTCAGCTATCTGCTGGGCCTGCCCTATGGCGTGGGCACCATTGACGATATTGACCACCTGGGCAACCGCCGTTTGCGCTCTGTGGGTGAGCTGCTGCAAAACCAGGTGCGCATCGGCATGAGCCGGCTTGAGCGCGTGGTGCGCGAGCGCATGGCCATCCAGGACGCCAGCGATGTAAAGCCGGGGGATTTGATCAACATCCGCCCGGTGTCAGCCGCCATCAAGGAGTTCTTTGGCTCCTCCCAGCTGAGCCAGTTCATGGATCAGCCCAACCCCCTGGCGGAGCTGACCCACAAGCGCAGGCTGTCCGCCCTGGGCCCCGGCGGCCTCAACCGGGACCGCGCCGGCATGGAGGTGCGCGACGTGCACTATTCCCACTACGGCCGCATCTGCCCCATCGAGACGCCTGAAGGCCCCAACATCGGGCTCATCGGCTCCCTGGCCACCTATGCCCGCATCAACGAGTATGGCTTCATCGAGGCCACCTACCGCAAGGTAGACCCCAACACCCACCGGGTGACCGATGAAATCGCCTACATGACCGCCGATGAAGAGGACAAGTATTACATCGCCCAAGCGCTTGAGCCGCTGGACGAGGACGGCAGTTTTGTCAACGACCAGGTCACCGTCAGGTGGCGCGAAGAGGTGCTGATGGTGCCCCGTGACCGGGTGGACTATATTGACGTATCCTCCAAGCAGCTGGTTTCTGTCGCCACCTCCATGATTCCCTTCCTGGAGAACGACGACGCCAACCGCGCCCTGATGGGCTCCAACATGCAGCGTCAGGCTGTTCCCCTGCTCAAGCCCCAGGCCCCCATCATCGGCACCGGCATGGAATACAAGGCCGCCTATGACTCGGGCGTGGTGCTGCTGTCCAAGCACGCCGGCACCGTGGACCGGGTGAGCGCTGACGAGATCATCATCAAGGACAAGCAGGGCGAGAAGCACAGCTACCGGCTGACCAAGTTCGCCCGCTCCAACCAGTCCACCTGCATCAACCAGCGCCCCCAGGTAACGGTGGGCGAAAAGGTGGCTGTGGGCGACCTGCTGGCGGATGGGCCTGCGACCGATCTGGGCGAAATCGCCCTGGGCCGCAACGTGCTCATCGGCTTTATGACCTGGGAAGGCTACAACTTTGAAGACGCCGTCCTCATCAGCGAAAAGCTGGTGCGGGAGGATGTCTACACCTCCATCCACATTGAGGAGCACGAGTCCGAGGCCCGGGAAACCAAGCTGGGCCCGGAGGAAATCACCCGGGATATCCCCAACGTGGGTGAGGAAGCGCTCAAAGACCTGGACGAGTTTGGCATCATCCGCATCGGCGCCGAGGTGCGCGCCGGGGACATCCTGGTGGGCAAGGTCACCCCCAAGGGCGAGACCGAATTGACCGCTGAGGAGCGCCTGCTGCGCGCCATCTTTGGTGAAAAAGCCCGCGAGGTGCGGGACACCTCGCTTAAGGTGCCCCACGGCGAATCCGGCATCGTGGTGGATGTAAAGCTCTTCACCCGGGAGAACAAGGACGAGCTGTCCCCCGGTGTTAACCAGATGGTCCGGGTGTACATCGCCCAGAAGCGCAAAATCTCCGTCGGTGACAAGATGGCCGGCCGCCACGGCAACAAGGGCGTCGTCTCCCGCATCATGCCTGAGGCCGACATGCCCTTCCTGCCCGATGGCACCCCCCTTGACATCGTCCTCAACCCCATGGGCGTCCCCTCCCGTATGAACCTGGGCCAGGTGCTGGAAGTGCACCTGGGGCTGGCGGCGCGGGAAATGGGCTGGCACGTGGCCACCCCGGTGTTTGACGGCGCCAACGAGAAGGATATTGAGGAGGCGCTGGTGCAGGCAGGGCTGAGCCCTGACGGAAAGTCCGTGCTGTATGACGGGCGCACCGGCGAGCCCTTTGAAAACAAAGTCACTGTGGGCTACATGTATTATCTCAAGCTCCACCACCTGGTGGACGACAAGATGCATGCCCGCTCCACTGGCCCCTACTCCCTGGTGACCCAGCAGCCCCTGGGCGGCAAGGCCCAGTTCGGCGGCCAGCGCTTTGGTGAGATGGAGGTCTGGGCGCTGGAGGCCTACGGCGCTGCCAACACCCTTCAGGAGATCCTCACCGTGAAGTCTGACGACGTGGTGGGCCGGGTCAAAGCCTATGAGGCCATCGTCAAGGGCAACGCCATCCCCACCCCCGGCATCCCCGAGAGCTTCAAGGTGCTCATCAAGGAGCTTCAGGCGCTCAGCCTTGACATCAAGGTGTGGAGCGACCACCAGGAGCAGATCGTCATCCGCGAGTTTGAGGATGAGGATCCCATGCCCGCCATTCCCGGCATGCGCAGGGAAGAGGGGGCGGCTGGTGTGGAGGACATGGAGATCAGCGTGGAAGAGATCGACGACAGCTTCCGCCAGGTGCTGGGCGACCTCACCCTGGCCGGCGAAGAAGGCCATGGGGAGGATGAGGAGAAGGACGGGGATGACACCGCCGCCTCCCTCAACGAGGATGACGGCGCCGAGTCCCTGGACGATCTGGATGACGACCTGGATCTGGACTTTGACGACGACGATATTGAGTGACAGGGCTTGCCCCTTAAGGAGATATAAAGCATGTTTGAATTAACCAACCTGGACTCCATCCAGATCGGGATGGCGTCGCCCGCGGAAATCCGCGAATGGTCCTACGGGGAAGTCACCAAGCCTGAAACCATCAACTACCGCACCTTAAAGCCCGAGCGCGGGGGGCTGTTTTGCGAACGCATCTTTGGCCCTGTGAAGGACTGGGAATGCTCCTGCGGCAAGTACAAGCGCATCAAATACCGTGACAAGGAAAAAATCTGCGACAAATGCGGCGTGCAGGTGACAAGGAGCAAGGTGCGCCGGGAGCGCATGGGCCACATCGAGCTGGCCGCCCCTGTGAGCCACATCTGGTATTTCAAGGGCATCCCCAGCCGCATGGGCATGCTCCTTGACGTGAGCCCCCGGAACCTGGAAAAGGTGCTCTACTTCGCCTCCTACATCGTGATCGATCCGGGCAACACCGATGAGACCAGGACCGAGAAATACGCCCTCATCTCCGACACCGCCTACCGGCAGCTGATGGCCAAGCTCCCCGAGGAGCGGGGCAGCTTCCGGGCCGGCATCGGCGCTGAGGCCATCAAAATCCTGCTGCAGGAGCTGGACCTGGAAGGCATCAGCACAGCGCTTAAGGAAGAGATCGCCATCCTGGCCGAAAAGGAAAAGGACCGGGAGACCGAAGGCCAGAAGCGCTCCCACGCCATCAAGCGGCTGGAGGTGATTGAAGCCTTCCTCACCAGCCAGAACAAGCCGGAATGGATGATTCTGGACGCGCTGCCTGTTATCCCGCCGGATCTGCGCCCCATGGTGCAGCTGGATGGCGGCCGCTTTGCCACCAGCGACTTAAACGACCTGTACCGCCGGGTCATCAACCGCAACAACCGCTTAAAGCGGATGCTGGAGATGGGCACCCCGGATATCATCGTGAGAAACGAAAAACGCATGCTGCAGGAGGCGGTTGACGCCCTGATTGACAACGGCCGCCGCGGCCGTGCGGTCACAGGCCCCGGCAACCGGCCGCTGAAGTCACTTAGCGACCTCCTCAGGGGCAAGCAGGGCCGCTTCCGTCAAAACCTGCTGGGCAAGCGCGTGGACTATTCCGGGCGCTCGGTCATCGTGGTGGGGCCTGAGCTCAAGCTCCACCAGTGCGGCCTGCCCAAGGAGATGGCGCTGGAGCTGTTCAAGCCCTTTGTGATGGAGCAGCTGGTGAGCCTTGGCATCTCCAATAACGTCAAATCTGCCAAGCGCGCGGTTGAAAAAGTGCGGCCTGAGGTGTGGGACATCCTGGAAGAGGTGATCCATGAGCACCCGGTGCTCCTAAACCGCGCCCCGACGCTGCACAGGCTGGGCATCCAGGCCTTTGAGCCGGTATTGGTGGAGGGCAAGGCCATCAAGCTCCACCCCCTGGTCTGCACCGCCTACAACGCCGACTTTGACGGCGACCAGATGGCGGTCCACGTGCCGCTGTCCAGCGAAGCCCAGGCGGAAGCCCGCTTCCTGATGCTGGCGGCCAACAACATCATGAAACCCCAGGACGGAAGGCCCGTGGTATCCCCCACCCAGGACATGGTCATCGGCTGCCACTACCTCACCTTAAAAGACGAATCCGCCAAGGGCGCCGGGCGCATCTTCTCCTCCATGGATGAGGCGGAGATGGCCTACCAGGCCCATGAAATATCCCTGCATGCGCCGATCAAGGTGCGCATCACCCGCACCTTTGAAGGCGAAACCCAGCGCAGGCTCATTGACTGCACCCTGGGCCGCCTCATCTTCAACGCCGCCATCCCCCAGGACCTGGGCTTCCAGCCCCGGGAGAGCCTGGAGGATATGTTCCAGCTGGAAATCGACAAGGAAGTTGTCAAAAAGGATCTGGGCAAGATCGTGGACAGCTGCTTCCATGTGCACGGGGTCAACGTGTGCGCCAGCGTTCTGGACGACATCAAGCACCTGGGCTACGCCTTTTCAACCCGGGGGGCCATCACGGTGTCCATCTCTGACATCGTGGTGCCGCCGATCAAGCAAGAGCTGCTGGAGCAGGCCGACCAGCGCATCAGCGGCATCGACGCTAAATACCGCCGGGGGCTGATGAGCGATGACGAGCGCTACAAGTCCGTCATCGAGGTGTGGAGCGAGACCACCAACGACCTGAAAGGCCGGGTCATGGGCGTTCTTTCCAAGGACAACCCCATCTACATGATGACCAACTCCGGCGCCCGCGGTTCTGTGGGCCAGGTATCCCAGCTGGCCGGTATGCGCGGGCTGATGGCCTCGCCCTCTGGCAAAACCATTGAGCTGCCTATCCGCTCCAACTTCCGTGAGGGCCTCACGGTGCTTGAGTTCTTCATGTCCTCCCACGGCAGCCGCAAATCCCTGGCTGACACGGCGCTGCGCACCGCGGACTCCGGTTACCTGACCCGCAGGCTGGTGGACGTGAGCCAGGAGGTCATCGTCCGGGAGATTGACTGCTTTGAAAACCGCGGCGAGAAAATCCGCGGCATCACGGTTCAACCCTTAAGCGAGATCGAATCCCTGGAAGACCGCATCAGAGGGCGCGTGGCGGCTGAGGATGTGTTCCACCCGGTGACGGGGGAGCTCCTCTGCCAGACCAACCAGCTCATCGATCAGCATCTGGCCCGGCGTATCTCCCAGGCTGGCATCACCAAAACCATGGTGCGCTCGGTCCTCACCTGCCACTGCCAGAACGGCGTGTGCGCCAAGTGCTACGGCACCAACCTGGCCCACGGCGGCCTGGTGGACATCGGCGAGGCGGTGGGCATCATCGCGGCCCAGTCCATCGGTGAGCCGGGCACCCAGCTGACCATGCGCACCTTCCACACCGGCGGCGTGGCCTCGGCGGAGGACATCACCCAGGGCCTGCCCCGGGTTGAGGAGCTGTTTGAGGCCAGAAAGCCCAAGCGCGAGGCCACCCTGGCCGAGATCAGCGGCACCGCCGCGTTTGTCACCACCAAGAAACGCCGGGAGATCGTCATCACCAGCGACCATAACCCCGAGGAGAAAAAGAGCTATCCCATCCACTACGGCGCCAGGCTGAAGGTGGAAGAGGGCCAGCATGTGGACGCCGGGGACGAACTCATCGAAGGCTCCATCAACCCCCACCACCTGCTCAGGATCCTGGGCATCAAGGCGGTGCAGGAGTATCTGCTCAGCGAAGTGCTCTCAGTCTACCACTCCCAGGGCGTTGGCATCGCCGACAAGCACATCGAGATCATCGTGCGCCAGATGCTGCGCAAGGTGCGGGTGGAGGATTCCGGCGACACCAAGCTCCTCCCCGGCTCCCTGGTTGACATCTTCCAGTTTGAAAACGCCAACATGGAGACCATGAAGGAAGGCGGGCGCCCCGCCACCGCCAAGCGCGTGCTGCTGGGCATCACCAAGGCCTCCCTGGCCACGGATTCCTTCCTCTCCGCCGCCTCCTTCCAGGAGACCACCCGCGTCCTCACCGAAGCCGCCATCAAGGGCAAGGTGGACCCGCTGGAGGGCCTGAAGGAAAACGTCATCATCGGCAAGCTCATCCCTGCTGGCACCGGCATGCGCCGCTACAAGAACATCGAGCTGCAAGAGACCTACTGATAAACGCCATCAAAAAAACGGGAGCCATCGCATCGTGCGGCGGCTCCCGTTTCATATAAGAAATCAATCATTGAATTCGTGCTTCTTCTCCCGCTGCATCAGCGCGTCAACCGCGTCAGCGGGGCTAACCCGGCCTGCCACGATGGCGTCAACCGCCCGCACAATGGGCATATCCACCCCATATTTCTCCGCCAGCTTGACGGCCCCCGGCAGGGCGTTGATGCCCTCCACCACCATGCCCACTTTTTCAGCCGCTTCTTTTGCGCTGGCCCCTTGCCCCATGAGGGTGCCTGCCCGGTTGTTGCGGCTGTGGGGGCTGGTGGCGGTCACGATCAGGTCGCCGATGCCTGCCAGGCTTGTGAATGTGCGTGGCTGGCAGCCCATGGCGCAGCCCAGCCGGGTGATCTCCGCCATCCCCCGGGTGATGAGCGCCGCCCGGGTGTTATCCCCATAGCCCAGGCCGCCTGCGATGCCGCAGGAGAGGGCCACGATGTTCTTCAGCGCCCCGCACAGCTCCACCCCCTGGATGTCCTCATTGGTGTACACCCGCATGCAGGTGTTCATGAAGATGTCCTGCACGGTCTCAGCGGCCTGCATATCCTGGCTGGCCGATACGATGGTGGTGGGCATGTCCCGGGCCACCTCCTCCGCGTGGGTGGGGCCGGACAGCGCCACCAGGCGCAGCTTTTTATGGGGGAGTTCCTTTGTCAGCTCATCCCGGATGACCTCGGTGAGGGGCAGCAGGCTGTCCGCCTCCAGGCCCTTGGCCACATCGGCGATGATCTGGCCCTCCGGGATATAGGGGCTTGCCAGGGCCGCTGTCGCCCGGACAAAGACCGAGGGCACCGCGAAAAGCACAACGTGCTTGTCCCGGCAGGTTTCCTCAATGCACTGCGTAAAGCGTATGGACGCCGGAATCACAACCCCCGGCAGGTTGGGGTGCCTGCGCGCAGAGCTGAGCGCCTGAATTTCTGCGCTTATGGGCGACCAGGCAGTGACCTCGTGCCCGTTGATGGCCAGCATCCGCGCCAGGGCCGTGCCCCAGGTGCCGGTGCCCAGGATGCCAACAGCACTTCTATCAGCCTCTCGCAATGTTCTGCTTCCCTCCCATTTTTCATCTTAAATTGTGGGCTTATGGCTCCGGCCGTATGCTAACAGAAAATCGCTTTCAGCTCAATCTTGCCGTGCCACGAATCGTCTCCGCCCTTGACAGGGGGAAAAACAAGGCCTTATAATAATACCGTCGGGATAGAACCTGAGGTGTGCGCCAGTTGGCTGTTTTTACCCACATCTTACCTAACGGCACCCGGGTCACCATGCGGATGGCAGGCCCCCGCGCAAGCGACGGGGAAGGCAGAAGCCTGGTGCAGGGAGCCGACCTGCTGAACATAGCGGGTGAAAAAATGGCTGGCAGCGGCACTTTGGGCTATCCCAAGCAAATGACGGCGGAAAGGCATCAGCCCTCCGCCTTATTCTTTTAGGACGGAGTGGAGCGGATGAATACCAGGCGCATACTGGCGGACCAGGCGGGTATAATCATGACAGCGGAGGCCTTAAGGGCCGGCCAGGTGGTGGGCATCCCCACAGAAACAGTGTATGGGCTTGCCGCCGATGCCCTGGCGCCTGATGCGGTGCGCGCTATTTTCAAAGCCAAAGGCCGCCCGGCTGATAACCCGCTGATTATCCACGTGCTGAGCAAAGCACAGGCAAAGGACCTGGCAGCGGTGACCCCGCTGGCTGACAGGCTGATGGACGCCTTCTGGCCAGGCCCCCTCACGGTGGTGGTGCCCAGGCTCCCGGCGGTGCCCGACGTGGTGACAGCCGGCCTTGACACCGTGGCCCTGCGGGCGCCCAGCCACCCGGCCATGCGCCAGGTGCTCCTGGCAAGTGGGCTTGCCATTGCCGCCCCCAGCGCCAACCGTTCAGGCTATCCCAGCCCCACCACGGCGGAGCATGTGATCCGCGACTTAAGCGGCCTCATCCCCCTGGTGCTGGATGGCGGACCCTGCGAAGTGGGGCTTGAGTCCACGGTGGTGGATGCCACAGGCCAGGTGCCTGTGGTGCTGCGCCCGGGCGCTGTGACGCCTGAGATGATCGCAGCGGTGGCCGGGGAATGCCTGGTGGCTGGAAGTGCCCTGAGGCCCCTTCAGGCGGGTGAGGCCGCCCCCTCCCCCGGCATGCGCCATCGGCACTATGCCCCAAGGACGCCCCTCACCCTGGTGAAAGGCCCGCAGAACACCGTGGCAGCCCACATCAAACAACTGTGCGCGCTGGAGGCGAAGCCCTGCGTGATGGTGCTGGAAGAGCGGGCCGCCGCCTACCCCGGGCTTAGGGTCTACAGCCTGGGCTCTGACCTGTCCCAGGCCGCCCACCGCCTGTTTGATCTGCTGCGCCGGGCCGACGAGGCGGGCTGCAGCAGGATTCTGGCTGAAGCGCTGCCTGAGGATGGCCTGGGGCTGGCGCTGATGAACCGGCTGTCCCGGGCGGCAGACTTTGATATCCAATCAGTACAAAATGACGGAGGAAAACCATGATGAAAAAGCTATTATCCCTGCTATTGGCGTCCCTGCTGGTGCTGGGCCTGGTGCCCGCCCTGGCGCAGGAGGAGCCGGAGCTCAACGTCTTCTCTTGGGCCACCTACATTGACGATGACACCATCGCGAAATTCACCGAGGAAACCGGCATCAAGGTCAACTACTCCTATTTCCTCACCAATGAGGAAATGCTGCTGAAAATGCAAGGCTCCGACAACAACTATGACGTGATCCTGGCCAGCGACTATGCGCTGAACATGCTGCGCAAGGACGGGAAGCTGCTCAAGCTGGACAAGGAGCTGCTGCCCAACTACAAAAACCTGGACCCGGCCTTCCTGTCCAAATACTATGATGAGAACAACGAATACACCGTGCCTTACACCGCCGGCACCCCCCTGATCGTCTACAATCCGGATCTGGTGGATATTGAGATCACCGGCTATGAGGACCTGTGGAACCCGGCACTCAAAGACAGCATCGTGGTGATTGACGATGCCCGCAACATCATCGGCATCACGCTCAAAACCCTGGGCTACTCCTTCAACACCACCGATGACAAAGAGCTGGAAGAGGCCAAGGAGAAGCTCTTCAAGCTCCGTCCCAACATCCGCGCTTTCAACTATGACACGCCCCATAACGACCTGATTTCAGGCGATGCCTCTGTCGGCTATATGTTCACCCCCTTTGTGCTGCTGGCCATGGATGCCAACCCCAACTTCAAGGTGGTCTATCCCAAGGAGGGCATGGGCTTTGGCATTGACTCCCTGGTCATCTCGGCCAACGCTCCCCACCCCGCAAACGCCCACAAGCTGCTCAACTTCCTGCTGGACGCCCAGGTGGCCGGCAACACCGCCGCCATGCAGTATTACCTCTCCCCCGTGGCCGCGGCCTATGAGTTCATCCCCGAGTACTTGAGGAACAACCCCGCCATCAACATCCCCAAGGAGATCCTGGGCGAGACCGAGTTCATCGTGGACGTGGGCGAGAGCGAGAGCAAGTTCCAGGAGATCTGGGCGGAGTTCAAGCTGCAATAATCGGATAAAAGAGACGATTAGGGGCTTCACCCCAAACCCTACGAGGGGCCAAACGGCCCCTCGTCCCTTTTTTCCTAATGGCACCATCGCATGGATCAACAAGCCACAGGCGTTGCATATCCTATAAAATCCCCCTCCCAAACGCCGGGAGGGGGTTTATACCGTCATTCTACTTCGCCGGAAACCCGATCATCCCGGATTCCGCCCGGCTGTTTTGGTTTTGCTCTGAATGGTTGAGGATTTCGCCCATGAACACGATGGCCGCGGTGCCGCCACCGTCCAGGTTCAAGGCCTCTGTGGCGCCCATCTCCTTCATCTTCTCGGCCATCCAGCCAAAGTAGGCCCCTTTGCTGCCCTCCTTGCGCCCGGTGATGACCAGCGCGCAGTAGCTCCCAGGCGCTATCATGCCCAGGGCACAGCGGGGCTCCCGATAGCTGCGGTAATCTTTGGAGTAAAAGTAACGGGGCACCTCACCCTCCTGCACCAGGGCCGGACCAAAGGCCCAGGTGTCTGTCACGCCCATGGCCAGGTATTCCTGCCCGGTGTGGGCGTCTGAGGCGAAGGTCTTCAGCCGCCCATCCCCAAACAGCGCCAGCACCTCCAGGGAGGGGATGCGGGAGCGGTCCTGGGCGTAGGTGTGCTCTGACTTGACCACGCCTTCCCGCACCACAACGCCCGTATGCTGCCGGTTCTGCTCCCGGTAGCGGTAGAAGTCATCGGTGATCGCCAGGACGATATCCGGGTGATCCTCCAGCATCTTCAGCGGTGACTGGAAAATCTCCCCGTCCTTTTTGGATGCCAAGCTCCGGGGCATGCTGCCCTCCTTATAGCTGACATAGGCCTCAAACCACTCCAGCTGGCCCTTTGCCTGGTAATGCCGGATGATCCTCACCTGCGTGCTCTGGGAGAGATACAGCCATACCCCGGCCTCCCGGTCATTGTAGATGAAGGGCTCACCGGCATCCAGCAGGAAGCCCTGTTCATCCCGCAGGGGCAAATCCAGCGGAAAGGAGATCACGGTATCCGGCTGGGTGTTGTACCGGGGCCGGTCCTCGGGCAGCGGTGCTTTCACCGCCTGGGGGCTATGGAGCGCGGCCATGGTGGCGGCATCCGCCTCCCCGGTCTCCGGCAGCCCGTTGGCCTTCTGGAAAGCCCGCACCACCTCTGCCGTATCCTGGGTGTAGCTGTCTGAGGCCTTGCTCACGCTGAGCATATAGCCCAGGTCAAACAGCCGTTGTTTGAGCGCCTTCACTTGAACGCCTGTGTCGTGAAGGCCAAGGGCTTCTGCCTGGCCGGCATACGCCGGCCACAGCAGAAGCCCTGTCAGCGCCAGACAGGCCAGGCGCTTGATTACCCGGGTCATTTTGCGTTTTTCACCATCCCCCAGAAGGTGTCATAAAGCACCTTCACATCAGCGTTGTCATGGAAAAACTCGCAGTTGTCAATGGTCTCCTGGGAGGGGTTCAGGTTGGTGTTGGATGTGTACTCCTCCCCCATCAGCTCAATCGCACCCTTGTTGGGGCTGGAATAGCGGATGTACTCGCAGTTCATCTTGGCGATCTCAGGCCGGGAGAGAAAGTCGATGAAGGCCAGGGCGTTTTCCGGGTTGGGGGCGGAGGCGGGGATCACCATGCCGTCCACCCACACGTTGCTGCCCTCCTTGGGCACCACATAGGTCAGGTCAATCCCTTCCGGGCTCTCATCAATGGCGTATTGGGCGTCGCCTGACCACATCACCGCCAGGATGCCCTCGCCCGCCACCATCTTGTCCTTGGTCTCGTCCACCTGATAGGCTTTGACGATGCCGTCCTGCTTTTGCTTGATCAAAAGGTCCGCCGCGGCCTTGATCTCGGCGGGGTTTTTGGAGTTGACGGAGTAGCCCAGGTACTTCAGCGCCACGCCCAGGGCGTCCCGGGGGGAATCCAGCATGAAGACCTCGCCCTTGTAGGTGTCCTCAAACAGCACACCCCAGGAGTCGATGGGCTCCTTCACGCGATTGGCATCATAGAGGATGCCCACCGTCCCCCACATATAGGGGATGGAATACTTATGCTCCGGGTCATAGTCCGGGTTCTGCAGCCAGTCCAGCGTCTGGGCGCTGTTGGGAACCTTCTCAAAATCGATGGGCTGCAGCAACTCCTCAGAGATCATGCGCTCAATCGCATAGTCAGACGGGAACACCAGGTCAAAATACCCTGGGCTATTGCGCACCTGCACCATCATGTCCTCATTGAGGGTGAAGCGCATGTAGTCCACCTTGATGCCGGTTTCTTCCTCAAACAGGCTGATCACCTCGGGGTCGATATAATCCTCCCAGTTGAACACCCTGACCACGCCCTGGGCAGAGGCCGGCAGCAGGGAGAAAGCGATCAGGGCAATGAGCACCAGCGACAGCAGTTTTTTCATTTCTTTCCTCCGTTGTTAAACTTCCTGGGTTTTGGACACCCGGCGGTTGACCGCCAGCAGCAGGATTAAAAGCGCCACAAACATCAGTGCGGACAGCGCGTTCATGGTGGGCTTGATGCCCTTGCGCGCCTCGGAATAGATGAGGGTGGAGAGGTTCTGCACCAGGGGGCTGGTGGTGAAGTAGGAGATCGTAAAGTCATCCAGCGACAGCGTGAAGGACAGCAGGGCGCCTGTGATGACGCCGGGCATCACAAAAGGCAAAATCACCTTTCTAAGAGCATACCCAGGCGTGGCCCCCAGATCCAGCGCCGCCTCATAGCTGAACTTGTTCATCTGCTTGAGCTTGGGCATCACCGACAGGATCACATAGGGGATGTTAAAGGTGATGTGGGCGGCCAGCATGGTGATATAGCCCCTTTTGACCTGGGTGAAGATAAACAGCAGCATCAGCGAGATACCGGTCACGATGTCGGGCATGGTCATGGGGATGTTGGTCAGCGTCATCATAAAAGCCTGGGGCCTTTTTTGCATGGCGTGGATGCCGATGGCGGCGGCGGTGCCGATGATGGTGGCGATGACCGCCGACAGCAGGGCGATGGTCACCGTGATGTACAGCGCGTTCATAATCGCCGGGCTTTTGAACAGGTCCACATACCATTTCAGCGAAAAGCCCGCCCACCGGGCCCGGCTCACCCCGGCGTTGAAGGACTGGATGATCAGCACGATGATCGGCACATATAAGAACAGCAGGATCAGCGCCAGATAGCCTCGCTTGAAAATCCGGGTCATATGGTGCTCCCCCCTTCCCCCTCCGGGTCCACCTTGCGCAGCAGCGTCAGGCTCATCAGGATCAAAATCATCATGATCAGGCTCAGCGCGCTCCCCACGTTCCAGTTATCAGCCGAGAGGAAGGTGCGTTCAATCAGGTCGCCAAACATCTCGGTGTTGCCCCCGCCCAGGACCCTGGGGATAAAGAAGGTGGTGACCGAGGGCATGAACACCATGGTGATGCCGGAGATAACGCCCGGCAGGCTCAGCGGCATCGTCACCCGCCAGAAGGTGAGCATGGGGCTGGCCCCCAGATCCATGGCGGCCTCGCTCAGCTTCCCATCCTGCTTGGCCAGGGCGTTATAAATGGGGAACACCATAAAGGGCAGGTAGTTGTACACCATGCCCAAAAGCACCGCCTGGGAGTTGTACATCAGCTGCATCCTGGGGAGCCCTATCGCGCTTAAGATGGTGTTGATGAGCCCGTTGTCCTCCAGCAAGCTCATCCAGGCGATGGTGCGCAGGAGGAAGTTCATCCACATGGGGATGATGAACAGGATCACCAGGGTGCTGCCCAGCTTAAACTCCCGGTCCGCCATGAACAGCGCCGCGGGATAGCCCACAAACAGGCAGATCGCCGTGCACAAAAAGGCCATCCACAGGGAGTAGACCAGGGTGTCCACGTTCACCGTGCCCCGGGCGCTGCCCAGCGTCTGCGGGTCCATGCCCAGCTCAATAAGCTGCTTGTTCATCTCATAGTTGCTGTCCCAGAAGGTCTTGAAGTTGTCCAGCGTAAACTGCCCCGCCTTGTTGGTAAAGGCATAGTAGCCAATCAACAGCAGCGGGATGATGGTGAACACCACCATCCACAGCCCGTAGGGGTAGGCAAACAGGCTCCGCCTGACCCCGCGGTTATGCCTGACGCTGGCCGCGATCATCGCCGCAAAGCCCGCCAGCCCCGCCAGCATCGCCCAGATGGCCCAGGGCGGAAAGCGCATATTGCTCATTCTTCCGCCTCTTCCTCCTCAAACGCGTCCACCTGCATGGGCCGCATGATGTGGATGTTGAAGGGGATGATGGATAGCCCTACCGCCGCCCCCTCCGGCTGCATGGCGGTGGAGTGCACCTTGAAGGAAAATTCCCCCGTGTCAATGATCATCTCATAGTGGACGCCCTTAAACAGCACGCTTCTGACCGTGCCTTTCAGCATCCCCTGGCCCTCTTCCACCAGCTGGACATCCTCGGGGCGTATCAGCACGTCCACCGGCACATCCTCGCCAAAGCCCTTGTCCACGCAGGGGAAGTTGGCGCCGCAGAAGTTGACCAGGAAGTCCTTCACCATGGTGCCCCTGATGATGTTGGATTCGCCGATAAAGTTGGCCACAAAGGCGCTCTTGGGCTCGTCATACACATCCTTGGGGGTGCCGATCTGCTGGATATAGCCCCCCCGCATCACCACGATGATATCAGACATGGTGAGGGCTTCCTCCTGGTCGTGGGTGACAAAGATAAAGGTGATGCCCAGGCGCTGCTGCATGCGCTTCAGCTCCAGCTGCATCTCCTGCCTGAGCTTCAGGTCAAGGGCGCCCAGAGGCTCATCAAGCAAGAGCACCTCCGGCTCATTCACCAGTGCCCTGGCGATAGCGATGCGCTGCTGCTGCCCGCCAGACAGGCTCTCCACGCTGCGCTTGCCGTAGCCCTTCAGGTTCACCAGGGAGAGCATCTTCTCCACCCGGGCCTTGATCTCGTCCTTGGGGCGTTTGGCCACTTTCAGGCCAAAGGCGATGTTTTCAAACACATTCAGGTGGGGAAACAGCGCGTATTTCTGGAACACCGTGTTCACCCGGCGCTTGTAGGGCGGCAGGTCGGTGATGTCCTCGCCGTCAAACAGCACCCGGCCCGTGGTGGCGCGCTCAAAGCCGCCGATAATGCGCAGCGTTGTGGTCTTCCCGCAGCCAGAGGGGCCCAACAGGGTCACAAACTCGTTTTTCCGGATATACAGGTTGATATCCGACAGCACCACCGTGCCGTCATACTCCTTGGACACATCCTCCAGCTTGATCAACTGCGGCCGTTCTTCCATCGGTGACCTCCAGATACTGTAATGTGGTTCTTAAAACGAAGGCGGTGTTGAGGTCCACAAAAACTGGGCCTCCCGCTTACCAGGGTTCTCAATGTGATGGGGCGCTCTGGGATGCAGGCAGAAACTCTCCCCCCGGCGCAGCTTGTGGCGGGTCTGCCCCAGGATCAGCACGATATCGCCCGAGAGCACATAGGCAAACTCCTCCCCCTCGTGGGCCGGGATCTCCGCCGTCTTCCCCCCTGGCCCCAGGCGCACCAGCATGGGCTCCATCATGTTCTTCTGGGCGCTGGGCACCAGCCACAGGATGGAGCCTTTGAGGGATTCCTCATCCACCTTTTCAAACATGTCGTCTTTTTTGAAGACGATGCGCTCCTGCTGCCGGGCGCTGAAAAACTCCTCCAGGCTGGAGCCCAGGCACTCAATCATGTCCGACAGCGTGGCGATGGAGGGGGAGGTCAGGTTGTTCTCCACCTGGGAGATAAAACCCTTGGTCAATTCGCAGCGGTCCGCCAGGTCCTCCTGGGTCAGATTCCGGGCCAGCCGCAGGCTTTTCAAGGTACCGCCGATATCCACCGTCTCGCTCCTCCTCAACCCGCAGTTTAGATTTACTAAACAACCGGGCAGGTGTTATTAAACCATTCTTTCCTCGTTGCGTCAACATATTCGTCAACAATTTTGAAAGGATTTTACAAGTGGCATTTTCACAACATAGATGTTATTCTTAATAAAGTGGCCAAATAAAGCAAAGTGAAGAAGAATAAGAGCAATGAAGCCCCTAACCGTAAAACAGCTTAAAAAGCGCTATGGCACCACGCAGGTGCTGTATGATATCAGCTTTGATCTGGCAGCGGGCGAGATTCTTGGCTTTATCGGCCCCAACGGCGCAGGCAAATCCACCACCATGAAGTGCATCGCAGGCCTTGAGCATTATCACGGCGGCAGCATCCACATCATGGGGCATGATCTGATGAAGAGCCGCAACAAGGCACTTGAGCATATTGGGCTAAGCATTGAATCCCCGGGGCTTTACCCGGAATTGACGGGTCTGGAGCACCTCACATATTTTGGCCAGTTGCGCAAGCTGCCCAAGCGCCGTGTGGATGAAATGATAGCTTTCTCCAAGCTGGGCAATGGCATCCACAAAAAAGCCGCCACTTATTCCATGGGCATGAAACAGCGCCTGGCCCTGGCGCTGGCTTTGCTGACAAATCCGACACTATTGCTGCTGGATGAGCCCACCAATGGCCTGGACCCCGGCGCGGTATTCTCCCTGCGGGAGGAACTTAAAGCGCTGCGCAGCCAAGGCGTTGCCATCCTGTATTCCAGCCATCAGCTGGGCGAGCTGGAACGCGTCTGTGACAGAACTATCTTCATTCAGGAAGGCCGTCTCATCAGCACCGGGGAGATGGATCAGGTACGCGTGCGCTCCTACAGCTTTTATATGAAGGAGAAGGCGGCAGCGATAAGAGCCCTCAAGCAGGCCTTTCCAGATGTCCATGCTGCCATTGGGCAGGATGGGGCCGTTGAGGTGCGCGTGCTGTCGGATGATGCTTTTTCTTACATCATCAGGCACCTCACCCAGCAGGGACTGTCCATTTCCAGCATCCATGAAAATGCCATGAGCCTGGAGGATCGGTATGCGGGCCTCTACCACCAGTAGGGCTGCCGCCCATAGGCCCAGTTTTTCAGGGCTGATGTGCTTCTCTGCCCGGCTGATGCTTGGGCGAAAGCTGTACGCGGTCATTCTCTTGCTGGTTATGGTGCTCATCAGCGGACATATGACCATGCCAGGCGATCTGAGGGCCTATGATGACGGGAAACACAAAGAAGCACAGGACATAAACGGTATAGCCGCAGCCTTCCTGGAAGCCTATAACATGCCGGGAGAGATGGATGAACACGCAACCACCATAGCGTTCTGGTCTCAGCTGCAAGAACAAAGCCGCGCGCTCATGCAAAGCTACAATGTGATGAGACGGTACAACAGGGAACGGCCGGCAGGGCTGGATGAAGGCTGGAACACCCTGTACACCGATGTGCTCAAGGGGCTTGAGCAAGGGCTGATCGCAAAGGAGTCCGACGTGCTGCTCCGCATTGGCCCGGTGCAGATGATTGAGGACAACATCTACAACAACGCCCGTAAGGCGATGGGCTTACAGCCCGCGGAATTGCGCCCCCGCCATACCCGGACGCAGTATTGGCGAAATCTGCTCAGCGGCTCGCATTATTTCAGCATAGCGCCCTTTGTGGTGCTCATGTTGCTGCTCCATGGCAGCTTCAGCATAGATCATGAAAGCGGCAGCGAAAAAACCATCAACAGCTTGCCGGTCAGCAGCATCAGCAGAAACGCCGCCAGGTTGCTGGGGCAAGGCCTGTTCGCTGTGGTGCTGGTGTTGATGGCTGTTCTGTTGTGCAGCCTCACCTATCCACCAGGGGGCGATGCCTTTTATCTGGGAGGACATGGCAAGCTGCTCAGCTTTGAAACCTATCTTTCGCATAACATCTCTTATGCTGAGCACTTGTTGCCAGCAGAGGCCTATTTTTTGCGGGCTGGTGGCTTGTATGGTTTATCACTCCTGTTTTTCTGCCTGCTGACCATGCTGCTTTCAGCCAGCATCAAAAACAGCATCCTGGCGTTGCTCCTGCCCATCACCCTGCTGCTGATTCTCTACATGCCGAATTATATGCAGACCAGCCTGGGCAAGCTCCCGCCTCCGTACACAGCGCTCTTCTCGCCACAACTGGTCCTTGAGGCCAAAGCTGCCTTGTCCTTTCCTGTACTCAGCTGGCTGTATATGGTTGGCGGGCTGATTTATGTCTCTGGAATCCTTTTCACAGGCTACCCGGGGAGGAGGCGCCATGTGGATCAAGCGTAAACTGAGAAATCCGCTTGTGCTCTATATGCTGCTGTTTCTTTTTCTCATGGTGCAGGTGTTTGTCTCCATGCAGTTTTTCAAGGAAGGCGATGCCTACCTCAACTACAGAATGAACAGCAAATACATGATCCAATATGCCAAGGCTATGCGCGGCAACTATTCTTTTTTTCTGATGCATGAAAGCGCTGACCCTATTCAGAGAGACATGAAGACATGGGCAGAGTTCAGCGAAAAAGTCTCACTGTACACCCGGGACGTGTTTGCCAGCCGGTATTTTCAAGCAGAATCTCAAAGCAAGGACAACCTGCCGATCAATGAGGATTTGCATGTGCTGCTTGATCTGACCAATTTGTACGGATTTGATTATCTCTCCCACGGCCTCCCCCGACCGGAAGCCCTCATCGGCCAGCAGAAATGGAGCCAGCTGCGCGCGTACTATCAGAACCTGGGCACCCCTCAGGACATCATAAGCCGCCTGTTCCATCCCCATGACCAGTACCTGGGTGACAGAGCGGCAGACGCGCCGGTGCTCCAAAGGCAAGATCCCGGCTATCACTTTTTTATGCAAAAGATTCTGCACTATGTCAATCTCGTCCTATCTGACTTTCCAACCATGCAGTTTCACGCCGCTCCTCCCGCCATCCTGCTCAATCAACTGCTGGGCAACCGCATGATTCTGCTCGTCTTCATCGGGCTTTGCATTTTTCTGACCTCCACCCAGCTGTCAGATGACAGGCAGCTGGGCACCATCAGGCTCATGACATCAAGACCCAATGGACGCCTTCGATATTTCCTGTCCTCCTTCAAAAGCAGTTTGTCGCTGGCTGTTGGCAGTATCATCGCCTCACTGCTGCCTGGAACGCTGCTTGCTCTCCTGTGGTTTGGCAGCAAGGGCCTTGGTTACCCCGCCCTCTATTTGCCATACAGCTACCGAAACCTGGCCGCTTTCCCCCTCAACCGGGGAGAGATGGTCAGCGATGGCTTTGGCATCTTTACCCGCGGACGCACACAGCAGGTGAACCCCGGAAGCTTTGATCAAATGCTGGCAACCATCGAAATATGGAAGCTGCTGCTGATAGCTTTCCTGTTTCTGTTCCTGTTGGCAAGCCTGATGCTGCTCTTCGGGTTTTTGATCTCCGCACTGAGCAAAAACAAAAACCTCACCGCCGCCATCGCCATCTTCCCCCTGGGCCTTGCCGTGATGAGCCTGTATGACCACCGGCTGGCAGCGGCGAGCTTCCCCTTTAATCCCTTTGCCGCCATGGATATCATGTCAACCGCCACCGGCATGCAGGATTTTACGGCGCTTGCGGCTCTGCTGGCGCTTGCGATATGGAATGTCCTTGCCTTTTTGACGGCCCTGTGGGTCATCAAGCGTAAAAATCTCGGCTGATATAAAGCATGAATGGTGAGAGAGAAGATGAACATAAGCTTAGCCGGAATGAATGACCTGCCTGACATCAAGGCGATGTATGCCAGAGTTATTGCGGATATGGCCAGGCGCGGGCTTGATATCTGGGACGAGGTCTACCCTATCTCCGTTTTAGAGCAGGACATTCAGCAGAAAAGACTATATGTATTGCGCCAGAACGGTATCATGGCCGCTGCCTTTGCCTTGTGTGATAAAAGCGCTGGCGAAGCCCGGGTACAGTGGGCAAACCAGCAGGCCAAAGCAGTTTATCTTGACCGCCTGGGGGTAGATGCGACAATGGCGGGAACAGGCTGGGGAAGCCAAGCTTTGTCTTGTGCGCAGCGGATAGCCCGGCAGATGGACGCTGAATATTTAAGGCTTTTTGTGGTGGACGCCAACCTCCCCGCCATCCATTTCTACCAGAAAAACGGCTATCAGCGCGCAAATGGCGTTTATGATGAAATAATTGATGATGCACTGACCTTGCGGGAATACGGGTTTGAAAAGGCGCTCAAGCCTGATGGCTGAAGCGCCTGCGATTTGTTTAAAATACGCCCTTCCAGGCGGTCGCCTTGGGGCAGGTGGACAGCTTCTGATAGGCGGCCAGCACCTGGGGGTCGTTGACCAGAAGCACCTGGGCCTGACCGCTGATTTTCCGGCCTTTGTCCATCGCCCAGAGCACGCCGCCGCCAAGGGCCAGGCCCACAGCGCCGCCTATCACCATCGCAAGCTCTGTGGGGCGGATCAGATAGCCCAGCAGCAAGCCACAGCCAAAACCCAAGACCAGCGCCAGGTTGTTCAGCCAGGAAGGGCGCTTGGTGCTCCCTCCGGCATCTGCACGGAGACAATGTCCCCCACCTTGGCACTGCCCAGGGCATAGACGGTGGTGGTTTTCTGATCCCTGGCGCAGGCGCCGCATCCCGTGCAGGCGGCAGGGCGCTCAAAGCGCACCATCACGCCGCTGCCCTCCACCCGCACCACCTTGCCAATGCGATGCATAGGCTCACCCTCTCCTTCTGATGTCATTTCCCCACACAAAAGCTGGCAAACACCTCATCCAGCAGCGCTTCATCCACATTTTCCCCGGTGATCTGGCCCAGGGCGGCCAGGGCGTCATTCAAGTCCACCGCGCACAGGTCAAGGGGCACCCAGGCCTCCATGGCGCTGGCAGCCTGGCGCAGGGAGGTGGCCGCCTGCCTGGCCAGGCGCATGTGCCGCGCCAGGGTGAGGGCGTTTTCACCGGGGTTGCCCGCTCTTTCGCGGATGGCAGCCCTCAGGCTGTCCATGCCTTCCCCGGTGACAGCGGAAACCCGCAGCACCTCCCTTTCCGCCACGCCCCGTGCCTTAAGCCAGGCTGAAACCTTCTGCTGCGGGGGCAAGTCCTGCTTGTTGAGCACGATGATGCGGGGCAAGTTCTGGAGGTCCTCCAGGATATCCGCGTCCTGGGCATCCGGCTCCTCCCCCGCGTCCAGCACCATCAGGCACAGCTCGGCGCTTTTCATCGCCTCCCGTGCCCTTTTGATGCCAATCTGTTCCACCACCTCATCGCTGTTCCTGATGCCGGCGGTGTCTTTGAAGTGCACCGGGATGCCGCCAAGCGTTACGGAACCTGACACCAGATCCCGGGTGGTTCCAGGCAGGTCTGTGACGATGGCCCTTTCCTCACCCAGCAGAGCGTTGAGGAGGGAGGACTTGCCCACATTGGGCTTCCCGCAGATCACCACCTGCAGGCCCTCCTCCAGTATTTTCCCGCCCCGCTCGTCGCAGGCGGCCTCAAGCCTCCCGGCAAGTGTCAGAAGCCCTGGGGCCAAGTCCCCTACCGCCTCCGCCTGGTCGATCTCCTCAGGATAATCGATGGCCGCCACGCAGCCCGCCATGAGCCTTATCAGCTCCGCCTGGGCCTCCTGCACAAAGCGCAGGGCGCCCCCTTGCAGCTGCCTGAGGGCGGCCCCCGCCGCCTGGGCGCCGGTTGCGGAAATCAGCTGCATCACCGCCTCTGCCCGGCTCAAGTCAATCCGGCCATTTAAAAACGCCCTGCGGGTAAACTCCCCCGGCTCCGCCGGCACAGCCCCCCGGGCAAACAGCGCGTCAAGCGCCCCCTGCACCACAATCTCACCGCCGTGCAGGTATATCTCCGCCACATCCTCCCGGGTGTAGGTATGGGGCGCCTTCAAGTACACCGCCATGCACTCGTCCAGCACTTCGCCCTCATCAGCGAAGTGCCCATACATCATCATCCGCGGCTGAAAAGCCGTGGACGGGCTTTTGGGCGCAAACACCTGCCTTAAAAGCGCCAGGGCCTCAGGCCCGCTCACCCGGATCACCGCCAGCCCGCCCTTGCCAGGCGGCGTCGCCAGCGCTGCGATGGTGGTTTGTCTCATGCTCACCCTCCTTGCGGACAGTATAAAGTGGGCGTGCAGGAAGGGCAAGGGAACACCAGGTTTTTTTGCAACAAATTCTCAGAACCCCATGGATTTCCGCATTTTCATTCACCTCAATTTCCCGTTTCTCAAATTATAGCCGGTAAGTTGGCAATGGCAGAAATTGCATATAGTATTCTTTTTGCTTTCTTGACGTGCTGTTGAGAATTATCATCAGGGGAAAAACACATAGGAGGAATGGGTTTTTATGAGGAAACAAGAACACGCCAAGTACACTTACCGACTAGTCGCATTGGTCATGTCATGTTTGTTGGTCTTTGGAGGCATGGGGGCCCTGCCCGCACTGGCACAAGACGCAGCCGGCATTTCCTGGGACTATGAAGCAGACGTTGTGGTGATCGGCGCCGGTGGAGCCGGGTTGCCTGCAGCGCTGAAAGCGCTGGAAGATGGCTCTTCCGTGCTCATTATTGAAACCAATTATGACTGCGGTGGCCACGCGGCCGTATCCGAGGGCCAGTTGCACTCGGGCGGCAGCACGGTGGATCAGCAGAAGTGGGGCATTACCGACTCTGCCGATCTATACTACTATGACCACACCCGCGGTTTTTTAGACTCCCGCTATAATGACCGGGATGTGACCCGCGCTACTGCCGACAGCATGGCAGAAGCTTATAAATTTGTGCTGGACAATGGCATCATCGTGCAGGATATTGAGCCTATGGTGCGTTCCTTCTATCGCGATGGCGGCTACGACTCGGACGGTATCGCGCGCATGACCTATGTGGATGCCTCTCAGTGGGTGAACGATATCACGGGGCGTCAGAACAACGGCATCGGTGTCACACGCCCCTTGGAAAAGAAGTTGCGTGACATGGGTGTGAAGTTCCTGATGAACTACCACATGGACTCCATTTTCCGTGAACAACCGCTCAGTGGCAAGGTGCTGGGAGTGCAGGCAAGTTATACACCACATATCCTGCCCGGTGAGACGGAACCCCTGGTAGGATTCATGACCGAAGGCAACATTGAGTCCACCAAGGAAAACATCAATGTCAAGGCCAACAAGGGCGTCATCATTGCGACCGGCGGCTCGACTGGCAACGAAAACTTCCGTACCATGTTCGACCCGCGGCTAGGTCCGGAGTATGACGGCCTGGCTGGCATGCCCTTCTCGGATCAGGATGCTTCTGGTGAACTTGCTGCCATGAAGGTGGGTGCTGCCATGGGTTCTATGGCTGGCTATATGCAGGATGTGGGTGCTGTCCTGGTCGCGCCTGCCCGCATGGGCTGTCAGTATGGCTATGGCAATGGTTTTGATGAAAACAGCAAGGTATGGCCCCTCGTGCGCAGCCGCGGCATTGTGCCGGACTACAAGAGCATGATCGTCGTCAACATGCTTGGACAGCGTTGCGGCAATGAAGACCTGCTGGTCAATTCCCGCTCCCTTCCGTCCAGCTACAAGTATTTTGAAACTGCGCTGAACAGTGTGTTTATTGATGCTGATGGTGATGGAAACGCAGAATGCTACGGCGGCCCGCTGTGGGCGATTTTCGACCAAGCAGCTGCTCAGCGCAACGACTGGGACATGGAAAAGTCTGTTGACTATGAGTTTGGTTATGCCTTCAAGGCCGATACCATTGAAGAATTGGCTCAGGCTGTAGTCAATAAATATTACGAAAACATCAAGATGGATCCGCAAATTCTGGCCAGCACTATCGCGCGTTTCAATGAAGCCGTAAAATCTGGCAAGGATGAGGATTGGGGACGCACAACCACCCTAGAGAACACCATTGAGCAGGGTCCGTTCTATTGTGTATGGGCCACACCCAACCTGCATGACACGCTGGCTGGCATTCGCACCGATGGGGCTATGCAGGTAATCGACCTGGACGGGAACCTCATTCCCAACCTCTTCGCCGCAGGAGAAAGCGCGGGTGGCATGCGCGTTCATGGCCTGGGTCGTGTGATTACGTCCGGCTACATCGCTGGCCGCTCTGCCGCTTCCGTCAATGACGAAGGTTTTGCAACTGCTAGCCTGGCCTTGAACCCCGATTTTGCAGGCCCCGAAACGAATACCATGACCAAAACCGATAAAATCTCTTACTTCGACTATCGCGGCGGCAGCCCAGCCACAATGACGCACTCCCAGAAGCAGGCCGAGCTGGCCGAACTGGAAGCCAAGAAGGGCCAGGAACAGGTGGACGAAGAAGCCGCACCTAAGGCTGATGATTCCGCTAGCGCGGGCAATGTATTCACCGGCCGCTCCGACAACGGCATGGGTGGCGCCATCATGGTGCAAATCACCGTGGAAGACGGCAAAATGACTGATGTTCAAGTGTTGGAGCATCACGAGACAGTGGGCATTGGCGATGTGGCGCTAGATGCGCTGGTAAAGGATGCTGTCGAAAAGCAGACAGTAGATCTGGACGCAATCACAGGCGCCACCATCACCCACAATGCATTTGTCGATGCCCTCACCAAGGCTATGGACAAAGCTGGAATCTAAACGCAGACTCGCCTTAGTTATTTCGCCCCTCTGCCCCTTTGTGGCAGGGGGGTCCTTATTTAGGGTGACCGCTATATCATCGATCTGGCAACGCTCGTGAATATAGTGCACGGTTACCCGGTTTTCCGCCTTCATTGAACCCCACCCCACATTCCGATATAATAGCATTACACCAAGGAGGACGACATGGCATTTGCACACCTGCACCTGCATACGGAGTACAGCCTGCTTGACGGCGCCTGCCGGATCGGGCCGCTGATGGCGCGCCTTAAGGAGCTGGGCATGGACGCCTGCGCCGTCACCGACCACGGGGCGCTGTATGGGGTGATTGATTTTTACAAGGCAGCCAAAAAGGCGGGCATCCACCCGGTCATTGGCTGTGAGGTGTATGTATGCCCGGACATGGATGAGAAAACCAGCCAGACCCGGGAGTACAGCCACCTGATATTGCTGTGCGAGAACATGCAGGGCTATCAAAACCTCATGAAGCTCAGCTCTGAGGGCTTCACCCGCGGGTTTTACTACAAACCGCGGATTGACCTGGCCCTTTTGCGGCAGCACCACGAGGGGCTGATCGCGCTGTCCGCCTGCCTGTCGGGGGATCTGCCCAAGCTGCTGCTGGACGGGCGCTATGAGGACGCCCGGGAGCACGCCCTTTTGATGCAGGAGATCATGGGCAAGGGCAACTACTTTATTGAGCTGATGGACCACGCCATCCGGGAGGAAAAGCAGGTCATCCCCCGGCTGATCAAGCTGTCCCAGGAGACCGGCATCCCCCTGGTGGTCACCAATGACTGCCACTACCTGAGGAAGGAGGACGCCCGGGCCCAGGAAGTGCTCATGTGCATCCAGACCGGGAAAACCCTGGAGGACACCCAGCGCATGCGCATGGAGACCGAGGAGCTGTACGTCAAAAGCGAAGCGGAGATGCGCCGCCTCTTCCCGGATTTGGGGGAAGCCATCAGCCGCACCCACCAGATCGCCCTGCGCTGCCAGGTGGACTTTGACTTTGACAGCCACCACCTGCCCCACTACCTGTCCACCTTTGATGACGCGGATAACCCCGCGCTGCTTCGCAGGCTGTGCTTTGAGGGGCTTAAGGCCCGCTATCCGGATATGCCCCAGGAGGCCATCGACCGATTGGAGTATGAGCTGGGCGTGATCTCCTCCATGGGCTTTGTGGATTATTTCCTCATCGTATGGGATTTTATCAAGCATGCCCGGGACCATGACATCATGGTGGGCCCGGGGCGGGGCAGTGGTGCTGGCTCCATTGTGGCCTACTGCCTGAACATCACCCAGCTGGACCCACTAAAATACAACCTCCTCTTTGAGCGCTTTTTAAACCCCGAGCGGGTCTCCCTCCCTGACCTTGATATCGACCTGTGCTATGAGCGCCGCCAGGAGGTGATCGACTATGTGACCCGCAAATACGGGGCGGACCATGTGGCCCAGATCATCACCTTTGGCACCATGGCGGCCCGGGGCGTGATCCGGGATGTGGGCAGGGTTTTGGGCTACACCTACCAGGAAACCGACACCGTGGCCAAGATGGTGCCGATGGAGCTGAACATCACCCTGGAAAAGGCGCTGCTACAAAACCCGCTGATGCTGGAGGCCAGGGATTCAGACCCCCGGGTCAAGCGCCTGATTGACACCGCCCTCCTCCTTGAGGGCATGCCCCGCCACGCCGCCACCCACGCGGCCGGCGTCCTCATCACTGAAAACCCCATCACAGACTATGTGCCGCTGCAAACCAATGACGCTGTCATCACCACCCAGTACGCCATGGGCAACATCGCGGAGTTGGGGCTGCTGAAAAACGACTTCCTGGGGCTCAGGACCCTGACGGTCATCCGGGACGCGCTGGAGATGATCGGCCAAACCGGCCTTCACATGAAGGCGGAGGACATCCCCACCGATGACCCGGCGGTTTACCACATGATCTCCCAGGGTGACACCGACGGCGTGTTCCAGCTGGAAAGCGCCGGCATGCGCAGTTTCATCACCGAGCTTAAGCCAGAAGGCTTTGAGGACATCATCGCGGCCATCTCCCTTTACCGCCCCGGCCCCATGGCCTCCATCCCGCGCTTTGTCAGGGGCAAGCACCACCCCGAGACCGTCAGCTACACGGTGCCGGAGCTGAAGCCCATTTTGCAGGTCACCTACGGCTGCATGGTTTATCAGGAGCAGGTGATGCAGATCGTCCGGGATCTGGCGGGCTTTAGCTATGGCCGCAGCGACGAGATACGCCGCGCCATGAGCAAGAAAAAGCATGACGTGATGGCCAGGGAGCGGCAGAGCTTTGTCCATGGCTCCCCGGATGAGGGCGTGCCAGGCGCTGTGGCCCGGGGCATCCCCGCCGCCAAGGCCGAGGCCATCTATGACGAGATGATGGCCTTTGCCAGCTATGCCTTCAACAAGTCCCACGCCGCGCCCTACGCCCTGGTGTGCGTGCGCACCGCCTGGCTCAAGTGCCACTACCCCGCCCAGTTCATGGCGGCGCTGATCAACTCCTACATGGGCGCCACCTCAAAGGTGGCCGGCTATGTGCAGTACTGCAGGCGCCACGATATCCCCGTCCTGCCCCCTGACATCAACCGCTCCATGGCCCGGTTCACGGTCAGCCTGGATGAGAATGGCCGCACGGGCATCCGCTTTGGCCTGGCCGCCATCAAATCCCTGGGCGAAAAGGCGGTGGAGAGCATCGTGAAGGAGCGGCAGACCGGCGGCGATTACCGCGACATCTTTGACTTTTGCCGGCGCCTTGACCCCTCTCAGGTGAACAAGCGCGCCGTGGAGGCGCTGATCAAAGCAGGCGCCTTTGACGGCCTGGGCGCCAGCCGGGTGCAGTGCATGGCGGTGTATGAGCAGGTGATGGACGCCGATGCCAGAAAGCGCCGCAACAACCACGCCGGCCAGATCTCCCTGTTTGACCAGGCGGGGCCGGCGGCTCAGGCGCATGGCGAGGACAGCATCTCCTATCCGGACCTGGAGGAATACCCCTTCCGGGCCATGCTGGCCATGGAAAAAGAGGTGAGCGGGGTCTATATCTCAGGCCACCCGCTGGATGAGTATATGCAGGCGCTGGAGGGCCTCACCTGGAACTCCCAGCAGCTGGAGGAATTGGCAGAGCGGGAGGACAAGGGCCTGGGCTTTGACGGGCTGACGGTGTCCATCGGCGGCATCGTCACCCAGATCAAGCACAAGGCCACCCGCAAGGGCGACCTGATGGCCTTTGTGACCCTGGAGGACCTCACCGGCCAGGTGGAGTGTCTGCTGTTTCCCCGGGTGTTTGAGCGCTTGAACGGCGGTCTGGAGATAGAAGGGGCGTATCTGCTCACCGGGCGCCTCTCGGTGACGGAGGACCGGGCGGCAAGCCTGATTGTGGAAAACGCCCGCCCCCTTGAAAAAACCGGGGAGCAGGCGCAGGGGCAGGCGCCTGCGGCGCTTGACGATCCCACCCTTGCCAAGCAGGCACCGGTCAAGCTATACTTAAAGATACAGCGCAGCCAGCTGGCCGCCTGCGAGCAGGTCTTAAGCCGTCTCCCGGGGGATATCCCGGTATATGTGAAGCTGCATGAGGAGGAAGGCACCTTTTTGGCCCCCCGCAGCTGGTGGACCGGGGACGAGTTGGACGCCCGGGCGGACCTGCTGACAATTCTTAATTCTGAACAGATCAAGGTGGTGAGAAACACATGAATGAAATGCGCGTTACCGTGCCCGCTGGGCGGGAATGGGCGCTGGTGATCAAAACCGCCATCGGCGCCGCGGGCTCCCTGGCGGGGCTGTCCCTTGACGTGATCGATGACCTGCGCTCGGCGGCCGATGAGGCCTTTGAGCTTTTGACCAACCAGGAGCGCCGGGTGGAGCAGGTGACCATGGTCACCTCGGTTGAAAACGGCATGTTCAACCTGGCCTTCAACGCTCACCGGGCGGAGCACTTCAAGGCCTGCCGGCCCATCGACCCGGAGATGGCCCAGCTGATCATCGGCACGCTGGTGACAGATGTCAAACTGGAAGGGGATAGATGCGGCATCTTCAGCGTCACCATGGCGCTGCCTGCGGGAACAAGGTGATATATGAACGCAGATAATATCCATAACACCGCGATGGCCTACGCACTTGACCCCACGCCCGAAAACATGGAGGCGGCTGTTAACGCTGCCCTGCCGCTGTGCTATGCGATTGCCGCGCGCTTCACCGGCCGGGGGATCGACCTGGAGGATTTGAGGCAGGTGGCGTCCATGGCGCTGGTCTCAGCACTCAAGGGTTTTGACCCGGGGCGCGGCCTGCGCTTTACCACCTATGTCACCCCCACCATCACCGGCACCGTGCGCAACTACATCCGGGACCGGGCGCAGATCGTGCGCACGCCAAGGGGGCTCAGAGAACAGGGCATGCAGATGGACCGGGCCATGGAGCACCTGGTGCAGACCCTGCGCCGGGAGCCTACCGCCGACGAGCTGGCCCAGCATCTGGGCTGGCAGGTGGAGCAGGTGCTCAGCGTCCACGCCAGCCGGGAAAAATCCCAGGTCTCCTCCCTGGACGCCCAGGATGACGAGGGGATGAAGTTCTTCGATCACCTGGGCCGGGACGAGCGGGGCTACGAGGATTTTGAGGTGCGGGAGGATCTGCGCCAGGCGCTGAGCAAGCTGTCAAGGGATGAGCGGCAATTGATCAAGCTGCGCTTTAACGAGCAGCTCTCCCAGCAGGCCACGGCCAAGAAAATGCAGCTCACCCAAATGCAGGTGTCCCGCATGGAGCGCCGGGTGCTGCGCACCCTCAAAGACGTGATGCAGGCGGTTTAGGCTTGTCAAAACCAGCAAAGCAGCCTGTCACCCATTGTCTGGTGAGCCTTGGTCTGGCGGAAGATGTGAAGCAGGCCAGTGCCCTGGTCATGGCGGGCAAGGTGCTGGTGAACGACCAGCCTGCCCGGCCGGGCATGCAGATCAGACCGGATGATGCACTGCGCCTCAAGGGCGGCCAGCAGCCCTATCTGGCCAAGGGCGGGCTGAAGCTGGCCGGGGCGCTACAGGCCTTTCAGGCAGACCCGGAAGGCCTGGTGTGTCTGGACGCCGGGGCATCAACCGGTGGCTTTACCGATTGCCTCCTCAAGCATGGGGCCAGGCTGGTTTACGCGGTTGACGTGGGCTTTGGCCAGCTGCTGGGCAGCCTCCGGCAAAACCCTAAGGTGGTGAACCTGGAGCGCACCAACCTGTCCGCGCCTGAGCTTTTATCCCTTGATCCCAGGCCCGCCTTTGCCACCTGCGACCTGAGCTACCTCTCCCTTCGGGAGGCGGTGCCCATCTATCAGCAGATCATGGGGGGCCAGGGGACGCTGCTGTGCCTGGTGAAGCCCCTGTTTGAGGTGGATGATGCCCAGGCCCGCCGCACCGGGCAGATTGATGAAGGGGCCTATGCCCCGATGCTGCGCGATCTGGCCGCCTATTTGAATGGCCTGCCAGGCGTCAGGGTAATGGATGTGTGTTTAAGCCCGGTCACCGGGCACGCGGGCACGGTGGAGTTCTTTTTCTATGTGCTTTTTGGCGCCTCAGGAGCAGGGCCAGACCTGGATGAGGCCATTGCCAAAAGCGTGGCCGCGGCAGTGATGATACAGACGGAGAAAACCGATGTTTAACCTGGATGAACAGGCGAAAATCTTTGGCGTGACGGCGGTGGAAAACCTGTTTTTCACCGAATACCTGCCTGACGCCTCAGGCGAGCAGGTGAAGGTCTACCTCTGGGGGCTCTATCACAGCCACCGGGGAGCGGAGGATGCCACCATCAAACAGATGGCCCAGGAGCTGGGCCTGGAGGAGACCCAGGTGGAGGCGGCTCTCAGGTACTGGGAGCGGCGGCGGCTGGTGGAGCGGGTGAGCGACAAGCCCCTCCGGTATGTCTACCACAGCCTGGTTCAGCGCATGCTCACCGGCCAGGACGGCATGGCGGATGACCGCGCCTTCATCCTTTTCAATGACGCGGTCTACGCCCAGTTTGATGGCCGGCGCAAGTTGCGCCCCAATGACATCGCCCTGGCCTATGAGTGGGTGCAGGATCTGGGCCTGCCCCAGGAGGTGGTGCTGATGCTGCTCAATTACTGCGCCGACACCCGGGGCAGTAACTTCTCCTTCAAAGCCGCCCAGTCTCTGGCGGTTTTGATGCGGGAGGACGGTGTGATGACGCCGGAGGAGGCGGAGAACTATCTGAGCCACTCCAAGCGCACCCACCAGGGGGCAAGGGCGGTGCTGTCCCAGTTTAACCTGCGCAGGCTGCCCACCGAGCCTGAGCTGGCGCTATACCGCAAGTGGACCCAGGAATGGGGCTTTGACGAGGCAGCCATCATCGCCGCCTGCCAGGAGACCGTCTCGGCCAACCACCCCTCCTTCTCCTACCTGGACCGGATTCTGGAGCGGCTCAAGCGCCAGGGTGACACCAGCGCCAGGGCGGTTCAGGGCAAGCTGGAGCAGGATAATCTGGACGCGGAGCAATTAAAGCAGGTGCTGGAGATCCTGGGCGTGTCCAGCCAGCTCACCTTCACCGTGCTGCCGGCCTACCGCGCCTTGCGGGAGAATTTCCCCCACGACATGATCGTGCTGGCCGCCCGGGCGGTGCAGGCGCGCCGGGGCAGTTTCGAGGATCTGGAGCCGCGCCTTTTGGCCTGGCAGGCTTTGAACCTCCAGGATGGCGCCTCCGTGAGGGAGCACCTCACAGCGCTCAAGGCCTTCCAGCCCGCCATGTTCCAGGTGTTTGAGTTGTCCGGCCAGGAGGGCAGGCCAGGGGAACAGGACCTGCTGCGCTACCGCGCCTGGCGGGAGGCGGGGCATTCCGATGCCCTCATCCGGGAGGCCGCCGCCCAGGCCCGATCCAGCAGGCAGAAGCTCAGCTACATCGACAAGGTGCTCTCCTCCTGGCAAAAGGAGGGCATCACCACCGCCGAACAAGCCCGCTCAAAAGCGCCTGCCCAGGCTGCATCCGGCGGCAAGAAAGTGAGCGCCCAGCAGTACAAGCAGCGGGAATACAGCGACCAGGATTATGCGTCTGACATCGACTGGCTGGAGATAGCGAGGAAAGAAAGTGGCCAATGAAGCCTTGACCCAGGCCCTGCAGGAATGCAGAGCCCGGCACATCAAAAATGAGCGAGAGGAGCAGCAGCGCCTTGAAAAAGCGGTGTCCCTGCGGCCTGAGATCGGCACGCTGGCCGATGCCCGCCGGGAGGATATCCTAAGCGGCCTGCGGCTGGCCATGGAGGGTATTCATCCAGGCGACATCCAGGAGCGCACCCGCGCACGCAACCAGCGCATCCGGGAACTGCTGCAAGAAGCCGGATTGCCGGAGGATTACCTGGCCCCGGTCTACCAATGCCTGGACTGTGAGGATTCCGGCTATGTGGGGGACACGCCCAAGACCCTGTGCCAGTGCGTCACCAAGCGCTATCACCAGTTGCTTTCAGGCGGCCTGGACCAGGAGGAGGGCCCCTGCTTCGCCCGCTTTGACCTGGGGGTGTTTCCGGATACGCCCCTGGCTAATTCCGATGTCACCCAGCGGATGCTGATGCAGGCCTTTAAGACCAGGTGCCAGGAGTATGCGGCGGGTGTAGCCGGAGGAACCGGAAAACTCAACCTTCTCCTCCACGGCGCCAGCGGCCTGGGCAAAAGCTATCTTTTGCGCTGCGTGGCCAGAGAAGCCGCCGATCAGGGCGTGGTCGCCCTCACCATGAGTGCCAATACGCTGCTCAACCACATCCGCCAGGTGTATTTCAGCTACCAGCCGGATGAGCTGGACCAGCCCTATTACGATGTGCCGCTGCTTTTAATCGATGACCTGGGGGTTGAACCCAAGTGGGAGGGCATCACCATCGAGCAGCTGTTTGCGCTGCTTGAGCACCGCCTGAACCACAAAAAACCCACGGTGCTCTCCACCAACCTCTCCCCCACCGAGCTTCAGGCCCGCTACACCGAGCGCATCTCCTCCCGCCTGTTTGACCGGGGGCTGAGCCTGGTGCTGCCCTTCCAGGGCAGGGATATTCGCCTGATAGCCAGAAAATAACCGCCCTCGTGCCGCTTGTTAGTCATCCCTGCACAAAAATGGATTACCGTTCCAAATTTGCGCAGGGATGCTTCTTTTGCTGCTCAACCGATATTTAAGCAAGTCGCCCACGTCTAACAGGTAGAAGGAGGTGGCGCTCATGGCACAGGAAGAAGCGTTCAGCCAATTGGTAGAGGCTCATCAAACCAGTCTTCTGCGAATGTGCTATTTGCATTTGCAAGACAGGCAAGACGCAGAGGATGCGGTTCAGGAGACCTTTATAAAGGCTTACCGCTCAATGGCTGCCTTTCGGGGAGAATCCAGCGAAAAGACCTGGCTGATGCGCATCGCTATTAACGTATGCCGTGACATGCGGCGCTCAAATTGGTTCAAATACATCAGCCGCCATGTGACGCCGGAGCTTCTACCTGAGGAAGGAACGGTGATCACGGAGGATACGCTGATGCTGAATATGTGTATCATGGCGATGCCTGCCAAATGGCGGGAGGTTGTTCTCCTATACTATTATCAGGGATTGACCATGACCCAGACCGCCCAGGCTCTTGGCCTTGCCCAGTCCACCGTCTCCAGTCGGCTGAAGCAAGCTCGGGCATGCCTGAGAGAGCATCTCAAAGGAGGATATTTTGATGAATGAGAAAGACAGGGTGTTTATAAAGCATGCCATCGATACCGGCCTTTCGGGCTTGTCCGGTAATCCCTGCTTGGCAGCACGGATCCAGGCTTCCTCTCCGGAGAGTTCCATCGGCTTTAGATCGCCAGCCAGCCTGATTCTGGCGCTCCTCCTGCTGGCTGTTGCCGTCAGCGCGATTGCCCTTGGCCCCAGCGCTGTTCTGGAGTACTTGTTCCCCAGAGATCATAAAGCTCGGGATAGCGCCACGCCCTATGTCCAGAAAATAGACATCTCGCAAAAGAGCCAACACACAAATGCGGTCATTAAGGATGCGCTGATACAGGATGGTCGTTTGTCCGTGGGCCTATCGCTCAGTTCTGAACAGCCCGTGTTCATTGTCACCCAGTCCATCAGCCTCAATGGTCAGGCCATTGAGGTATCCAGTTCCTCTATCGAAAGTCAGTGGCTAAGGGGTGAGCTATCCACACAGAGCCGTGGTTTCACCCTGGATTTGACGGGAACCGCATTTCAAGGCACAGAAAAAGGAACCGTCCGCCTGAACGCCGCCTTGCTCCGTCCAATCAACGGGATTAAGCAGATCGATATTGATGAGGAGGACATCGCCGCTGTCTGGGCGCAGATTGATCAGGCGATCGCAGAGGGTTTGACCCCGGTCTCTTCCCATGAGCCCCACGAGGTGCTGGTGGGAAGCCATTGGATGCGGGAGAATGCCTATGATATGGATAGTGGGATACAATACCCAGTCGGTTCAGTGCATGATTATCTGACCTTCTCAAACATGCAGATGATGGACCGAATAGAGGCCACCTTCACCATTAATCCGTCGATTCAGCATCCAAACTGACTTCCCGGCTCCCTCGCTCCCCTGGTCGCCTCACACCGCTCCCCACACCCCTCAACAAATCCACTTTCCTCTTTATCATCTCGTCCACCCGGGCGATATAGTGCTCCGGATCCTTCACATTGGGCGCCCGCAAGATGCGGGCGCCGTTGTCGTATACACGTTTGGAAATGCCCCCGGCGCCCAGAGCCAGAACGCTCCCGGTATCCTCCATCATGTCCATGTTGTACAGGCAGGCATGGCCGGGTCTGGCGTAGCCCACATTTTCCAGGTTGCCGGCCATGTGCTTTTGGCGGTAGAGGTAGTAGGGGGCCATGCCCATATCGTGGGCCATTTCCCTGGCTTTTCGCACCATGGCATCAACCGCCGCCTCCCGGGGCGTGCTCTCGCCAAAGCGGTGCATATCGCTTGAGCGCTTGAGGCTAAGGGTGTGAACGGTCAGGGATTCGGGCGAAATGCCCCGGGCCCAGGCCAGCGTGGCTTCAAACATGGTCAAATCCTCCCCCGGCAGCCCCGCGATCAAATCCATGTTGATGTTGTGAAAGCCCATCTCCCGGGCTAAGGCATAGGCCGCCTCGGTCTGGGCACGGCTGTGCCTTCGGCCAATGGCCTCAAGCGTTTTGTCATGCATGGTCTGGGGGTTGATGGAGATGCGGGTGGCGCCGTGATCTGCTATCACGCGCAGCTTCTCCGGGGTGATGCTGTCGGGCCGCCCGGCCTCCACCGTTATCTCGCGGCTTTGACGCATCAGCGATCCAGCCGCCGTCAGCACCAGGCCCAGCATGTCCGGGGGAAGCGCCGTGGGTGTCCCACCGCCCACATAGACCGAACGCACCGCAAAGCCCTGGTCTGCCACCATTCGGGCCACCGCCTCTGTTTCCGCCACCAGCGCGCGCACATAGCCAGGCAACAGCTTTCCATCCCCCACCTGGCAGCTGATAAAGCTGCAGTAGCGGCAGCGGGTTTGGCAAAAGGGGATGCCGATATAGATGCCGATGTCCTGCTCCCCGGGCTGGGTCAGGCTTTGCTGGGTACGCACCACGTCAGCCAGCAGGCCGGCTTTTTCCGCGCTCAGATCAAAGATGTCGCGCACCTGCTCCGCCGCCTGGTCAACCCCCAGGCCCTGCGCCATCTGCGCATACACCAGCCGGGCGGGCCTGATGCCCGTCAGCGAGCCCCAGGGCGGGATAAGCCCGGTGGCAGCCTTCAGCGCAAAATAAACCGCCAGCTTCTGCTGGCGCTTGTGCAGGCGCTTTTCCAAAATCGGATCGGCCTGCTTTTTATCTGTTGTCCCGTGGCTGCCCTCAAGCGCCCCCCGGAGCGTTGCCCTGCTGTGCCGGGCCTGGCCTTCCTCGCTTTCTGTGATGAATATCTCCAGCTCCCCACCCTGGTCCAGCTCCCTGGCCTCGGGGAAGAAGATGCGCACCACGTCGGCCAGCTCCTTGTAAAAGCCGGGGACTGGCCCTTTTAGCGTGAAGGTCACTTAATGATGCCCCCTGGGCCGTGGCCAGGGTAGTAGGTGCAGCCATGCAGCGTGAACAACCGCCTTAAGGAGGCCCGCATCTGGGTCTGGCTGCCGCCGGGCAGATCGGTGCGGCCATAGTCATTGAGAAACAGGGTGTCCCCGGTCAGGAGCGTGTCACCAACCCGATAGCACACGCTGCCCGGGCTGTGGCCAGGCGTGTGCAGCACCTGGATGGCAAGCCCCGCCAGCGCCAGCTCATCCCCCTCCCGCACAAAATGCGTGGGTTTGGGCCTGGGCTGCTGGTGCCCCCGGTGGGCAAAGCCCAGGAAGTCATCCTCCAGCATCATCTTGTCCCGCTCGTGCATGTAGAGGGGCACGCCAGGAAAATCCTGAAGGGCCCCGGTGTGGTCCCAGTGGCCGTGGGTCAATAGGATGGCGGCCACCTTTTTCCCGCCAAGGGCCTCCTTGATCCGCTCCCCTTCGCTGCCCGGATCCACCACAATCGCGTCATCCCGGCCTGGCTGGCTCAGGATATAGACATTGTTTTCCAGCTCTCCCACCACCACGATATCCAGCTGCATCTCTGCCTCCTAAAACAATTTATTCGAGTCCAGCAATATGGTCACCGGCCCGTCATTCACCAGGGCCACCTGCATATGGGCCCGGAACACGCCCGTGGCCACGCAAACATCCATGCCCCTTAGCACTTCCACACAGCGCTCATACAGGGCGTTGGCGCCCTCCGGCTCCGCCGCCTGGGTAAAGCCGGGGCGGTTCTGCCCCCGGGCGTCCCCCAGGAGGGTAAACTGGCTCACCATCAGCGCCTCGCCCCCCACATCCAAAAGCGAGCGGTTCATCTTCCCCGCCTCATCCTCAAAAATGCGAAGCTTGGCGATCTTCCCCGCCATGTACACCGCGTCCTTTTCCGCGTCCCCGGTCTCCACCCCAAGCAGCACCACCAGCCCCCGGCCGATGGCCCCCTTGACCTGGCCCTCCACGCTGACCGAAGCCTCTGCCACCCGCTGCACCACTGCCCGCATCTTTTGTCCTTTCTACCTGGCGCTGCTGCGATAGGCCTCCAGGACGTCTGAGCGTTTCTGGAGCCTGGACAGCACCAGGCGGATCTGATCGCGGCTTTGCACCTGAACCACCAGGTTCAACATCCGCATGCCCTTTCTGCCCTGGGCCTGGGAGCCGGCCACCACCGGGGTGCCAGCATTGGCGATAAACATCATGATCTCCCCCAGGATATTGGGGCTCTCATACACGATGACCCGGAGGCTGGTGTTGAAGGTGCCGGTGTCGTCATCCGCCCAGCTCACCCGGATCAGCCGCTCAGGCTCGGCATTCAGGGCATTGACGCAGTCCGCCTTGTGCACGGTCACCCCGCGCCCTCTGGTGATATACCCCGTAATCTCGTCCCCCGGCACCGGGCTGCAGCAGTGGCCGAAGCGCACCAGCATGCCGGAGCCACCCTCCACATAGATGCCGTGGGTGGGCTTGCCCCTTTGGTCCAGCTCCTTGGGCTCGGGCAGCGTGGGCCCCTTGGGCTTGGCCTGCTCCTGGCTCTGGTTCTGCTCCTCCAGGAGTTTGGTGATCACATACACCGAGGGGATGGCCCCATAGCCCACCGCGCCATAGATGGCCTCCAGATCCGGGAAGGAGTATTTTTTCAGCAGCGGCTCAAAAAACTCGGGCTTGGTGAGCTCTCCCAGCTTCACGCCCCGGCGCTTGGCCTCATGCTCCAGGATGTCCCGTCCCTTCTGGATGTTCTCGCCCCGAAGCTCCTTCTTGAAAAACTGGCGGATCTTGGTCTTGGCCTGCTGGGTTTTCACCACGCCCAGCCAGTCCATGCTGGGGCCCTTGGAGTTGGCGCTGGTCAAAACCTCCACCCGGTCACCGGTCTGAAGCTCGGTTTGCAGCGGCACCATCTTGCCGTTCACCCGGGCGCCCACGCAGGAGTTGCCCACCTGGGAGTGGATGCGGTAGGCAAAGTCAAGCGGCGTCGCCCCGCGCTGGAGGTTGATGATCTCCCCCTTGGGGGTGAAAACGAAAATGTCCTCGCTGAACAGGTCGGTCTTCAGCCCGTCGATAAACTCCCTGGAGTCCCGGGTCTCCCCCTGCCAGTCGAGGATCTGCCTGAGCCAGTAGAGTTTCTTGTCAAGCCCGCCGTCAGCCGCCCCCTCCTTGTAGTTCCAGTGGGCGGCGATGCCGTATTCCGCCACCCGGTGCATCTCCCGGGTTCTGATCTGCACCTCAAAGGGGGAGGGAATGGTGCGCCCGCCGATGAGCGTGGTGTGCAGCGACTGGTACATGTTGGCCTTGGGGGTGGAGATATAGTCCTTGAACCTTCCCGGCATCTGGGTCCACAGCGTGTGGGCCACGCCCAGCACCGTGTAGCACTCGGGGATGGAGTCCACCAATACCCGGATGGCGATCAGGTCATAGATCTGGTCAAAGGTCTTGTTCTGAATCACCATCTTGCGGTAGATGCTGTACAGGTGTTTGGGCCGGCCATCGATCTCAAAGCCGTGCAGCCCCATCTCCCCCAGCTTGTCGCTCAAGGTGGCGATGATGGTCTTGATCTGCTCCTCCCGCTCGATGCGCTTCTGCCCCACCTTGGTGGCCACATCCCGGTAGCCCTGGGGGTCGATATACCGAAGCGCCAGGTCCTCAATCTCCTGCTTGATGGTATAAACCCCCAGCCGGTGGGCGATGGGCGCGTAGATGTCCAGGGTCTCCCGGGCGATGGCCACCTGGCGCTCAGGCGGCTGGTGGGCCAGGGTGCGCATGTTGTGCAGCCGGTCCG
>DHQX01000003.1:39876-40108 GCA_002411105.1 Christensenella sp. UBA5327 | reverse complement strand
GTGCGCATGTTGTGCAGCCGGTCAGCCAGCTTGATCATGATCACCCGGATGTCCTTTGACATGGCCAGGATCATCTTGCGCCAGGACTCGGCCTGCTGCTCCTCCCGGTCGGCAAAGTCAAGCCGTCCCAGCTTGGTGACGCCGTCAACCAGCTGCTTGATCTCATCGCCAAACTTGGCCTGGATGATCTCCAGCGTCACCCCTTCCACGTCCTCCACCGTGTCATGCAGCA
>DHQX01000003.1:38711-39726 GCA_002411105.1 Christensenella sp. UBA5327 | reverse complement strand
GTCCTCCACCGTGTCATGCAGCAGCGCCGCCGCCACGCTGGGCGCGTCCAGCTGCAATTCCACCAGGATGCTGGCCACATGCAGCGGATGGAAGAAATATGGCTCCCCGCTGCGCCGCATCTGCCCCTGGTGCGCCTGCTCCGAAAAGGCATAGGCATGCTCCACCAGGGCAAGATCCTCAGGCTCAGAGTATTTTCCCAGCCTCAGGAGCATGTCCTGGAGGGACAGCCGTTCAAAAGCGGTGTGCGCCATAGTCCTCCTTAGCGGTTGAGGTGTTGGAAGAGGGCGGACTGGTCCGGATCGCAGCGGCGCATCTCCTTCATGCCGGAAAACCCGCCCGCCGCGTCCAGGGTGATCAGGTCAAGATCCCAAAGCACATAAAGCGCGCTCAGGTCCTGGGGCGCCTGCCCCAGGGGCTGCCCATCCCGCAGGCGGATATAGGCCTCCCGCAGGGCGTCCTTGTCGGTTTTCAGCTCCGCCAGCGCATCTTTGAGCGCCTGGCTTTGGGGCAGCGCCAACACCTCCCGGGCTCCCGCCGCGTCCTTCATCATAACGGCTTCCCCTTGATGAATCAAGCCGTCTGCCATCACCACCCGGGGGTAGGGGGCGAAGGGCTGATGCCAGTCCGGCAGGTAGAGGATGGCGCTGAAGGCCCGGGGGTCATCCGCCGCCCCGGTATAGGTGACAAGCTGGGGATAGCGCCGGTGTAACGCTTCCGCGGTCTGGTGGCACCAGGCCACAAAGAGGGTGCCCCGGGTGGGCGGGCGCTCCGGCAGCTGGTCAAGGGGCACAGGGGCCTCTGCCTGCCCGGCGGGGATGGCCGCGAGGGTTCTGAGCATCGCCCGGTGTTCAGCGGGCTTATCCTGCGCATAGGCCACGGTGCCTGGGAAAATCCCCCGGACGTTCACCTGGGCGGTGGTGCGGCCCATGTAGCTGTTCTCCCCCATGCTGCCCACAGCGGTGAAGCTGCCGGGCAGCTTGCCCGCCAGGTGCCCCTGGCCAAAGGCGATGCCGT
>DHQX01000003.1:15520-38587 GCA_002411105.1 Christensenella sp. UBA5327 | reverse complement strand
CTGGCCAAAGGCGATGCCGTCGCAGACGGCCCCGGGCCGGCCCAGGCTCAGCTTCAGGTGGCTGCCGTCCGCTCCCACCGCCCGGGTAGAGAGCAGCGGCACATCCGCCAGCATGAACACTGGCGCCGGGTTCCCAATGCCAAAGGGCGCCAGGCGGGAGAGCAGCCGGGCGTTCTCCACCGTCACATCCTCCAGCGCCATGGGGTAGTCGTAGGCGGTCTCGGGGACCAGGTCCCCCCCGCCCAGCTGCGCCCGCACCGCCTGGTCAAACCTCTCCCGGAAAGCGGGCAGATCCCGGGCACTTAAGCTCAGCCCCGCCGCCATCCGGTGCCCGCCAAAGCGGGTGAGCAGCGGCGCTGCGGCGCTGAGGGCGGCGAAAAGGTCGATCTTCCCTGCGGAGCGCCCGCTGCCCACCAGCTCCTCCCCTTGCCGGGAAAGGACGATGGCGGGGTACTGGTAGCGCTCCGCCAGCTTGCCTGCCGCCAGGCCCACCACACCCGGATTCCAGCCCTCTCCGGCCGCCACCAGGCTGCGCAGGGCGGAGAGGTCCTGTTCCCCCACCTGCGCTTGCGCCGCTGTGAGCACCTCCCGCTCCACCTGGCGGCGCTGGGTGTTCAGGCTGTCAAGCGTCTGGGCGATGGCAGCAGCCTCGCCAGGGTCTGTGGTCAAAAGCAGCTTCAGCGCGTCCTCTGCCGTGTGCAGCCTGCCCCCGGCATTGAGCCGGGGCGCCAGCTGGTAGCCCACCTGCTCGGCGGTGACGGCCGCGCCCGGTTTGAGCCTAGCCGCCTGCATCAGCGCCAGCAGGCCGGGCCGGGTTGTTTCCGCCATCGCCGCCAGCCCCAGGGCGGCGATCACCCGGTTTTCACCCACCAGGGGCACCAGGTCTGCGATGGTGGCCAGCGCCGCCAGCTCAAGGTGTTTGAGCCCCGCCTCATGGCCCAGAAGGGCCTGCGCCAGTTTGAAGGCAACACCTGCCCCGCACAATGCCGGAAAGGGATAATCGCCAAGCGCCGGGTGCACCAGGGCGTCTGCCGGGGGCAGCTCCCCCTGAAGGGCATGGTGATCGGTGATGATGACAGCCAGGCCCAGCGCCTTTGCCAGGCGCACCTCCTCCAGCGCCGTGATGCCGCAGTCCACGCTGATGATCATCCCCGCCCGCCCGCTGATCTCCGTCACCGCCTGGGCGTTGAGGCCATAGCCCTCCTCCTGCCGGTCCGGGATATAGGAAAAGGCTGTGGCGCCGATTTCCCTGAGCGCCTCCATCAGGATGGCCGAGGCGCATACGCCGTCCGCGTCATAGTCGCCATAAACGGCGATGGTCTGCCCCTGGCCGGCGGCATCCCGGATCAGGCCCACGGCCGCATCCATCCCCTGCATCCGGCAGGGGTCGTGCAGCTGTGCGGCCTCAGGGTTCAGGAAGGCTTCCGCGGCCTCCACCGTGTCAATCCCCCGGGCATGGAGAAGGGCGGCCAGGTAGTCCGGGTAGCCAGGCAGGGAAAAAGGGGTGGCGCGCTGGGTGAGGGTAAACATGGGGTCCTTTCTTTTGAAAAAGCCCCCTCCCCGGCCCCTCCCTGAATGCTTTGATATGCCTCAGGGATGGGCTTGGGGAGGTTGCTTCAGGTGATAGGGGATCAGCGTTTGGAACGGCTGCGGGACGCGGCAGCCGCCCAGAGATAGGGGGTGATCCGCGTGGCGGACAGGAAGGACGCCACAATGCCCGCCAGCACGGGCAGCATGAAGCCGATCATGAGGGAATTGCCGCTCACGGCAAAGGCGATGAAGATGAGAAGCGCCACAGCGCCCACCAGGATCACAACAGGCATGGTCTTCTTCACCGCCATGCCAGCCACTTCCTCCCGGGTGTGCTCTCGGAGGGAGACGCTTTTGCCAATCAGCCGCGCTTCACGCAGCACCGGCACCGAGAAACAGCAGGTGAACACAGCGCTTCCCACCACCAGGGCAGGCATGCTGTAGCTCTGGACAAAAGCAATGCTGGCAAGGGTGGTGAGCGCCAGGGTGAGCAGCTGGTCATGCAGCCCCGCCACACCCAGGGCCAGGCCCCCCGGCATGTCATAGCGCACAAAGCCAAAGACAAACAGCAGGATCACCACCGCCAGCATCGCCCAGAGCATCTGGGTGATATCCGCAGGGCGGAAGGACTGGGAATAGTGCTTGAGGCCCATGCCTGTCACCGCCAGCACGATGCCGATGAGAATGACCATCACCGACACCGCCAGGGTCACGAGGGCAGATGAACGGATTTTCATTTATTCTTCCTCCTTTTTCATGACGCCGCTGGCGTAAAGCGCAGAGCGGTCGCCAAAAAGGGTCAGGGTTTCGTTCAGAATGACCCGCAAAGCCACCTGAGTGAGGACCAGGCCAACCAGCAGGCTAATCCCCAGCACCTTGGCAAAGCTGCCCACCACGCCCTGGGCGTCAATGATGATCACCACCACGCAGATGATCAACAGCGCCGCCATCACATCCAGCGCCGCGTGCCCGCGCCCGGCATAGCTCTCCTTCACCGCCTGGCGCACCGAGCGGCCCCGGCGGATGTCCTCCTGCACGTTTTCAAACAGCACCACGATGCCAAACACCACCGCCAGGAAGCCCAGCCAGATGGCGCTCAAGGTCACCAGGGTGAAGCCCGCGCGCATGAGCGCCGCGAAGAAATAAGACAGCGCCAGCTGGACCAGCAGCATCCAGGCCGCCACCACGCCGCCCAGGCGCTGGCGGATGATGAAGTACAGCGCCACCAGGGCAAACACCACCGTGAGCGCCACAATCAGCCTGTTTTGAACGCCTTCACCAAGCAAGGGCGTGCCGGCTGTCCGCTCCGCCACCTCAAGGGCATAGGGCATGGCGCCGGAGCGCATCATCACGGCGTATTCCCGCGCCGGCTCCAGGGCGAAGCCGGGGATGGACACCCCGCCTGCTGTGAGCGGCTCGTTCACCCCGGGGGACACCAGGGTGTTGCCGTCCAGCTTCAGGGTGATGGACTGCCCCACCAATTCCGTGGTTTTTTCGGCAAAAATGCGCTTGCCCTCGTCATCAAAGGCGATGGACAGGGAGAAATCCGTGCCCGCCTGGTTGGCCATGCCAAAGCCAGCGGTGGCGATGTGCTCGCCGGTCAGGAACTCGTTGCCCTGGGGGTCTGAGAAGGTGAAATGCCCCCGGGCATCCAGCAGATGCTCCAGGTGGCCGTCATCGGCGGCCTTGGGCATGATGGCGCGCACAGCGCCGTCCTGGGTCAGCTCCACCTTTGTGTCCCGCCAGCCCAGGTCGGCCAGCCGGGCCGCGATCACGCGCACCGTCTCCGCCTTTTCCTCCTCGGTCAGCGGGTTTTCAGCCTGGGGCCTGAAGGTCAGCACCAGGTTTTCACCCAGCTCCGCCCCTGGCACCAGGGCCTCGCGCCAGCGGGCTTCAGTTCCCGTGGTGGGCAGCCAGGGCAGCAGTTTATACAGCCCCTGGGCATCCATGTTCCGCCCGGTGACGCCCAGCCACACAAAAACAACCGTGAGCGCAATGAGTACAAGCAATGTCACCGCGGAAACCGCCTTGCGGTTGACGGTGATCTTTTTGGTTGGTACCGGTTTAGCCATATCCGTACTTCCTTTCATTCATCGACCTGGTATCTGTCCAAGGAAGCGCGGGCTATCCCGCCCGGTCGGGGTAGTGAAAGGCTGAAAAACAGCGCAGGTGGTAAGCCGCCCGCGCCGGGGGATCCTCCGGCATCGCCGCAGGGTGGATGATGGAGGCCATGAGACTTGCCAGTTGAGCGTCCGCAGGCTTCCGTGCCTGGGCCGCAAGGGGGGCCGGGGCCTCCGGCGGCAGGGCCGCCCACTGGGGTGTCAGGGCGGTCATCGGCGCATACGGCGCCTCCGCCTGGGCCGTCATCAACCCCAGCATCAACAGGAGGGCGCAAATCAAAAGGGTCAGCCACAGCAAACGCTTGAGCATCATGGCCCTCCTTTCTCTTGTGCAATGGGGCCATTATAGCCGGAAAGGGAGCCCCTGTAAAGCGTGTGGCGCGTTGACAGCCCACAAAAACCGGCCTACAATGGCGGACAACAGGAGGGGAGAGAGCATGCATACAGCGCTTGTCACCGGCGGCTCCCGGGGCATTGGCCGGGCGATTGTAAAAAGGCTCAGCCAGGAAGGCTGGCGCGTGGCCTTCACCTACCGGGAAAATGAGGCCACGGCCAGCAGCCTCCAGGCTGAAACCGGGGCTTTTCCCCTCAAAAACCCTGCCCTCACCCAAGGTGAGGCGGAACAGCTATATCATTTGGCCTTGACGCATCTGGGCCACCTGGACGCCCTGGTGCTAAACGCCGGTGTCAGCCACACCGCTTTGCTGTCCGACACTTCCCCCGCCGCCTGGGATGACCTCATGGCCACCAACCTGCGCAGCGCCTTTCTGGTGAGCCGGGCCTTTATCCCCCACCTGGTCAGCCGAAAAGCGGGGAGCTTGCTGTTTGTCTCCTCTATCTGGGGCCTCATGGGGGCTTCCTGCGAGGCCGCCTACGCCGCCAGCAAGGCCGGGCTTATCAGCCTGGCCCAGTCTCTGGCGCAGGAGCTGGGCCCCTGCGGCATCCGGTCCAACGCCCTGGCCCCTGGCGTCATCCTGACTGATATGCTGAGTGGTTACAGCCCCTCTGACCTGGAAGCCCTGGCCAGCCGCTGTGCCCTTTGCCGCCTGGGCAAACCGGATGAGGTGGCCGCCGCCGCGCATTTTTTATTGTCCGGGGAAGCCAGCTTCATCACCGGCCAGGTGCTGGGGGTGGATGGCGGGTTTTGCTAACAGCAAAGATATGTGGGGGGCTTTCACTTGAAGAAAGCCCCCACATATGTTGATGCTGTATTATCCCTGCTCCGCCTGAGCGATGATCCGGGCGGCATGTTTGGCGATCTCCCGGTCCCCCTCCTGAAGCGGGGTGAGCGGGGCGCGGACCGAGCCGCAGATGATGCCCTTTTGCCGCAGCACTTCCTTGAGCATGGCATAGAGGTTGCCCTTGCCGGTGAGCAGGAGGCTGATCACCCGGTTGATCTCCACCTGGATGGCGCGGGCGCCCTCAAAGGAGCCGGACTGGATGAAATGATCCGCCTTCAGGAACAGCCGGGGCATCGCCCCATAGGTGCCGCCAATCCCCCCCTCAGCGCCCATCACCCTGCCGGCCACAAACTGTTCGTCCGGGCCGTTGAACACCGTGATCCTCCCCTTGCCCAGGCTCCTGAATATCTCAATATCCTGCACCGGCATGGAGGAGTTTTTCACCGCCTTCACCCGGGGGTTTTTCAGCATCTCCCCAAATAGGCTGGGGGTGAGCGCCACGCCCGCCAGCTGGGGGATGTTGTAGATGACAAAGTCGGTCTCAGGCGCCGCTTCGGAGATATCATTCCAGTACCGGGCGATGGCCTCCTCCGGCAGGCGGAAGTAGATAGGCGGGATGGCGGCGATGGCATCCACCCCCAGCGCCTGGGCGTGGCGGGCCAGTTCCACCGAGTCCCGGGTGTTGTTGGCCGCCACATGGGCAATCACGGTGAGCTTATCCCCCACCGCCTCCATCACAGCCTCCAGCACCCGCTTGCGCTCATCCACCGATAAGTAGATGCACTCGCCCGAGGATCCGTTCACATACAGCCCCTGCACCCCCTGGGCCAGCAGGTGCCGGGCCAATGCCTGGCTTCTTGGCTGGCTGATGTCACCGCTCTCATCGTAGCAGGCATAAAACGCGGGGAAGATTCCCTGATACCTATTCCTGGATTCCATCTTGATACTCCTCAAATGTTGATTCTTCATCGGCTGCACACAACGGTGGAGAATCGACATTAACCTTTTACTGCGCCCATGGTGATGCCCTGGGTGAAATATTTCTGGAAGGCGATAAACACCGTGATGATGGGGATGGCGGCAATGGCAGCGCCAGCCATCAGCAGACCATAGTCGGTGGCGTTTTCCTTTTGCAGCGTGGCCACGCCCAGCTGCAGCGTCAGGTTTGACCGGGAGGACAGCATCACCAGCTGCATGAAATAGTCGTTCCACGCCGTCACAAAGGTGAAAATCGCCAGGGCCGCCATGCCGGCTGACACCAGGGGCAAGACCATGGTCACAAAGGTGCGCACCTCGCCTGAGCCATCGATCTTAGCTGCCTCCAGCAACTCCCCCGGGATGCCCTCTGAAAACTGCTTCATCAAAAACACGCCAAAGGGCCAGCCCACGCCCGAGAGAATCACCGCCATCAGCGTATCATGAAAGCCCCAGCCGGAGATCAGCCGCACCAAAGGCACCAGAATCACCTGCTTGGGCAGCGCCATGGCGGCGATAAAGACGGTGAACACCACCCTGCGGCCGATGAATTTCTTTTTTGCCAGCACATAGCCCGCTAGCGACGCCGCCAGCACCACGATGAGCATGGTGGCCACCGCGATGATGACCGAATTGAGAAACCAATCCAGCGCCGGGTTTTTGAACAGCTTCTCATAGTTTCTGAGGGTGGGCTCGGCCGGCCACCACTGGGGCGGGGAGGCGTTGATGGCCTTCATGGTCTTAAAAGACCCGCTGATCACCCAATAAAAGGGAAAAATGAAGATGGTGAAGGTGATGATCCCCAAAAACAGCATGTTCAGGGCCGACAGCGCCGTAAAACGGCTGGACCCGACGGAGGACATCAGCTTGGCGTTTTTCTCTGACATGGCTTCCCCCTTAGTAGGACACGTCGCGGCTGAAAGCCTTGAACTGGATGAGCGAAAAGATGGAAATCACAACCGCAAGCAATACGCCCATGGCGTTGGCATAGCCGAACTCATAGAAGGTGAACGCCTTTTCATACAGCAGGTACATGACGGTGGAGGTGGCATAAAAGGGGCCGCCGGAGGTCATCAGCTGGATGAGGGAGAACACCTGGAAGGAATTGATGGTGGAGATCACCACAATATACAGCGTGGTGGGCATCAGCAGCGGCCACTTGATATGTCTGAACACCTGGCGGGAGTTGGCCCCGTCAATCTGCGCCGCCTCAAGCAGCGCCGTGGGGATGTTGCCCAGGCTCGCCACATACAGGATGATGGGCTGCCCAATGGAGGTGGTGAGCAGCACCAGCATGATGGCGGGCAGGGCAAAGCGCGGGTCCCCCAGCCAGGAGATATTCTGCGTGATCAGGCCCAGGGATTTGAGGGCGAAGTTGAGCACCCCCACCCTGGGGTTGAAGATAAACAGCCACACCACAATCACCGACACCGTGCCCGTCACCACCGGCAGATAAAACACCACCCGGAAAAAGGAGCGGATAAAGGCATGGCGCTGGTAGATGGAATTGGCCACATACAAGGCAAAAATCAGGATGATGGGCACCGTGCCCACCACGATGACGACGGTGTTGACCACCGACTTTAAAAACACCTCATCCTGCATCAGGCGGCGGTAGTTGTCCAGGCCGATGAAGTCATAGGTGTTCAGGCTGTAGTGATAAAAGCTGGTGATAACGCCCTGGATGATGGGCAAGAGCACAAACACGGAAAAAAACAGCAGCGCCGGCAGCAGAAAAGCGTAGGAGACCGCGGTCTCCCGCAGCAGGATTTTGCGGTTGCCCAGGCGGGCCTTCCTGAAATTGGGGATGACTGACATGGGGCCTCTCCTTTCCGGCGCTGGTGCGAAAAGGGGCGGGGTGTTTACCCCGCCCCCTGGTTTTAAGGGTTACTGGGTCACCAGCGTTTTGTTGGCTTCCTCCACGAAGAAGTCCATGGCTTCCTGGGCGGTCTTCTGCCCGGAGAAGGCGGCCTGGAGGGCGGAGAACCAGAAGGTGCGCATCTGGGCGAAGCCTGGCACGGTGTTGTAGTACTTGCCAAAGAATTTGCTCATGGTGGAGCCGTAGGCGATTTCCTTGTCCTCCACTTCCGCCACCACCGAGGCGCGGGGGGAGAACTGGCCGGCCTGGGCCACGTTCTTGGCGGCCCACTCGGGGTCGTCGCACATGAACTTCACAAAGCGCTTGGCAGCGTCAACCACCTTGGCATCCTCATTCTTGAGCACGCACAGGCCACTCACCAGGAACTCCAGCTGCTCCTGACCTTGGGGGGCGGGATAGGGCACCAGCACGGCCTCGATCTCCATCTCGTCCAGCTGGGCTTTGCGCAGGTTGTAAAGGCCGGTGCCAAAGAGGATGGTGTGGCTCACACGGCCAGCGGAAAACTCGTCAATCGCGCCCGTGCCGTCAAAGCCCACGCCGTCTTCAAGCAGGCCATCCTTGATGGCTTTCATGGTCCAGTCAAGGGCCTTCACAAAGTTCTCGTCGTTGGTGGTGTAGGCAGTCAGCTCATCGTTCATGATGCTGCCGCCGTAGAGGTTGGCCAGGAAGGCACGGGTGCCCTGGTCGCCGCCCTGGGTGCGGCAGAAGATGACAGCGCCCGCCTCGCCCTTTTCCTTAAGGGCCTTGAGCAGCGCTTCGTACTGTTCCAGCGTCCAGGTGCGGTCTCCCTCCAGGGGCAGCATGTCCAGCAAGCCGTGCTGCTCCAGCATGGTCTTGTTGAAACCCATGCAGAAGGGGGCTGTGCCCAGGGGATACATCACGTAGTCGCCCTTGTATTTGGAGGCTTCCTGCACGCCCTGGGAGATATCAGCCTTATCAGCGTCAGAAAACATGTCGTTGAGGTTTTCCAGGATGCCCTCCGCGGCCCAGGTCATGATGCGGCCGGGGGCGTCAAAGATGACGTCAGGGGCGTTGCCGGCAGTGATGGCGGTGGCGATTTTGGCGGGGCCGGCATCAAAGTCCAACATTTCCAGCTGCACGTCCACATCGGGGTTGGCGGCTTCAAAGGCGGCGATCAGGCTCTCTTCATAGGCGCCCAGGGTGTCATCAATGGTGGCGAAGTTGGGGAAGGCCCAGAATTTCACAACGGTTTTCTCCTGGGCGAAAGCGGTGGCGGCCATGGACAGCAGCATCGCCATGGCAAGGGTGATGGCCAGCAGTTTCTTCATGTAGGATTCCTCCTCGTTCTTTTGGCGCTGATCTGCGCTTTGTTTAGGGAAATAATAAATCAATCATCCTACAATGTCAACTGATTTTCAAAATTTCTGGTTGGATTTTTTTCAAATACCACTTGATTTGCCAAAATCAGGGCTTGCATTCCGCTTCTTTTGTAGTACAATCAGGGCAGCAATCGGCATCGGCCACGCGAAACGGAGGCGAAAATGACAAAAAGCAAAAAAAACGGTGAGAAGCTCTATGTTCAGGTGTTCCGCCAGGTCAGGGCTTATATCGTTGAGAATAATTTAAAACCCGGCGATCTGCTCCCCACCGAGCAGGCCATGAGCGACATGCTGGGGGTCAGCCGCAATGTGCTCCGGGAGGCCATCAAGTCCATGGAGATCATGGGCATGCTCTCTGCCCAGGCGGGCCGGGGCACGGTGCTGCACGATTTCAACCTGGATTTTGTGATGCAAAACGTGGTTTTTGCCGCTGCCGGCGACATTGACTCCACCATCATCGAGATGCTTGACATCCGCAAAAAGCTGGAGCTGGGCTACATGCGCCAGGCCTTTAACACCCTGCAGGATGAGGACATCCTGCGCATGCGCCAGATCATGACCGCCATCAGAACCCATTGGGAGCAAAACCGCTTTTTTCACAGCGATGACCGGGAGTTCCACATGACGCTCTTCTCCCGCATTTCAAACACCAGCATGCTCTCCCTCATGGCCGCCATCTGGGATGTGGATGCCAACTTCAAAACCGAGGAAAAAATCCCCCACCTGGACGAGACCATCGTCAAGCATGAAAACATCGTGCGCGCCCTGGAAGCGCGCAATGAGGAGGCCTTTGAGGCGGCCATGATGGCCCACTTCGCCTCGGGCAAGTACTCCTATCAAAACAGTTTCGCAGAATACTAATCAGCCATATAGAGGAGAGGTTATATGCACAACGCGCTTCAGGCCGTTAAGCCCTGGGTTAAAGAGGAATTGTCAACCTGCGTCCATTTCTGGCTGGATCACGGCCAGGACAGAGACTTTGGCGGCGTCCTCACCTGCCTGGACCAGGCAGGCGCTGTCTACTCCACCGACAAAAGCGTGTGGATGCAGGGTCGCTGCGCCTGGACTTTTTCCAGGCTCTGCCATGTCTATGGTGAAAACGCCGCCTGGCGCGCCTTTGCGGTGAGTTGCCTTGACTTTATGGAGGCCCACTGCATCAACCGCGACCAGGACAACCGCATGTATTTCCAGGTGACCAGGCAAGGCCAGCCCCTGCGTCAGCGCCGTTACAGCTTTTCAGAGGGTTTTTATGCCATGGCCAATGCCGAGTTTTACAAGCTCTCAGGCATCAGCAAGTATATGGATCGGGCCAAAGCCGCCTATGACCTGATCTGGCGGCTCAACCAGGGTGAAGCGGACCCGGCGGGCTTTGGCCCCAAGGTAAACGCCGCCACCCGCCCGCTTCGCGGCCTGGCCGGCCCCATGATCTACCTGAACCTAAGCTCAGTCATGCGGGATGCCGACCCTGAAAACGCCGCCACCTACACCCAGCGGGCTAACCAATGCGTTGAGGATATTCTGCGCTTTCACCGCAAGAAAGACCGCGGCATGACCCTTGAAACCGTGGGGCCAAACGGGGAGTACGACCCGGAGGTGAGCATGTGCCGCATCCTCAACCCCGGGCACGCCATTGAGTGCAGCTGGTTTTTGATGGAGGAGGCGCTGTGGCGGGGCTGCGGCGCATTGCACCAGGAGGCTGAGGACATCATGATGGATGCCCTCACCGCCGGGTGGGATGAGGAATATGGCGGCCTGCTGTACTTCCAGGATGCCGAGGGCCACCCCCCCGAATCCTATGAGCATGACATGAAGCTGTGGTGGCCCCACAACGAGGCCCTCATTGCCACGCTGATGGCCTTTCGCAACACCGGCAAGCAGATGTATCTGGACTGGTTCCTCCGGGTGTGGGAATACACCAGGTCGGTCTTCCCGGACGCCCGGTATGGCGAGTGGTTTGGCTACCTGCGCCGGGACGGCCAGCCCACCCAGCCCGCCGCCAAGGGCAGCACCTTCAAAGGCCCCTTCCATTTGCCCCGGATGCTGTTGATGCTGGATCAGATGCTGGATAAATAGACCGCGCTGTTCAGGCCATCAAAAAGCTTTGTTTTAACGGGAAGGAGCGATAGGCCTTCCGCCACGCCGCGCATATCGCTGTGGCGGAAAACCATCAGCAACATGATACCTGCCCTATTCTTTTTCCCCCATTCTCAACGTGTTGATGATTTCGCGCATCTCCTCGCGCTCAATTAACCCACCCAGTGAAATCTCATAGGGCGGGACCAGCCAAAAGGCGTTTTCCCACTTCGTATTGCCATACAAGTAGATGTCAACACCATCTATGGTGATGATTTCAGGCGGCCCCGGATTTTTGGGCCTATAGCTGCCCGAGGCTCTAACCTCGCCATTCAAAGGCTTTTCTTTGGTAATGTCAATCATATAGGTGCGTTCGCCCGAAGCATAATGTCCGAGTATCATCAGCGCAAACTCACTATCATGGATTTCCACATCCTTTAGCACAAATCCCCGGGGCAGCATCGCGGGCAGCCGCACTGCCATGCCATGCTCCCGCAGCGCCTGGCTAAAGGCGTCACCCCCTGTTGGCAGCGCCGCTGCCGCCATCGGCATTTCCCCTGCGCCGCTAACCCTGGTTTCCAAAACAAGATCATCTTCCGTCCAGTAGAATAGACTCTCCCACACCGGGTAGCCCAGCGCCTGGGCCACGGCGCCCAGCAGCAGCACAGCCGAAAGAATCATGGCCACCACCACAGCCGGGCGCAGGCGGCTGGGGCGCGCTTCCTCTTCTCCTGCGGCCCGCAAAATCTGCCGCACCTTGTGAGACAGCACCGCCTCATCCCTGATCAAGCCCTCTGCGGCCTGGGGGCAAAGCAGCTGGTGGCAGGCGTTGATGAGCCGGGGGTTCACGTCCTTGGCAGGCAAGCGCATCTGGATATCGATGATCTCCCGAAGCTCCCTGCGGGATAGCCGTTCCTTTCCCAGCAGGGCCTGCAGCCGCCTTTTCATTTTTTTCACGCCTTGCCCCAACACGTCCCCGGTTCACCTCCCTACCATATATATGTCAAATAACGCTAAAGTATTACATCCACGTCAGAATGATTTGCCCATCCGTTTTCTAATTTTCCCTTTCAACCGGTGCAGGCGCACCCGCAGGGTGTTTTCCTTCACCCCCACCTGTTTGGCCAGGGCGCCAAGGGGCGCCCCCTCACCATAGTACTGTTGCAGCAGGCGGAAGTTGTCTTCCCCAGCCGCTTCCCGGATCTGGGCCATGGCCTCCCAGGTTATCAGTTGCTCTTCCACCCCCGCCACCTCGTCTGAAGGCTCCCAGAAAACCCCTTCCTCATCCAGGGAAAAAGCCGGGCGGCGGTTTTTTTCCTTGCGCAGATCGCTCATGATGAGGTTTCTCAGCGTCACAAACAGCCAGCCCTCTACATTGTCGTGGTCGGCCAGCACAGATGCCTTGCACACATATCTCAGCAGGGTCTCCTGCACGTAATCCTCAATCTGGTCGTGTAAATCCACCCGCATGCCCAGAATGCTACGGGCCGAGCGCTCCAGCAGCTGATAGTACATCATCAACCGCTGTTCCTCATCATGGCGGATATCCTTGTCCATGGGCGGAGTATAGCATGCGCACGGCGATCAGCACAATAATGATATCCAAATCATGTAATGTTTCGGGCTTCATGCGCAATTATATGGTAAAGGCTGTGAAAGCCTGAATGTTCAGTTTAGGGGAAAAGAGGTGATTCCATTGGTTTAAGAATATAGTATTGTTTATGTGCTGCGGGTTAAGATGCCATCAATTCTTTGTCTCTTATTGGTCATGACCTTTGTTTTCTCGGTTTCAGCGGTTGCTTCTGCCCTACAAGGCCGGGTGCATGGCGGAACACTTAAGATGCGCAGCTCACCTTCTACAAGTGCCGCAGTTGCCTGTTCCTTGAGGAATGGAACCACCGTGCGCGTTTATGGAAGCGCCAATAGCGTTTTTTATTCTATTAGTGGCAAAGGATGGGAGCACAGCAACCTTACCGGTTGGAATGAATGGCGAAATGGTTATGGCATGAAGAACTATATCAATTTGCTCTAACATCATATCCCCCTCTTCTTCAAAAGAGGGGGGCTAAGGAGGCCTCCACCCATGAAGAAGTCAACTATCCTCATGCTGGCTCTGATACTGGCTTTGTCAGGCATCGTCCCTGCTGCCTTTGCCCGGAACGAAGAGCTTTTTACTTCATTTCATCTTGAAAGCTCCGGCCTGGCAAACCAGGGAGTGAAGGGCATTCAAATGGTTGATTGGCACGGCGACACCTGCTATGCCTATATGACTGATATGTCCGTCTATACCCACAAAGCAACAGAAGGGCTCAAAAAACTCTGCCAGCTTCCTCCCTCTCCTTTTCAGGCCAATCAGTCTGTCCTGGTCGTTGACCAGGCAGCCATGAATCAGCTTCAAAAAACCGTTACTCACATAGTAGCGGGAGAACACTCGCTGTATGGATTTAATGTTTTTAACGGTAGATTAGGACAAATCGACCAGGCGGGCATACATTGGGGGGATGTGAAGCTTGACATGAAAGTCCTTAACCCCAACGATGAGGTGTTTCCAAACCCGGTGGTGCGCAGCTTCATAACCGGGCAGCGGCTGCATCTGCTGGTGTACCAGCCTGAAAACAACATCTACCAGTTCTTTGGCTTTGATCTTTCTACAGGCAATGCCACCAAATATCAAATAGATAAGGTGGTCAATGCCTGCCATGAGCAAGATTCTCTCTTTCTTTTCTTGCGAAAACTAGACTCCGGCTACAGAATCAGCCGTCTGGATACAAACACCGAGCTCTTAAGCGACCTCCCCCTATCCATGGATGCGTTTTCTGTTGGCGATACGGTAGGCGGGCTGGCATATTCGCCAGAGAAGGATGCCATTCACCTCGCTATGAAGGGCCGTGTTTACCGCAGTACATCTGGCAGCGCTTTTGAGACCATCGCTTATGTTCCTACTGAGCTGATGATGAATGAAACACCAGCATGGGTGCTGTCAGGCAATCGCTATGCCATCTGCACCTTGGCGGGTGTTTATATCTCCGGGGAATCAACGGCGCAAAACCACCAGGAGTTAGTTGTCCATGCGGATGTATGGATGCCGGATGCGGAAACAAGCTATAAACAGCAATATCCCGATGTGGATCTAAGCATCGTGCGCAACTTGATGACCGCTGAGGATGTCTCACGGATGCTTATCACCCAGGATGACAGTGTGGATGTATTTGAAGTGAGCGCTGATTACTTCTTTTCTTCCATGGTCAAAAAAGGCTTTGCTGCCGACTTGTCTTCGTCCCCCATCCTCCAAAAAGAAATTGCCACCATGGACCCGACCATTGTCCAGGTGCTTCGGAATAGTCAGGGGCACATTGTTGCTTACCCTACCCAGCTGAGGCTCTGGTCAACAGGTGTGCATAAGGGATACTGGCATCTGGTGTTTGGCGAGCGTCCCCTGCCTTCAACGATGGATGAGTTGATGGATGCCTGGCTTGAATGGGAAAAAACTTATGCAGATGAATATCCTGATTTAGATTTTATCATCGGCTTTGACTATCCGAAATTCTGTCACCAAGTGATCATCTTTTTCATGCATCAATATGACGCCTCCTCCGGCACCTTCAATCTCAATCACCCCGCTTTGCGCAGTGTCTTAAGCAAGTTAAAGCAGGTAAATGATATCAGAGTATTATCAGGGCGCGACACGGCAGCAGCCAGCGACCTTGTCAGCATCATCAGATTTCGGGGCTGGGATGCAGCGATGAACGAGCCCCCGAAAATTGTGGCGCTTACTTCCGAAAATACGCTTTATGACCTGTACACTGGAGATTATGCAAAGATACCTTTTGCTTTCTCTGCGGATATCACCACAAAAACGGATGGAACACTGTTTGTGTATGTGGTAAATCCCTACACACGACATATGGCGGCAGCGATTCAGTTTATCGAATGCTCCGCGCAATTGAAAAGCGAGCCATATATCTATTACGCGACCCATCCCGAGCACAACCAGCCCTATGAAAACCCCTATTTTCAGCAGATTTTAGAAGCCCAAATGTTGGAAAAAAAACAACTTGAGGAAACGCTGAAAAAATTGAATGATCCACAAAGCCTGGAGGCAAGAGACCTGAATGCCTTGCTTGACAGCATCAATCAGCTGATCGAGAATAAAGAAGAAGAAAAGTGGATGATTTCCCAGCAGACCATTTCAGACCAGCGCGAAATGCTAAAATCCTTAGATTTGCATATGGAATCGGCTTTCCTTGGCGCGCCAGGCAGCACTGTCGACAACCTGATCAAGGATCTTTGCATTCGCTACACCAGTGAGAATATGACCACGGAGGAGTTTCTCACTGAGCTGGGACGAAAAATAAGCATGATGATGCGAGAAAATAAGTAGATAAAACACGAGAGGAACATCGTAAATGAAACGCATTTTGATATTGGGAGCCATCTTATCCTTTGTCGTGTTTGCGGTACTTCCCGCTCAGGCAGAACGCATTTTCGCCGAATCTTTCCAGAAAACCTTTGGGCTTTCCCGGCTAGAAAATGACCTTGTCAGCCAAACTGTGATTGGCGATACCATATACTACCTTCTGCGAAACGGCAGTCTGTATACATGGCAGCCCGGCCAAAACAGCTATGCCTTGATGACGAAGGTGAAATCGGCTCCCTTATGGAATATTGAGCGTCCTCTCTCACAGCAAGGCCAGGAGCTGGAAACAGAAATTTTAGAGTCAGTGGATTGCCTTGTCCCATCGGAGGAAGGCGCATTGTATGGCTTCAATCTGCATTCCGGCCTGATTGGAAAAATCGACCAAAACGGATGGCACCTCAACGATACGCGCCTTGACGTCTCTGGGCTGACACCGCCAGACCAATACTATCCCGAGGACATTTTTCCTTGTTTTATTGCAGGTGCGAGAATGTATGGCATGATGGATCTATACGCATCAAGAGGTAAATCAGCCCCGGACACCAGCCTGCTAGTTTTTGATTTGTCAGATGGTGTTTGCACCAGCATCAAAATGCCGGATGTTCTTGCCTTTTGTAGCTATACGCCCGGCAAACTCCTTTGTGTCAAGGATAATGGCAGCACCATTCCCACCTTGGCCGTCTATGATATCACGACCCGGCAGACCGTTGATCATGGCGCATCTTTCCCGGTGTCTATTCCCCGCAAATCTTTTAAAACCGCCTTTGAACTCCGGAGCCATTTTGGTGGTTTTGCCTATAATAGAGCGAATAACGCCATTTATGTCACGGATGAAAAAGGCCCATGGCGCAGTTTGTCAGGTGGCCCCTTTGAGCGTATTCCCACCACGGAAAAATGGGAAACGTTATCCCTTAACCCCCGTGCATGGACGCTGTCATCAGGCGGCTATGTGACGCTCAATGAATGGTGTTTTTATTTCCGGTAATGCCAGACTCCCCGGCAGAAGCGCAGACACGCGAGATGCGCCTTAAAAGCCTGCGCTGTCTTGGGGCACAGTTGACTTTTTAATGCGGTGTTGCAATAGCATCCTTCTTGGCAAAAACAGGGGCTATTTGTCTGAAAAGGGCGGGAGGTTCTGCCGGCTGCCAGAGCCGGAAAACCGCTTCTACCTGCTGTGCCAGCCCCTGGAGGGAGGCAGATACCTCGCGGCGGATGCCCAGGGAGCCATGGTATTCGATATACACATAAAAAAAAAGAGACATGATGCTTAAAAACGCTTCTGCACCCTCACCGCGCTGTGCGTCCTTTTGACAATATCCTCAATCGCCCTAGCCCAGACAACCGGCTTTAGCAAGGCGCAGTTTGCAAGCTTGCTGGGGGATAGCGCCTTTACTCCTGCGGGGCTTCAATATCCTAAGCGGCAAGGCGGAAAAGATCACCCCGGACGGCATCCGCTGGGGCGCGCCTGGGGCCAGGTCAATGGCAGACTGACCATTCTTTTCCCATTCTAATCCATTTCTAATCCACCCTCCTTTTCCCCTTAATCTTCATCCCCTATGATAAGGCCAACCCAAGAGAGGAAAGGAGAAACGATGATGGATCATTTTGAGATGGTAGAAAAGCTGCGCCAGAAGGCACATGTCAGCTATGAGGAGGCCAAGGCCGCCCTGGAGAGCACCGAATGGGACCTGCTGGACGCGCTGGTGCACCTGGAGAGCCAGGGAAAGATCAACCACGCCCAGCAGCCCCAGGGCGATAGCTACACCACCCGCAAGGAGGATGCCCCCAAACCGGCGGAGGATGTGGACGTGAAGGGCAGCCTGAGCCGCTTCTTCGGCTTCGTGGCGGAGGCCATCAACAAGGCCAACAAGATCACCATTCAGGTGTCCCGCCACGGGAAGGAATCCTTCACCTTGCCCCTTAGTGTGCTGATTCTGCTGCTCTTGTTCATGTTCTGGTGGGTATTGCCCCTGGCGGTGGTGGGCCTGTTCTTCGGCTTCCGCTACCGCATCGTGGGAGCTGGTGTAGCCGAAACGGTGAACCGCGCCATGGACAAGGCCGCTGACGCCGCCCAGAGCATCAAGACCGGCACCAATCCCCCGGAAAACAACTGACCCCCGCTTGATTCGGCAAAAGTTATGCTATACTTTTGCCGGATCATTTCTTTTTTTGAGGAGGCGCAAATGCAGAAGATCCTGCTGGTGGAGGACGAGCCCAACATCGCCCGGTTTGTGGAGCTGGAACTCGGCCACGAGGGCTATGAGGTGACCAAGGCCGAGGATGGCCGGGAGGGGCTGAGGCTGGCGGAGGCCGGCGGCTTTGATCTGATGCTGCTGGACATCATGCTGCCGGGCCTCAATGGCCTGGAGGTGCTGCGCAGGCTTCGCAAATCCTCAGAGCTTCCGGTCATCATGCTCACCGCCCGGGATGCGGTGATGGACAAGGTGACCGGCCTTGACATGGGGGCAGATGACTACATCACCAAGCCCTTCTCCATCGAGGAGCTTTTGGCCCGCATCCGCACGGCACTTCGCAAAAAAAGCAGCCAGACCCTGCCCCAACTGACCATTGGCCCGCTGATCCTTGACATCGCCCGGCACACGCTGACGGTGGCGGGGGAGACGGTGGAATTGACCGGGCGGGAGTTTGCGCTATTGCAAACGCTGATGGAGAACAAGGACATTGTCCTCAGCCGCGAAACCCTCATGGAGCGCGTGTGGGGATACGACTATATGGGGGAAACCAACGTGGTGGACGTGTATATCCGCTACCTCAGAGCCAAAATCGGTGAAAAAACCGACCAGCCCCTGATCCACACCGTCCGGGGCGTGGGCTATGTGGCCCGGGAGAGCAGCCGCAGTGACTGAGACCAAGCGCATGCGCTCCATCGGCAGAAGAATCAACCACAGCTTTTTCCTGCGGGCGATCCTGCTACTGATCATGGCAAACCTGCTGGTGGCAGGTGCCACCTTTGGCATGCAGCTGATCGCCCTTGAGCAGTCAGCCCTGGGCGAGGGCTGGAAATGGCCGCTTGAGCGCAAGCTGTACGCCACCGACAACAGGGATTGGCTCACCCGGGTAAATACCGCCATGTATGCCTATACCGATGGAGCAGGCGAGGAGCATGTGGTGCCCCTGGCCATTCCCCTGCGCAACCTGGGCTTTGCCATGTCCACCGCCATGGCCAACCAGGCGCTGTTTTTTATCATCTTCTACCTGGGCTTCCGCAGAAAGACACAAAACCTGCTGCGCCCCCTGCGGTCCATGGCCGCCACCGCCCAGGAACTGAGCACCCTGCGCTTTGACGAGCAGAAATATCATCAGCTGGAGGATGCCATTGATTCCTTGAGCGTCCAAAGCCCCAGCGCCAGGCTCTCCATGGGCTCAAGCGAACTGACCGGCCTTGAAACCGCCGTCAATAACCTCATTGGCCGCATGCATGCCTCCTATCAGGAGCAGACCCGCTTTGTGTCAGATGCCTCCCACGAATTGCGCACCCCCATCGCGGTCATCCGGGGCTATGCGGACCTGCTCTCCCGCTGGGGCAAGGACGACGCCCAGGTGATGGACGAATCCGTGAAGGCCATTCAGCAGGAGGCTGACAACATGCAGCGCCTGGTGGAGCAGTTGCTCTTCCTGGCCAGGGGTGACTCCGGGCGCAACCCCTTCTCCCCCGCCCCCCTTGACCTGGCAGAGCTGGTGCAGGAAGCCTATGAGGAATACCTGCTGATTGATAAAAACCACCACTACCGCCTAAAGGCCGATGAACCCCTGAGCACCACAGGCGACGTGGCCATGATCAAGCAAGCCCTGCGCATCCTCACCGACAACGCCGGCAAATATTCTCCCCCCGGCTCCATCATCACCCTCAGCTGCCAGAAAAACGAAAAAGGCGAGGCCTGCTTCACCGTTCAGGACAACGGCGCGGGCATCCCCGCCCAGGATCTGCCCCATATCTTCCAGCGCTTCTACCGGGCTGACCCTGCCCGGGTCAGGGGCAGCTCCGGCGGCACCGGCCTGGGCCTTGCCATCGCCAAATGGATTGTGGACCGGCACGGCGGCTATTTTGACGTGTTTTCAAGGGAAGGCATGGGCACCCGGGTGACGGTGTGCTTGCCGGGGAACCCGGCAACCCTTCCGGACCTTCCCGGTCAGCAGCGCAAAAACCCATAGCACATCAAGGAAATCTGTGTTAATATACTACCAGGAGTCAGTGCATACTGAACGCACGTAGGCGCTTGGTTTTTTATTTGCAATCCGCTTCATGGGGAGGTTTTTATTTGATTCCAGACGCATTATTTTTTGCCGTGGTGGACCGGGGCAAAGCGGGGGATCTGCTGCACTGGGCGCAGGACAAGGGCGTGAGCGGCGGCACCATCTTCCAGGGGGAGGGCACCAACCCCTCGCCCATCCTCAACTTCTTTGGCATCAGCGAGATCCATAAGGAGGTGCTGATGCTGGGGGTGACAAAGGAGCTCAGCCACCAGCTTTTCACCGCCATGAAGGATGAGTTCAAAATGGACAAGCGCTACAAGGGCATCGCCTTTGTGGTGCCCTTTAGGCAGTGGCTTCCGGAAGGGGGCCAGCAGGGGGAGCCCTATGACCGCACCAAACCGTCGCCCTTTGTGTGCCTGATGGTGATCATGGACAAGGGCAAGGGCGAGATCTGCATGGAAATTGCCCGCAAGGCCGGGGCTGGCGGCGGCACCATCGTGCATGCCCATGGCGCGGGGGTGCCGCAGGATTTTTATTTCCCGCTGCTCATCGAGCCGCAAAAAGACCTGCTGATGATCATCGCCTCGCGTTTGCAGGCGCCCGCCATCCAGGAGGCCATCTACCAGGGCATGTCCCTTGACCAGCAGGGCAACGGCATCATCCTCACCCTGCCGGTGCTGCGCACCATTGGCCTGTATCAGCCCCGCAACACCCGGAAGGGGGGGCGCAGATGAACCTGCTGAGGGAAAAGCTCAACGAAGTCATCCGCTCGCTGCTGCCGGTGGTGGTTTTAGTGCTGCTTCTGGCCTTCACCCTGGTGGGGGCACAGATGGCGTTGATCATCCGCTTCTTAGTCGGCAGCGCCCTGCTGCTGGTGGGGCTGAGCATTTTTCTGGTGGGCATCGACCTGGCCATGAACCCCATTGGCGATCACATGGCCACCGAGGTCGCCACCTCCAAATCCGGCATCAAGCTGGCCATCCTCAGCTTTCTGATGGGCTTTTTGGTGACGGTGGCGGAGCCGGATCTGCTGATTCTGGGCGAGCAGGTTGAGGCTGCCTCCGGCGGGGCCATCGGCGCCCAGCTGATGGTTTACCTGGTCTCGGTGGGCGTGGGGATCCTGATCATGCTGGGCACCTTCCGCCTCCTTGGCGGCAAGATGAAGTATGCCACCTTCATGTGCCTGGCCTATATGGGCATTTTTGCGCTGTCTATCTTTGTGTCGGAGGAATTCCTGGCCATTTCCTTCGACTCCTCCGGCGCCACCACCGGCGCCCTCACCACCCCCTTCATCCTGGCGCTCTCAGCCGGCCTCTCCCGCATCAAAGGCGGCAAAACCTCAGAGGAGGATTCCTTCGGCATGGTGGGTGTGATGAGCGCCGGCCCCATGTATGCGCTGATGCTCATGTCCATCATCACCGGCCAGAAAAACATTGAGGGCGCGCCCGTGGCCAAGCCTCCCCTGGGCATCTTGCAGATGCTGCCGGATGAATTTTTCAAGTCCATCTTCGCCCTTCTGCCGCTGGCCGCGCTGTTTTTCATCCTCAACTTCATCCGTTTCAAGATTTCCCGGCGCGAGATGGGCCGCGTCGTCAAGGGCCTCATCTATACCCTCCTGGGGCTCACCCTGTTTCTCACCGGGGTTTACGCCGGGTTTATGGACATGGGGCATCTCATCGGCAGCCGCATCGCTGAAAACTATCACTGGCTTTTGCCGGTCGTAGGCTTCTTGCTGGGCACCATCGTGGTCCTGATGGAGCCCGCGGTGATCGTGCTGGGGCACCAGATAGAAAATGTGACCGGCGGGCGGATACCGCTGAAGATGATTCGCATCACCCTCTCCATCGGCGTGGCCCTGGCCATTGCCGGATCCATGATCCGCATCATGATCCCGGCGGTGAAGCTGTGGTACTTCCTCTTGCCAGGCTTTTTAATCGCGGTTTTCCTCTCCTTCCGCTCAGACCCGGTTTTTGTGGGCATCGCCTATGACGCGGGCGGCGTGGCCTCCGGCCCCATGACCGCCACCTTTGTCCTGGCCTTCGCCCAGGGCGCTGCTGCCATGACGCCCACAGCCAACGTGCTGGTGGATGGCTTTGGCGTCATCGCCATGGTGGCCATGGCGCCGGTCTTATCCATCATGTTGCTGGGCGCCGTCTTCCAGCACAAGGTATCCCGTCTGCCCAAGGAGGAACATGCCATGCCCGAGCCTGTCCCGCTGCCCAGTCCGGGCACTCCGGGTGCTTTTGACTGTGTTGTTGCCGTCCTCAACCGCGGGCTGTCTGAGGACGCCCTGTCCATCGCCCAGGCCGCGGGGGCCGGTGGCGCCACCATCATTCATGGCCGCGGCTCAGGCGGGCACGATTTGAAGTTCCTGAGCTTTGAGATGCTCAAGGAAAAGGAGATCGTCATCTGGCTGATTGACAGCCGCATCAGTGATGCCATTGCCAGCTGCCTCCACGCCCAGCTTGACCTTTCCGGCCAGGGCGGCGGCAAGATCTTCATCGTGCCGGCCCTTGCCATGGGGATAAAAGCCCCCGGCCAGCTGCCCCCGCAGGCAGGCTGTGCCATCCCCGACGGCCAGGACAATCGGGGAGCCGGCGCACAACCCTAAGGAAAGTTTCCTCGCTTTCTAATATGGTTCTAATCCACCCCGCCTCTTCCTTTCATCTTCCTGTCGTATCCTAAGCGCGTAATGAAAAAGCCCTCAGGGCGAAGGAGAGCAGACATGGAAAGATACGAGATGGCGGAAATTCTCAGGCAGAAGGCGAATGTCACCTATGACCAGGCGCGCAAGGCGCTTGAGGAAAGCAACTGGGATATGCTCCAGGCCATGGTCATCCTGGAGAAGGAAGGCAAGCTGAACCAGGGGGCGGCCCCCAAAGCCAGTAAAACCACCCAGACCCAACCCAAGGCAGAGGGCATCATCAGCAAGGTCATCGGCTGGGTGACCGATCTGATCGACAAGGGCAACCAGCACCGCTTCATCATCAAAAAGGATGACCAGCAGGTGGGCAGCATGACCGTCACCGTTTTCGCAGCACTCCTCCTCTTCCTCCACGGGCTAAGCCTTTTCCTATTGGTGCTGGGCCTGGTGTTTGGCTACCGCTACCACTTCGTCAGCGCCGCCCAGGTGAAGGACGCCAAAAATGCGGCCAAAGAGGCCGAGAACGCAGCGGACGAGCTGCAAAACTGGCACACCGTCAACAGCATGAACATCTAAGCTGCCAATAAGCTGCCGACACACTTTCTTGCAGGCACCCAAAGCGGGTGCTTCAGGCCGTCAAAAAACCTTGGTTTTTTAACGGGAAAGGAACGATGGGCCATCCGCCTGTCACTT
>DHQX01000003.1:8379-15369 GCA_002411105.1 Christensenella sp. UBA5327 | reverse complement strand
GTCGCTGGGGCGGATTTCCATCAGAGGGCTTCGCCCTCCGATACCTCCCTGAATATACTTCTTTGACAGTCTGGGGCACCCAAAGCGGGTGCTTTTTTTATTTTCACCCTTGACATTGACCTAAGGGCAAGCTTTACCATGGCAGCACAAGGAGGTACTGCCCATGTATACCATTGCCAAACTGGCAGCTTTGTCAGGGCTCACCACCCGGGCGCTGCGCCACTATGACCGGCTGGGGCTTTTGTGCCCTCAGCGGATGCCATCAAACGGCTATCGCCTCTATGGCCCCGAAGAGGTAGATCGGCTTCAGCAAATTCTCATCTTCAGGGAGCTGGGCCTGCCCCTGGATGAGATCAAGGATATCCTCGCAGACAACAGCTTTGACGCGCAAGCGGCCCTCAGGCGGCACCTGACTAAGCTAAAAGCAAAGCAGCAACAGCTGGAAACCCTGATCAGCAGCGTAGAAAAAACCATTAAAGTGAATGAAGGAGAGATCACCATGACAGACCATGAAAAATTCGAGGGCTTCAAACAGCAGCTGGTGGCTGATAACGAAAGATGCTATGGCCAAGAGGCACGGCAGCGGTATGGGGATGAGGCTGTAAACCAGTCAAACGCCAAGATGCAGGCCATGAGCCAAGCTCAGCATGCCCAGATGGAGGCACTCACACAGCAGTTAAACAGCACGCTGGCTGCGGCCGTCGCCCAGGGCGACCCGGCAAGTGACCTGGCCCAGAAGGCCTGCCAGCTGCACAAGGAATGGCTCTGCCAGCATTGGTCAAGCTATCACAAGCAGGCCCATGTCGCCCTGGCCCAGACCTATGTGGATGACCCGCGTTTCACCGCTTACTACGACAAAATCGCCCCCGGAGCAGCCCGGTTCTTGCGGGATGCACTGGTCATTTACTGCCGCTAAGACAGGCTCAGTCTGCTTTTTCGGGCGGTGTTTCGCCCCGCGCTATTGCCTCCTCGCGCCTGCGGAAAAAGGCGTACTCCTCCCTGAGCTCCTTATTGAGCGCACAGGAATCCCAGCGGCTGTTGGGCTGGGTGAGGACAGCCTTCAGCGGCACCGGCGCCAGGCCCGCGCCGCGGATCCCGTCCAGAAGCGCCGAAAGCATCCCCTGGGGGAAAAAGGCCAGCACCATCATCTCATCCTCAAAGCCCGGGCCGCCATATACCCCCTCAGCCCCAGCCTCCAGGCCGCACAGCGCCGCCAGGGTCTGATGGTATTCCTCTTTCTGAACCGAGCGCACGCTGATGCCCAGCCCCTCCGCCACCTGCCGGATGCCTCCGGCGCGCTCTCCCGCCATGTTATAGCACAGAATCATCGGCTTCATCTTCCCTTGCCTTCCTTTCCCGCAAAACCTTGATCCCCGCCATCATACCCCATTTTGCGGCGCCTGGCATGCGGGTATTAATCCACCCTCCCGCGGGTACACTCTTCAGATCAGGGCCGGAACATGGCCCGGCTGAAAGGAGCACCCCATGAAACAGGCAATTTTCATCCTGCTGGACCAGTTTGCCGACTGGGAGTTCGCTTTTCTCGCCCCAGCCCTCCGGGGCGAGGTGACCCAGGGTTATCAGGTGCGGTTCGCCTCAAGCAACAAGCAGCCCAAGACCTCCATCGGCGGCCTCACGGTGCTGCCCGACCTGAGCGTTGAGGAGATACCCGATGACGCCGACGCCCTCATCCTTATCGGCGCTGAGGGCTCCTGGCGCAAAAGCCCCCCAGAGCACATCGCCCGGCTGGCCCTCGCCTACAAGAAAAGCGGGCGCGTGGTGGGTGCCATCTGCGATGCCGCGCGTTACGCCGGGGGCATCGGCCTGCTCAATGATGTGCGGCACACCTTGAACAGCCCGGACGGCATGGACGAGCTGCCAGACTATCAGAACCCCAGCGGCTATCAGCAGGCGGAGTCGGTGCGTGACGGCAACATCGTCACCGCCAACGGCAACGCCCCGGTGGCTTTCGCCGCAGATGTCCTGCGGGCGCTGAGCGCCGCCCCGGAAGCGGAAATCCAGCAGTTCTTCGATTTCTACACCCTGGGCTATCACGCGGCGCTGAAGAAATATGGGTTTACCTGAAACGGTACAATGGCAGGAGGTTGAGCCTCCTGTCTGCACGCTGCCCACCCCATCGCCCAAACCCCTTTTGGCGCTGACATGATACAAAGAACGTGTGGAGATGCCTGCTCTCCACACGTTTACGCTGTATTACGACAAAATACCGCCCTTTTACCTGCTCCCGGTCACAACCCCCAGCACCAGAACAACCAGCAGCAGCACCATCAGCCCGATGACCACCTTATCCATGGTGCCCTTGGACACCTTGATGCGGCCATACAGGTTGTCCCGCCAGGGCCCGGCCCGCTTCTGGCTGCCTTCTGCGTGGGCCATTTCCTCGCGCAGCTCCCGGGGATCCTTGCCTGTCATTACTTCTTCACGATGTACTTGCGCACGTCAATCGCCACCGCAAGCACGATGATCAACCCCCGGATGATGAACTGATAATAGGGGTTCACCCCCAGGAAGTTGAGGGAGAAGTTGATGGCCTGCAGAATCACGGCGCCGATCACCACACCCTGGATGGTACCAACCCCGCCGGAGAAGGATACGCCGCCAATGACGCAGGCCGAGATGGCGTCGGTCTCATAGTTGATGCCGGTGTTCGCCCCCACCGACTGGATGCGCCCGGCCTCAAGAAAGGCCGCGATGCCATAGAGAATACCGGCCATGAGGTAGACCAGCATGATGGTTTTTTCCACCTTCACACCGCTTACCCGGGCGGCCTCCTCATTGCCGCCCACGGCAAACATGTTTTTCCCAAGCCTGGTCTTGTTCCACACCACCCACATGATGGCCGCCAGCCCTAAAAAGTAGAGCACCACCAGCGGGATAGTAACGGTGCCGATGGTGAGGTTGCCGGCTGAGGCGTCCTTGAAGGTCTGGTTGAAGGTGGACAGCGCCTGGGCGGTGCCGGAGGGCTGCGCCTCGATATACAGACAATTGGCGCCATAGGCGATCAGCTGGGTGCCCAGAGTGATGATGAAGGCGTGCATCTTCAGCTTTGCCACGCCAAAGCCGTTGAACAGCGAGAAGGCCACCGCCACCGCAATCGCCGCCACAAAGGGCACAATCAGCGGCAGATCCTGGGTCATCCCGGGGAAATAGCGGGAGGAATAGGTAACCGACTGCACCAGTGAGGCGGTGACCGCGGCAGAAAAGCCCATCACCCGGCCGATGGACAGGTCAGTGCCCGCCAGCACGATGAGCCCCGCGCAGCCCAGCGCCAAAATGCCTTTGGTGGAGGCCTGCTTCAAGATGTTCAAAATATTGCCCAGGGCCAGAAAATGGGGCTTGATGATGCTGACGGTCACCAAAATCGCCAGCAGAATAATATACATGGCATACTGCAGCAGAAAATCAATGGTGCGCTGCCGGTCAAACTTCTTAATGCTTTGCATGGTCAAAATGCGCCTCTCTTAAACATACTTGGCAGCCAGGGTCAGGATGGTCTCCTGCTCCCCGGCCACGCCGCCAAAGTCCACGCCCCGCTCAACGACCCCCGCCATCCTGCCGCCTGACATGACCAAAATGCGGTCGCAGATGCCGATGAGCTCGGGCATCTCGCTGGATACCATGATCACACACTTGCCCTCCTCAGCCAGCTTTAAAATCAGGTCATAAATCTCATACTTGGCGCCCACATCGATGCCGCGGGTGGGCTCGTCCAGCAAGAGCACCTCCGGGGTGGTCAACAGCCACCGCCCGATGATGACCTTCTGCTGGTTGCCCCCTGAAAGCGAGCGGATCAGCGTGCGCTTGGAGGGGGTTTTCACGTTGATGGCGCCGATGACCCAGTCGGTGTCCTGGTTGAGCTTGCTTTTTTTCAACAGGAACTTGCCGTAGCCCCGGGAGCGGATGTTGGCGATGACGGAGTTAAAGGTGATATTGGTCTGCGGGAAAAGCCCGGTCGCCCGGCGCTCCTCGGTGAGCAGGGAAAAATTGTTGCGGGTGGACCGGTCAGGCGCGCTGTTGTCCATCAGCTTTCCGTGCAGGATGATCTGGCCCTTCTCCTTGCTGTGGTAGCCGAAGATGGTGTTGAGCAGTTCCGTGCGCCTGGATCCCACCAGGCCGGAGATGCCCAGCACCTCGCCTTTTCTGACGCTGAAGGACACATCATGGAAGGTGGGCTCATACTTGCCGCTGAGGTCTTTCACCTCCAGGGCCACCTCACCCGGCTGGTTGTTTTTGGGCGGGAAGCGCTGGGTCATCTCCCGGTTGACCATCAGCCGCACGATCTCCTCGGTCGTCAGGTTTTTGGCATCCCGGGTGGCGATCCACATCCCGTCGCGCATGATGGTGACCTCGTCAGAAATCCGGAGGATCTCGTCCATCTTGTGGGAGATATAGATGATGCCTACGCCCTTTTGCGTCAGGTGGCGGATGATGCCAAACAGGCGCTCCACCTCGTTTTCTGTCAGCGAGGAAGTCGGCTCATCCAGCACCAGAATTTTCGCGTCATAGGACACAGCCTTAGCGATCTCGATCATCTGGCGGTTGGACACCGACAGGGTACCGATGATCCGCTTGGGGTCGATATCGATGCCCAGGCCTTCAAACACCTTTTTGGTGTCCCGGTACATCTTCTGGGAGTCCACCAGCCCATGCTTGAGCGGCAGCCGGCCCAGCCACACGTTTTCCATCACATTGCGCCTGAGCACCTGGTTTAATTCCTGGTGCACCATGGCCACGCCGTTGTCAAGCGCATGCCGGGGGTCGGTGAAGTTGACCAGCTTTCCCTCCATCCTGATCTCGCCCGCGTCTTTTTTGTAGATGCCAAAGAGGCACTTCATCAGGGTGGATTTGCCGGCGCCGTTTTCGCCCATCAGGGAGTGCACCGTGCCAGCGCGCACAGTCATCTGCGCCTTGGACAAAGCCTGCACGCCAGGGAACGCCTTGTCGATGCCGGTCATCTCAAGCAGTGGGGCCTTTGCAGTTTCCATGTGTCCTCCGGAATTGTGGGGATGAGGCTGCCGGGCTACCCGGCAGCCTCGAAAAGGGGGGTTATTTTACTTCGGTGATCTTGGCATAGGGGATGCGGATGCAGTGGAAGGGGTCATCGGTATACTGATACTCGGTGCCGTCCAGCCACGCACGGCCCAGCGCGCCATTGATGGCAATGCGGATGTTGGCCTTGCCCATGGCGTCGCCGTCCTGCTGCACGGTGGCGGTCATGCCGCCGGATTTGATGGATTCCAAGGCGGAGTCAACCGCGTCAACACCGATCACCACGACCTTGGGGTCGCCTTCCTTGCCGGTGTTCCAGCCAAAGCCATTCAGCGCTGCCACAGCGCCCAGGCCCATCATGTCGTTGTTGGCGAAGATCACTTCGATCTTGCCGTCGGGGTTGGCAGACCACACGGCGTTGATGGCATCCTGCGCCAGCGCCTGGTCCCAGTTGCACACCAGCGTCTGGCCGATCTGCTCCAGCTTCAGCCCGTTGGCTTCCGCGGTCTCCACAGAATAGCGGGAGCGGGCAATGGCCTCGTCGTTCTGGGGCTCGCCCATGAGCATCACATACTGCAGGACGCCGTCGCCGTTGAGGTCAATGGAGGGATCCTGCTTATACAGGTCGGCCAGGATTTCGCCCTGCATGTCGCCGGCCTGGCGGGCCAGGGTGCCGATGAAGATGGTGCCGGTGTCAATCAAAACGGGCTGGGTGGTGTCCTCGCTGGGCTGCTTGTTGTAGAACAGGAAGGGGATGTCTGCCTCGGTGAACATGTCCACCAGCACCTGGCCGTTGGTCACCTCCGCCAGGTTGATGATGACAAAGTCCGGCTTCTCGCTGGTGAGGATGGTGGCGGTTTCGATCTGCTTGGCCATGTCATCCGCCGCGTCATACATCTGGAAGTTGATGTCGATGCCCATTTCCTCGGCATAGTACTTGGCCCATTTGTCCATGGCCACGCGCACGGTGGAGCCATAGGTGTCGTCATATTTCCAGATCAGGGCGCGGATGTCCAGCTTCTCGGGGAGCTTTTCCTCAGCCAGCACCGCTGTCATGGTGAACAGCAGGCAGAGGACGATCACAAGGGACAGAATTTTCTTCATGGATAGGGAAGCCTCCTTGATGCAATGATTTCATCGGCCGATCCTGGGCCGCATGATGCTAAAACAGGGGATCCACAACATATCAATGATTAGGCATATGTATTCTAACGCAAAGATGCATCCGCGTCAATCGCGCTGGCGGGGCGCCAACGCCATGTGAAGGCCTGTGTATTCATGCACATTTCTTGACAACAGCGTTGGGAAACCCTATAGTAATGTCCATCCAAACGGCATATTATACAGGCATCCCGCTTACCATGCCAATGCTCTGAAAATAGGAGGATATATCATGAAACTCAGCCAAAACTACAGCTTCTGGTTTTGCGTCGGCTCCCAGGACCTTTACGGCGAAACGGTGCTCAATAATGTTGCCCGTCACGCCCGGGAGATGGTGGATACCCTCAACGCCTCAGGTGAGCTGCCCTTCCCGCTGAAGCTGCTGCCCACCCAGATCTCTGGCGACATGATCCGCCAGATGTTTAGCGACGCCAACGCCGACCCCGCCTGCGCCGGGGTCATCACCTGGATGCACACCTTCTCCCCCGCCAAATCCTGGATCAGGGGCCTTCAGGAAAACCGCAAGCCCATGCTCCACCTGCTCACCCAGTATAACGAAGAAATCCCCTATGACGACATCGACATGGACTTCATGAACGAAAACCAGTCCGCCCACGGCGACCGGGAGTTTGGCCACATGGTGACCCGGCTTGGCATCAACCGCAAGGTGATTGCCGGCCACTGGAAGGACCCCCAGATGCTTCATCGCCTGGCCGCCTGGATGCGCACCGCCATTGGCATTGTGGAAAGCGGCAAGGTGCGCGTGATGCGCATGGGCGATAACATGCGCAACGTGGCCGTCACCGAGGGCGACAAGGT
>DHQX01000003.1:0-8301 GCA_002411105.1 Christensenella sp. UBA5327 | reverse complement strand
GTCACCGAGGGCGACAAGGTGGAGGCCCAGCAGGTCTTCGGCTGGGAGATTGACGCCTACCCCTCAAGCGAGGTGGCGGAGGCGGTGCTGGCGGTCTCAGACGCTGACACCAACGCGCTGGTGGACGAGTATTACAGCCTCTATGAGATCATCCTGGATGGCCGGGACCCGGCGGAGTTCCGCCGCCATGTGGCCGTGCAGGCGCGCATTGAAATCGGCCTTGAGCGCTTTATGCAGGCGCAAAACTACCAGGCCGTGGTCACCCACTTTGGCGACCTGGAGGCCCTCCAGCAATTGCCGGGGCTGGCCATCCAGCGCCTGGAGGAAAAGGGCTACGGCTTTGGCCCCGAGGGCGACTGGAAAACCGCCGCCATGGTGCGGGTGATGAAGCTGATGACCGCTGGCATCAAAGACCCCAAGGGCACCTCGATGCTGGAGGATTACACCTACAACATGGTGCCCGGCAAGGAGGGCATCCTCCAGGCGCACATGCTGGAGATCTGTCCCTCCCTTGCCGACGGCCGCCAGGCCATCCGCTGCCTGCCCCTTCTCATGGGCAACCGGGAGGACCCGGCCCGCCTGGTCTTCACCTCCAAAACCGGGCCGGGCATCGCCACCTCGCTCATCGACCTGGGCACCCGCTTCCGCCTGATCATCCACGAGGTGGACTGCAAGAAAAACGAGAAGCCCATGCCCAAATTGCCGGTTGCCACCACCTTCTGGACACCTAAGCCCGATTTTAAAACCGGCCTGGAGGCCTGGGTGATCGCGGGCGGCGCCCATCACAGCGCCTTTAGCTTTGACCTCACCAGCCAGCAGATGGCCGACTGGGGCCGCCACATGGGCGTAGAAACCGTTGTGCTGGATGAGAACACCACCATCAGCTCCCTGGAAAAAGACCTGATGCTAGGGAGCTTATATTACAGATAACGCTCTGGGTAACCCAAGGATTTTCATTTACACATCATCAAAAACAGGGATTGATAGTCTCCTGCCCCGCAAACTGTTGATTCAGATAAAGTCCCGCTGCAAATCACTCGCAACCGCCTACCACAGGCCATGAGCTATGTGGGCGCCTTAAAGCCAAAAGAAGCGCCCCAGTTGGTCATGTCTGCGGTTTTGACCCGGTGTGGGCATAGCCCTATCATCCTTTCCTGGTGCGGCTGCTGTTCTGCCTGTTTGCAGATGACACAGGCATTTTTAGAAAAGACAGCTTCCAGCACGACATCAACACCACCACGAGGGAGCTGAGGGCATTGCTGGCCCCCCTCACTTTCCCGGAAATAATCACTCAAGGCATGTTTGACCAACTGACGATGCCTAATAAGAAGAAAATTTGATACGGGTATGGATCAAGGCATCCATGCTGATCTTGACAAATCCTATTTTGCCAACTACAATTCAAGTATGAAAAGTATGAATTTAGATACTTTTCCGACTGATTGGAGATGAGCAATATGAGAGGGAAAAAGGAAAGACTACAGGATGAATCAACGGATCGCAAGAAAGAAGGCCTGTTTGCCTGGACTGCTAAAGTCGGAAGTAAGGGGCAAATCGTTATCCCAAAAGAGGCACGGGAAGTTTTTAACATTCACACTGGAGATACTGTTTTGTTATTAGGTGATATCGATCAAGGAATTGCCTTGATAAGCGGGGAACGAATGCAAGACATGATACTGAAAATCAAAGGAAAAATATCATGAAGCGATTGAGGTTGGTTATGATCATTTTCATGATTCTTGCAGCATTAGCCGGTGCTTTTGCTTATAGGAATCTGAATTACGACTACGGAAACGACAATTGGTTGTCTCAAAAAGGAGAAAAGCTTGGGTTTTCTGAAAAAACGTATCAGACAGAAGACGGATACGATATCTCTTACCTTGAAGGGCCCAACAATGGTCCGCCACTTTTAATGATTCACGGACAAATGGTATCAAAAGAAGATTATGCAAAAGTTTTCCCTGAATTGTCAAAGCACTTTCATATTTTTGCCGTTGATTGCTATGGTCACGGGAAATCTTCAAAAATCCCGGAAAAATATAATGCGATTGCAATAAGAGATGACCTGATTTCTTTTATCTCTGAAGTGATAAAAGAAAAGACTATAGTGACAGGGCATTCTTCCGGGGCGTTGGTCAGTGCGGCCATCGCGGCAAAAGCAAACGACCAGGTTTCCGGTCTGATTTTGGAGGACGGGCCATTCTTTTCAACTGAAAGAGGAAGAGCAGAAAAAACATTTTCCTATCATGAATTTAAAACAATAAACGATTTTCTCAGTCAACATCTTGAGTCCAACTATACAAAATACTACCTTGAACATACTTATGTGAAAACCTTATTCAATAAAGACGGAAAGGACAATTGGTCGTTTCTTGTTAAAGATCCGTTTACCAAGCGCATCAAGGCCAATGATGGCAAAATGCCCATCGTCTGGTATTACCCCCCTGAGATGGGATTAAACGGGCTGGTTTTTCTTACTCGCAATATGCAGGATGGAACAGGCATGTACGATCTGCGATTTGGCAAAGCTTTCTATGATTTTTCTTGGTTTAGAGGATTTGATCAAAAAGAAACGCTCAGCGCGATAGAATGTCCGACGTACATTCTTCATGTGGCTCCGCCAAAAGACACCGCGCCTGGGTATTATGACAAAAACGACATCCTATTGTCCGCTATGGATGAAATAGATGCGGCGCTGGTCAACTCTTTAGTGAAGGGAAGCACATTAATAAAAGGCTACAACTCAAGTCACGATATTCATGCGGATCTGCCCAAGGAATTTATAGAAACGGTTTTGCAATTCAAGAAACACATTGAGGATTGAGGTTTTAAAACGCAGCGTTCAAAGTAAAGGTGCTTGTTTTGCAGAGGCACAGACCAGGTAGCGTACACTGATGCTCGCGGCTTTTCCCAAACCTCTGTCAGGGGATAGAATCAACAGATGGAGGATTGGGAAAAAAGGCACTACCATGCCGTCTCCGACTAACTTCCACCGCAGCTTGCCCTGTGGAAGTTACTCTGTGAATTGACTTCAGCAAAAAGCGCAAGTTTAAGCCAATCCGCCTCCCTGTTCTTTCCACCAGCGCTATGCTATGATACTAAGCAAATTGTGCCGATTTCCCCCATGACAAGAGGAGAGATAAGATGAACGCAAACGACAAAAAAGCAGCCGAACACATCCAGTCAGGCCAGGCCATTCTGGGCATTGAGCTGGGCTCCACCCGCATCAAGGCGGTGTTGATCAATCAGTCTCATCAGGTGCTGGCCACCGGCAACTTTGACTGGGAAAACCAGCAGGTGGACGGCATCTGGACCTATCCCATCCAGCAGGTATGGGAAGGGCTGGCAGGCGCCTACAAGGACTTGAAAAACCAGGTCAGATCCCGCTTCGGCGTGACGCTCACCCGCTTTAAAGCCATGGGCATCAGCGCCATGATGCACGGCTACCTGGCCTTTGATGAAAAGGATCAGCTGCTGGTTCCCTTCCGCACCTGGCGCAACACCATCACCCAGCAGGCGGCGGCAGAGCTGACAGAGGCATTTGCCTTCAATATCCCCCAGCGCTGGAGCGTGGCCCATCTCTACCAGGCCACCTTAAACGGTGAACCTCATGTGAAGGATGTCCGCTTCCTCACCACGCTGTCCGGCTTCGTGCACTGGCGATTGACCGGGGAGAAGGTGCTGGGCATTGGCGATGCCGTGGGCATGTTCCCCATCGACCAGGAAACCCTGGGCTATCACCCGGGGATGCTGGCTGCCTTCGGGAAACTCATCCAGGCCCAGGGCTTCCCCTGGCAGCTGGACTCGCTGCTGCCCAGGGTGCTCCTGGCGGGCGCTGACGCGGGCGAAGTCACCCCGGAAGGCGCCCGGCGCCTGGATCCGGAGGGCGACCTGCTCCCCGGCATTCCGCTGTGCCCGCCAGAGGGCGATGCCGGCACCGGCATGGTGGCCACAGGGGCCGTTGCCTCTGGCACCGGCAATGTGTCCGCCGGCACCTCCATTTTCGCCATGATGGTGCTGGATCACGCCCTCAGCCGCGTGTATCCTGAGATTGATATGGTCACCACCCCCGCCGGCAACCCGGTGGCCATGGTGCACTGCAACAACTGCACCACTGACCTGAACGCCTGGGTGGATCTCTTCGCCCAGTTCGCTGAAGCTGCCGGCCTGAGCCTTAACAAGGGGCAGATTTTTGATGCCTTCTTTGGCGCCGCCCTCAAGGGCGCACCAGACGCCGGCGGCCTTGCTGCCATCGGCTATCATTCGGGCGAGCACATCACCCACTTTGAAAAAGGGCGGCCCCTGCTGCTTTACCCCTCTGATGACCGCTTCACCTTCCCCAACCTGGCCCGGGCCATCCTGCTATCAACCGTGGCTACGCTGAAGATTGGCATGGAGATCCTGGAGAAAGAGCAGGTGGCCTTCACCCGCGTGCTGGGCCACGGCGGGCTGTACAAAACCGGGGATGCCGGCCAGCGCTTCACCGCGGCGGCGCTGAACACCCCGGTCTCCGTCCTCGCCACAGCCGGTGAGGGCGGCGCCTGGGGCATCGCCATCCTGGCCGCATTCCTGGCCAACAAAGCGCCGGGCGAAACCCTGGCGGACTACCTGGACCAGCGCGTCTTTGCCGCCATGGAGCAAAAGACCCTGGCCCCTGACCCCAGCGACATGAAGGGCTTCGCCGCTTATATGGAGCGCTTCAAAAAGGCCCTGCTGGCTGAGCGCACAGCAGTGGATCACTACAAATAAGAGGTAATTGACCATGCTGAAAAAGCTAAAACAGGCGGTCTACGAGGCCAACATGGCACTGCCCCGCCACGGGCTTGTCACCTTCACCTGGGGCAATGTCAGCGCCCGGGACGCTGAAGAAAACCTCGTCGTCATCAAGCCCAGCGGCGTGCCCTATGAGGACCTTAAGGCTGAGGACATGGTGGTGGTGGACATAAACGGCAAGGTAGTGGACGGCCGCCTGCGCCCCTCCTCTGACACGCCCACCCACCTGGCGCTCTACGCCCGGTACCCTGACATTGGCGGCATCGTGCACAGCCACTCCCCCCAGGCCACCGCCTGGGCCCAGGCAGAGCGCGCCATCCCGCTGTATGGCACCACCCATGCTGATTATTTCTTTGGCACCATCCCCTGCACCCGGCTCCTCACCGCCGAAGAAATTGACAAGGACTATGAATATAACACCGGCCTTGTCATCATCGAAACCCTGGAAAGCCAGGGCATCAACCCCATCCACACCCCCGCCTGTCTGTGCGGCAAGCACGGCACCTTCGCCTGGGGCAAGGACGCCGAGGAGGCGGTCTACCACGCGGTGGTGCTGGAGGAGGTGGCCCGCATGGCCACCATCACCGAGGCCCTCCACCCCATGGTGCCGCCCGCACCCGATGCGCTGCGTGACAAGCATTTCTTCCGCAAGCACGGCGATGGCGCTTATTATGGGCAGGGGTGAGCAGAGATAAAAACGAAGACGCGGGAACCTTTTTCTGAAGAAAAAGGTTCCCGCGCCCTCCAAAAAGACTTTGTAATCTATGCTCCCAGAAGCGCCTGCGCTTTGCGGGCAATCACAATTTCTTCGTTGGTGGCCACCACATAGACCTTGACCGGGCTATCGTCCCGGGAAATCACGCTGCCGGGGGCGGCGTTTTCGTTTTTATCCGGGTCAAGCGATATCCCCATAAACTCCAGTCCATCAAGCGCCGCCTGACGCAGCGCCGGGTTGTTCTGCCCAATGCCGCCGGTAAACGCCAGGGCGTCAAGGCCGCCCAACGCCGCCATATAGGCGCCGATCTGCTTTTTGATCTGGTAGGCAAAGGCGTCAAACGCCGTCTTGGCTTCCGGGTTTCCGGTGGCCGCGGCCAGGGCGATTTGCCTGAAATCATCCGAAAGCCCCCCGGAAAGCCCCAGCAGGCCGCTTTCCTTGGCGTACATGGTCTTGATGTCCTCAAGCGACATCCCCATCTGCTCATGCAGATAAAAGGTCAGGTAGGCGTCGATGTCACCAATCCGGTTGTTGTGGGGCAGCCCGGTTTGCAGCGACATGCCGATGGTGGTGTCAACACCCTTGCCATCCTTGACCGCAGCCAGGGAGGAGGAGCCCCCCAGGTGGCAGGTGATGATCTTCATATCCGCCCGGCCCTCTTTTGCTGCCACCCACTGGCTCACATACTCATGCGAGGCCCCATGGGCGCCGTTTCTGCGCAGGCCCTTGTCATACAGCGCCCGGGGCAGCGGGTAGATGGCCGCATATTCCGGCATGTCCTTAAAAAACCCGGTTTCAAAGCTGCCCACCAGGGGCACCCCCGGCATCAGCCGCATGAACTGTCGGATGGCGCTCACATAAGGCGGGTTATGGGCAGGGAGCAGGGAATACAGCGCTTCCATAGCGCCCAGCACACGCTCATCAAGCAGCGTCACCCCGCTCACCCCCAGGGCTGCCACCACCTTAAACGCCACGCAGTCAGGGCAGCGCCCGCCTTCAAGCGCGCCCGCCTCGCTCATAAACCGGATCATCCGGCTGATGGCATCCCCATAGCCCGCCGCAGGCTCATCCGCGCCTTCACGGATGCCCTCCACCGTCTGCTGCTGGAAAGCGCCAAACCTGCGCCCCACGCCCTCAAAATGCCCCCAGGCCAGCTCCCTCTCCCCCGCTGTCATGTCGAAAAGCTTGTATTTCAGCGATGTGCTGCCCACATTGCAGGATAATATCAGCATGCTGCACCCCTCCATCTTTCGATTGACAGTATCATATCACGCTTTTGACAGCGGCGAAACCAGCCGGGAACTACTCAACGAAGAAACCGCCCCGAAGGGCGGTCCTTGTCAAAAACTTCAGGGATTATTCACCACCGTATTTTTTCAGCATGTCAGCTGCATTCTCAGGTGTGATAACCTCGGTCCCAAGTGTCACATTCTTTTCTAGCTCCTCGCCAAGCACCAGCAATTTATAAGCGTTCTCCATGGCTTCCTTTCCACCCGTGGGATAGACCATGCTAAGGCTGAGACGGCCTTCCATCACGCTGCGGATACCACCATCAGGAGTGGGCAGGCCATCAACGCCCACAAAAAGGATGTCCTTCTCCCGCCCGGCATTCTTTGCTGCGATATACGCTCCCTCCGCCATAGGATCGTTCAGGCAGAAGAACAGATCAATGACATGATGCGCCTGCAGCATTTCTTCAGCGATGGTGATTGCCTTCTCCCTGAGCCAATCCGCATTGTTGGCGGCGATAATCTCCACCTTGGGGTTCTTAGCGATGCCCTGACGGAAGCCATTATCGCGGTCCACGCCGCCGGAGGTGCCTTCCAAGCCCTTGATCTCGCATACCTTGCCGCCCTCCGGCAGCAGCACATCCGCTACATATTCGCCGCATACCTTGCCAATATAGACATTGTCAGCACCGATGAACTGGGTGTAGCTATCGCCCAGAACTTTACGATCAAGCAAGATGACAGGAATGCCCTGCTCATAGGCACGCTTAATCACATCAGTCAGCGGGGCCGCCTCATTGGGCGAGGTGATGATCAGGTCCACGCCCATCTGCATGAAGTTCTCAATATCAGCAATCTGCTTGGAGTTGTCCTGGGCAGCGTCAGCGAAAATAACCTCAAACATGGGGTAGTCTTTTGCCGCGGCAGCTAGCTGGGAATTCATTGCCACACGCCAGGGCTCTCCCAGATTGCATTGCGACATACCGATGACAAACTTCTTCTCGGTTTGGGCGCCAACCCCTGCGACCAGACTCATACACAGGGTGAGCAGTACCAGAAATACAACAGCCTTCTTCATGGTTTCCTCCTTTATTTAATCCAAGCCTTTCGTGGCCTGCATTATCAAATCAGTCTTCCTTCTTCACGGCTTGGGCAAACACCGCCACAATGATCAAAAGGCCCTTGACCACTAGCTGCAGGTTGGAGTTGACACCCTTTAATCCCAACATATTATCCAACATTCCAAGTATCAAAGCACCAATCAGGGTACCAAACACCGTGCCCTTGCCGCCGGCCATGCTCGTGCCGCCAATGGCCACCGCCGCCACAGCATTCAGCTCGTAGCCAATGCCTTCGTTTGGCCCGCCCTGGCTGACTTGGGCAGAGTGAATCATGCCCGCAATGGCAGCCAAAATGGAGCAAAGCACAAAAGCGGTGGTCTTCACACGCTTGACGTTGATACCGGATAGATGCGCCGCTGTCGGGTTGCCTCCCACCGCATAAATCTGTCGCCCAAAACGCGTTTTGCTCATCACAAACCAAAAAATCAAAAATAGAACTAAATAGTGTCTGCTGAACAGCTCC
>DHQX01000017.1:2093-3476 GCA_002411105.1 Christensenella sp. UBA5327 | reverse complement strand
CCGCCCTATACTGGCCCTATCCATTCCAAGGAGGTCCTATGACCCAGCCAAGCCCCCAGGGCAGTTTCAGGCCCAAGGCACTGGCCATTCTGGCCCTGGTGCTCATTGCGGCCATCGCCTTCATCCTGATCCGGATTTCAGCGGTCAACCGGTCCTATGACACGCTGCTGGCCACCACCCAGAAGCCCACCCTGTCGCCGCCTGTGCTCAACTTCCAGGCCACAGATGCCCTGTTCCGCATGGGCTCAATCGGGCCGGAGGTGATTCAGCTGCAGGAGCGGCTCAAGGCCCTGGGCTATTACCAGGGGGATCTGGACGGCCAGTATGGCCGCGCCACCCAGGAGGCCATCTCCCGCTTCCAAACTCAAAACGGCCTTGAGGCGGACGGCATGGCCGGCGCCCTCACCCTGGCCAGGCTCTATGACGCCCAGGCCAAGCCCGCCGGGCCAGCGCCCCAGGCCAGCCCCTCCGGCAGCCCCCAACAGGGCGAGCCGGTATACAACCCCTGAACGCACAAAAAGCAGGGAGGAAGCCGCAAAAGCTCCCTCCCTTTTTTATTGGCGTTTCCTACTGATGCTTCTTCCCGAATCTCCGCTGGAAGAACTTGGTCACTTCCACAATCGGGATGACGGATACCGCCAGCAGCATTGACACGCCAAACTCATACAGGCTGATGTGCTGGAAGTTGAAGGCATCGCTGAGGAAGGGCACATAGATCACCGCCACAGTCAGCAGGAAGGACAGCGCCATGGCGAAATACAGGTACTTGTTATGGCTGCCCAGGCTGAAGATGGACTCTCGCTGGGAGCGCATGTTCAGCGAGTGGAAAACCTCTGCCATGCTCATGGTGAGAAAGGCCATGGTGATGCCGTCCTCGGAGTTGACAAACTCCCAGCGCCCCGCCTCGATGAAGTGACCGATCAGGTAGGCCGCCAGGGTGAGGATGGCCACCATCACACCCTGGTAGACCGCGTCAACCCCCAGGCCGCCGGCAAAGATGCCCTCGTCCTTCTCCCGGGGCAGGCGGTGCATCACGTTTTTGTCAGGCGCCTCAAAGCCCAGGGACAGCGCCGGAAAGGTGTCGGTGATGACGTTGATCCACAGCAGGTGCACCGGGCGCAGGATCACAAAGCCCATCATGGTGGCCACAAAGATGGAGATCACCTCGGACAGGTTCGAGGACAGCAGGAACTGGATGGCCTTGCGGATGTTGTCGTAGATGCGCCGTCCCTCCTCCACCGCGTGGACGATAGAGGCGAAGTTGTCATCCGCCAGCACCATATCGGCCACGTTCTTGGTGACATCAGTGCCGGTGATGCCCATGCCCACGCCGATGTCCGCTTTTTTGATGGAGGGGGCATCGTTGACGCCGTCACCGGTCAT
>DHQX01000017.1:0-2011 GCA_002411105.1 Christensenella sp. UBA5327 | reverse complement strand
ACGCCGTCACCGGTCATGGCGGTCACCTTGCCGTTGTCCTGCCAGGCGGTGACGATACGCACCTTGTGCTCGGGCTGCACCCGGGCGTAGACCGAGTATTTGCTGATGTTGTTTTTGAGCTCTTCCTCTGAAATCCCATCAAGCATGGCGCCGGTGAGCGCCTCATCGGCGGAGGAGATCATCTGCAGCTCCTTGGCGATGGCAACGGCGGTGTCCTTGTGGTCGCCGGTGATCATGATGGGCCGGATGCCGGCGGTTTTGCACTCCTCAATGGCGGCGATCACCTCAGGCCGGATGGGGTCCAGCATCCCGGTGAGGCCGATGAAGGTCAGATCTTTTTCCAGAGTCGCCGGTTTTTGATCGGCGGGCATCTCATCCCAGTCCCTAAAGGCGGCGCCCAGCACGCGCAAGGCGTTGCCGGCCATGTCCTGGTTTGAATGCAGGAAGCCCTGGCGCTTCTCATCGGTCAGTGGCCTGGCGGCCCTGCCGTCCCAGTAGCTGGTGCAGCGGCGCAGCAGTTCATCAGGCGCGCCCTTGGTAAACTGGCGAATCTGACCGTCCTGGTCTTTCACCAGGGTGCTCATCAGCTTTCTCATGGAGTCAAAGGGCGCCTCGCCCACCCGGGGCATGGCGGCCGAGAGCTCGGTCTTGGGCAGGTTGAGGGAGGCGGCGTAGGTCACCAGCGCGTTTTCCGTGGGCTCACCCACGGCCTTGCCATTCTCCCACACGGCATCAGAGGCCAGGGCCATGGCGGTGGCCAGCAGCTTTTCGTCAGCGGTGGCCTTGTCCACCACCGTCATGCGATTCTGGGTGAGGGTGCCGGTCTTGTCAGAGCAGATGATCTGTGTGGAGCCCAGGGTTTCCACCGCCGTGAGGCGCCTGATGATGGCGTTCCTTTTGCTCATGTTGGTCACGCCCACCGACAGCACGATGGTCACCACCGTGGCCAGCCCCTCGGGGATGGCGGCCACCGCCAGGGATACCGCGATCATGAAAGTCTCAAGGATCTTATCCAGGTGGAAGTCCTGGCTGCGGATGAGGCTGAACGCAAAGATGAACGCACAGATGCCAAGCACCAGGTAGCTGAGGATTTTGCTCAGCTGGCTCAGTTTGATCTGCAGCGGCGTCTGCCCTTCTACAGTTTTCGTGATGGCGTCGGCGATCTTGCCCATCTGGGTGTCCATGCCGGTGGCCACCACCACGGCGCGCCCCCGGCCGTACACCACGGTGGAGCCCATGTAGCACATGTTTTTCCGGTCGCCCAGGGGCACATCGTTGCCCTCAGCCTCCAGGGCATCTGTCTTCTTGTAAACAGGCACCGATTCACCTGTAAGGGCGGCCTCCTCCACCTGCATGCTGGCGTTTTCGATGATCCGGCAGTCAGCAGGCACCGCGGTGCCCGCCTCCAGCAGCACCACGTCCCCCACCACCAGGTCCTCTGAGAGCACCTGAACGATGTGACCGTCCCGCATCACATGCGACGCCGCGGCGCTCATGGTCTGCAGCGCCTCGATGGCTTTGTCCGCCTTGTTTTCCTGATAAACGCCCAACAGCGCGTTCAACAGCACCACCACCATGATGATGATGACGTCCGCAAATGACTCCTTGGCAATGAGGCTGGTGATGCCCGACACCAGGGCCGCTGACATGAGGATAATGAGCATCGGGTCCTTCAGCTGCTCGATGAAGCGCTGGAAAAGGGTGGCCTTCTGCGCCTCGTTCAATTTGTTCTTTCCATCCCGCTCCAGGCGCTCCCGGGCTTCCTGTGCGCTCAGGCCGGAGTCATGGCTGACCACCTCGCCCAGCACCGTGTCGACGGACTCCAGATAATGCTTCATTTTCTCTCCTTCATAGGCTTCAGGCTGTCTTTTCGCCATGCTTCTTTCTCCTGCCGCCTGGCAGGGGTAAAAAGCCGAAAATCCTTATAATATTATCAATACCCAACTTTGCTGTCAATTATAAATTCGCACAAAACTCCCATGGATACGCCAAGTAAATTCACAGAGTAACT
>DHQX01000038.1 GCA_002411105.1 Christensenella sp. UBA5327 | reverse complement strand
GGGCGGGGGTGGGCAGGGGGGTGGGCGCCACATAGGGGGGCGTCACCACCGGGCCCGGGGCCGGAATGGCGCCGATTGCAGATAGCACAGCCCAGGTATCGGGGCCAACGATGCCGTCCACCTGCAGCTTGTTGATGCGCTGGAAGTGGCGCACGGCCAGAACCGTGCTGTAGCCAAACACGCCGTCGATGGCATCAGAGAAATAGCCAAGGCCCTTCAGGGCATTCTGCACCAGGGTAACGCCAGGGCCCTGATCGCCGTATTGCACCCGGTTGACCCCCGGATAGGGCACGAGAGCGGGCAGGGGGGATTTGGGGTTTGGAACCGCCTTGCTGCTAAACAGCAGGATATAAGTGGTCTCCCCCACCAAGCCATCCACCTTCAGCCCGTTTTGGTATTGGAAGTCACGCACGGCCAGATAGGTTTTGTATCCATACTTGCCATCCGCAATACCTGGGTTATAGTTCAGCTCCCGAAGGCGCCGCTGCAGCGAAATAACGTCCGGGCCTTCGTCGCCATAGTTGAGCGTTTTGGTCGTGGCGCCCGCTGCCAGGCTGCCTACCAGCAACACAAGGCATACCAGCGATGCCAGCAGTCTTTTTTTCATAATGTCCTCCCTCTTATAGTTGGAACGCACTAAATTGGGTTGTCATCAAATAATATAACCAATTTGAAGGAATAAGGCAAGAGAAATAATCCCTCCTTCACCTAATAAGACGCTCAAGCGACGGCTTTTGTTCCATCTCGCGAAAATTTTTATTGGTTTTTCGCCTCAACCGCCATCAGGTGCAGCGCCGCCACCGCCTGGGAAAGCGTCGCCACCGGCACCAGTTTCACCCCCTTGGGGGCCTTGATGCGGCCCAGCCGATCCTTGGGGCAGATCACCTGGGCAAAGCCCATCCGGGCGCACTCCGCAAGCCGGCGCTCCATGTGGGGGATGGCCCGCACCTCGCCCAAAAGGCCCACCTCCCCCATGGCGGCCACGTCCTGGGGCAGGGCCTTGTCCGAAAGAGAGGAGGCCACCGCCAGGCACACCGCCAGGTCGGCCGCCGGCTCATCCAGGCTTAGGCCGCCCGCCACATTGATATACACATCCTGGTTATACAGCCTGAGCCCCGCGCGCTTCTCAAGCACTGCCAACAGCAGCGCCACCCGGCCCTGGTCCATGCCGTTGACGGTGCGCTTGGGCGAGGCGTAAAACGACTGGGCGGCCAGCGCCTGCAGATCCACCAGCATGGGGCGGCTGCCCTCCATGCCGCAAAACACCACCGAGCCCGAGATGCCCGCCGCCCGGTTTTGCAGCAGCGTCTCCGAGGCGTTTTCCACCGCCCGCATCCCTTCCCCCGTCATCTCAAACAGCCCCAGCTCATTGACCGAGCCAAAGCGGTTCTTGTTGGCCCGCAGCAAGCGGTACTCCCGCTTATAGTCCCCCTCAAAATACAAGACCACGTCCACCATGTGCTCCAGCACCCGGGGGCCGGCGATGGCGCCCTCCTTGGTGACATGCCCCACCATCATGATGGCACAGCCAGTGGTCTTGGCGTGGCGCATCAGCAGCGATGCGCTCTCCCGCACCTGGCTGACCGAGCCCGGGGCAGAGGCCATGTCCGGCCGGTACATGGTCTGGATGGAGTCCACCACCACGTATTCCGGCTGCAGGGCCTCCAACTTGGCGGAGATGGCATCCATGGCGTTTTCCGCCAGCACCATCATGGGGTGCTCCCCCACCTTGAGCCGCTCAGCCCTGAGTTTCAACTGTCTTGCGCTTTCCTCGCCGGTGATATACAGGACCCGCTTGCCCATCCCCGCCAGGTTGGCGCACACCTGAAGCAGCAGGGTGCTCTTGCCCACCCCCGGCTCGCCTCCTATCAGCAGCAGCGAGCCTTCCACCACGCCGCCGCCCAGCACCCGGTCAAACTCCGGGATGCCGGTGGACTGGTGAATCTGCTCGCCCGAGCGGATATCCGAAAGCATCGCCTCTGCCTCCCCGGTGCCCCCGGGGCGCTTGTCAGGCTTCCTGGCGGTGTCATTGGCGGCCTGGGGCAGCGTCTCCTCCAGGGTGTTCCAGGCCTCACAGCCCGGGCACTTGCCCATCCAGCGGGGGGTCTCATAGCCGCAGGCGGCGCAGACATAGATGGATTTTGGGGTTCTGGCTTTCAAGGGCATTCCTTTCTCACAGCGCGCTGGGGTATAATCACAGCAGAAGAACGGAGGCGATCGCATGGCAAAGGGCACAGCCTATATCGTGGGCGCGGGGGATTTTACCACAAGGGGCCTCGCCCCAGGGCGCGGGGATATCCTCATCGCCGCTGACGGCGGCTTTGACAGCCTGCACCGCCTTGGCATCCGGCCCCAGATCGTGCTGGGTGATATGGATTCTATCACAAGGCTCCCCAAAGGGGTAGCGCGGCTGCGCTTCCCGCCCAAAAAAGACCTGACCGACATGGCCCTGGCGCTGGACTTTGCCAAGGCCCGGGGCTTTGGCCAGTTCAGGCTCTATGGCGCCACCGGCGGGAGGCTTGATCACAGCCTGGCCAACCTGCAAACCCTGGCCGGGCTGGCCCGGGAGGGGTTTTGTGGGGTCATCGTCGCCCCCGGCATCACCATCTACGCCCTTGCCAATGGCACCCTGCGCTTCCCGCCCCTCAAACCTGGCACGGTGGTATCGGTGTTTTGCCAGGGCGGCGAGGCCCTGGGGGTCACCCTCAAGGGGCTTAAATACCCGCTTACTGAGGCCCGCCTTGACCCCTTCACCCCCCTGGGGGTGAGCAATGAGGCCACAGGCCAGCCTTTTTATGTTTCCGTGGGCCAGGGGGTGCTGCTGGTCACCATCGGGGCTTCCCCGGTTTAGCCAAAGCGCGCCACGTCCTCCCGCACCATCCGATACAGCGCCTCTTCCTTGCGCTCAATGTCCCTAAGCAGCGCCATCTGCGCCCGGGCGCGCACCAGGTTGTGCTCCGGGTAGTCCACCTTGAAATACAGGTCGCCATCCAGATAATCGGTGAAAAAGCGCATGGCCAGTTCTGCCGTAATCACCTTGATGCCAAGGGGCAGACGGCTCAACTCCGCATCAGTCAAAAAACCCGCCGTCTCCTGCACAAAACCCCGGGTGAAGGCCCGGGCCTTGTCTAGGTTCAGGCTCACTTTGCTGGTGTCCGGCTCATCCTCCAGGGCGTCCGAGGCGCCAAAGCGCACCGCGTCCCCATAGTCATACAGCGCCGAGCCCGGCATCACCGTGTCCAGGTCGATCACGCACAGCGCCCGGCCAGTTTTCTCATCGAGCAGCACGTTGTTGGACTTGGTGTCGTTGTGGGTCACCCGCAGGGGCAGTACCCCCTGGTCCAGCAGCTTCACTATTTCCCCCAGCATCCTCCGGCGCTCAAAGAAGAACTCGATGTCCTCTTCCAGCCCCTGAACCCGCCCGGCCATGTCCTTGTCCACCGCGCGCACAAAAGCGTAAAAGCGCTTGGTGCTGTGGTGGAAATCCGGGATGGTGACAAACAGCCTGTCCGCCGGGAAATCCGCCAGCAGGCGCTGGAAGCGGCCAAAGGCGTGGCCCACCTCCTCCATCTGGGAAAGGTTTTCCACCATGTCAAGGGCCAGGGCGTCGGCGATATAGGCATAGGCCCGCCAGATATTCCCCTCGCCGTCCTGGAGCATCACATCGTTGTCATGGGTGCGGATCACCTCCAGCGCCTGGCGGTGGGCATCCGCTTGGTCAGCCCCGATGCCGGCCCTGAGGTGGTCTGTGATGGCGGCGATGTTAGTCATCACCCCCCGGGGGTTTTTGAACACATAGGTGTTCAGCTTCTGCAGCGTGTATAAATGGGCCTTCTCCCCCTCCTGATAGGTGAGGACAAAGGTGCTGTTCACATTGCCTGAGCGCACCTCCGCAGCCTGCGCAAATCGCCCCCGGAAGCGAAACTGCGGCAGAACATGCTTGATCTGGTTATATGCCATGCTTTGCTCCAATCCAACTCACTTCTGTCAGGGGTATTCTACTGAGGCTTTTGCGGGCTGTCAATCAGGCGCCTTCCCTGAAGGGCGCAAAGCGTCTCAAAAATGTGTAACCCTGCTGGCTTCAGGGTATAATTCCCATGTATTGACAAGGATTTCTTCCGGGGGCTGGTGGCGGGTGCCCCGGCGGCAGCGGGGTGAGGGGCAGCATGCAGTTTGGCACGCTATTGCGGGAGTTGATTGGGGTTTCCGGGGTCAACCAGGCTGATCTGGCTAGCGCCCTTTCATTTTCAACCAGCGAATTAAGCAAATATGTGGGCGGCTCCCGCCTGCCTTCGGCGCGCAACATCCGGGGGCTGATGGGCCGGAGTGCCTTGCTGTTTTCAGAAAAGATCTGGGCTCAAGGCCTGACGGCGCAGCTGCGCAGCATCTTCCCCCTGATGCACCTGCCCAAAAGCCGGGCAGAGCTGACGGTGTTTCTCCGCCATGCGCTCAGCCTCTCCTACCGGGAGAGCAAAATCGCAAGCCAGGAATGGACCGAGGGCCTCAACACCCTCAACATGGTGCTGTCTGGCTGGGAGGAGATCTATCACCATCTGCTCATCTCCCTCTCCTTTGCCATCCGGGCGCGGGAGGATGACCTGCACATTTATTTCACGCTGGGCTTTTTCCTGGCCTTTATCCGGAACTCCCCCCTGCCCTTCCCCACAGCGGGCGCGGGCAAGGTGCATGTGCATGTGCTGCTGGATGAAAAATCAAAGCAATATCAGCTCAACTGGGAGGATTTGCGGCTGTGGCTCTCCCACATGGAGACCGCCCGAAAAACCGTTTCCTTTGACGCCTGGACCACCCAGGCCGACCTGGGCACCCAGAGCTTCTGCTTTCTGGAAGGCGCCTTTGTGGTGCTGCTCAACGGCTTGGTGCCCTCCTCCCCCATCGGGGTGCGGATGGAGGATACCCGCTTTTTGATGGAGTTCGGGCTGCTCAACCGGCATCTGATCAACACCCCGCTGAGCCACAACCGGGACGAGGCCCTGAGCATGATTCAGCAGGATGCCGATAGCCTGCTGGAGATGCTCTCCCTGTGTCAGGGCATCTACTCCTTTGGCAACTTTGGCTTCCTGGCCAAACCCCATCACCTGGACAGTGCCCAGGCGCCTGGGGAGCTAAAGGCCTTCCTGGCCCAAGCGGCGGGAATCCTCATGCGCAGGCCCGTCCCCATGCTCATCAGCATCGCGGCGGTTGACCACTTCTCCTCCCAAAGCGGGACGCTGATGCCGCTGATAGGCTGGCTGGCGTTTGAGAAGGCAGATCAGGTAAACTACATGGCCAGCTTTGAGCAACTGATGGACAACCCCGCCGCCGTGCGCATCCATTTGAGCCAGCACGAGTTTCCGGAGTGCTTCATGCTGGCGCTGGAAGAGGGGCTTTTGATCTATCAGCCCGATGAGGCGGGCGGGGCGGAGCAATTTATGCTGCTGCCCAGGGCGCTTTGCGGGCAGCTGTTTGATGCCCTCAACCACATGGTGAAAAACGAAACCCTGCCACTGGAGCGCAGGCTGTGGTCCTCCTACATCAAGGCGCTCCCTTCCCTCAGCGGCAGCCTGGGCAGCTACCCGGCCAGCCTCTGGGCCCCGCCGGTGGATTCCGTGTAACAGGTCCCTCACCCAGCGCCCCTCCTTGTGACAAGGGGGGGCTTTTTCTTTGCGCGGCTTCATGGTTTCCAAACCATGTCCCAAAGCGGGCAAAACCCGCCAAAACAAGAAACCCCAAGCCGGGTTTTTCCTGTGTTGGAGCGATTTCCAGGGGTAGACTTTTCCCATCTGGCAGCGATGCCATGAGCAAGAAAAACTTTCAGGAGGAAAACACAGATGAACCGGATGCTCACAAGACACACGCGGCTGGCAGCCTTCCTGCTGGCGCTGACCCTCATGATGACCCTGGGGCTTACCGCCCTGGCCCAAGCCACCCTGCCCGGGATGATCCCCGCCATCTCCCAGCGGGGCAACCTGCTGAAAACCGAGGTGGAAATCGACCTCAACGCAGACACCCTGATCCGGCTGCTTGAGGAGCACATCCTCACCCCGGGCACGCAGGATGCCGAGGGCATGCAGGAAATCAGGGACATCGTGGCCGGCATCAACAAGCTGCGCGCCACCATCATCCAGGGCGACCATCAAAGCCGCATTCTGCTGAAAAGCGAAGACGAGCAGATTCTGACCTTTGATGTGATTCTGGATGCGGACACCCAGTTGGCCAGCATCACCTCAAGCCTGCTCCCGGGGGTCAGGTTGAGCCTGCCTCAGGAGATGCTGCTCTCAGCCGTCAAGCAGCAGCAAGCGGATGATCCGCTGTCCATAAGCGCTGAGCGGGTTGCGCCTTACGCTGAGGCTGTCACCCAGTTCCTGGCCCAATTGCCCGACCAGACCCCGGAAACCCCGGATGAGGGCAACTACTTTATCATCGGGTATGGCAGGTTTAACAAGCGCGAGACCTTTGACCTGGATGCCAAAACCGCCCTGGGGTTGATGGCAAGCCTCCTTGAGGTGTTCAAACAGGATACGCAAAGCCAGCAGATGCTGGACCTCTCCCTCAAGGCCCAGCACGAGGAGAACCCCGCAGAGCAGCAGGCTTTCAGCAGCTCCGCAGATCTGATCTCCCAGCTTGACAAGGCCATCCAGGAAGGTCAGGCCCAGGAAAACCGCGTTATCGCCAACCACGCCAGCTACACCCGCGCTGATGGCCTGGCGCTGTACACCCACACGGAGTTCCTCAGCCAGGATGCGTCACAGCCCAATGTGTTGCTCAACTACTATCACGAAGGCAACGAAAACCAGACCTTTGATATCACCAGGTTCACCATCACAATCGACCATCCCGAAAGCTCCCCGGAGCATGAGACCACCCTCTCCCTGACCAGCTACACATCCAAAGACGAAGCCCAGAACGATGAATACCGGGAGACCACGGCAACGCTTGATTCATCCATGGGGCAGTTCACGCTGACCACCACCAACCTCCTCGCCCTCACAGGCGATTACGGCGCCCAGGGCACCATCAGCCTCTCAGCCTTTGGCAACAAACCTCTGGCCACCCTGCGCTACGCATCCCAGGAAGTGGCCCAAGCCCCGGCGCTGCCTGAGACCGCGGGCTTGGTCACCATCGATGTGGGCGACTCGGTGTCTGATGAAGAAGGCAACCTCATCGCCCAAACCCTGGTGGAAAAGGGCTTGCCCGATTTGTTCACAGCGCTGCCCGAGGAGATGACCCAGCTGCTTGGCATCGTGCTCGAATAGCCCAAACGGCCAAGACCTACGAATAATAGAAAGATTAAAAGGAGAAAAACCATGAAAAACAAGAGATTGACCATGCGCCTGGCGGCGTTTGTGATGGCAGTCGCCCTGATGATGACCACGGCCAGCGCCCTGGCCCAGAGCGACATAGAAGAACAGGGATTCCGCTCCGTCGACCTGTCCTGGTATGAGAATGCCCAGAATGTGCTTGGCGCTGTGATGGATGGCGTCTTTGAAGATTACGATTCACAGGATGAAGAGCAGGGCCTGCTCAGAAACGCCTGGAACAAGATTAAAAAGATCACGAAAGACGCTGCCAATAAGACCAGGGACTTCGCCGTGGACACCTATAACAAGGCCAAGGACGTCGCGACTGACAGCTATGAAAAGACCAAGGACTTTGCTACTGACACCTATAACCTGGCGGTGGAAGGCACAAAATCCGCCTGGGAGACCGTCAAGGAGACCACCAAGACCGTTGCCAACGCGATTTATGAGGAAGACGAGGAGCAGGGCTTCATCCGTGACACCTGGCGCAAAACAAAGGAATTCGCCAAAAAAGCGGGAAATGCCATTTGGGAAGAGACCGATGTGGCGCTTGACAATGGCTTCTCGGCCATCAGTGGACAGGATCTGGAAGAGCAAGGCATGCTGGATAATATTTGGAGGGGCATCAAAGATACCATGACCATGATCAACCCCATCAACTATATAATCCCGTAAGCTTAGCGTCAAAAGCAAAAGCCCTGGCAAGCCCAGGGTTTTTGCTCTGTCTGCCCCGCTCGCCTTTACAGATTCCCTTCTTTCCGTTAAAATAACGCTTGCGCACATTCTGCGCGCACGGAGGGGTATCGAAGTGGTCATAACGGGGCTGACTCGAAATCAGTTGGGGCGCAAGCCCACGTGGGTTCGAATCCCACCCTCTCCGCCACATCATCAACATCAGTTGATACAATTTGGCCCGTCTCATCAAGAGGCGGGTCAAATTGTTTAGGGTGCGAAAAGTATTGGTATTGCTTGGCTTTTTGAGTTTGCCAAGGTTGGTAGAACTCGGACTTGACGGCGACTGAGCAGTCAGATTTTTAGTTTCAAAATTTTCGCTACAAAACGCCCAGAAAAAATGCAACCCCCTCCCCTTCCGCGTGCGGAAGTATCGAGGTGCCGTGCGAAAGTGTAGTTTGTTACATTTCCTCGGCTTTAGCGATTGCCTGGGGCTAAGCCGGGAACTTGAACCCTTTTCAGTTAGGTGTTATCATTCCGGAAGGTCAACTCATAGAATCAAGAAGGATAAACGTAGCCGGAGGAGCCGTGTTGAACCGAAAGAAAAAAACAATCGTTGCCATTCTGCTGGCAGTGTATAGCCTGATACTGATCTGGATGATTCTGCTAAAAGGCAGCGTTCATACGCTGCAAGTGCTTTTTTTGTCTGAGTTCCGCAGCATCAATTTTTTGCCTGCCTTCAATGCCCGCGAGACACTGCTCAACTTCCTTGCATTTGTTCCGCTTGGATTATACCTTGGGATGCTCCGCATGAGAAGTAATGATCCGTATGCCTGGCTCAAACCGCTGCTTATTGTTTTGTTGTGCAGTTTGTTCCTGGAAATCTCTCAGTATATTCTGGCGTTGGGCACTGCCGACATCACAGATCTTATCAGCAACACGCTTGGCGGTTTTGCCGGTCTTGTCTCGTACCATGTATTGCGTAAAGCATTTGGCGGGAATGCAAATAGAATCATCATTATTTTTGCCACAATTGCTACAGCCCTGTTGCTGACTTTTGTGGTTGCAAGGGATATTTGGCCGGAAGCATTGGAGTTAGGGAGAAGAATTGTGGATTGAGAAATCGGCTGCTGGGATTACAAGCTGTTTGATACCCCCTTATGCCAACAAATCCGCCCCCTCTGCCTCCATAGGCTCTTCAGATGACTTGCGTTGCCCTTGTATCGTTCTTTCGCTCCCAAATGCTGACGGTTTCTGAAAGATGTTCAATACCACAAAACCATCATCGTGATGGATATTGGCATTCTTGATTCTAACGGTTTGATTATCGATCCATTCTGCTATTATTATAAGAAGTATTCTTGATGTAGGAGCTCAGTGCTTTTATGAAGGGAAGTAACATAGTAATGAACAAAGCAAATGTGACCTGCCCCCCGATCCTTG
>DHQX01000053.1 GCA_002411105.1 Christensenella sp. UBA5327 | reverse complement strand
GAATATACCATACCACCACCACCATGTCAACTAATTAATTTTATTTATTTTTCGGCCGATGAAGGCTTGGTTTGTTTAGGCAAAACCTCAGTTTTCACATATTGCGGGACGGGGACGGGTGGGGTACAATGGCTGAAACTAAGAATCAGGGGGTGCTTGGTGTGAAAAAGCTGGATGTGCTGTGCGCGGGCATCCTGGTGATGGATGTGATTGTCTCCGGCGCCAGCCGGGAGGTGTTTGACCAGGACACGCAGCATGTGGACGGCATTGCGTATGCCACCGGCGGAGATGCCCAGAACGTGGCGTTTAACCTGGCAAAGCTGGGCGCCCGGGTGGGAATCGCCGGATGTGTGGGAGAGGATGCGGCTGGGGAAGACATTCTGCGCCGCCTGAGGGACGCACGCATCGATCATTCCCTTGTGGAAAAACTAAGCGATATCCCCACTGCCACCAGCGTGGTGTTCAAGGAGCAAAACGGCGAACGCCACTTTCTTTATTACCCAGGCGCCAATGGGCACTTTGATGGGGCAGCGCTGACAGATCAAGTTCTTAACCAGGCGTCTATCCTCTATATAGGTAGCGCCATGAGCCTGCCGGCGCTTGAACGCCGGGGCCTGGCATCTCTGCTGAAGCGCGCCGGGCAGCTGGGGGTCAAAACCGTGATGGATGCCTGCACGCCTGAAGACCTGTCCATCCTGGACCGGATCACAGAGGCGCTTCCCTATGTGGATGTGTTTATTCCAAGCCTCTCAGAAGCTATCCTCCTGACCGGGCAAGCCGATCCGGAGCGCGCCGCCCGCCTGCTGCATCAGGGGGGAGCGGGCCTTGTGGGGATCAAGCTGGGCCATGCGGGCAGCCTGTTCTTTGACGGCCAAAATATCTTGACAGTGCCTGCAATACCGTGTAAAAAACCAGTGGATACCACCGGGGCCGGGGACGCCTTTATGGCAGGTTTTGTGCGGGGCATGCTGCTGGGAGAACCCTTGCTCCGCTGCGCCCAGATGGGCAGCGCCATGGGCTACTACGCCATCCAGTCTCTGGGAGCCACCACACACCAGTGCACCCTGGAAACGGTGCTGACGCTGGCAGATCAACAAAGCGAACAGAAAAGAGGTCTCTGATGATTATCTCCATGAAGGAAATGCTACAGGACGCCCGGGCGCGCCGCTATGGCGTGGGCATGTTCAACACCTTTAACCTGGAAATGGCGCTGGGCGTGCTGGAGGCGGCGGAGGCGCTGCGCGCGCCTGTCATCCTGGGCACGGCGGAGGCGCTGCTTGACTGCTGCGATCTCCACCTATGCCATAGCATGCTCAGCACCCTGGCAGCGCGGGTCAAGGTGCCCGTTGTGCTGCACCTGGACCACGGCTTCACCGAAAAAACCGTGAAACAGGCCATTGACATTGGCTTTGGCTCTGTCATGTTTGACCAGAGTGAGCTGCCCTATGAGGAAAACGTCAGCAATCTCAAGAGACTGGCGGACTATGCCCACGAAAAAGGCGCCGCCATCGAGGGCGAGCTGGGCCATGTGGTGTTTGATACCACCGAGGATACCGGCTATGCCTATACACAGCCCGAGGAGGTTTCAGATTATGTGGCCCGCACCGACGTGGACGCCCTGGCCATTGCCATCGGCACCGCCCATGGGGTCTATAAGGAAAAACCCGTGCTGGATCTGGAGCGCCTGCGGGCCATCCGGGAGATCACAGACATTGGCCTGGTGCTGCACGGCAGCTCCGGGCTGTCGGATGATGACTTCAGAAACCTGGTGCGGGACGGCATCCAGAAGTTCAACATCTATACTGACGTGAGCTTTGCCACCAGCCAGGCTGCCCATGACTGGGTGAAGGGCCATGACCGGTGCATAGAGAAGGTCTCGGTGAGGATGCGCGCAGCCGCAAAAGAGGCGGCCATGGAGAAGCTGCGGCTTCTGGGCTGTGCCGGCAAGGCCTGACGCAAAAATTCCCCCTGCCGGTCAAAACCCATGACAGGCAGGCACACTATCATTATAATGAAGCAAACGCGCGCAGGAGGGTAACATGGACAATCTGAGAGCCGGCATCATCGGCTGCGGTGACATCACGACGGGGAAATACTTCCCCGCCATCAAGGCAGCAGGCGGTGTTGACCTGCTGGCTTTTTGTGATATTTCTGAGGCAAAAGCCGATATCGCCTGTGCGGCGCACGGGGTGGCCGGTGCCAAGGTCTTCACCGATTATCAAGACATGCTGGGCCTGGACCTGGACCTGGTCTTCGTCTGCACCCCCAACCGCAGCCATAGCCAGGTCGCGGTGGATATGCTCAGGAGCGGCAAGCATGTGATGTGCGAGAAACCCATGGCCGTAAGCTCCCTTGAGGCAGAAAAGATGCTGGCAGCGGCCAGGGAAACCGGCAAACTCCTCACCATCGGCTACCAGAGCCGCTTCAGGGCGGACAGCCAGTATTTGAAAAAGGCTGCCGAAGCAGGCGTTCTGGGCGAGGTCTACTTCGCCAAGGCCAACGCCGTGCGCCGCCGGGCAGTGCCCACCTGGGGCGTATTTCTCAACGAAGAGCTGCAGGGCGGGGGCCCGCTCATCGACATCGGCACCCACGCGCTGGACCTGACGCTGTGGATCATGGACAACTATAAACCCAAGTATGCCGTGGGCACCACCTACCACAAGCTGAACAAGGACCGGAACACCGCCAACGCCTGGGGCGACTGGGATCCGGATGCTTTCACGGTGGAGGACAGCGCCTTTGGCTTCATCGTGATGGAAAACGGCGCCACCATTATGCTGTGCGCCTCCTGGGCGCTCAACACCCTGGAGGTTGAGGAGGCCACCTGCACCCTGTCGGGCACCAAGGCGGGGGCGGATTTCCATGACGGCCTGCGCATCAACGGCGTCCGGCATAATCAGCAGTATGTGGAGATGGTGAACACCAAACCGGGCACCGTCGCTTTTTACAATCCCCAGTCGGTGAAGCCCGAGGTGCTGGAGATGCAGACCTTTCTGAGAGCGGTCAGGGGCGAAGGCGAATTGTGCGTGCTGCCTGAGCAGGCGGTGGTGGTGACCCGGATCCTGGAAGCCATCTATGAAAGCGCCAGAACCGGCCAGCCCTATTATTTCAATTGATGTGAAGGGGGATAGTGAAGCGATGAGGAAACTGAGAGCGGGCATCCTGGGCGCCACCGGCATGGTGGGGCAGCGCCTGCTGACCCTTTTGTCCGATCACCCCTGGTTCGAGGTGGCGGCCCTGGCGGCCAGCCCCCGTAGCGCGGGCATCCCCTTTGGCGAGGCGGTGGCAGGGCGCTGGCACATGGAAACGCCGCTGCCAGACGCCCTGGCTGGCATCCGGGTGGATGACGCCAGCCGCGTCAAGGAGGTCGCAGAGCGGGTGGACCTGGTTTTTTCCGCCATGGCGCTTGATAAAGCCGCTACCCTGGCCCTGGAAGAGGGCTATGCCCGGGCGGAGCTGCCTGTCATCAGCAACAATTCCGCCGCCAGGATGCTGCCTGATGTGCCGATGCTCATCCCTGAAATCAACGCTCACCACACAGCCGTCATCCCCGCCCAGCGCAGGCGCCTGGGCACAAAGCGCGGCTTTATCACGGTGAAGTCCAACTGTTCCATCCAAAGTTATGTGCCGGCCCTCACCCCACTGATGGCCTATGAACCTGTTGAGATCATGGCCTGCACCTATCAGGCCGTGAGCGGGGCCGGGCGCCGGCTGTCCGACTGGGCAGAGATGGCGGGCAACGTCATCCCCTATATCGCCGGCGAGGAGGAGAAAAGCGAGCAGGAGCCCATGAAAATCTGGGGCCTCCTGAATGACGATGCCTCGGCCATTGCGCCTGCCAACAGCCCCCTCATCAGCGCCCAGTGCCTGCGGGTGCCGGTGGAGGACGGGCATCTGGCCGCGGTGAGCGTGAAGTTCAGCAAAAAACCTGACAAAGACAGCATCCTGGCCCACTGGGCACAGTTTAACCCCCTGGCAGGCTACGGCCTGCCCTCCTCCCCGCCCCGGTTCCTGGTCTACCATGAAGAGGCGGATCGGCCCCAGCCCGCCCTGGACCGAGAGGATGGCCGCGGCATGGCCATCAGCCTGGGCCGCCTACGTGAGGACCCGATTCTTGACTGGCGCTTTGTCTGCCTCTCCCACAACACCTTAAGGGGTGCCGCGGGGGGCAGCGTGCTCAGCGCCGAACTGCTCCGCCAGCAAGGCTATCTGACCGATTGAGAAGGAGGCAAAGCAGATGATCCGTCCCCTGTTCACCGGCACCTGCACGGCGCTGGTCACCCCCTTTACCGAAAACGGCATCGACACCAAGGCCCTCTCCCGGCTGGTTGACTGGCAGGTTTCAGAGGGTATCAACGCCCTTCTCGCCTGCGGCACCACCGGGGAACCCAGCACCATGACCGACGCGGAATGGGCGCAGACGGTGGAAACTGTCATCACCCAGGCCGCGGGGAGGGTGCCGGTGCTTGCCGGCACCGGCGGCAACAACACCGCCCACGTGATCTCCCTCGCCAAAAAAGCCAAGGCCCTGGGCGCTGATGCGCAGCTGTGCGTCACCCCCTACTACAACAAATCAAGCCACGCCGGGCTCATCGCCCACTATCACGCGATTGCCGATGCCACAGATCTTCCCATCATCATCTACAACGTGCCTTCCCGCACCGGGCTCAACCTCCAGCCGGAGACCCTGGCAGTCTTATCCCGGCACGAGAACATCATCGGGGTCAAGGAAGCCAGCGGCGATATGATCCGCCTGGGCGACATGATGCGCCTGTCTGAAGGGCGGCTTGATTTCTACTCAGGCACCGATGAGGTGATCGTTCCCCTGATGTCCCTGGGCGGCCTGGGGGTGATCTCAGTGGTGTCAAACGTGGCGCCCCGCCTCACAAGCGAGCTGACACGCCTAATGCTGGACGGAAAAACCAAGGAAGCGGGAGCCCTTCAGCTGAAGCTCCTCCCGCTGATCCACGCGCTGTTTGCCGAGGTGAACCCCATCCCCGCCAAGGCCGGCGTGAACATGCTGGGCCTGTGCGACAACCGGCTACGGCTGCCCCTGGTGCCCCTCACCGATAGCAACCGCGCCGTATTGGAAACACAGATGCGCATGCTGGGGCTGCTGCCATGAAGCAGCTTATCATCTCCGGCGCCTGCGGCCGGATGGGCCGGATGATCGCCCAGGAAGCCGCGGACAAAGGCTTTGAGGTGGCGGCCGGGGTGGACCGGGCGGGCGAAGCCTATGCCAGTTTCCCCCTCTTCCCCCATTTTGATAGCCTGCCCGCGGCGGATGTCCTGATTGACTTCTCCAGCCCCTCAAACCTTGAAACGCTGCTGAGCTACGCCAGGCAGACGGGCATCGCCTGTGTGCTGGGCACCACGGGATACACGGACCAGGATCTGGCGCAAATACACAGCGCCGCGCAGGCCCTGCCCGTCTTCCGCTCCAGCAACATGTCCCTGGGCGTCTATGTGTTGAGGACGCTTGCCAAACAGGCCGCCGCCATGCTGCCGGGCTTTGATATTGAGATCATTGAAAAACACCACAACCAGAAGGCCGACAGCCCATCGGGCACCGCGCTTTCCCTGCTGGAAGCAGTCAAAGCGCCTGATCAGCGCCCGGTCTTCGGCCGGGAGGGAAAGACCTGCCGCAGGCAGGCTGGTGAAATCGGCGTCCACGCCGTCCGCGGCGGCACGGTGCCGGGGGATCATGAGGTGGGCTTCTATGGCAGCTACGAGGTGGTGAGGCTCAGCCACTCCGCCCAGAGCCGGTTGATTTTCGCTCTGGGGGCCTTGAAGGCCGCCAGCTTTATCGCCGGGCAGCCTCCGGGCTTATACGGCATGGAGGAGCTTTTTGCCTCAGGCCATCACCAGGTGTGAGGCAATCCCAAAGAAAATGAGCAGGCTGGCCGCGTCAACCAGGGTGGTGATCAAGGGAGATGCCGCCAGGGCCGGGTCAATGTTGAGGCGCTGGGCCACCAGCGGCAGCGCGCAGCCAATGGATTTGGCGATCACCACCGTGGCGTAAAGGCTGAAGGAAATGGTGAGCGCGATCAGCACCGATGCCTGATTGAGCATCAGGAGCCTTACAAAGGTGACCATCGACAGGGCAAAACCCACCAGGATGCCCACCCGCAGCTCGGTCCAAATGGCCTTCATAATATCAGTAAACTGCACCTCCCCAAGCGCGATGCCGCGCACCATGAGCGTTGAGGCTTGCTGGCCGCAGTTGCCGCCGGTGTTCATCAGCATGGGGATGGAGGCTGACAACAGGATATTCACCGCCAAAACGCTTTCAAACCGAGAGATGATAGCCCCCGAGAGCACCGAAGCCAGCATCAGGATCATCAGCCAGGGCAGGCGGTTCCAGGCCAGCTTGAACATGCTGCTCTTGAAATAGGGTTCTTCGGCAGGCGCCAGGCCTGACATCTTCTCAAAATCCTCGGTGTTCTCCTCTTCGATGACATCCATGATATCGTCACTGGTGATAATGCCCACCATCCGGCCCTCGCCGTCCACCACGGGAATGGACAGCAGGTGGTATTTGCGCACGGTGTCGGCCACCACCTCCTGGTCGTCCAGGGTGTTGACCGCGATCACCCTGGGATCCACCAGTTTGAGCAGCGGGGTATCCACATCCACGACCAGAGCCTTGTGAAGCGGCACGGTGCCCACCAGCTTGCGCTGCCTGTCCACCAGGTACAGGGTGTACACCGTTTCCTTGTCAACGCCAGTTTCCTTGATGGTTTGAAGCGCGTCCCGCACGTTCATCTCAGGGGCAAACTCGCAGTATTCAATCGTCATCAGGGAACCTGCGGAGTTCTCAGGGTATTTCAAAAACTGGTTGATGATGGCACGGGTTTGGGGGTCGGTGTTCTGCAGCACCCGCTTGACGGCATTGGCCGGCAGCTCCTCCAGGAAGTCCACCGCGTCGTCCACAAACATGTCGCTGATCAGGGCTGTGATCTCCTTGTCAGCGATGCTGCCCACCAGCGTCTCCCGCTGGTCGGGGTCCATATAGCTGAACACCTCCGCCGACACGTCCTTGGGCAGGATGCGGAACATGAGCAAGAGCTTTTCCGCGTCCAGCTTTTTCATATACTCCGCGATGTCAACGGGGTTGACCATCATCAGGGCGCCGCGCATTTGGCCGTGCCGCTTCTCTGCCAGCAAAAGGTCCAGACGCGCCTCAATCTGCTCCCAGTCCATACTGCATCCCTCCCCAAAACTCATCAAAAAACAGCGCAGCCCAGGCGGCTGGGGCAGGCGCGGCACAGCAAGCTGGCGGAATTAAGCCTATGCGGACAGCGCAGACACGGCGCTGCTACCTCGCGGCTCGTCTTCCACTGCCCGGCATTTTTCGCCGCTGACCATGTTCGCTGCCTCCTTATGATAGATTGCGTCCATTATATCTATGCCGCCAAAACGCTGTCAACCGGAAAAGCGCAGCGAAGGCCTCTGGCTGCTCAGAGGATATACTTGGAGGCAATGGTGAAAAAGATAAACAGGCTGCTGGCGTCAACCAGGGTGGTGATCAAGGGAGAGGCCGCCAGCGCCGGATCCAGCTTGATGCGCTGAGCCAAAAGGGGCAGCACGCAACCGATGGATTTGGCGATGACCACCGTGGCATACAGGCTCACGGCAATCACAGCGGATATGGCCAGCGAGGCATGGTTGATGAGGATGAGCCTTCCAAAAGTGGCGGCTGACATCACCAGGCCCACCATGAGACCCACCCGCACCTCGGTCCACAGTACCTTGGGCAGGTCCCTAAACCGGACCTCCCCCAGGGCGATGCCGCGGATCATGAGGGTGGAAGCCTGCTGACCGCAGTTGCCGCCGCTGTCCATGAGCATGGGGATGGAGGCTGACAGCAGGATGTTCACCGCCAGCACGCTTTCAAACCGGGCGATGATGGCGCCCGAAATAATGGAGGTGAACATCAGGAGCATCAGCCAGGGCAGGCGGTTGCCGGCCAGCTTGAAAAGGCTGGTCTTGAAATAGGGCTCCTCAGCGGGCGCCAGGCCTGACATCTTCTCAAAGTCCTCGGTGTTCTCCTCTTCAATGACGTCCATGATATCGTCACTGGTGATGATGCCCACCATCCGCCCCTCGCCATCCACCACGGGAATGGACAGCAGGTGGTATTTGCGCACGGTGTCGGCCACCACTTCCTGGTCGTCCAGGGTGTTGACCGCGATCACCCCGGGGTCCACCAGTTTTATCAGCGGCGTCTCCTCCGGCACCACCAGCGCCTTGTGCAAGGGCACGGTGCCCATCAGCTTGCGCTGCTTGTCCACCAGGTACAGGGTATACACCGTTTCCTTGTCAACGCCAGTTTCCTTGATGGTTTGAAGCGCGTCCTGCACGTTCATCTCCGGGGTGAACTCGCAGTACTCAATCGTCATCAGAGAGCCTGCGGAGTTCTCCGGATAGTGCAGGAACTGGTTGATAATGGCGCGGGTTTTGGGGTCGGTGTGCTGCAGCACCCGCTTGACGGCGTTGGCCGGCAGCTCCTCCAGAAAGTCCACCGCGTCGTCCAGGAACATATCGTTGATCAGAGCGGTGATCTCCTTATCCCCGATGCTCTCCACCAGCGTTTCCCGCTGGTCGGAGTCCATGTAGCTGAACACCTCAGCAGACGCATCCTTGGGCAGGATGCGGAAGAGCAGCAACAGGTTTTCCGCGTCCAGCTTTTTCATATACTCGGCGATATCCACCGGGTTTATCATCATCAGCGCCCCGCGCAGCTGCCCGTGGCGCTTCTGCGCCATCAGGCGATCCAGGGTCTCTTCTATCTTTTCCCAGTCCATCCCTTCATCACCTCCATTTTACTTGGTTGCACAAGTGAAAAAAGCACTTTGCCAAGGGGAGCAAGTGCCGGCGACTTACTGATGCAGGTCAGAAAAACTATTCAGGCAGCGCGACAGGGACGCGCCGACTTCGTGGGATGTCTTCTTTGGCCTGGCATCGGACACCGTCGCCCATTATCCGCCACCTCCTTGTCCGTATTTCCTAATAATTATAGGCCTGTCCGGCATGCCTTGTCAACTTTCCTTTTGGCCGGGGTTATGTTAAAATTCAGCCCGGAGGCAGTATGCGTGTTTGCGGTATCATCGCGGAATATGACCCTTTTCATTCAGGGCACCTTTATCACTTGACGCAGGCGCGGGAGCGCTCCAGGGCGGATTTTGTGGCGGTGGTGATAGGCTGCGCCTTTTCCCAGCGGGGGGAGGCGATGCTGTTTGGCAGCCATGACCGGGCGCGGATGGCGCTTATGGGCGGGGCCGACCTGGTGCTGGGGATGCCGGTTTCCTTCTCCTGTGCCCAGGCCAACCGCTTTGCCCGGGGCGGTGTGAGCATCCTAAGCCGCCTGGGGCCTGTGAGCCATCTGAGCTTTGGCTGCGAGCAGGGAAGCGAAGCTCACCTCAGCCCCACGGCAGAGCTGCTCCGCGCCCCCACCGCCGCCTTCGCCAAGCGGCTGAAAGCGGGGCTTGCCGCCGGGCATTCCTTTGCCCGGGCCCAGGGAGAGGCGCTGGCTGCCTGCCTTCCGAGCATCCCGCCTGAAACCTTCAGCGCCCCAAACTTCATCCTGGGCATCAGCTACCTGCTGGAGCTCAAGCGCCTGGGCAGCGCCATCACCCCGGTGCCCATCCCCCGCAGCGGGGATTACCATGCCCTGGGCCTCACCGCCCTCCCCTCCGCCACGGCGGTGCGCGCGTCCCTGCTCCAGGGCGGATGGCCCGGGGTCAAGGCCTCGGTGCCGGAAAGCAGCCTGGATGTGATCCGCCAAGCGGCGGAAAAGGGCCTGCTGCACCGGCCACAGGCCCTTGACAAACTGCTGCTTGCCACCCTGATTGATGGGGACGCCCAACGCCTGCTCACCTCCCCTGAGATGTCAGAGGGGCTGGAGCAGCGCATCCTCGTCCGGGCGCGGCAGGCCCGCAGCCGGGCAGAGCTGATCTCCCTGGTCAAAACCCGGCGCTACACCCAGGCCCGGGTGTGCCGGGCGCTGAGCCACACGCTGCTGGGCCTTGGTAGCTTCCCCGATCGGCCTGGATACGCCAGGCTCCTGGGGTTCAGAAAAAGCGCCGTGCCGCTGCTGCAGGCCATCAAGGACGCTGGCTTCCCGCTGCTTGACCGGGCGGGGCGCAGGGCGCCGGATGATTTCGCTCAGGACATGCGCGCGGAAATGCTCTGGGCGCTTGGTGCAGGCCAGCTCCCTGCCAGCGCCTGGCTTTATCCCATGATTGTGATTGATGATTGAGGAGGATATACCATGCGAGAGATTGATGTTTCCACCATCACCCAGACCGTTTCCGACCTGTTTTTACAGGCCAACTACGTCATCGGCGAGGACGTGATGGAGGCGCTGAACACCGCCGCCCATCAGGAAACCTCCCCCCTGGGGAAGCACGTGCTGGAGCAGCTGATTGAGAACAACCGCGCCGGCGCTGAGGAAAGCCTGTGCGTCTGCCAGGACACGGGGCTTTCCGTGGTGTTTTTGACCCTGGGCCAGGAGGTGCACCTGGTGGGCGGGAGCCTGGAGGAGGCGGTCAACGCCGGCGTGCGCAAGGCGTATACCGAGGGCTACCTGCGCAAGTCCATCGTGGCAGAGCCCCTGTTTGACCGCAAAAACACCGGGGACAACACCCCCTGCGTGATCCATACCCGCATCGTGCCGGGGGACAAGCTGCACATCCTGGCCATCGCCAAGGGCTTCGGGTCTGAGAACATGAGCCGGCTGGCCATGCTCACCCCAGCTGCCGGGGTAAAGGGGGTCAGCGACTTCATCGTGGAGACTGTGCGCCTGGCTGGCCCCAACCCTTGCCCGCCGCTGGTGGTGGGCGTGGGGCTGGGCGGCAGCTTTGACCTGGCCGCCCTCATGGCCAAGCGCGCCACCAGCCTGCCCATTACGCGGAAGCACAAGGACCCCAGATACGCGGCGCTGGAGGATGAGCTACTCGCCCGCATCAACGCCCTGGGCATCGGCCCCGCGGGCTACGGCGGCGCCACCACTGCGCTTAAAGTGCACATCATCACCGCCCCCACCCACATCGCGGGCCTGCCTGTGGCGGTCAACATCTGCTGCCATGTGGCCCGCCACGCGGAAGCGACCATATAAAGGAGATCAGCATGGAAAAGCATGTGCAGCTGCCACTCACCCAGGAAGCAGCCCGGGAGCTCAAAGCCGGCGACCAGGTGCTGCTCACCGGCTCTGTCCTCACCGGCCGGGATGCCGCCCACAAGCGCCTCATCGCCCTGCTGGATGAGGGAAAGCCCCTGCCCATCGACCTTCAGGGCGAGACCATTTACTATGTAGGCCCTGCTCCCGCCAGGCCCGGCCAGGCCGTTGGCCCCGCCGGCCCCACCACCAGCTACCGCATGGACCCTTACACGCCGCGGCTTCTGGCGCTGGGGCTCAAGGGCATGATCGGCAAGGGTGAGCGGGGGGCGGAGGTCATCGCCGCCATCAAGGAGCATGGCGCGGTGTACTTCGGCGCCGTGGGCGGGTCCGCGGTCCTCATTTCAAGAAGCATTGAAAAAACCGAGGTCATCGCCTATCCCGACCTGGGACCCGAGGCCATTCACCGCTTTTACATCAAGGATTTCCCCGCCGTAGTGGCCGTTGACGCCCAGGGCAACAACCTCTATGAACAGGGCCCCCAACTGTACAGAAAAACCGATCTGTGATAGGATATGCCCACCTGTTGAAAGGGGGGCAGCCATGCTGCAGGAAGGCTTCAAGCGCACCATAGCGGGCATATTGTGCCTGGCTGTTTTTCTGTGCCTGTTTCCCTTGGCGCAGGCTTCGGGAGAGTATGACCCCACCCAGCCTGAAACCCTGGCCGCCCGGAACATCCGGGGGGAAGCCGCCATCGCGATGGAGGCCAACACCGGCGAGGTGCTGTTTGAAAAAAACGCCGATGAATTGCGCCCTCCCGCCTCCACCACAAAGGTGCTCACCGCCCTGCTGGCCCTCACCATGGCCAAGCCGGAGGATATCGTCACCGTATCCGCCTATGCCGCCTCCCTCGATCCGGAACAGCACTCCCTCATCGGCCTTAAGGAGGGGGAGCAGCTGCGCATGGATGACCTCATCCGCGCCACCATGGTGGCCTCCGGCAACGACGGCGCCATCGCCATCGCGGAGCACATCTCCGGCTCTGAGCCCGCCTTTGTGGCGCTGATGAACGAGGCGGCAGCCCGCTACGGCTGCACCCGCACCCACTTTGCCAATTCCCATGGCTTTCACGACGAATATCATCTCACCACCGCCCGGGACCTGGCCATCATCGCCCGGGAGGCGGTGAAGCTGGACAGCTTCCGGGAGATAGCCCTCATGACCAGCTTCACCCTGCCTGAAACCAACCTGTCAAAGCCCCGCAAGCTTTCAAGCCAGGCCAGGCGGCTGCTGAACAACTCCGAAAACAACAAGTTCTACTATGAATACGCCACCGGCATCAAAACCGGCTTCACCAACGCCGCCGGCTACTGCTTTGTAGGCTCCGCCAACAAGCAGGGCATCCCGCTGATCACGGTGGTATTAGGCACCAACTCCGATGGACGCTGGACCGACACAAAGAAACTGATGGAATACGGCTTCACCCAGTATGTGTCCACCAGCGTGCAGGAGGTCTATGCCCTTCACCCAAAAATCCTCAACATCTCCAGCTATGCCCTGGATGACCCGGAGCTGGGCAAGCTGGAACTTGACATCCGCAAGATGGACCCGGCGGCCGATGACTCCCTGGTGACCCGCGTCTCAAGCGCTGACGAGCAGGCCCGGCTTTACAACGAGCGCACCCAGATAGACTTCACCCGAACGCTTGACGCGCCCATTTCAGCCGGTGAGGTGGTGGGGATTATGACCTATACACCCCCTGGCGGGCAGGCGGAGCCGGTGGAGTATGAACTGGTGGCCGCGCGCACGGTGCTGCGCCGCGCCTCCCTGGCCCCCTCAATAGAGGAAATCTATGCCTATTCCGATGCCGACCCCAACCCCCTCCCCCGCTTCACCGTGGAGTTTCTGGCCATCGCTCTCCTGCCGGTCTTCGCGGTGCTGGTGATCTCCCAGCTCATCTTCAAGCTCCTCACCCGCAAGCGCAAGCCCAAGGTCAAGCAGAGGCTGACCTACAAGAGCAGGTATTACAGATAATCCTTTGCATGCAAAAGGCCCCGGCGGAAGTGGTTCCGCCGGGGCCTTGTTTGTCTGTCCTCAGGGCTGAGGCACGTTGAAGTTCAGGTAGTTGGTGTCCACATAGCCTTCCAGCATCATCCCGTCAGGGCCGGGGTAGAGCAGCTTGCTAAAGCCATTGTTGCCCTTGGCAACGCCTGTGATGACGGTGCCGTTAGGGATCTTGGCGATGGAGTACACAGCCCGCTTGGTGGGATTGGGAATGCTCCACAGGTTGAGCAGGCCTCCGGTGGTGTTCACCTTCACGGTGTAGCTGCCCTCATAGGAGGGTTCCGGCTTGGGGGTAATGACCGGCGTGGGCACGGGGGTCACGGGGTTGGGGATGGCACTTGAGGATATCAGGCGGTCATAGGTGCGCCGGTCCACAGTGCCCGTCAGGGTGAGGCCGTTGACCTGCTGGAAGGCGGATACGGCGGCTGCGGTCTGGCGGCCATAAATGCCGTCCACATAGCCGGCGTTATACCGGAGGGCGTTGAGCCGGGCCTGCACATTGCGCACCAGCTGGCCATAGCTGCCCTGCCCCAGGGGGAGGCCGCTGTCCGGCCAGCGGGTGGGCGCCGGGGTGGGAACCTGGTAAACCGGCAGCTGATTCTCCGGGATCACCGGGGTGAGGCCGTTCACCACTGCTGGCTGGCCATCGCTGGTGGTGACCAGATACTGGGCAGGCAGGCGCAGGGCCTGGCGGTACACCTGGGGCAACAAGTAGGTCTGGTAGGCTTTCACGCGCAGGATCACGCTCTCCGGCACCACAGGCAGGCCTCCGCGCATGGCGCGGCTGTAGCCATCGGTGTGGTAATACTGCCAGTTGATCTGATCGCGGCTGGCGTAGAGAAAATACTCTATCTGGTTGAAATAGTTGCGGAAATACACGATGCCGGAGCCATTGCCCTGCTGAAAGCCTGCCGGCACCACCGTCTGGGAACGGTTGAGCGGGGCCGCGAAGAAGGCAAAGCTATCCGCCCGGTCATTGACGGGTACGGTGCCCCGCACATTGAGCGTGTATTCCCCGCCGGGGACGGCCGGAGCCAGCAGGTCGGCCTCAAAAAAGCCGGTCCTTCCGCCCAGGCTGCCATACACCCGGTACTGGGTCAGGCCTGTCACATCGGTATAGGCATAGACGGGTGCGGTCACCCCTTCAATGGCCAGCGCCGTATAGCGCCTGGCATTGTAGTCGCTGGGGGTTCCCAGGGCCAGCCCGTTCAGGTTGGTGGCAGCCTGCGCCAGGGGCAGGGCACTGCCCATCAGCAAGATGGCCGCCATCACCAGCAGCATCATCTGCCTGAAGGTTTTTCTCATCGTTTGTTCCTCCATGTCCTGCTGCCCCATGCAGGCAACGCCTGCATGGGTACAGCGATTGGAAGCAGCACAGCTTCTACCTATTAGACGGATGAGAAGCCGGTTTTGTTTCATTCCCCGAAAATTTCTTTTTGCTCGGCACCGTTTCTCAGCAGCAGCACGCTCAGCACGCCGTTTTGCGGGCGCACCTGGATGCGCAGATCATAGGGCAGGAGATTGCGCAGCACCAGATCGCTGTATGTGCCCACCGCCGCGTCAAAGCCCAGCGACGCGTAGTTCACCCCGGCCTGCCTGTGCAGGGACCAGTCCATCACCTCCACCGGCAATCCCAGCGCCGCTAGAAACAGGGTGGTGGACACCTGGCACACCCCGCCGCCATAGCCCACGCCATCCTCAGAGATGTTGGGCGCCAGGGCATAGCCTTTGGATTTGAGATAAGGTCCGCACAGCGCGTTAAAGGAGAAGGTGCCCCCAGCCGGCACCAGGGCGCCGTTCACCCGGCCGGCCGCCAGCTCTATGTTCTTTTGCCGGCTGGCTGCCAGCCGGCCACCGGTTGACGCATGATAAAAGGTGGTAAAGCCGCCGACCAGCTCCCCCGGCTCCGCCTCAGCCCAGGGCACAAAGGCCTGGTACTCAAAGGCGGCGGCATGGAGCATGCTCTGGTCACGCATCATGTCAATCTGAACGCGCTTCCCGTCCCAGCCCCGCGCGGCGATCAGGTCTCCCGGCGCCAGCTGGTTGCCTTTATAGCCTGGCACCGAGATAGAGGCGGGTTTTGTCACGCGGATAAAGCCGGTCTGCGCCGGATAGCCCGGCACAGGAAAGCGCATCGGATCAAGGGAGCGCAGCTGGGACAACCAGCGTGTGCGGGCGTAGCCGCGTGTGCCTGCCAGGCGCACCTCGCACCATTCCTCCCCCCACCCCATCACCTCCAGGCTGGTCTTGGGCTGCACATTCCTGACACGCCTGGCCCCGTCATCCGGCCGGTCCCTGATATGAAACTCCCGGTTGGCCCGGGCCATGTACTGCGCCTCTTCCCCCAGGGCCATGCCGCTCATCAGGCAAATAGAAAGCATCAGCAAACAAAGACAGCGTTTTTTCATCTTCTGTCAGGTTCCTTCCTCGTTTTTTGCGCGCCTCACCCATTAGACGGGCTAGGAGCAAAAAAAGTTAGGGCTGCCGCGGTCGATGCCCGGCAGCCCTGTATATGGAAGTGTTTACTTCAGATTGACAGTGAATTCCCCTTGGTCGGTGAATGCTTTCTCCCCCTGGTCTGTGTAGAAGTAGGGTTTAAAGGTGATGGTGCCTGGCAAGTCACCCTCATGGGTGAATGCGCCGATGTAGACAACCTTGGCGGCCTTTTCATCACCGTCCCTAAGACCGGCGCCGCTGGCCACCTCGCGCAGCGTTACACCCTGGGCGCTGGGGGCGTAGCTGCGCAGCTCGCCCTGGTCGTTCCAAAGCTCCGGCCACTTGGCGGGGTCAGTGATGGTCAGGATAAACTCGTAGTCGGTCCGCAGGAAGGTGGTGTCCAGCTTCACCAGCTCCACCTCAAAGCCGTCCCCCTTGATCACCTCGCCTTTCACCAGGCTTTTCTGCGTTGCCCCAGGGCTGATCCAGCCGGCCTTGAGCGCCCCGGCTGCCTCAAAAGCCCCGGATGCGACCAGGCGCTGGGCCATATCGCTTCCTTCTGGAAGGAGGTTGTTGAACATCATCAGCGAGTATCCCTGCGCCAGCATGATCTGCCTATTCTGGTAGGCGGTCTCAAACTGCTTCACCCAGGCATCATGGTCATCGGCTGTGCTGTTAGAGTCATCAGAGTAGTTGGACTTGTCCTCCACAATGGCCCATACCGGGTGCAATACATCAAAGGTCAGCTCCCAGGTGATGTCCCCCTGTGCGCTGGCATCAATCCGCGCATCCAGGCCGTGTTTGCCCTCAGACCCACCTTTCCCCCGCTCCGGCACCCAGAAACCATTGTCAAAGCCCATGCCCTGGCTGGCAAACACATGGTGTTCTATGACTTTTGCCCCATCAGAGGCGGTCAGCTTCACCACCACATACACCGGTTTTCCGGATACGGACCTGGCCTCAAAGGCCAGGGAAAGAACGCTCCCATCGAAGACAGAATCGGTGACATAGATCTCCACATCCTCGTGCTTGAGCTCCTGGCCAATGGCGGTGACGTGCTTTTCAGCCTCATGCCCCAGCTCCTGGTAGTCCTTCACGCTGTAGCGGATGATCTCCGCCACCGCGATGGCCATGGTGGCCAGAATCAATGCCATGGCGATCGCCATGCCAAAGGTCAAACGTTTTTTCACCTTGATTTCCCCTTTCATGATCCCCAGGGTCGCCCGGCTGTCTGCTTCGCGCCAGGAAAGGCCTGAGAGGGTGGTGTTCATCCGATCTTTAAAGGCATTATTCATCATCCTCAAACCATCCTTTCAGCTGGGTGCGCAGCTGGGCTTTTGCCCGCGCCAGCCTGGTCTTCACCGTGACCAGGGGCATGCCCAGCGCCTGGGCGATTTCGCCCTGGGTCAATTCCTGATAGTAGTAGAGCAGGATCACCACCCGGTATTTTTCTGCCAGCCCGGTGACCGCCTGCAGCACCGTGTCATCCCGGAAGGCTTGGACATATCCGGGCTCGGGCAAGTCATCCAGCGCCACCCGCCTGTCAAACAGCTTGAACCAGGTGGTCTTGCGCATGTCCCGGCAGGTGTTGATGGCAATCCGGGTCAGCCAGGTGAGCTCCCGGCTCTTGCCCCGGAAGCTGTCCCATTTCCGGTAAGCTTTCAGGAAGGTTTCCTGCACGGCGTCCCGCGCCAGCCCTTCATCCTGAAGATAGATGTAGCACATCCGAAGGAGGGCGTCGCCATGGCTTGCCATCATGGCTTCCATGGCCTGTTCCGCTGCTTCTCCCGGCGCCTGGGATCCTCGCATCCTCCCACCTCCTTCTATCCGTTTGACGACAGTTTTCCACAAAAGGACTCATTCATCAAAAAAGAAAAATGCCCAGGGCAAAAGCCTTGAGCATTTTGTTGTTGCTTTCCCGTCTATACAGCCCGGGCTTCCCCCCGGGGGCCGAAGTTTTTGTCATACACCATGCGGATACCCTTGAGCGTCAGCAGCCCGTCGATATGATCGATGACTTTTGACTCCTGGGCAATCAGGTGGGCAAAGCCGCCGGTTGCCACCACCGGCACCTGGGACTCGCCCATCTCTTCCTTCATGCGCTCCACGATGTAGTTCACCTGGCCCACATAGCCGTACAGCAGCCCTGACTGCAGGTTGGTCACCGTGGTGCGGCCGATGATCTTCTCCGGGATCACCATCTCAAAGTGAGGCAATTTTGAGGTGCCCTTCACCACCGCCTCCTGGGACAGCCTGACGCCGGTGCAGATGCACCCGCCCAGGAATTCCCCTTTGCGCGAGATGGCGCCAAAGCTGGTGGCTGAGCCAAAGTCGATGTAGATGCAGGGTGTGCCATACAGCGCGCTGGCGGCCACGGCATTGCAAATCCGGTCGCTGCCCAGCTCCCTGGGGTTGTCATACAGGATGTTGACCCCCGTTTTGATCCCCGGCACCACAAAGCTGGGCTCCATGCCAAAGAAGTCCCGGCACATATGCTCGATGGTGAAGTTCACCGTGGGCACCACGGAGGAGATCATGATCCCCTCCACCACGCTGGTGGAGTGTCCCGTGTGGTGGAACATCCCCTCCATGATGATGCCATACTCATCAGAGGTGCTGGTGAGGTTGGTGGCGATGCGCCAGGACTGGACGAGATCAGCGCCTGAAAACAGCGCGGTTTTGATGTTGGTGTTGCCGATATCAAGGGTCAGGATCATGATGGCCTCCAGAATTCAGGGTTTGATGTATTTCTTCAGCGCCCCCACGATCACCGTGCCCAGAAACGCGCAGATAACCGCCTCAAGCAAGCCCTGCAGCCCCACAAAAGCGAAGATGAAGGCCACTGCGTTGGGGGAGCCCAGGGTCTTCGCAAAGCCCTGGATGAAATCGGTCTGGTAATAAAACAGCACCAGGGCGCCCATGAAAAACACGGTGTTGAGCAGCGATCCTGCGAGGCTGGACAGGGCATACTGGCTGGCGCGGTTTTTCATCACGCGCCTGAGCAACACAAAAGCCAGCCCGCACAGCAGGCCCATCAGCGCCCGGGTGGGCACCGTGGTGATGAAGGCGCCCACCGGGTTGATGGACAGGAGCGTGGCTCCAAAGGGGCTTTTCCCGGATACACACTGCCAGAAGCTGGTCAGCCCGAACACCGTGCCCAGGATGGCCCCGGCGCCTGGCCCCAGGACGATGGCGCCTACGATCACAGGCACCGTCATGATGGTGAACTCCAGCCCCGGCGTTCTGATAAAGCCAAGGCCTGTGAGTTCAAGAAGCAGCAGAATAACGACCAGAACCGCCAACTGGGTCAGATAAAGGGTCTTTGCACTCTGTGCGCTGCGCGTCTTCATGTTTTCCTCCGTTCAGGCTCCCTTAGGGATGCCCTACGCATTTGGATGGGGTGACCACATCCGGCTCCAGACGGATACCGGCGGAAGGATTATAACAAGCCAATCCAGCCCTGTCAAAGCACTGTATCCTATGGCGATATTACCCGGCGTTATCGGTTTTCAGCAGTTTGTTTGCCGCTTCCTTCAGTTTAAGCGAGGCCGCGTAAACCTGGTTTTTCTTCTCCCCACTCTCAACCAGCGCCGCCATGGCCTCGCGCATGCCCTTGCCGGAGAGCATCGCCTCCATCAGCCTGGCCTCCAGGCTGGCAACGGTTTGCTTGGGCGTTTTTTCTTCCTCCCGGTCCGCCAGCCGCAGCACCGCGCAGTATTCGCCCTTGGCGGTTTTCTCATTATCCCTCAGCGCCTGAAGCACCGCCTCCACGCTGCCCCACAGGGTTTTCTCGTGAAGCTTGGTCAAATCACAGCTCACCGACACCATGATGCCCGGGTACACCTCTGCCACCGCCTCCATGAGGGCGATGATCCGGTGGGGGGATTCGTGCACCACCGCCAACTGGGTGTGCACGGCCATGCTCCTGAGCTTCTCTGTCAGCTCGCCCTTTTTGCGGGGCAGGAAGCCGAAGAAGGTGAACTCCCCTTCCTCAAACCCGCTGACAGACAGCGCCGCCGCAAAGGCGCTGGGGCCTGGCACCGCCTGTACCTCAAAGCCTGCTTCGCTCACCGCTTTTACTATTTTTGCACCCGGATCCGAAATCCCCGGGGTGCCGGCGTCTGTCACCAGGGCAATGGTGATGTCCTCCGCTGACATTCGGCTGACAATCTGTGCGCTCTTATAGCCCTCATTGTGCTCATGGCAGCTTTCAAGGGGCGTTTTGATGGAACAGGCATTCAACAACTTCCGGGTCACCCGGGTGTCCTCCGCCAGGATCAGGTCTGCTTCCTGGAGGATTCTTTTCGCCCGGGGGCTCAAATCCTCCAGGTTGCCAATGGGGGTTGCCACCACATAAAGCACGCTCATCACAGCTTCTCCGCTATGCGCAGCTTGGCGCTGCGCGCCCTGGGGTTGTCCCCGGCCTCAGCCGCTGAGGCTGCTGCGGGATAGCCCCTGGGCAAGCGCACCTGGGGCTTTTTGCCGCACACGCACACCGGCAGCTTGGGCGGGCAGATACAGCCCACCTCCAGGCGCTTGAAAGCCTGCTTCACCACCCGGTCCTCAATGGAGTGAAAGCTGATCACCGCCAACCGCCCACCTGGCTTCAGCAGACTGACCCAGTCTTCAAGGGCCTGGGTCAGGGGGGCGATTTCATCATTCACGGCGATGCGCACCGCCTGAAAGGCGCGCCGGGCCGGGTGGCCCTCGTCCTTCTGGCGCACTGCTTTGGGGATGGCTTTGTCCACGGCCCTGACCAGGTCTCCCGTGGTCTCAAAAGGCTTCTCCCTCCGCATTTCAAGGATGATCTGGGCAATCCGCGCGGCCCAGCGTTCATCCGCGTATTGGTACAGTGCTTCCTTTATGGTCATCTCGTCTGAAATATTCAGCCACTCAGCGGCCGTGATGCCACCAGATTGATCCATGCGCATGTCAAGGGGTGCATTTTGATGATAGGAAAACCCTCTCTCCGGGCTGTCCAACTGCCAGGAGGACACGCCCAAGTCCAGCAGCGCGCCGTCCAGTTGAAGCCCCTCTGGCAGCATCGCCTTTGCATCATGGAAATTGCCCCGCAAAAGCCGCACCCTGTGGTCATCCCCCAGGCGCTTGCGGGCAGCCGCCAGGGCTTCCTGATCCCGGTCGATGCCAAACAGCCTGCCCTGATCATCCAGCCGTTCCAGGATACCCGCGCTGTGGCCGCCTCCGCCGATGGTGCCATCAGCATAAACGCCCCCAGGCCTTATTTCAAGGGCCGCCAGCGTTTCCTCATACAGGACGGGAATGTGCTGGAAGCCTGGCACATCGCTCACGCCTGCAGCTCCGCGATGCGTTTGACAATGGTCTTGAGCATCTCCTGGTTGGTGGCGATTTTGTCCTTTTCCTGCTGCACCAGCTGCGCCGGGGCCTTGGCTACAAAGCCCTGGTTGGCCAGTTTGCCCTCGCCCCGTTTGATCTCATCCTGGATCGCCGCCGCCTCCTTCTCAAGGCGGGCCACCTCTTTGCCGATGTCCACCAGTTCGCCCAGGGGAATCAACACTTCCCCGGCTGGGCACACCGCGGATACGGTTTTTTCGTCAAGCGTCTGATCCTGAGCGATGATCACCACATCCTTGGCCCCGGCCAGGCGCTGGAAATAATGGCTCGCCGCCTCCAGGGGCCCTGCCCAGCCCTCAGCCGCCTTGAAATAAAGGCTGGCCCGCTGGCCGGGCTGCACCTTGAGCTCCTGGCGCAGCGCCCGGATGGCCCTGATCATGTCCATCACGCCGGTCATCTGCGCCTCGGGGAAGTCAAGTTCCGCCTGATACGCCGGCCAGTCGGCCAGCATGCAGGAGGCCGCCTCGTTCCCGGGGATCAGCGCGTAGACGGTTTCAGTCAGATAGGGCATAAAGGGGTGCAGCAGACGCAAAAGCGCCGACAGCACATGGCTCAAAACGCCGCGCACCTGGGCCTGACGATCCGGCTCGCCGCCAAACAGATCGCCCTTTGAAAGCTCGATGTACCAGTCGCAGAAGTCATCCCAGGCAAAGTCGTAGATGCTCTGGGCCGCCAGCATCAAATCACCCGTTTCCAGGTGGATTGCCACCTGGCGGGCAGCGCTGTTCATCCGGGAGAGAATCCACTGGTCAGCAGGCTTGAGCCCCTTGAGGTCCAGCTTCTCTTCCCCCTTCAGGTTCATCAGCACAAAGCGGGCCGCATTCCAGATCTTGTTGGCAAAGTTGCGGGCAGCCTCGGTCTTCTCCCGGCTGAAGCGGGAATCAGCCCCCGGCCCCACGCCAAACACCAGGGAGAAGCGCAACGCGTCGGCGCCATACTCATCAATCAATTCCAGCGGGTCAATGCCGTTGCCCAGGGATTTTGACATTTTTCTGCCCAGCTCATCCCGCAGGAGGCCATGGATGAGCACCTGGGAAAAGGGGGTCTCCCCCATAAACTCAATGCCGGAGAAGATCATCCGCGCCACCCAGAAGAAGATGATGTCATAACCGGTCACCAGGGCATTGGTGGGGTAAAAATAGGCCAGGTCCGGCGTCTTCTCAGGCCAGCCCAGGGTGGAGAATGGCCATAGGGCGGACGAGAACCAGGTATCCAGCACATCCTCATCCTGCTGAAGGCGGCTGGAGGCGCAGTCGGGGCAGGTATCAGGCGTGTCGGTTGACACGATGACCTTGCCGCATTCCTGGCAGTACCACACCGGGATGCGGTGCCCCCACCACAGCTGGCGGCTGATGCACCAGTCCTTGATGTTCTCCATCCAGTTGAAGTAGGTTTTTGCAAAGCGCTCGGGAATAAAGCGGGTGTCGCCTTCGCGCACAGCCTTTAATGCGGGCTCAGCCAAGGGCTGCATCTTCACAAACCACTGCTTTGAAATCAAGGGCTCCACCCCGGTTGCGCAGCGTGAGCAGGCGCCCACATTATGGGTATAGTCCTGGGTTTTAACCAGCAAGCCCTGGCCCTCAAGGGCGGTTAACACCTTATTCCTGGCCTCTGCGGCTTGAAGCCCTGCATATTCCGGGCCTGCGGCCTCATTCATGGTGCCATCATCCTTCATCACCCGCAGGATTTCAAGCCCGTGGCGGGCGGCCACTTCAAAGTCGTTGGGGTCATGGGCCGGGGTCATTTTCACAGCGCCGGTGCCAAATTCCATCTCCACATAATCGTCCGCCACCACGGGGATGAGGCGCCCGGTCAGCGGCAGGCGCAGTTTTTTGCCGACCAGGTGGCTGTACCTGGCGTCATCTGGGTTGACCGCAACACCGGTATCCCCCAGCATGGTCTCGGGCCTGGTGGTGGCCACCACCAGGCCCTCCCCGCCGTCCTCAGCCGGATAGCGGATGTGCCACAGGTGGGCCTGCTTTTCTTCATATTCCACCTCTATGTCCGACAGCGCCGTGCGGCACACCGGGCACCAGTTGATGATGCGCTCACCCCGGTAGATCAGGCCCTTGTTGTAGAGCCTCACAAACACCTCCCGCACCGCGCGGGAGCAGCCCTCGTCCATGGTGAAACGCTCCCGGCTCCAATCGCAGCTGGCACCAAGGCGCCTTAACTGCCGGGTGATGCGGCCGCCGTACTCCGCCTTCCACTGCCAGGCGCGCTCCAGAAAGCCCTCACGCCCCAACGCCTCCTTGCTGGTGCCCTCCCTTTCCATCTGCTCCACAATCTTGACCTCGGTGGCGATGGAAGCGTGGTCGGTGCCCGGCAGCCACAAGGTGGCGTCCCCCAGCATCCGGTGATGGCGGATGAGGATATCCTGCATGGTGGTGTCCCAGGCATGCCCCATGTGCAGTTGCCCGGTGATATTGGGCGGCGGCATCACGATGCAGTAGGGTTTCCTGTCAGGATCGCGGTGGGCCGTGAAAGCCCCTGAGGCTTCCCAGCCTTCATAGGTTTTCTGCTCAATCTCCTGTGGGTTATAGGTTTTCTCCATCTCAAACACCTTGTCCGCCATGCTGTCCTCCTTAAAAAACAAAAGGGCGCCGCGTCTCAAAGGACGGGCGACCCGTGGTACCACCTTGCTTCGCGGCTGATAGCCGCCTCTTTACGCGATAAGGGGCGTTCCCCGGTGCTGGGATACACCAACCCTCAGGAGCGACCTTCCGCGGCTTTTGCCCAGTGCCTTTCAGCAAACGGCACCTCTCTGCGTGGGCTGTTTCCGCGTACTCCTCTCCCTCATCGGGGGATCAAGGCCCCGTTCAGGCCTTCTTCTTGTCGTCGTCCATCACCAGGACTTGGCGGCCGTTATAGGTGCCGCAGTTTTTGCACACCCGGTGAGCCAGCCTCATCTCGTGGCACTGGGAGCAGGCCACCAGCGTGGGCGCGGTGAGCTTGTAATGCGTCCGGCGCCGGCGCCCCCGCGCTCTAGAAACTTTTCCTTTTGGCAGAGCCATGTTTACACCTCCTGATCCTTTGTCAGCAACTGCTGCAGGGCCGAAAAAGGATGCGCTTCGGGCAGATCCTTCTGGCTGTCATCTTGTGCCTGGCTTGCGCCCTCGGGCACCCCTTCGCATCCCTTCCCGCACAGGAAACGGATGGGCAGGGCCAATACGCTGAGGGTGAGCGCCAGGGGATTTAGCTCCACCTTGGAGCCAGTAAAAGAGAACTGTTCTTCCCAGGCCTCGCTGTCGTCCTCCGGCAGCGCCTGGCTGGTGTGCAGAAAGCTCTCCTCAAAGGGCACCTGAATCGCCTTTGACACGGGCTTTAAGCACCTGGCGCAGCTGGCCTGGGCGGTGCCCTTCAGGCTGCCGCGCAGCAGCAGGGCCTCGTCCGCCATGGTGTAGCTGCCTTCCAGCACCACCGGCTCATCAAAGCGGATTTCCTCGCCCAGCACTTCCTGGGGCGGCAGAACCTCCTCATGCCGGAAGGGGAAGGCCTCGCCCGGGGAACGCAGGGCCAGGGATACATCGAGCATCATGGCCGGCCTCCTTCAGAGCGAATGCAAGATATTATACAAAGGGGAACAAGCCTTGTCAAACCTTTCTTCAGGCTTCTTCCTCCCCCTCTCCCTGGGATGCCCCTGCCTGGCCGGGCTCCGGGGTGATAATCACCCGGCGGTTGGGGTCTTCCCCTTCGGAATGGGTGACGATGCCCGGGACGTTTTGCAGCGCGCTGTGCAAAATCCTGCGCTCATAGGGGTTCATCGGCTCCATCCGCACACGGCGGCCTGTGCGCTTGGCCCGGTTGGCCATGCGGTTGGCCAGGCGGATCAGGGCGTCCTCCCGGCGCTGGCGGTAGCCCTCGCTGTCCAGGTTGACCCGGATATAATCCTCCCGGTGGTGGTTGACCTTCAGGCTGGTCAGGTATTGGAGCGCGTCCAGCGTCTCCCCGCGCCGGCCGATGAGGATGCCCTGGGGGTCTCCCTCCATGCCGGCCTGCACATTGCCCTCTTCATCCCGGGACACATGAACCGCCACAGGGATGCCCATCAGCTGGGTCACATCCTGCAAAAACTGCTGGGCGATGCCCTCCGGGGTGCCGGCCTCTGCTTGGGGGGCGGGGGCTACGGGCTCTGTGGGGGCTGCAGACCTTGGCGGGCGCTTGGCGCGGGCGGGTTTTTCGGCCGCCTCATCCGCGGGGGCGCTGGCCTCGCCGCTCTCTTTCCTGGGCTTGCGCTTGCGCGCGGGCTTTTCCGGGGAGGGCTTGGCTTCGCTGCGGGCCTCCTGGCGGGGGGCTGGCTGGCGCGGCTTCTCCTGACGGGGGGCAGGGCTTGCGGAGAGGGAATCCTTGAACAGGTCATGGGCGGTGCCCATGGTCTCCTCAGGCTTTTTCAGCGTCAGGCGGACCTTGGCCTCCCGGCTGCCAAATAGCCCAAACAGCCCCTTGGAGCCCTCCTCCAATATCTCAACGCTCACATCCCCGATGGACAGCCCGTTTTCGGCAAGCCCTGCGGAGATCGCTTCCTCAACCGTGCGCCCGGTTGCTTCATATTCTCTCATTTAACTGTTCCTTCCTGATGGATCACGCCCTCTGCCTGCTGCTCCTTCCTGTCAAAGTACAGGTTGATCAAGAATGTCATGCCTGTGGCGATCAGGTTGCTGACAACCCAGTACAGGGCGAAGCCAGCGTTGCTGGTTAAGCAGATATACACAGAGAACAGTGGGAAAAAGTACTTCATGAAGTTGCCCATGCCGGGGGCCTGGGCGCCGGACGCGCCCTGGGTGGCCGGCACCTGCGCCTGGCCGGACATCTGGGGGTTCACCTTGGTCATCACCAGCTGGGAGAGGCCCGCCGCCACCGGCAGGATCAATAGCCCGTTAAAATGCTTGTACACGGTGAGGGTGAACAGGAAGAAGTTCATGTTCGCCCAGCCCGGCAGCGGCTGAATCTGGGCCATGTAGCTGGGCATGGCCTGCATGGCGGTGAGGATGCCAGGCAGTGATGTCTGCAGCGCCTCTTTGGTGGTAAAGTCCAATACGCCCGCGAACTCCGGCACTTTCTGCTGGATGTTCTGCACGATCATCTCCACCTGCCCCGGCTGCAGGGTGGCAAACACCTTCTGCCAGACATCGTTGGTGATCATCTGGATGGTCCTGGGGTCAGGCGCTACGGAGGCAAAGAAGCTGTCAGCCATGAAGATGTTTTTCACCCACAGCCAGGACTCATACACCGGCGTCTCCCCCTGAAGGAAGGTGAACACCTGCTCCACGATCTTCTCATTGGCCACCGCGCGCATGGCGCCAAACATCGCAAACAGAATGGGCATCTGAATCAGCATCGGCAGGCAGCCGGACATGGGGCTGTAGCGCTCCTTGCGCATGAGCTCTGACTGCTTCTGCTGGAGCTTGGCCCGGTCATTGGCGTATTTTTTCTGAAGGGCGTTCAGTTGGGGCTGGATCTTCTGCATCTTGCGCATGCCCTTGCGGCTTTGCACATCCAGGGGCACCAGCACCAGGCGGATGAGGATGGTGAAGATGACGATGGACCAGCCGTGGTTGCGCACGATGGTATAAATCCATTCAATGACGGCGAGAAGCGCGTTGGTGATTGCTGACACTGGGGTCAATCCCTCCTTATTACTGCATCGGGCAACTCCGGCACAGGGTCGTATCCCCCCTTGCGCAGCGGATGGCACCGAAGAATGCGTTTGAACCCCATCCATCCCCCGCGCAGGGCGCCGAAGCGCTCAATGGCGGTCATGGCATATTGGGAGCAGGTCGGATAATAGCGGCAGGCGCTGGGCAGGTGGGGGCTGATGGCCCGCCTGTAAAAGCGGATCACAGCCAGCATCAGGCGTTTCACGGCTTGTCCTTCAGGCAGCCCAGCCTGCTCAGGTGGCGCAGCATCTCATGCCGCATGGCGTGGTAGTCCGCCTTGGCCGCCGCATCCCTGGCCGAAAAAACATAGTTTCCCCGGGCAAGCTCCGGCATCAGCAGCCTGAAATTCTCCCGCATCAGGCGCTTCACCCGGTTTCTCACCACGGCGTTGCCCACCTTCTTGCTCACCGAGAATCCGGCCTGAAGGCGCCCCGCCTTCACATAGTAGGCCACCATCAAAGGGCCGGAGGCCCGCTTGCCTTTGCGGTACACATAGCGGAAATGGCCGTTCGTTCTGATCCTGTGGGCCTTTTGCATCCCTCATCCGCCTTTCCCGCAAGTAAAACCCGCCCCCTGCAACAGGTATGCCATCACATGGGCGGGTTAAACGGGCATACGGGAAAATCGCCTCAGGCGGACAGGACCTTGCGTCCCCTGCGGCGGCGGTTGGCCAGCACCCGGCGGCCATTCTTAGTGGACATCCTCGCGCGGAAGCCATGCTCCTTTGAGCGCTGGCGTTTCTTGGGTTGGTAGGTACGAATCATCTGTGTTACACCCCTTCATTCCTCACCGGGCATGCGCCTGAAGCGATGCAACCGGAATATTAACCAGTTTATTATAGTTTGCGCGGCTCCTGCTGTCAAGCACGGGAACACGGCCTTTAGGATAGCCCCAATTCCCTCAGCATCTCCTCTACCTTCCGGTAGTCCCCTTCAAACAGCACTGCCGACATGCCCACCCGCTCCGCCGCCGTCACATTCTCAGCCACGTCATCCACAAACAGGCATTCCCGGGGCAGCAGAGAAAAACGCTCGCACAGCAGGTGGTAGATGCGCGGGTCAGGCTTGGTGACCTTCTCATGGGCGGAGACCATCATGCCCTCAAACCGCGGGTAAAAAGGCTGGGTTTCCAGCACCGCCGGAAAGCGCTTGCCGGCGTTAGACAACAGGTAGAGCTTCAGCCCCATTTCCCTGGCTTTTCGGGTAAAAACCTCAGCCCCGGGGATGGGGACCATCCAGCCTGGCCACTGGGCAAGTAGAACCCTTAGGGCATCATGCAGGCGCTTGGGCGTGCGCGCAAGGGAGAGACGCAGCAGCGCCGCCTCATCGATCTGCCCGGCATCGATCATCCCCCACTCCGGGGTGTCAAACAGTGCGCTGTTGAGGATCACAGCGTCCTCCTCGTTTTCAGCCGCCCTTTGGGCAAAGGCCATGGGCGTCCAGGACAGCAGCACGTTGCCCATGTCCAACACCAGATTTTTGATCGCCATCGCCGCCATTCCTCCCCTTCTGATGCCTGTAACCCTAAAGCAAGGCACAGGATGTGTCAAGCAGTCTGCCATTCTTTGTGATGTTCACAAATCCTTCACCGCCCATTCATTTAACCTGCAAATCTGGCAGGTATATTAGTATCGCAGCCCAGTCTGCAAACTCGTGCCCAACGGCAGAAAGGTAAACAATCATGAAAAACAGACGCGCATTGCCATTTATCGCCCTGACGCTGGTGCTGGTTTTGGCGCTTGGCGTGGGCCTCTCCACCGCCGCCACCAGCACCATCAGCCAGGATGAGATCAAAAAGATCGTGGAAACCACCACCGACAAGGAGAAGATCCAAAGCCCGCTGCTGGACGTGGCGAAAACCGCCATGGAGAGCGTGGTGGGGGTGAACAACTACCAGTCCCGCGGTTCGGGCAATTTTGGCTTCGACTTCAACTTCGGCTTTGGCTACCGCAACCCCCAGCCCTTTGATAACAGCCCCAGGATCCGGGGCACCGGCTCAGGCGTTGTGGTCTCCCCCTACGGCCATGTGCTGACCAACCAGCATGTGGTGGATGGCGGCGAAAAACTCACCGTCACCTTTGGCGACAAAGAGCTGGACGCCACCCTGATCTCCAGCGACAAGGACCTGGACCTGGCGGTTCTCCTGGTGCCCGGGCTTGAGCTGCCCGCCGCCCCCATGGGCGACAGCGATGCGCTGCAGATCGGCGAATACGCCGTCGTCATCGGCAACCCCCTGGGCACCCGTTTTGAGCGCAGCGTGACGCTGGGCGTGGTCTCCTCTGTGGCCCGCACCTTCACCTCCTCAGGCCGTGACCGCTTTGGCCTGCGCACCAACAACGAAAACCAGATGATCCAGGTGGACGCGGCCATCTCCTCGGGCAATTCCGGTGGCGGCATGTTCAACACCCTGGGCCAGCTCCAGGGCGTCCCCACGCTGAAGTTTGACAGCAACTTCTTCACCCAGACCAGCGTTGACAACATCGGCATGTGCATCCCCATCAACGTGGCCAAGCCCATGATCAAGGCAGCGCTTGAACAATATGACGCGCTGGACGTGGCCGATGTGGCCGCCCAGAACAAGGCCGCAGCCGATGAAACTGCCCCTGCCACCAACCCCAATACCCCGCGGATGGGCGTGCGCATCCTCACCCTGCCCGGCACCTACTTGCCCGTGGCTCAGGGCATCCTGCCCCAGGGCGCCTATGTGTCCGAGGTGGATCCCAAATCCCCCGCCGAGGCGGCCGGCATGCAGCCTGGCGACATCATCGTGGAGGCCAGCGGCGAGGTCATCCAGAACGCCGACCAGCTGGTCAGCATCATCTCCCGGCAAAAGGCAGATGATACGGTGAGCATCAAGGTTTACCGGGTGCCGGGCCTTGACGGTGTGCTGGAGGATGCCGAGAAGATCGCAGAGCTTGAAAAGGGCGAGTATATCGACCTGAGCGTCACCCTGCGCATCATAGAAAACGCCGCCGGCAACTGATTGATGTGCCCTCTTCCTTCCCTGGGGCTGCCTTCGGGCAGCCCCTTATGATTGACACCCGCCGCCGGGCAGGTATACTGATATCAATCATCAAAATGGAGGTGGCCGCCTGTGAAGACGCTGGAGATGACCGGGCGCCGCATGGTGTTCTGGGGGGCGCTGCTGCTGATGGGCTGGGCCATCTATGAGCTGTCCATCCGCTTTGAGGAGATGGTCACCTGGCTGTCCCCGGTGTATTCCCTGGTGCGGGACGGCAAGATCAGCCTGTGGGATTATTTCAGCCGGGTGAACTGGGCAAGGCTGCGCACCCACCTGTTCCTCGCCTCCTGCGTGCTGCTGGGGCTGTATGCGCTGCTGGTGCGCTCACGCCCCATCCTGAGCCTCATCAGCGTGCCCCTGGCCATCCTCCTGGGCATCCTGTTTCTGGGCAGCACCAGCATCATGCAAGCCAATATCTGGCAGAAGCTCAAGCTCATCCCTTTGGTGCTCATCGCCCTGGGCGGGCTGATCGGCTTTGTCTGCGCCGGCAAAGGCGGCGGCCAGCACAAACACAAAAAAGCGGAAGCGTCCGTCCCTGCGCCCCGCCAGTATGACCCCTTCCGCATGAAGGGCCCGCCCTATTAAGCAAAAATGATCCTGCAAGCCGCGGCCGCATGGCCCGCGGTTTTTTATCGGTTTTTTATTTGTTCCCTTGTCCTTCTTCTCCTTGACAAGCAGGAATAGCATGCTATTCTTCTGTCTAACTTCATATTCCGTCAACGGATAGAGGCGTGGCACGCATCAGTACCGAGGGGGAGCCGCCGACACAGGCTATGATCCCGCCGGGAAAGGGCAGGCCACCGAAACAGGGAGGCGGTCGGCGCTTGCCTGTTGGGAGCCGGGATAATATGCCGGCTACTGTCACGGGAAGCCGTGGAGCGCTATCAAGGTCATTCCGCCCTTTTATCGGGCGGCGAGGCTGAGCGCTTCGCCGCCCGAATGATTTTAAGGAGGAAAGACCCATGAAAAAGCTGTTTGTCTGCCTGATGGCCCTCACCCTGCTCTTCACCGCCGCCGCGATGGCCGAAACCCTCAAGGTGGGCATGGAATGCAACTACGCCCCCTTCAACTGGACCCAGGCGGAGGGCTCGGAGTTTGCCGTGCCCATTGCCGCGGGCGGCTTTGCCGATGGCTATGACGTGCAGATCGCCCTTTTTGTGGCCAAGGAGCTGGGCATGGACCTGGAAATCGTCAAAACCGAGTGGGACGGCCTGCCCATGGCCCTGACATCCGGCAAGGTCGACGCCATCATCGCCGGCATGAGCCCCACAGCCCAGCGCAAGCTCACCATCGACTTTAGCGACTTCTATTATCAAAGCGACCTGGTCATCGTGGTGAACAAGGGGAGCCAGTATGAAAACGCCACCAGGCTGGCAGACTTTGAAGGGGCCAGAATTTCCGGGCAGTTGAGCACTTTCCATTATTCCGTCATCGACCAGATCCCCGGCGTTATCAAGCAAACCGCCCTTGCTGACTTCCCCGCTCTTATTGTGGCACTCTCAAGCGGCCGCATTGATGGCTATGTTTCGGAACGACCAGGCGCACTGTCCGCTATGCGCAGCAACCCTAACCTCACCTTTGTAGCCTTTGGTGATGGAGATGGCTTTGCCGTCACGCAGGGGGACACCGATATCGCGGTTGGCTTGCCCAAGGGTAGTCCCTTGACCGCGAAAATCAACACCATCTTGGCTAAGCTGGACGAAAACACCCGTAGCCAAATGATGGTCGCGGCGGTAGAGCGCCAGCCGCTGAGCGAGTGAGCGCTGAGGGAGACGTTGTTGGTGGATTTTTTAAAAAAATCCACCAAACCCCCTTAAAACTTTGCAATCTGTGTTTGGTTGAGGAAATTTGATGCCCACAAGTTTTTTTGGATGGATTCAGTTGCTTTTGGACAAATACGGCACCCTGTTTTTGCAGGGGGCCGGGGTCACCATGCTTATCGCTGTGGTGGGCACCACGGTTGGGTTTCTAATTGGCCTGTTAGTAGCAATATTGCGCACTTTTCCCCTAAAGTTCACGGCTCCTGTTTGGCAGCAGGGGCTGATGCACACGCTGCGGTTTTTGCTCAGCGCCTACATCGAGGTCTTCCGAGGCACGCCCATGATCGTGCAGGCCATGGTGGTTTACTATGGCGCACTCCAATACCTCAAGCTGGATATCCCCGCCCTCTCCGCCGCCTTTCTGGTGGTATCGGTGAACACCGGCGCCTACATGGCGGAAATCGTGCGCGGCGGCATCCTCAGCATTGACAAGGGGCAGAAGGAGGCCGCCGTCGCCATTGGCCTCACCCACTGGCAGAGCATGACCTCTGTGATCCTGCCCCAGGCCATCCGCAGCATCCTGCCGGCGGTGGGCAACGAGTTTGTGGTGAACATCAAGGATTCAAGCGTGCTCAATGTCATCTCCGTCACCGAGGTCTATTTCATGTCCAGGTCCGCCGCCGGCACCTACCTCAAATACTTTGAGGTGTTTTTCATCACCGCGGTCATCTACTTGATCCTCACCTTCACCACCACCCGCCTCCTGCGCCTGGTGGAAAAGAAGCTCTCCGGTTCCGACTTCTACACCGTCTATGGCTCCCAGTCGGATCACCAGGTGCAGATTCAGTACACCAGGGAGGGGACGTGATGGAGGGCAGCATGGCAAACATCATTGAAATCGGGAGTCTGGTCAAGCATTTCGGCAAAAACGCCGTGCTCAAAGGCATTGACCTGGCCTTTCCCAAGGGCCAGGTGGCCTGCATCATCGGGCCCTCGGGCTCGGGCAAGAGCACGCTGCTGCGCTGCATCAACCTCCTGGAGACACCGGACGGCGGCAGCATCCGCCTGCAGGGCCAGGATGTGACCGAAATGCCCACCGGCCTCCTCCACGCCCGCGTGGGCATGGTGTTCCAGCAGTTCAACCTCTTCAACAACCTGAGCGCCCTTGAAAACTGCGTCCTGGGCCAGGTGAAGGTGCTGAAGCGTAGCCGAGCCCAGAGCGAGGAAACGGCCATGAGATACCTGGAGCGGGTGGGCATGCTGCCCTACCGGGATGCCAGGCCGGATCAGCTCTCCGGCGGCCAGAAGCAGCGCGCCGCCATCGCCCGCGCCCTGTCCATGGACCCGGACGTGCTGCTGTTTGACGAGCCCACCAGCGCCCTGGACCCGGAGATGGTGGACGAGGTGCTGAATGTCATACGCACCCTTAAGGATGGCGGGCTCACCATGCTGATTGTCACCCACGAGATGGCCTTCGCCCGGGACGCGGCCGACCGGGTGGTGTTCATGGACGCGGGACAACTGGTGGAGGACGAACCCCCGCAGATCCTCTTCGCCCAGCCCAGGAACCCCCGCACCCAGGCCTTCCTGGCCCGCAGCCTGCGCCGCTGACCAGGGCTGCCATCTTCCGCCCACAAAACCGCCTGACCGGGCGGTTTTGTGGTATATTCCTTTCAATGGGATATTGCTGAACTGAAAGGCAAGAAAGGGGCAGCGATGGATATTGTATTAATACGGCACGCGGCCGCAGTGGAAGCGGACGGCATCAGCCGGGACATTGGCCGGGTGCTCACCGACGCGGGCCGCGAAAGCATGTCCGCCCTTCTTCCCCGCCTGCGCGCGCATTTAAGTCCGGAGCAGCGGCTTCTCATCTGGTCAAGCCCCGCCGCCCGCGCCCTTGGCACCGCGCAGATCATCGCCAACGGGCTTGGCATCGGCAAAATCAGCTGCTACCACTGGATTTATTCCGGGAACTATCAGGCCTTCCGCCAGGCGCTGCTCCTGGCGGATGAAGGGGCCACCCTGCTGGTGGTGGGCCATGAGCCTCACCTGAGCCGCTGGAGCGAAGCGCTGTCCGGGGAGATGCTCCTGTTCAAAAAAGGCGGCATGGCAGGCTTCCGGCTTGTGGATGATGTGGCCCCCGCAGCAAAGCGCCTCTGGGCTTTCCGGGCAAAGCTTTCCCCGGAGGCCGAGGAGCGGCGCGCCAGCAAAACCCTGACCGCCAGCACCTTCAAATACGCGTTGATCAGGCGCCTGCATAAAGTCCTGGACCGGCACCAGAGGTTTCTGCGCAGCCCCGGCGACCCGCGCACCACCCACAAGCTGCGCGTGGCCACCCGCCAGGCACGGTCCCTGATGACCTTTGTGAAGCCCCTTCTGGGAGACGCAGCGTTCAAAGACAGCCAGGCGCGGCTGAAGGCCATCCCGCGTCAGTTCGCCCACCTGCGGGAGATCGATGTCCTGATGGCACAGTGGCTGAAACACCTGGCGGATGACAGCGCGCTTCCCGGCAGCGGCCTGGCCCTGGCCCTGGGCCAGGAGCGGGAGAGGGAGCAGGGCCGGCTTGAGGCCTATGCCAAAGGGCCCGCCATCCCCGAGGCCATCTTCACGCTGCTCGCCCGGGCCGATGCCCGGGATGAGGAATCGCTCGAGAAAAAAAACCCCTTTTCCCCCTTTGCCCGGAAGCGCTTTGAAAAATGGCACAAGGCAGCTACCGCCGCCCTGGAAAAGCTGGACTTCCAGGACCATGAGGATATCCACGCCCTGAGAATCCGCTATAAAAAGCTGCGCTATGTGAAAGAGGCTTTCCCCGCCCTTGAGGCGGACACCCATCACCTGGCGGGCCTGCAGGAGGACCTGGGCATTATCTGTGATACCTTTGTGAACATCCGCCTGCTGCAGGAGATTGCAAGCAGATACAGCGTCCCGGGCCTGGCCGAAGACGCCGACGCCTTCACCAGCCACCTGCTTGGCCTCAGGAAACAGATGCAGGAAAAGCACCAGGCATAAATCAAGCAGGGGGGCTGCCGCAAGGATGGCAGCCCCCTTTTTTTGTTCAGTCGCCTGATTTACTCAAACACTGGCTCCGCGTTCCGGGGCAACTGCAGGCCCAGCGCTTCCTCAGCGCCAAAGTTGAAATAGCACAGGACAAGGCTTGAATCCTCATAGGGGATGGCGGCGACATCCTGACCGTTCAGAATGCCCGCGGCCATCGTGCCGCAGCTTAAGCCCATGCTGACAGGGTCAGCCGCAAGGGCTGCGGCGGCACCCTCCATCACCTGGGAGGGCAGGATACCTAACAAGACTTTGTTTTCACTAAGCGCTGCTTCCCTAAGCTGCTTGATGCTCTCCTTCGCATCGCTGTCCAGGGCAAGGATCAGCAGGTCGCTTGATTGCAGCAGTTTCTTGCCCTCCTCAAGCAGCAGCGCTGGATCGCTGAGCATCATCGTCTGGGCCCCCAGGTTCCTTGCCTCAACCGCCTGGACAAAGGCTTGTCCGTCGATGTTGGGGCCGTGCAAGAGGGCTAGCCACTGGGCATCGGGCTTAAGGCTGACCGCGGCATGCACCAGCGCGTCCTCCTTCACCAGGCTGCTGGCGCCGGAGACCGGGCCGATTCCCAGACGACTCTGCTGGCTTAAGCCGCTTGATACCGGGTCATAGACATTGAGGAAGAGCATCGGGGTATTGCCAGCCAGCGTCTTTTGCAGGATGCCCGCCATGGGCTGTCCCATCGCGATGACCAGGGAAAGCCCGTCATCGGCGAAGTCCTGCGCGTTTTTGAGCGCCATTTCGGCGTCACCCTTCGCGTTTAGCATCTTGACGGCCAGGTTGACACCCGGCACATAGCCCCATTGTTTGAGGCCCTGATAGATGCCCGTGATCTGGCTGTCATAGGCCTGATCCTGCTCATACACTGCGATGCCGATGGTCAAGCCCTCCCGGGGCGGGGGAATCTCTATCAGTTCTTCCGGCGGGATCTCATCCGGCACCTTCTTGTCCTTATCTCCCGGCGGGATTTCGTCCGGCACCTTATCGTCCTTCTCTCCAGGCGGGATTTCATCAGGTGTTTTCTCCTCCGCGTCCCCGGGAGGCATATCCCCCGGCGCTCCTGGCGGCGGCTGGGTTCTCAGCACATTGAAGATAAAGTCCATGCTGATTTCTGACTCGCCCCTGATCAGGCGGACTTTTACACTAAACACGCGATTCTGCTCGGTGGGGAGCCAATCCTTGATATCAGGAGCGCCTGTGATCCTGGTCTCTTCACTGTGGTCAACCCCAGGCGGCAGCCCCTCAACCACGATGCTGGCTTTTTCTGAATAGGTGTTGACATATTTGATCTCAATGGGCGTGATGGCTGTGCCGTTCACATACTCCTGATCATGAAAGCCAAACATGCCAAATGAGCCCATTTCGGGCAGCGGTTCTGGCTGTTGTTCTCCCCTGTATACGGTCATGGTGAAATGGGCGGCCTGCGGAGGCATCAAGCCAGGATCCGTTTTGGCCGTGATGGTGACCGGGAAATCGCGGGAGGTTTCGTTTTCAGCCCAATCCGTTATCTTGGGTGTGCCCCGGATAAACTGGCTGCCATCCATATACACGTCATCTGGGAGGCCTTCAATTTGAAAGTCAAACAGATTGCCGGAGTAGCTTCCCTTGTCGGCATAGATGCGGATGGGGCTGATGGGCACCAGATCATCCACATGCCAGATTCCCCAAGCCTTGATCGGCGGGGTCGAACGTATTCCCCGATACACTGTGATATTGCAGCTCTGGCTCTGCATGGTGTTGCCCATTTCCTTGCCTTTGCCGCGATAGGCGATCACGTCTACTTTCAGCACGCGCACGCTTTCGTCTGTCTTCCAATCCACCTCCGGTTTGCCTGAAATCTCCATCACTGTGGGGTTTCCCGCATCCACCTTGTAGGAAAGCCCCTTGGGCAAAGGATAGATTTTGACAACAGGGACGGATTTTCCACCAAAGGAGGACTGCTCCAGCCCAACTTTAAAGGGCTTGATTGCTTCAGACATGTTGACCGATTGATCGGCCATGGGCATCAGCGAGAACAAACCGACGCTGTCAGTGACCAATCCGCTGCGAACCCACCTCAGGTCAAATGAGGTGAAGGTCTCCAACGTATCGCTTTTTGCCTCGATGAGGCCTCCCGCGCCTCTTACGAAGCTAAGGTAATCATCGCTTCTGGTGGTTGACAAGAGTTGGAGGCGCACTGGCCCTGAGAGTTCATAGCGGTTGCGATAGTATTCTACCTTCAGATCCTCATGATACAGTTTTTCCACGTCCAGATGTTTCAGTGTCAGCTCCTCGGTGAACCACGCGACGCCCGGTCTGGGCTTGATGCCGCCTATCGATTGCACCGCGTCAACCAGGAACGGGAAATCCTCCTCCACATTCAGCACATTCACGGAATAATGTACCCTGGGATTGGGGTTTCGGCTGTAGACGGTGACAATGACGGGCTTGATTTCTTTCCCGTCCATCACCGTTTGAGGTGGGATCGGCTCTATGAAAATCATGAAAAAGGGATCATGACTTGCCCGGTAGATGGTGAGCATAAAGGCGGCGTTATCAGTTTTTTTGCTGTCCGACTGAGCAACGGCGTGAACCCTGACGCGATACTTTCGGCTGACCTCCCCGGGCTGCCAGTCCTCCAACCACACTTTGCCGCTGATAGTCGTTTCGCTCTTCTCCTGCCCCGGCTGGGCCGGGTCCAACGCCATGCCCGGAGGCAGGCCCTGGACATAGAACCTGGCGGCCTCGGTGGCTTTCAGCGGAATTTTTCTCATCTGATAGCCATCACCCACATAATAGTCGGCAATGGGGTAAACCTGGAAGTCTCCCTTTGGGGAATCCGCTGGACGCGGGCTGTCGGGAACGCCATCGCGGTCCCTGTCGCGCAGAAACCGGACTGTGAAGGAGCGCGAGAACTCATGTTCCTTTCCGTCGGGGTGTTTGCACCTGGCAGTTACCGTGTGCGTGAAGGTTTTTTCGGTCTCCAGGCCATCAAGAAGGTTGCGTGGCCGGCCCTGGGGAACCTGTGCCGGGCTATCACCCTTCTTCTGTCCCCAACTATCGGAATGGATGTTTGTGAACGGACTGTATTGGAAGTAGTGGCTCTCCAGGCTGTCCCCCTTGACAAAATCCACGAATCCAGAAGGGCCGGCCATGTCCGCTGTCACATCATTCTGGAAATGAGGGTCATCATTGGTACGCACAATCACCGGGATTTTGAAAGCTGGCTGCCCCTCGATGATGGTGTAGTCCGCAATGGGGTCAATCCACAGGGGAATCCCGCCAACCATGGGCTTCATCTGTGTCTCCGGGCTGGGTTCTGGCGTCGGAGTTGGTGTTGGCGTGGGTGTTGAGGTCGGGGTCGGAGTGGGGGTCGGAGTGGGGGTCGGTGTTGGTGTAGGCGTAGGTGTAGGCGTTGGGGTCGGAGGAGGGGTTGGTGTAGGCGTTGGCGTAGGTGTAGGGGTAGGTGTAGGTGTAGGCGTTG
>DHQX01000028.1:8742-12220 GCA_002411105.1 Christensenella sp. UBA5327 | reverse complement strand
CGTTTCTTATACTAACTTCCGCTTGTTTCTCATGGCTATTTCCACACCCTCTACACTGTGGAAGTTACTTTGTGAATTTACGGAGGCGTTTTGCTCCTCTTTTTTTGCTGTGGCCTTCGCATGTGATATGATCTTAAGCATCGTGTTAAGGAAAGGCGGAAATCAAGATGATCAGGCGGATAGGGCGGGAGGACAGGCGGCAGTATATTGCGCTGGCCAAGGCGTTTTATGCGTCGGATGCGGTGCTGGAGGAGATACCGGAAGAGCATATTGCGGAAGCATTTGATGAGATGATGCGATCCCGCGAGTATATTGAGGGATTCTTTTTGATGGCGGATCAGGACACCGTGGCTGGGTATGCGGTGGTGGCAAAGTCTTTTTCGCAGGAGGCCGGCGGCATGGTCTTGTGGGTTGACGAGCTGTTTTTGCTGCCCGAGCATCGTTCACTGGGGCTGGGGCAGGAGTTTTTTGCCTTTGTGCAGAAGAACTTGCAGCCCACCGTCAAGCGCATCCGCCTGGAGGTGGAGGGCGAGAATGGGAAGGCCATCTCTTTATACCGGCGGCTGGGGTTTGAGCGTCTGCCCTATGTGCAGATGGTGCTTGATCCGTAAGGGGAAATGCGGCTGGAGCGCTGCCCTTGATAGCTGTGGGCAAAGCATCTATAATGGGTCTGCCGGAGACCAGAGGAAGACCGGGGTAAGGAACAGAGGAATCGATGAAACTGGAATTTTGCCCGCTTAACAGCGGGTCAAACGGGAATGTCAGCTATGTGGCGGCGGGGGACACCCGCCTTTTGATAGACGCGGGGCTGCCGGGGCGCAGCATCGTGGGGATGCTGGAGCAGATCAAGGTGCTGCCGGAGACCATCAACGGCATCCTGGTCACCCATGAGCACTCTGACCATGTCAGGGGCGTGGGGGTTTTGAGCCGCAAATTTCACATCCCCATCTATGCCAACGAGGCCACCTGGCAGGCCATGTACCGCACGGTGGGGGATGTGCCGCCCCACCTGCGCCGGGTGTTTGAGAGCGAGTCTGATTTTTATGTGGGGGATATCGGGGTGTTTCCCATCCCCATCTCCCATGACACGGTGGAGCCGGTGGCCTTCAGGCTGTATGCCGGCAGCCGCAGTGTGGCAGTGGCGACGGACATGGGGCGTGTATCAAAGAAGGTGCTGCGCTATCTGGCGGGAACAGACCTGATACTGCTTGAGAGCAACCACGACCCGGACATGCTCAGGCACAACCTGCGCTACCCGGAGGTGCTAAAACAGCGCATCCTGGGCATCCGCGGGCATCTGAGCAACATGACCTGCGGTGAAACGCTGCTGGCCCTGCATGAGACCGGCGTGCGCCAGGCCCTGCTGGGGCATCTGAGCCAGGACAATAATACGCCTGAATTGGCCATGCAGACCGTTCAGGAAACACTCATCCGCCAGGGTGTGCGCCCGGGGCAGGATATCCGGCTTGAGATGGCCTGGCGTGACCGGGTGGGCGGCTACTTCAGCATTGAGTAGGCGGCTGATCGGCTGCCTGCTGGGAGCAATAGCCAGCATCGCCGTGGCACTGCTGCTGCCGGGGCTGTTTCCGGAAGGCGCGGGGTTTGTGCAGCTATGCGTGCTGCTGGCCCTGCAGGAAATCCTGCTCATCGGGTTGCCGGCGCTGCTGGTGATGCTGCGCTCGCCCGCTTCATCCCGTGCCCTGAAGGGGCTGTGGGGCAGGCCGACGGCCTATCAGAGCGGCCTTGCCATGCTGGCCGCGGTGTCCTTTACGCTGGTGAGTGTGCTGATCACGGTGCTGTTCCTGAGCCTGCTCCAGTCCTTTGGCGTGCCGCCGCCGGAGGGGCAATTTCTGGTGCCGGAAACCGCAGAGCAGCTGCTGATGGCCAGCCTCAGCGCCACATTTATTCCCGCCATCGCGGAGGAGCTGCTCTTCCGCGGGCTGGTGCAGGGCGGGATCGCGGCGCGGCTCTCCCCGGCGGCAGGGCTCTGGGCAAGTGCGCTTCTGTTTGCGCTGCTGCATCGGAGCCTGCTGGCCTTTCCCCAGATGCTGGCTATCGGCTTGGTGCTGGGCAGGCTGAAACAGCGCTCAGGCAGCCTGATGCTGCCCATCATCTTCCACGCTGTGTATAACTTTGCGGTGCTGGTGCTCAACTTCAGCCGTGCGGTGCCCTCCCTGGGCATGATGCTGCTGTGCATCGCGGCTTTCACCGTGTCATACCGGCTGCTGATGAAGGAGGATAAGTTAGTTGAAAGTTAGCGTGTTGGGATATAGCGGCGGCTATCCCCAGGCGGGAGGCGCCTGCTCCGCCTATCTGGTGACAGAGGGGGAAACCCGGGTGATGCTGGACTTCGGCGCGGGCGTCCTGCCCCGGCTGATGGCGCTGATGGACCCGTCAGCACTGTGCGCCATCGTCATGAGCCATTGGCATTTTGACCATGCCAGCGACCTGCTGCCGCTGAGCTATTATCTGGACATGAATCAGCTGACCCTGCGCCTGGTGGGGCCGGAGGAGCCCCAGCCCCTGCGGGAGATCATAGCGCTCAGGGAAGAAGTCAGCCTGGAGCCCCTCTTGGGGACCCGGGAGATCGGCGGGTTGCGGCTGGCGGCACAGAGGGTGATTCACCCGGTGCCCGCCTATGCGCTGAAGCTGACCAATGCCCAGGGCAAGGTGCTGGTGTACACCGGGGATGCTGCGGGCGGGGAGGGGCTGGCTGATTTCTGCCGCGGGGCGGATTTGCTCATCTGTGACGCCTCCTTTACTCGTGCCCAGTGGCATGAGGGCTTGCCCCACTTCAGCGCCGCCCAGGCCGGGGAACTGGCCCGAGAGGCCAGGGTGAAGCGCCTGATGCTCACCCATTTTCAGCCGGGTGCCGATGTGAAAACCCTGGTGCAAGAAGCCAGGGAGGCTTTTCCGGACGCCTTCCCAGCCAGCCTGGACTTGGCCATCGAAATATGATGAAAAGCCGCGCCTTTGCCCGGCAGCGGCCCCTGGTCGCTTGCGCCGCTGCCTATGGTGCCGGGGTTGCGGTGGGCGGGATATGGCTGGGCTTCCATTGGCTGCTCCCGGTGATCGGGCTTGCCAGCGGGCTGGCGGCCGCCATGTTGCTGGGGAAGAGGCCGGGCTTGTTGATTGGCTCAATGGCGGCCTCCCTTTTCTTCCTGGGGGTGGTGTTGGCTGGTCTGGCGGCCAATCCCGCGCTCCCGCCCGAGGGAAAATACCGGGTAAGCGGCCGGGTCGCAGGCGAGGCCATACGCCGGGAGGCGGACGGGCGCATCACAGCCCGGCTCAGTGACGTGATGATAGGGGATGATCAGGGCGATTGGCATGTGAAAAGCGCCCACTGGACCTATTACCCGGGCATGGACGCGGCCGTCCCCCTGGATGGGCAGCACGCCAACTTTGAAGGCAGCCTTTATCATCCATCCCCCCAGGCGAACCCCGACGGCTTTGATTTCAGGAGCTATTTGCTGCAGCG
>DHQX01000028.1:8109-8649 GCA_002411105.1 Christensenella sp. UBA5327 | reverse complement strand
GCTGCAGCGGGGCATCCCCATCGGCATAAGCGGGGCCCGGGAGCTGGCGTTTGACCCCCAGTTCCAACCTGAACCGGCAAGCCCTTGGCTGAGGGCCAGGATATATCTGGCTGATCGCCTGGACAGCCTTCTGGGCGAGCACGCCGGGCTTGCCAAGGCGCTGCTCATAGGCGTCCGGGATGATCTGGCGGAGGAGACGACCCTGGCCTTTCGGGATGCGGGGGTGGCTCATGTGCTGGCGGTGTCCGGGCTGCATGTGAGCCTGATGGTGACGATGCTCTATGCCCTGCTGCGCAGGCTGCACCTCTCCCATCGAATGCTTTTTGTGCTGTTTGCGGTGCTCCTGCTCGCCTATAGCCGGCTGCTTGATTTCACACCCTCCATCGTCCGGGCCAGCATCCTGACGCTGCTTTACCTGGCTGGCCGTGCCCTGCGGCGCCGGGTGGATCCCCTCACCAGCCTGGCGGCGGCGTTTATGCTGATCCTGCTCATCCGGCCGCTTGATCTGTTCAACTTGGGCTTTCAGCTGTCCTTCCTGGC
>DHQX01000028.1:0-7994 GCA_002411105.1 Christensenella sp. UBA5327 | reverse complement strand
GGCTTTCAGCTGTCCTTCCTGGCAGTGCTTGGCATCATCACCCTGGGCGACCGCCTGATCGCGCTGTATAGGCGCTTTGCCGGGCGGAAGGAGGAGGACAGGCGCACTCAGCTGGTGGCCGCCTATGCCGCCACCTTTTCCGCCAGTGCCTTTACAGCGCTGCCCATCGTGCGCGTCTTTCACTATTTCTCCCTGGTGGGGCTTCTTATCAGCCCCTTGGCCATTGCCGGGGTCGGCGTTTTGATGTGGCTGTATGTGGCGGGGCTGGGGCTGAGCATTCTCTGTTTGCCGCTGGCGCAGCTGCTTGGCTGGCCATTGGTGCAGCTGACCCTGCTGTATGAAGGGCTGGTGGCCTGGGCAGCCAATCTTCCCCTGGCGGTGCTGCGATTGCCCGCGCCCGGGTGGTGGCAGATGCTGCTGGCAGGCCTGCTGCTGGCGCTTGGCACCCGGTATGTGATGATCAGGGCCAGGGCGCGGGTGACCGCAGCGCTTGGCGCAGCGCTTTTGCTCATCGCGCTGCCGCTGATCCCAAAGCCCGATCCGGTGCGCTACATGCAATTAAGCGCGGGTACCGCCGACAGCGCGGTGATCCTTGACGGGCGGCACACCATCGTGATTGATGCCGGCAGCCACGGCGGGGATCTGGCAAGCTTTCTACTCTGTGCCGGCAGGCGGATAGACAAGCTGCTGATCACCCACCTGCACACTGACCACGCGGGCGGCCTGGAACAGCTGCTCCTGCAGGAGGTGCCCATAGGAGAGATCCTGTTGCCCCCGGGGGCCCTGGAGGCGCAGACCATCACCGCCAGCCTCCAGTGGATCACGCTTGCCCAGGCCCGGGGCATTCCTGTTGTCACTGTGGGCGCGGGGGACACCTTTGTGCTGGACCGCGTTCGGGGACAGGTGGTCTGGCCCCATGATGGGGCAGCCTATCCGGGGCTGCCGGCCAACGCCAACTCCATGGTCACCCTGTGGGATCTGGATGGCGTAAGCCTGCTGAACACCGGCGACATCGGCGCTGAATATTCCCAGTATCTGGGCCTGAGCGCCCAGGTGATGAAGCTGCCCCACCACGGCTCGCGGCACGATGCCACCCAGGCGCTGATCACCCGGGTATCCCCGGAGGTGGCGCTCATCACCGCATCGGGCACCCAGCCGGAGCGCTACCAGGCGGCAGGCCAGCGCCTGCTGGAGGCGGGGGCCGCCTACCTCATCACCGGGGAGACAGGGGCTGTCACCCTTACCATTCAGGACGGTCAGGCGCATGTGACAGGGCACCTGGAAGGAGGGACGATCCATGGACTATGACGCATTTTTTCAGGAGCTGAAGCAGGGGAAAGTCCGCCAGCTGTATCTTTTTGAGGGGGAGGAAGAGTACACCAAGGAGAGCGCGCTCAAAGCCCTGCGGGAAAAAGTGGTGGATCCGCAGATGGCCGCGATGAACGAGAATATCCTCGTGGACCCCAAACCCGATGCCCTCATCGCCGCCTGCGAGACGCTACCGGCCTTTGCGGAGCGCCGGCTGGTGATTGTGAAGGAGTCCTCCCTTCTCACCCGCGCGTCCAAAACTGATGCGGAGGAAGGGGAGGAGGCGGAGAAGCCGGCCAAGCGCAAGCCCTCGGGCGGGGATATTGAGGAGTATCTGGACCGGCTGCCGGCATACATCTGCCTGGTGTTCTATGTGCGCGGGCAGGCCGGCGGCGGAAAAAGGCTGATCAGGAAGATCAGGGACATGGGCGGCCAGGTTTCCTTTGAAAAGCTGGACAGGGCCAAGCTCATCAAGTGGATCGCCCGGGAGCTGAAGGCCTATGGCAAGCAGATCGACCGGGGCACGGCGGAGCAGCTGCTGTTTGCCTGCGGGGATGAAATGCTGGTGCTTCAAAGTGAGGTTGGCAAGCTGGCGGCCCACGCCGGGGATCGGGAGGAGGTGACGGAGGCGGATGTGGAAGCAGCGGTGACCAAAAGCGCTGAATACCGCATCTTTGACCTGGCAGACCGGGTGGCGGGTGGCAAGGCTGCCCAGGCCCTGAGCCTGATGGGGGAGATGCTGCAGGCGGGGGAACGGCGCCTCATGCTGTTATCCCTCCTGCAGCGCCAGTACCGGCAGCTGCTGTTTGCCAAGATCATGCTGGAAGACGGGCAGGGGCAAAGCGCCATCGCCTCCCGGCTGGGCGTCCCGCCCTTTGTGGCGCGCCGCATGGGGGAGATGGTGCAGCGCCAGAGTGCTCTGGTGCTTGAAGATGCGTACATGCAGTGCGTCAACCAGGAGTATCTGATCAAAAGCGGGCAGATCAGCGAGGAGGGCTCTTTGGAGCAGCTGATTCTGAAGCTGTTGGTATTGCAGCGGGAGGGAGGGCCACACCGTGTTAAAGCAGAGCCTTGAGCCCTTTGGGCTGACCCTTGATGAGGGAGCCTGGGAGAAGATGGTGCGTTTTCAGGCCTTTCTGCTTGAAAAAAACCGGCAGATGGACTTGACCAATGTGCCCGAGGCGGATATGCCTGTGCGCCACTATGCGGATTCCCTGCTGCCGCTCAAATGGGAGCTCTTCCCGCCAGGCTGCCGGGTGATTGACGTGGGCAGCGGCGCGGGCTTCCCCGGGCTGCCCCTTGCCATCGCCCGGGAGGACATGAAGGTGACGCTGCTTGAGAGCATGCAGAAGCGCTGTGATTTCCTCCATGAGGCGGTCACGCTGCTGGCGCTGCCCAACGTGACGGTGGTAACAGGCCGGGCGGAGGAAAAGGGCCAGGGGCCTTTGAGGGAGCAGTTTGATCTGGCCCTGGCCCGGGCGGTTGCTGGGCTGCCGGTATTGGCGGAATACCTCCTGCCCTTTGTGAGGGTGGGGGGGCGTGCCTTGTGCTGGAAAGGCCCCGCGGTGCATGAGGAGACCCCGGCCGGGCAGATGGCCAGCCAAATATTGGGCGGCAGGATGGGGGAGCTGATTGACCTGAACATCCCCGGCCGCAGCCACTATATCCAGGTGCTGGACAAGGTGGCCGCCACGCCGCGGCAGTACCCGCGCAAGGCGGGCACGCCGGGGAGGAAGCCACTGGCTTAACCTTTGCTGCGCTGCTGATAATCCCGCTGGATCTCCTGGTTCCAGTCCACCGGGAGGCGGTTGACTTGCCTGAAGGAGGAGACGGCGCTGCTCATGGCGCGGAAGTTCACTTCAACCCCCAGGCTGTCGGCGTGATAGTTTTGGGCGCGGTTGGCAGCGATGCCAAAATGGCTGGCGGTTTCAACCGCGTCGATGTTGGCGCCCAGGAAGATGAACTCCCACTGGTAGCGCTCTTTTTGTCTCTCAATCATTTTTTTGATTTTCTTCTGGTCAAACGCGCGGCTGGCGTTTTCAGCGCCATCGGTGATGATGACAAAGATCACCTTTTCCGCCCGGTAGCTTTCATGGGTATGCTTCTGGGCGTTGCCGATTTTCTGGATGCTCAGGCCAATGGCGTCAAGCAGTGCTGTGCAGCCGCCCACCTGGAACTCCTTGCGGGTGATGGGGCCGACCGCCTTGAGGCTGGTGCGGTCGTGGAGCAGGGTGGGGTGGCTGTCAAAAAGCACGGTGGTGAGGTAGCATTTGCCCTCAAGCTTCTTTTGCTTTTCCAGCATGGCGTTGTATCCGCCGATGGTGTCATCTTCCAGGCCCGCCATGGAGCCGCTCTTGTCCAGGATCATCACCAGTTCCGTCAGTCCCTTTTTCATTGTCATGTCCTCCTTGAGCTTTGTGATGGCTAAAGGATACTGGACACGGCTGAGAAAGGGGTCGCTTTAAAAGCGACAAATATCACCCGCCCAGCAAGGGCTGATCATACTCAAACAGCACCTCATTGATCCGGAAAATATTATAGTCTCGCTCAAGGATGAAGTATTCCACAATCACGTCGAGCTTTTGGCTTCTGGAGAGGGCATAGCCCGCCCGCTGCAGCAGATCCTGGGTTTCGTCCAGGGTCAGCTCAAGCGCTATGGCCAAGGCGATGGCGGTGCGTTTGCTGGGGGTGTAGCCCTTGCCGATTCGGATTTTGGAGAACAGTTTGCGGCTCAGGTTGGCGCGCTTGTAAACCGAAACATCGTCCATGCCCTTGGCGTCAATCAGGCGCAGAAGGGTCTGAGAAAAGGGCTCATCCAGCCGCCCCACCAGATCCTCGAGCCCGTAGGAGGGGGCAGCCTCATCCCGCGCCTTGGCAGCCGGGGCATAGTGCCTTGGGAAGTCAGCCTCCTCAAGGGCCTGCGCCTCAACCTCCAGCAGCTGCCGCCGCGGGAAATGCAGCTGCAAATCCACATAATGCGCATCAACATAGCTTTTGACATCGCTGAGCAGCTTCTGGCTGGCGGCAAAAGCCTCCTTATCAAACACGACCTGGTAGATCTCCATATCATGCTTGTTGAGAAATGCCAGGATTTCGGCTGTTGCCACGCCTAGGGCCTCACTTTTGGGGTAGCCGTAGATGCCGCTTGAGATCAGGGGAAAAGCGATGCTCTTGCAATTGTTTATCAGCGCCAGGCGCAGGCTGTTCCTGTAGCAGGCGCGCAGCAGTTCCTCCTCGCCGCTTTGGCCGCCCTGATAGACGGGGCCGGCGGTGTGGATGATGAACCTGGCCGGCAGACGGAAGCCCGGGGTGACCACCGCATCCCCGGTTTTGATGGGGGAGAGCTTGTCACAGGCGGCCTGCAGCTTGTCAGCGCCAGCGGCCTTGAAGATGGCGCCGCAGACGCCGCCGCCCATCTGAAGCCGCGTATTGGCGGCGTTCACAATGGCGTTTACCTTCATTGTGGTGATGTCATGGCGAACGATGCTTAGCGGCATGAGCTTACCTCCCTTCTATCCTTCTGAAAGCATGCATCCCGATGCCCGCGGCGACTGCCAGGTTGAGGGAGTCAATGGCGGACCCCTGCTCAATGCGCACTGCGGTGCCAAAGCCGGCAAATGCGGGCGGCAAGCCGCTGCCCTCGTTGCCAAAGACCAGGCTGAGGGCGTTTTCGTCTGTTGATCTGGCAGCCTCAGCCAGCGGCATGGCACCCTCCAGCATAAACAGAAACAGGTGGCGGCCGGGATACCGGGCGAGGTAGCTTTCCATGCTGTTAAAAAAGCCTATGCGCAAGGAAAACAGCGCCCCCATGCTGGCGCGGATGACCCGGGGGTCATAGATGTCAACCGCTGGGGGGATGATGGCGATATCCTGAAAACCAAAGCCCAGGGCGGTGCGTAGGATGGTGCCGGCGTTGCCTGCGTCAGAGGGCTGATGGAGCACCAGGTGGCGCGGGGCGTTTGCCCTGGGTGCGTCCCCTTCTTTTGTCACCACTGCTGCCGCAAAGCAGTTCTCCTTGCCGGAGACCCGCCTGAGCAGGCGGTCGGCTGTTTCCGTGCGGATATGGTGTTTTTCGCAAAGCGCCTGAAGCTTATGCAAGGCCTGGTCATCATGCAGGTTTGTGCTAAGCAGCACCCGGCGCACCCGCCCCGGCGCATGGGTCAGCGCTTCAAGCGCTGGATATAAGCCCAGAGCATAGGTGTAGTCAAGCATCTGTTTATAGGGCTCAAGGGGTGGCATCCCTACACCTCCGGCGCGGAGGCGAGCAGCGCCTCCAGGTCGCTTAATAGCCTGATGGCGCTCTTTTTGCCGTCGCTGCCGATTTCGTTGACCGGCCCTGCGCAGGAGGGGCATCCGGCCTCACAGCCGCAGGCTGTGACGATTTGCCGGGCATGGTGCACCAGGGTGCGGCGCATCAGAAAGGCTTTTTCAGAAAGCCCGATGCCCCCGGGACAGTTGTCATAGAGGATCAGCGTGGGCAGGTCTGTAAACGGGCTTTTCACCTGATAGCTGACTGCCAGGTCCTGGGGAGAGCACATGAGGTAAAGCGGGGCCACGATGCGCATCAGGTTTGAGATGCCCAGCATGCCGTTTTGCAGGCTGTCCTTGCCGTATTTGTCGGCCACCTCCTGAGGCAGGGTGAGCCACATGGCGCTGGTGTGCATGTCCGTTTCAGGCAGCCTGACCGGGCCATAGCCCAGGGATTCCCCGGTGTCAAAGGACATTTTCTTAAAGATTTTGACCAGTGCGGTCACCTTCACCTCCCCGCGGGCGGCATGGTCGGCCTTTTCATCGATGTCCAGCAGGCTCAGGCTGATGTTCAGGTCAGCATCGGTGTAATAGTCCACCTCCACGCGCCTGATAAAGGCCTTGCAGGCATCAAAATCCAGGGTTTCCACCTGGTACTGCACGCCCTCGTGCAGGTAGATGGCGTTTTCATGCAGCAGCATGGGCACGGTGAAGCGGTCCATCTCTCCCACCATGCGCACATGGGCAGGGTCGGTGATGTCCATGATGAGGAAGTTCTCAGTCATCGCGGTTCTCAGGCTGATTTCGCTGGCCGGAAAATCCTCCGCCGCCCAGTAATAGGTGTCCTCCACCAATCTTAATACCTGCGCTTCCTCAAGGTAGGCAAGCAGGCTGTCTGTCCCCGGGGCGTTGCCAAAATGTTCCCCTTCTTTAAAAGGCAGCTCATAGGCGGCGCATTTGAAGTGGCTTAAAAGCACATAGAGGTTGTCCGGGTTGGTGAGGGCGTTTTCGGGCGACTGGGCGAAGAAATACTCCGGATGGCTGATGATGTATTGGTCGATGGGGGCGGAGCTGGCCACCAGGATGGTGAGGGAGGCGGTGTTGCGCCTGCCGGCGCGCCCGGCCTGCTGCCAGGTGCTGGCTATGGTGCCGGGGTAGGCGCACAGCAAACAGGCATCCAGCGAGCCGATGTCTATCCCCAGTTCCAGGGCGTTGGTGGTGACCACCATGTCAACCGTGCCGCTTCTGAGGCCCTTTTCAATCTCCCGCCGTTCCCGGGGCAGATAACCGCCCCGGTAGCCCCGCACGGTGCCGGACTGGCCCAGGGGGTCTGCCCTGAGCTGCTTTAAAAACTTGGTCAGCACCTCCACCTGCACCCGGCTTTTGGCAAAGACGATGGTGGGGATGCGGTTCTTCAGCAGCCGTTCCGCCAGGTATCTGGTCTGGCTGAGGGCGCTTTTGCGGATGCCCAGCTGCCGGTTGACCACCGGGGGGTTGTAGAAGATCACGTGCTTGACGCCTGAGGGCGCGCCGTTGTCATCCACCACCGCAACCGGCCTTCCAATCAGCTTTTCCGCCAGCTCCCCCGGGTTTTTGATGGTGGCGCTGCACAGGATAAACTGGGGGTGGCTGCCGTAAAAGGCGCACAGGCGAAGCAGCCGCCTTAAGACATTGGCCAAATTGGCGCCAAAGATGCCCCGGTAGCTGTGAATCTCGTCGATGACGATGAAGCGAAGGTTTTCAAACAGCTTCACCCACTTGGTGTGGTGGGGGAGGATGTTGGAGTGCAGCATGTCCGGATTGGTCACCACCACGTGGCCCGCCTGGCGGATGGCTTTTCTGGCGGCGGCGGGGGTATCCCCGTCATAGGTGTAGGTTTTAATGTCCACATCCATGGCGGTGATGAGCTGATACAGTGCCGCCACCTGATCCTGGGAGAGGGCCTTGGTGGGGAAGAGGTAAAGCGCCCGGGTGTCCTGATTGGCCATGATGGCGTTGAGGATGGGCGCGTTATAGCACAGCGTTTTGCCCGAGGCCGTGGGGGTCACCACGCACAGGTCCTTTCCCTGACCGGCCAGGGTGATGGCCTGGGCCTGGTGGGTGTAGGGCTTTGTGATCCCCTCTTTGGCGACCGCTTCCAGCACCCTGGGGTGGATGCCCTCCGGCCAGGGGGCATAGCGCGCTGGCCTGGTGGGGCTCTCCTGCCAGTTGGTGACGCAGGACATGAAGCCCTCGTCGTTTTTAAGCTGATCCAGCAGCTGTTCAAGGTTCATGGGCAGCCTCCTTCTTTGATTGTCAGTATAGCAAAACCCGGCGCCCCTCACAATAGCGCGGGCGACAAAAACAGAACAGACATTCCCGTCGCTTGCAGGGCGTTCAGACAAGCACAAGAAACAACAACAATGGCGTATCCATGCGTAAATTCACAAAGTAACTTC
>DHQX01000029.1 GCA_002411105.1 Christensenella sp. UBA5327 | reverse complement strand
GCGAACTTCAGTGTACTCTATCCCTAAGAAATGATGTTTCTTTAGTATTCCATATTAAAAACCAATCCAGACATCTTATTGGAAGTGATAATTATATTAGCCATTGCATCTATGAAAGTGAAAACAAAAACTGGAAAGGCTCCGATTATCGAAATTTTGCTGAATTCTTAGCATCTAGCATTATGGGAATTGCATCGACAGTAGATGAAATGCCATACCAATTACCTGAATTAACATTTTTTGAACAAATGCCTTTAATTGAACTTTTCGACTATAAAAGTGCTGATCTCGCCAATTGCAGTGCAGTAACTCCAAATTCTACTTTCCGTCTGTTATTGATTCTGTATCAAATCAGCTATATATTAATATTGATTGAAGATATTGCAGATTATGAAAGAATAGTTCAAGATGATTTATGGGCTTGTTTCATAATTAAGCTAATAGCAATAAAGTATGATGAATCCTTCGATAATCTATATAGTTTGCTGAGGTTCTCCACAGAAGAGGATAAATTGTGTTTGAAAGAGTATTGTATGAAGGAGGAACTTTGTTTCGATAATCTAAAAGCAAGAACTTTTGCGCAAAATCTCAGAAACACGTTACATTATCAAAATTTGGCACTTGATATAAATAAAACTGAGGATAATTCAACTAGGAATATAATCAAGGCAATTTATTTATCAAACACAAATAAAAGCTGCATGAATGAATTTAAAGAACTTGGAACACATATGATCCAAGAAATGAAACTTCTACAAAGAATAATACGTAAAATAATGTCATTGGATAAAAATTATGCATTTTGAAAGCAAATGATTGAACCATGTGTCAGATTTGTGGGATGGAGTTTTATGAAAATGTGGTATGCGAAAATACTAAAATTTGGTTGATGTTTGCAATAAGCCCACACAGATTGTATAATCCACTTATTAAACACTGAAGGAGTGTGGTTTCCGGCATGGACGACCCCGGTCGATCATCGCTTTTAAGCTCGGTGATCCTGATTCTGGTGCTCACGGTGGTAAACGCCTTCCTGGCGGGGGCAGAGATGGCCTTCGTCTCCCTGAACCCGGCAAAGATCCAAGACCTGGCCGACAAAGGCAACAAGCGGGCGCGCAAGGTGCAGAAGCTGCTTTTGGATTCGGACTCCTTTCTGTCCGCAATCCAGGTGGGCATCACCCTGGCGGGCTTTTTCAATTCCGCCTCGGCCTCCCAGTCCTTTGTGGGGCTGCTGGCCCCGGTGCTGGGAAGAATTCCGGGGGCTGAGACCATCGCCACCATCATCGTCACCATCCTGGTGGCCTATGTGTCCCTGGTCCTGGGGGAGCTTTACCCCAAGCAGCTGGCCATCCAGATCCCGGAGGCCTATGCCCTGCGCTCTGCCGGGCCTATCCTGGCCTTGCGCACGGTGTTCCGGCCCTTCATCTGGCTTTTGAATGTGTCCACGGGGCTGCTCAAGCGCATCACGCCCATTGACTTCAGCAAAAAAGAGGAGAAGCTCACCCGCCAGGAAATGAAAGCGCTGCTCAGCTCCAGCCGCAACGACGGCGCCATTGACATGGAGGAGTTCAACATGATGCGGGGCGTGCTGTCCCTTGACAGCCGCCTGGTGCGGGAGATCATGGTGCCAAGGGTGGACACCAACATGCTGGACGCGGAGGACCCCCAGGAGAAGAACATGGAGCAGCTGCTAAACCAGCTGCACTCCCGCATCCCGCTGTATGAGGGCGAGAAGGACCGCATCATCGGCATCATCCACGTGAAGGATGTGCTGTTAAACCTCCAGGCGCTCAATGAGGGCAGCACAACCCTTCGGGACATCGCGCGCCCGGCGCTTTTTGTGCCGGACACCATGTACACCGATGAGCTGCTGGTGAAGTTCCAGCAGACCAAGCAGCACCTGGCAGTTTTGGTGGATGAGTTTGGCGGCGTGGCCGGCATCATCACCATGGAGGACCTGATTGAGGAAATCGTGGGCGACATCCGGGACGAATACGATGATGACGATGCCAGCCCCCTCACCATGCTCAGCGACCATGAGGCGGTTTTGATGGGCTCCCTGCCCCTGGTGGACCTGAACCGGGCCTTTGACCTGGACCTCACCTCCCAGGAGGCGGACACCATCGCCGGTTACATCATCGAGCGCCTGGGCTTTATCCCCAAGCCTGGCGAAACCCCTATCCTGGAGAACGAGCGCTTCACCCTCCAGGTGCTCCGCTCCGGCAACACGCGGATTGAGGCAGTGCAGATCACCCTCAAAGACCTGGAAAACCATGAAACAGAGCCGATGGAAGACGCCCAGTGAGGCGATTGTTCCACGTGAAACATTTTGATAGCATGAGGATAAGGTATTGAAAATCTTTGGTTTCTTAAAGCCTGTGTGGCGCAGCATGGTGCTCATCACGCTGCTGCTGGCCATTCAGGCTGCCTGCGCGCTGACGCTGCCGGCCTACACCTCCTCCCTGGTGGATGTGGGCGTGCAGCAGGGCGGCATTATTTCCCCCGTGGCGGACAGCCTGTCCGCCCAGGCGGTGGATGACCTGAACATGCTGCTGGATGACAGCGGGCAGGCGCTGCTGGCGCGTTCCTATCAGCCCGCGGGCGCCGTATTCACCCTGAACAAAGCCCTCAGCCAGGCGGACAGGCAGGCCCTGGAGGAAGCTCTCACCACGCCCATGGCGATGATGGCCATGCTCACCTCCAGCCAGGCGCCGCCGGAAGCCAGGGCAGCCCTGCCAGCCCTGCGCGCAGGGCTGCTGAACCGGGAGACCGCCCTCACCCGGATGGAGGAGGAGATGATGGCCGCCCAGGGCGGCCTGAGCGACCAGGTGGCCCGGCAGCTGGCCATCCAGTTTGTGAGAGCGGATTACGCCGCCCAGGGCATTGACCTGGACGCGCTGCGCACCGGATACCTCTGGCGGCAGGGGCTTTTGATGCTGGGCATCACCGCCCTTTTGGGCCTGGCGGCCCTGGGGGCCAACTTCGTCTCCAGCCGCGCTGCCGCCCGCATCGGGCGGGATCTGCGCGCCCGGGTGTACCGCCGGGTGTTGTCCTATTCGGCGGCGGAGATCGACAAGTTCTCCACCGCCTCCCTCATCACCAGAAGCACCAATGACATCACCCAGATCCAGCAGACCTCGGTGATGATGCTGCGCATGATGCTCTACGCGCCCCTCCTGGCCATTGGCGGCATCTGGCGGGTGACCCGGGTGCAAACCGGCCTGGGCTGGATCGTCATGGTGGCGGTGGGCGCCATGGCGCTGCTGGTCATCGTCACCGCTGGGGTGGTGACGCCCAAGTTCAAGGCGCTGCAAAAGCTCATCGACCGGATGAACCTGGTGGCCCGGGAGAACCTGACCGGCGTGCCGGTCATCCGCGCCTTTTCCAGGCAGTCACACGAGACCAAACGCTTTGCCAAGGCCAACGATGACCTGACCGGCGTCTACCGCTTCATCAACCGGTCATTTAGCTATGTGATGCCGCTGATGTTCCTGGTGATGAACAGCGTGTCGGTGATGATCGTGTGGTTTGGCGCCCAGGGCATCGACGCCGGGCGCATGCAGGTGGGCAACATGATCGCCTTCATCTCCTACGCCATGCTCATCATCATGTCCTTCATGATGATCACCATGATGTCCACCATCATGCTGCCAAGGGCCGAGGTGGCCGCCCAGCGGGTGAGCGAGGTGCTGGACACCCACGCCACCATCTTAAGCCCCGCATCCCCCCGCGCGCTTGTCAAGCCAGTCCAGGGGGAGATCGCCTTTGAACAGGTGTCCTTCAGCTACCCCGGCTCCCATGAGGAGGTGCTGCATGACCTCTCCTTCACCATCCGTCCGGGGGAGACCGCAGCCGTCATCGGCGCCACCGGCACCGGCAAATCCACGCTGCTGAGGATGATCCCCCGGTTTTTTGACCCCACACTCGGGCGCATCACCCTTGACGGCACTGATATCAGGGAGCTTTCGCTTGCTGACCTGCGCCATCAGATTGGCTATGTGCCCCAGCAGGCCGCTCTTTTCTCCGGCACCATTGCCTCCAACATCGCCTTTTCAAACCCTGACATGCCAGACAGCGCCCTGGAAGAGGCCGCCCGCCTGGCCCAGGCGGAGGCTTTCATCCAGGAGAAGGAAGGGCGTTATCAAAGCGACATCGCCCAGGGGGGCAGCAATGTCTCAGGCGGGCAGAAGCAGCGCCTGTCCATCGCCCGGGCCCTGGCGGCCAAGCCCCGGGTGCTGCTGTTTGACGACTCCTTCTCCGCCCTGGACTACCGCACTGACCTGGCGGTGAGAAGGGCGCTGCGCACGGCGTTTGCTGACACCACGGTGCTGATCGTGGCCCAGCGCATCGCCACGGTGATGCAGGCTGACCGCATCCTGGTGCTGGATGACGGCCGCCTGGTGGGCGAGGGCAGCCATGAGGAGTTGATGACCTCCTGCCACGCCTATCAGGAGATTGCCAGGAGCCAGCTGTCAGAAAGCGACCTGGCGATGAAGGGAGGGATGCGCCATGAGTGAGAACCGCAAGCAGGAACGCCGCCCAGGCGGTGGCCCGGGCCGCGGCCATCGCGGCATGGGCGCTGTGGAAAAGGCGAAAGACTTCAAGGGCAGCATGCGCAGGCTGATGAAAACCCTCAGCCCCTGGCGCTGGCAGCTGCGCGCCGCCGCCCTGCTCTCAGCCCTCAGCGCCGCCATCACCATCTTTGGCCCCAAGGTGCTGGGCAACGCCACCACCGAGATCTTCACCGGGGTCATGCGCAAGGTGCAGGGCACCGGCAGCATCGACTTTGCCGCCATCGCCAAAACCCTTCTGCTGCTCATGGGGCTGTACCTGATCAGCACCCTGTTTTCCCACATCATGTACCGCCTGGGCACAGACGCGGGCAACAAGCTGGCCCGCACAATGCGCCAGGACATTGGCGAGAAAATCCACCGGGTGCCCCTGGGCTACTACGAAAAAAGCACCGTGGGGGATGTGCTCTCCCGGGTGACCAACGATGTGGACTCCGTGGCCCAGCACATCAACACCGTGTTTACCGAGGTGCTCTCCGGCATCGCCACGGTGATCGGCGTCGCCGTGATGATGCTCACCATCAGCCCCCTTTTAACCCTGGTGGTGGTGCTGGTGGTGCCGCTGTCCACACTCCTGATCGGCCTCATCTTCAAAAAATCCCAGAAGTTTTTCCGCGCCCAGCAGGAGCTGCTGGGGGATATCTCAGGGCAGGTGGAGGAATCCTACGCCGGGCATGAGGTGGTGCAGGCCTTCCGGCAGGAGGAAGCCTCCGTGGCAAGCTTTGAGGAGAAGAGCGAGCGCCTGTACAACAGCAACTGGAAGAGCCAGTTTTTGTCCGGCCTCATGCAGCCCATCATGCAGGTGTTCTCAAACCTGGCCTACCTCCTGGTGGTGGTGCTGGGCGCGGCCCAGGCGGCCGCCGGGCGCATCGCCGTGGGCGATATCCTGGCCTTCATCCAGTATGTGCGCAGCTTTACCCAGCCCCTCTCCCAGATGGCCCAGGTGGTGGGCCAGGTGCAGACCATGGCGGCAGCCGCTGAGCGGGTTTTCGCCTTTCTGGATGAGGAAGAGGAGATTGAACCTGAGAACAGCCCGGTGATAGGCGAGGTTGTGGGCCGGGTGTGCTTTGAGGACCTGGTGTTTGGCTATGACCCTGCAAAGCCTGTCATCAAGGGCTTCTCGGTCTGTGTGCAGCCCGGGCAAACCTGCGCCATTGTGGGCGAGACCGGCTCGGGCAAAACCACGCTGGTCAAGCTCCTCATGCGCTTTTATGACCCCCAGGGGGGATCCATCACGCTGGACGGCAAGGATCTGCGCGGTTTTTCCCGCCAGGAGGCGCGCAAGCCCTTTGGCATGGTGCTGCAGGACACCTGGCTGTTCTCCGGCTCCATCATGGAGAACATCCGCTACGGGAGGCCTGAGGCCACAGACGAGGAAGTGATCCAGGCTGCCAAACACGCCCACGCCGACCACTTCATCCGCGCCCTGCCAGGCGGCTATGACATGGTGATCAACGAGGAAGCCGACAACATCTCAGCCGGTCAAAAGCAGCTGCTCACCATCGCCCGGGCGGTGCTGGCTGACAAGCCCTTGCTTATTTTGGACGAGGCCACCAGCAACGTGGATACCCTCACTGAAAAGCGCATCCAGGATGCCATGAGCTTCCTCATGCAGGGCCGCACCAGCTTTGTCATCGCCCATCGCCTCTCCACCATCAAGGAGGCCGACCTCATCCTGGTGATGCACGACGGCAACATTCAGGAGATGGGCAGCCACGATGACCTGATCGCCAAAGGCGGCAGGTATAAGGCGCTGTATGAGAGCCAGTTTGAGGAGACTTAATGGGATTGGACAGGGATAGGGAGGCCGCCGGGGGCTTTTGAAAAAGCCCCCAGACCCCTAAAACTTTAGTAAAATGTTTCACGTGAAACATGAAAAAGGCACCGAGCATTATCCCGGTGCCGATTTTGTTATACAGTTATTGTAAGTCGGCGATTTTACGGCGGATATCCTCTGCCATTTGGGTGTCGCCCAGCTGCCACTCTGTTTCCAGAATGCCCAGGGCCTTTTCATAAGCGGCGATGGCCGCTTTTTTGTCGCCCTGTATCAGCGCCAGCTGGGCGATGGAATCATAGGCATCCATATAGCGGGGGCGGGGTTGAAGCGCTGTGGCTTTCTCATAGTGCCTGACCGCGCCCTCGCCATCGTCAAGCCACACCATGCCATCAGCGTAGCATAAATGCACCAGCCATTCCTCAGGGTGCTCCCCCAACATCCTGTCCCAGGCTGCCCTGGCGGCCTTTTTATCACCATCAAAAAATGCGATCAGCCCCTCGTACCAGGGCACCAGATAGCCCGGATGCCTGCTCTCCATCTCCCGCAGCACCTCCCGGGCCTCTGCCAGGCGGCGGTCTGCCATCAGGAAATCCATCAGATACAGGTAACCGCTGCGGTAGCCCGGATGTTTTTTCACGAAACCCTTATAATAATCAATCTGCTCCCGGTGGTTGGCACAGCACCAATCGGTGAGAATACCCCGCCATGCGCTGCCCAGCGCACCGTGGTTTTCCTTGTTGGTGGGGTCAATTTCCAGCGCTTGGAGGGCATAGTCCTTGGCCCTTCCCTGCATATCCTGGGCACGGTGGGCATACAGCTGGGCCAGCATGGACAGCGCCCGGGCGCGGGTGGCCTCGCCTTGCAGCTTGCCCTCCAGAAAGCCCTGAGCATAGTCCACCGCCTGCTGGCCAAGGGGCGCCGTGTCATCCAGCATGTGCTGGATGCGCTCTAAATGAAGGTCATCGGTCAGTTCAAACAACTCATCAATGCTCACCCCCAGCTGGGCGCTGAGCCCCGGCAGCAGCGCGGTGTCCGGCAACGTCTGGCCGTTCTCCCACTTGCTCACCGCCTGGGGGGTGACCAGCAGCCTGCCCGCCAAATCTTCCTGGGTGAGGTTCTTCTTCAGCCGCAGCGCGCGGATCTGTTTTCCCATGTCGTTCATGTCCTGTCTCCTTCCTGTGATGTGCCCATTGTAAAATCTCTCTGTTCCAAACACAATGACGCGCTGCTTGTCCCCGCCCAACCAGCAGTTGAATCAGCCCCGCTTGGTACTATTCCGGTTCTTTCTCCACGCCCAGGCCCCTCGGCTTGTGTAATTGGACAAAATGGATTAAACTGTGCATACTTTCCCATCCGGGAAAGGATTGAGCATGCGCTGGCGCTTTTGCGCCCGGAGGGCAGATGGCACACACGACAACCCGCCCAGTGGTCTGGATCACGGGCGCTTCCAGCGGCTTGGGAAAGGCCACGGCGGAAGCGCTCTTGAGCGCCGGATGGCTGGTGGTGGCAGGCGCCCGCTCTTTTGCTGAGGCGGGCAAGCCTGATGAGCGCGCCCTCTTGCGCCTGCCCCTTGATGTCACTGACCAGGCCAGCGTGGACGCGTTTATTGACAGCGCCCTCAGCCACACGGGCACGCCCCAGGCGCTGGTCTGCGCCGCGGGCATCCTCACCCTGGGCCCCGCCGCCCAGTACAGCGATGAACACATGCGCTCGGTGCTGGATGTATGCCTCATGGGCACCCTGCGCCTGGTGCGCGGGGTGTTGCCGCTGATGATCAGTGCCGGCGGGGGCAAAGTGGTTGCCTTTTCTTCCATCAACGGCCTCATGCCCACCCCCTTTCAGGGGGCCTATGTGGCCGCCAAGCACGCGCTGGAGGGCTTTTGTGAGTGCCTGCTGATGGAAAACCGTGACAAGGGCATACAGGTGATGCTGGTGGAGCCGGGGGATCACCAGGGGGGCGCCGCCAAATACCGCGCCCGATGTGAAGGGGTGAGCCCGGCCTATCAAAAGAGCCTGGACCGGGTCTGCGCTGTCATCGCCCGGGACGAGGGCCAGGGGCTTGACCCCGCCCGCCTGGGGCAAAAGGTGGCAAACGCCCTTTCCCGCCGCAAACTGCCCCTGCGGCTAAGGGTGGCCTCCTTCAGCCAGCACGCCGCTGTGATCCTGCACGATATCCTGCCGGGGCGGCTGTTTCTTCACCTTCTTTCCAAATATTACAAGGTCTGAGGACCTATACCTGTCAGGAGGACCGCACATGGAGCTGTTCACCGATATCACCGGGCGCTGCGAGGCGCTGCGGGGGGATATGACGCTTGAGAAAATCTATGCCCTCACCAATGAGAACCCCGGCCGCGTCGCTGCCCACTATCTGGAGGGGGATGAGGAAAAAACCATCACCTTCGCCCAGTACGACAGGATGGTCGCCTCCTGGGCCGCCTTCCTCAGCGCCGCTTTCGGCAAGGAAAACCAGGGCAAGTTCGTTGCCCTCCAGCTGGAAACCTGCAAGGAGTGGTACGGGGTGTTCTGGGGGCTGGTGCAGGCGGGCTACAACCCCCTGCTCATTGACGCCAACCTGAATGACGAGATGACCGCCTTTATGCTCATGGAAGGCGGGGCGGTAGGCCTTGTCACCAAAAGCAAAAGGCCCCTGCCCGATGGCACCCTCCAGGTGACCGCTGAGGCGCTCTACCGCGCCCCCCAGGCCGAGGCGCCCGCCGGCACCCCCTGGGGCAGCATGGTGGCGCTGTGCACCTCAGGCACCACGCAAACCAGCCGCATCTATGTGTATGATCAGGTGGCGCTGTGTGAGCAGGTGCTCAACTCCGACCTCCTCCACAAGGCCAACCCCCGCATCGTCAACGCCCAGATGCAGCGCAACCTGGCCTTCCTGCCCTTCCACCACATCTTTGGCTTTATGGTCTGCGTGATGTGGTGCAACTTTGTGGGCTATGAAACCGTCTACATCAAGGACCGCGCGCCGGAGACCATCCTGGGGGCCATGCGGCGCTTCAAGGTCAACTTCCTGTGCGCGGTGCCGCTGCTTGCCAACTCGCTGTCGGTGGGCCTGAACAAAAAAGTGGCCAAGGAGAAGGCGGTTAAGCGCATCGCCTTTAAGGCCATGAAAGGCATCAGCCTGGGGCTTCAGAACATCGTGCCCCGCTTTGGCATGGACTTTGCCCGGAAGGTGCTGTTTAAGTCCGTGGTCTCCCAACTCTTGGGCCCGGATGTCAACTGCGTCATCCTGGGCGGCAGCCACACCCCCCGGGAGCACATGCGCAACATCGCCGCCCTGGGCTACTACACCGTCTCCGGTTTTGGCATGACCGAGACCGCCATCACCAGCGTTGAAACCGGCATGAACCTGCACACCCGCACCTCGGGCTCCGTGGGCCGCCCCTTCTCCAGCGTCGAGTACAAGGTGGAGTCTGACGGCAAGCGCGCCAACACCGGGGAGATGCTCATCCGCGGGCGCAGCGTGCACACCGGCCGGCTCAAGGCCGGCGTCCTTCAGGGCCCTGACACCGACCAGTACGGCTGGTATCGCACCGGGGACATCGTGCGCCTGGAAAAGGGCATGCGCATGTATGTGGAGGGCCGCAGCAAGGATGTGATCATCAACGAATCCGGTGAAAACATCTACCCGGACGAGATTGAAGACCACTTCGGAAACCTGGAGGGCGTGGAGCAGTACAGTGTGCTGGGGGTGAGAAACACCGGCGCCAGCCGGGTCAATCGCTTAAAGCGCCGCCGCCGCATCAGCCCCGAGTATGAGGACATCACCCTGGTTTTGAACGTGTCTGACCGCTACCGGGATGATGCCTTCCTCACCCAGCTCATGCGCCAGATCGCCCAGATCAATGGCAGGCTCCCGGTGATGAAGAAGATCACCCGGGTGCTGGCCACGCCGGAGCGCTTCCAGACCGCCAGCGGCATCAAAGTGAAGCGCCTGGCGCTCAAGGACGCCATTGAGAACCGCCGCATCCCCTACCGGGACCTGGACTTGAAGTCCGGCACCCAGCCCCTGGGCGAGACCCAGCCCATCGTCAACGAGGAAGCGGTGCCCCAGGACCTGGGCCGGGAGGAGATCAAGGCCAAGGTGCGCCGCGTGTTTTCCCAGGCGCTGGACCTGCCCGCCGAGCAGATCACCGATGACGCCCACTTCATCAACGACCTGGGCGGCGACAGCCTGCAGGTGCTCTCCGTCTCGCTCAAAATTGAAGAGCTGTTCTCGGTTCTCATCCCGGTTGAGGAATACAACCAGTGCACCAGCGTCACCGCCCTCACCGACATCGTCACCGCCCACCTGAAGGGCGAGCCCGGCAAGGCCCAGGAGGGGCCCCAGGGCCCGGTCACCCCCATCACCCGGTTTGAGGACAGCCCGGAGTTCCAGGCCTTTGCCATCAGAGAGCAGGCCCTCATGGGCGCGGGCCAGGAAAACCCCTATTTCATCCGCCATGACAGCGCCCTTAAGGATATTTCCCTCATGGATGGCGTGCCCACGCTCAACTTCGGCTCCTACAACTATGTGGGCATGTCTGGCCGCCCCGAGATCCAGGAGGCCGCCAAGGCCGCCATTGAGAAATACGGCACCTCTGCCTCAGGATCCCGGCTTCTGGCCGGGGAAAAGACCCTCTACCAGGAGCTGGAGCGGGAAATCGCCGCCTGGAAGCACACCGAGGATGCGCTGGTTCTGGTATCCGGCCACGCCACCAACGTCACCTTTGTGGGCAACTTCTGCGGCAAAAACGACCTCATCCTCTACGACGCTCTGGCGCACAACTCCATCGACCAGGGCTGTAGGCTCAGCGAGGCCACCGTCAAACCCTTCCCCCATGATGACCCGGCCGCCCTTGAAAGCATCCTCAAGAACCAGCGGAACAAGTTTGAAAAGGTGCTCATCATCATCGAGGGCGCCTACTCCATGGACGGCGACATCGCCAACGTCCCCGCCTTTGTGAAGTTGAAAAAGGAATACGGCTGCTTCCTGCTGGTGGATGAGGCCCATTCCGCTTGCGTCATCGGTGAAACCGGCGGCGGTGTGGACGAGTATTTCGGCCTGAAGCAGGGCGATGTGGACATCAAAATGGGCACCCTGTCCAAGGGCCTGGGCACCTGCGGGGGCTACCTGGCAGGCTCCAGAAGCCTGATCTCCTACCTGCGCTATAACCTGCCCGGCTTTGTTTTTTCCGTGGGCATCTCCCCGCCGCTGGCCGCCGCCACCCTGGCGGGGGTCAGGCTGCTTCAAAGCGACAAGTCCATCATCCAGTCGCTCCACCACAACATCGAAACCTTTGTGAGGGAATCACACAAGCGCGGCCTTAACACCTGCCTGGCCGGGGAAACCGCCATCATCCCGATCCTGGTGGGCAGCGATGAAAACGCCTTCCTGCTCTCCAACCTCCTGCGCCACAAGGGCGTCTTTGTGCCCCCTGCTGTGTTCCCCGCCGTGCCCAAGGGCAAGGCCCGCCTGCGCTTCTGCGTGGTGAGCGACCACAAGGACGAGCAGATCGTAAAGGCCCTGGACACCCTGGTGGAAGCCGCGCAAGAGGCGGGGATTGCGCTGCCAGCTTAAACTATCGATTACTCTCCATGTGGGGGCGCTTCCGGGAAGCGCCCCCACAACATTTTAAGATTGTATTTTTAAGCGCCATTTCCAGGCAATTCGATGCCCTTTGTTGACATTATTTCCCTGACATTTTAGGCTGGTTTCATCATCCAAATAAGGAGGGCTTTTTGTGAAAAAACTGGTGAGCTTGTTTCTTGTTGTTGCTTTGTGCCTGCCGATGGTCCTGATGGCTTCTGCGCAAACCGTTTATGAGGGTAAGGGCCATGGCTACGGGGGCGAGCTGTCCCTGGAAGTGGAGCTGGATGGGGATGTGATCAAGGACATCCGCTTGCTTGAGAACCATGAAAGCTCCCCCGTGATGAACCGCGCCTTCCCCGCCATCCGGGAGATCATCCTTCAGGCCCAGACGCCTGTTGTGGACAGCGTATCGGCTGCCACCTTCACCTCCTACGCGGTAAAAAGCGCTGTGGCGGAAGCCCTGCGCAAGGCGGGAAAAGAGGTGGAGGACATCGCCTTCAACACCAAGGGCCCCCAGAAGGACCCGGTGACGCTTGAGGCGGTCCACGCGGATATCGTCATTGTGGGCGGTGGCCCTGCCGGGCTGGCGGCTGCCATCCAGGCCAAGGATGCCGGTGTGGAGAATGTCATCCTGGTTGAAAAACTGGGCATCCTCAGCGGCAATGGCAAGTTTGACATGAACTTCTTCGACCTCATCAACTCCCAGGCGCAGAAGGATGTGGGCGCCGAATACACCAAAGACATGTTCCTGGACGCCAAAAAAGAAGCCGGGAACACCCCTGAGCGCCTTCAGGTCTGGGCAGATGGGGCAGACGAGTTGGATGCCTGGCTGCGCAGTTTTGGCGTGGAGCTCAACTACAGCTATGGCGGCACCAACCACATGGCCGAGGCTGAGGCCTATGCGGGCGAGGAGATCCAGGACGGCCTGGAGAGGCGCGTGAAGGAGCTGGGCGTTGATGTGCGCACTGAAACCAAGGGCTACGACTTTGTCTTTGACGGTGACAAGGTGATTGGCGTCAAGGTGCAGCACAAGAACGAGAGCTATGACATCCTGGCCGGCGCTGTTATCCTGGCCACTGGCGGCTTCTCCGCCAACAAGGAACTCCTGGCTAAGTATGCGCCGGGCGCTGAGACTGTGGAAACCTCCAACCAGATGGGCGCCACCGGTGATTTTGTTCCGCTGTTTGAAAAATACGGCTTCAAAACCCAGAACATGGACGTGCTGAGCGTCTTCAAGCTGATCATCAAAACCCGCCGCGATCTGACCGGCGCAGGGGACGGCTTCCTGCTGGTGAACGAAAAGGGCGAGCGTTTTGCCGATGAAAGCTCCTCCGGCTTGGGACTTGCCCACAAGATCCTTGAGCAGGGCAAGGTTTTCTATGTGTATGACCAGCCGCTGTACGAATCCTTCTACCGGCTGAAGAAGCATAACGAGCTGGGCTACCACACCAAGGCTGAGACGCTGGATGATTTGGCCAAGGCGCTAGGCGTGGACGCTGAGAACCTGAAAGCCAGCGTTGAAGGATATAACAAGGGCATTTCCGGCGAAGCGCCCGATCCCTTCCGGGCCAAGCCCTTTACCCGCGCCTTCGCGGCGGAGGGCCCCTACTATGGCGTGCCCGTCGAATCCGCCATCCACATGACCAAGGGCGGCGTTGTGGCTGATGAAAAGGCCCGCGTGCTCAACCTGGAGGATCAGGTGGTGGAGGGCCTGTATGCGGCGGGTGAGGTCACCTGGGTCAGCGGCGCATACAGCGCAGCTGTGGTGTTCGGCCGTATCGCTGGGCAGGAAGCTGCCAAAGTGGTTCTGGCCAAGTAATATCCTGATCGATCATGGCAGAAGCCGGGAACGTTCTCCCGGCTTCTTTTTTGTCCGCGTTATCCGTTGTCATGCCGAATGAATATGTCAACACACCAACCAGCCAAAGCGTTTTGACTGCGTTTGGTATCAGGCGCCCGGCACAATAAAAGCGCTGTAATGACAGGCATCGGTGGCGTCCTCCATGAGGGCAGGAAGGGTAAGGGCACCAGGCCACACGCGCTCAACTGCCTGCCTGACGCGGCTAAAGGCAGGGCCCTCCATCTCCGATACCGGGCTTGGGTCATTGCCGATGACGAGGCTGACCTCCACCGTGGGAAAGCGCAGCAGGGTGCTTAGCTTTTCTGCGATGGTTTTTGGTTTCGCATCATTCTCTTGCATGGCCTCACCTGATGTCAACTACATTATCATGCAGCTAATTATTATATAGCGTTTTTCAAAAACAGCCCCATCAGCACGTCATCCTGATAGCTGCCGTCCCTCAGTTTAAAGCCGTTTTTAACGCTGCCCCAGGCTTCAAAGCCTGCCTGATCATACATCCGCCTGGCCCGGGTGTTGCCCGAGAGCACCTGGAGCTCCAGCTGCTCAAAGCCCATCTCCCGCGCCAGGCGGATGCACTCGGCCGTCATCAACTGGCCCAGGCCCAGGTGCCAGTATTCCTTGACAATGGCTATGCCAAAAACAGCCCGGTGACGCAGCTTCATCCGCTCACTCACCGCAAACACGCTAGCACCAGCGGCAATGGCCCCATTCACCACGCCGATCATCATCACCTGACGGGGGTGATCCAGCACCTTTTGCAGAAATGCCTCTTCCTCCGCTTCCGTCATCAGAATCTCCTCCGGGTATCGGGTCAAAAAATCAGTTTCCCCGGCTGTTATCTGCAAATGCGCCAGCATCCCTGCTGCGTCCTCAGGCCCCGGGCTGCGGAGCAGGCAACTGCGTCCATCCTTCAGGCTCACCGTTTTTTCTTCAAACCGCATACCTATTCCCCCTCACACACAAACAGCCAGTGGTTGCAAGCGCCCAGGTGCTCCGGTTTTTCGCACAGGTACAGGTGATAGCGGAACCACTGGGCGTATTCCTCCGGGGTGAAGGCGGCGAATTTATCCTCCATCAGTTCACTTAGCCCATCGGTGTTCACCCGGCGCAGCACGGATAGCCCTGCCTTTTCCACCTCATCCCCTGCCTGGGCCAGGGTGTGGAACACAAAGGGAAAGTCCTCCACCCGGAAGCTGTCTTTGTCATAGTCCCCCTGAGTCATGTAGCTGCCACTCTCATAACGTAGGGTTTGGGTGGTGATGACCCAGTCATTGTTGATAAAGGCGATGAACACCTTGCCGCCGGGTTTCAATATCCGCCTGCAATCAGCAAGCAGCTTCACCCGCTCCGCTTCCGTCCTCAGGTGATACATGGGCCCCAGGCACAGCACCTGGTCAAAGCTGGCGTCCGCCATCCCATCAAGCGCCCCCTGGGCATCCTGATATAAAGCCTCCAAACGAAGGCCAGGCTTTGCTTTCTCTTTTAGCTGCTCAATGTGGGCGGGCACCAGGTCAACCGCCACCACCTCATGCCCCGCATTAGCCAAGGGCAGCGCATACACCCCCGTGCCGCAGCCCAGGTCCAGCACCCGGCTCTTTGGCGCCAGCTCCTGAAACAAAACATGCAGGGTAGTGAGCGCCTCCAGTTTCAGCGCATTTCCTTGGCGAAGACGGCCCTCCTCATCGGTGAAGATGCCTTCATACAGCGCCAGCGCCCGGGCCTTGGAATCCTCAATACCCGCAAGTTTTACGAAATCCATTTCCTGCGCCCCCTTGTTTTCAGAGGATTATAGCATCTGCTTATTTGTTCTGCCCAAAAACACATGCCAACTATCTTAAACTTATCGTTATTTTATAAAGCACCTTCCTGTGCGCCTATAGCTGATCGGGCACCGCTGCGCCGTACACCTCAGAGAACCATTCCGCTTCATCCGCGTGAAACTGGATGCCAACGCCCTGGTGAATCACATAAGGTATTAAGGTAGACAGCACTTCAAATATGCTTTGATATCCGCCAATGGCGTTGATGGATAAAAAAGTGTTCACATCCATATCGCACAGCGCATAAAGAGACACCAGGCCCACCGAATACATGAAGGGGCCATTGTTGTCCTTATCCCTGCTGTGGATGAGCGCTACCGGAGCATCTTTTTCATCGCTCTTTAAGGTGACGCTCATGGACAGCGTGTCATTTAAGGCATAAGTATAGACCGGGCGCCCCTCCTGATCCTTGGAGATATCGGGGTTTTCAAGCGGCGCGTAGTCATATAAGGCAAGATGCGGAGAAACGCGCTCAATAAAGGCATCAAGCGCCATGGGCTCCCGCATGGTTTCCCATAGCGCCTGTGCCGGGGGATTCACTGATGTTGAGGGCGGCACTTCGCCTGTGTGTTTGGCATGCGCCACCAGAAACCCGCCCTCATCAGCACCAATGAAAAGATCGTATCCACCACTTTGCCGGAAGGGCTGTTCATGGTCCAGCGGCCGATAGATGCCATCGGGGTTGAGCATCAGCATGGTCATCAACAGGTCGCCGGACATTCCCTCCAAGGGCCTTAGCGCATCGTACATGGCGGGGATGAGTGAAACCAGAAAATGGGGGATGTTTTCATCCATCCGCGGGTCGGCATAAAGCATGGCGTCTATGACCAGGCCATCCGGGCCTGGGGATGTGGTCACAAATCGCATATAGATGCCATCCGAAATGTGGCCGCGTGCCCAGCGGCCATTGCTGTAAAAGGGCTCCGGCAGCATGACGATGTCTGAAAAAACGCCTTGTTCTCCCGTCAATTGCTTGTAGAAGGCCTGATCAAAGGCTTCCCATGTCACAGGCCTTTGATTCTGCTGCTCCGCTTGGGCATAGGCTGCCGGCTTAGCGACCAAAAAACAAAGCGCAAGGAAAACAGACAGCATCTTCCGATGGCTCCGATTTTTCATTGATTTGGCCCCCTGCTTTTATTGATTCGGTGCTTGCCCGATTTACATCCCTGCCAGATACCCCACCATATCAAAGGGCTCAAATACACTATCTTTTCTCAAATATAAAGGATGATGCGGATGGCCCTTTTTAGTTTTTTTCCCGGCACTCACCCACCGGGCGCCCTGCCTCTGGCCTTGTGCCACAAAGTCCGCCATGCAGGCTTTCAGAAAACCCCGGGTTTCCATAACAGCGCCCCAGGCGGCCCAGACGGTGGTGGTTTTTTGCAGCAGCCAGGCAAAGGCCTTCAGGTTCTCCTGGTGCAGAAAATCGCAGATGTCGCTGTCCATGTCATGGGGCCGGGTGGCCCTCTGGGCGTAGAGGTTCATCATGAGGAAACTGTCAAAACCATTGTGCCTGGCCACCCGCTCCACGCTTTTGAGCGTGTTATCAAGGGCCCCGGGCCTGGCGGTGGAGGGGTTGAGGCCCACGCAGATGAGCGGCTTGTGGCCTGCTGTGCCCAGCACATAGCGGTACTCCAGGTAGCGGGGCGGCAGATAGAGCCATTTGTTGTGGTCAAAACCAGTGACTGTTTCAGCCAGGCTTTCCGCAAAGGACACAAGGTCCAGGCTGTGGATGCTGCTTTCAGGGATATGCATATTTAATCCTGCACCCCCGCCCCGGATTTTTTCCTGGCCTTGTCTTCCGGGTCAAAATACTCCACCTCCAGGCGCTCAAAGCGCACAGGCTCCAAAAAATGCTCCGGCAGGAAGCGGGTCTGGGAGAAGCTGTCCCAGTCCTGGTGATGGCGGCTCAACACCATGGGCACGCCAATGTCCATCTGCCGGCAGCAGATGGCCAGCGCCTCCTGCCAGCTCGCCTTGTCACAGGCGGTCACCGCGTCCGCCACGATTTTATTTTTCCTGATCTGCCGCGCCCAGAGTTTTCCCGCCATGCCCGCCTCCTCATGGTTAATGGCCTGTATTATAGCACGCCAGGGGAATAATAATCGACAAAAGGCCCCCGGGTCGATATACTAAGCGAAATGACCCATCATGCTGACAAGAGGAGACCGATGTGGCCAACAAACCTTTGATCAGAAACCTGCTGCTGTGCACCCTCATCGGCTGGCTGGGGGTGTACGCCAGCCTGCTCAGCTCGGTGTCGGACCGGCTGGCGCTGCAGTTCTCCCTGGTGGGGACGGACGCGGGGCTGTTCATCTCCGCCCACGCACTGGGGATGCTGGTGAGCGTGCTGCTCTCTGGCGCCATTGCCGACAGCATCGGCAAGCGCCGGATTGTGCTGGTAGCCTGCGCGCTGAGCGTCATCGGGCTTTTCATCACCTATTTTGCGGATTCCCTGTCGGTTGTGCTGGCCGGGCTTTTCCTCACCGGCATGGGCTTCAGCCCCAGCGAGGCCATCTCAAGCGCGCTGCTCACCGATGAAAACCCGGAGCATGCCACCCGGTGGATGAACATCTCCCAGGTGTTCTTTGGCGTGGGCGCCATCCTCTCACCCCTGGCTGTGATGGGGTATCTGGCAAGCGGGCGCCGGTTTGGCGGGCTGCTTTTGATCTGCGCTGCGCTCATCGGGGGGACCGGGGTGCTGATCCTGCTGGCCGGCGGCGAGATGGGGGCCAAATCCCCGGACCGGTCAAGGCTCAACATGTTCTCGGTCCTGAGGAGCCGGGCCATCCTGATCTGCGCATTCATGGTGTTCATCTATCTGGGGGCTGAGAGCGTGGGGGTGGCGTACTTCAAGCAGCTGTTCCTGCTGCACGGGGAGGGGAGCGAGTTGGCGGACCTGTCCATCTCGCTGTTCTGGCTGTCGATGATCGTGCTGCGCCTGGTGGGCACGCGGATGGACGGCAAAGAGATCATCAGCCTGCGCTGGTTCACCCTCATGATGCCCTTGGGCGCTACCATTGCCCTTTTGGCAAAAAACCCGGTGACGCGCCTGGTGGGCACAGCCCTTTATGGCGCTGGCTGCGGCGCGGTGTGGCCGATGCTGTTTGTGCTGGCCTCAAGGGCGCTGCCCGCCCGCAGCGGCGCGGTGTTTGCGGTGATGATGCTGTTCACCACGGCGGGGAACTCCCTTTTCCCCCTGCTCATCGGCAAATGGGTGACCAACCCTGAGATCACCGTGGTCCTGTGCGCCCTGCTGGCGCTGATGCTGCCGGCGCTGAGCTTTCCCCTTGAGCGCAGGCTCTCCCCCCGGCGCACTTGACGCTCAACGCATTTTACAAAAAATGTAATGCAATCACGCTATGATATGGTATAATTAACCAAATTGAGGGAGGCACGCTATGATCATCCAAGTATATCCCACTTCCCATGCCCTGGCCCAGGCAGCGGCCATGCTGTTGGCTGCCCAGGTTGTCTCAAAGCCTGACAGCGTGATTGGCCTTGCCACCGGCTCCACGCCCATTGCCACCTATCAGGAGCTGATCCGGCTCTATCAGGAAAAGGCGGTGGATTTTTCCAAGGCCATCACCTTTAACCTGGACGAATATGTGGCGCTGCCCATCTCCCATGCCTGCAGCTACCACGCTTTCATGCAGGTGCAGCTGTTTGACCACGTCAATTTCAAGGCCAGCTACCTGCCCGACGGCAACGCCCAGGGCCTTAACCGTGAGTGCCGGCGCTATGACGCGGCCATCCAGAAGGCTGGCGGCATTGACCTGCAGCTGCTTGGCATCGGCCGCAACGGCCACATCGGATTTAACGAGCCGGCTGACAACTTCGGCTACGGCACCCAGGTGGTCAACCTCACCGACAGCACCATCCAGGCCAACAAGCGCTTTTTCAAGTCAGAGCGTGATGTTCCCAGGCAGGCCATCTCCATGGGCATTGGCACCATCATGGCCGCCCGGGAAATTATGCTGCTGGCCCTGGGCAGCGACAAAGCGGATGCGGTGCGCGGCATGGTGAAGGGCAAGGTCACCCCAAAATTGCCCGCTTCCGTCCTGCGCTTTCACCCCAAGGTCACGCTGCTGCTGGACGAGGCGGCCGCGGCCAGGCTCTGAGCTTTTTGTCGATAAGCCTGTTCACTGGCTGGGGATCATTCTGGTTTTTTCCCTCGCCGCCACAGTTTATCCCTGGGGATGATCTTCCCACAATCTGTCCACGCTGTGGACAGGCCGGAGCTGAGCCCTGTGCCGGAAACAGCGAACACCAGGGGAACTGATGAAAACCCCGGCGGGCTGTCAGCGGATGGACAGCCTGTCAGCAGGTGCCTGACCGCCTTCTACTCCGCATGACGCGGTCTTGTCCACATCCATCCACAGGGCATCCACGGTTGGGACCGTCCTTTTCCCACATCGTTTTAGCAGAGGCCTGAAGGGAAAACAGCCCTTATACACGCCATCCACAGCCCCTACTACTACTGCTGATTATTATTAACTACTGCCACTGTCCGGTGACCCCGGCTCAAGGAGGAACACATGCAAGTCATCTTCAACGCCAGCAATTTCAACCACGGCATGGGCATGGTGGCCCACGCCCAGACCCCGCGCCCCACCCGCGCCTTTCAGGAAGGGGTATTCCTGGAAACCCGGGAGGACGGGCTGCAGCTCACCTGCACGGATGGCGAGGTGACCATTACCTCCACCGTGCCGGCGGCCGTGCGGGAGGATGGCATCGCCCTGCTTCCGGCCAAGCTCACCGCAGACTGGATGCGCTCCCTGTCCGGCGAGGTGGAGCTCACCACCCGGGACAACCGCCAAACCGTGGTGAAAAACGCTGGCAGCAAAACCAGCCTGGTGATGATGGAAGCGGAGGATTTTCCGGACATCGCCCAGGTGCCCTCAGAGGCGGTGGTGACGCTGAGCCAGCAGAAGTTCAAAGCCGCCGTCAGCCGGATCATCTTCGCGGTCTCCACGGACGAGACCCGGCGCATCCTCACGGGCTGCTTGATGGAAATTTTCCCTGAGGAAGTGCGGTTTGTGTGTCTGGACGGCTACCGCCTGGCCATGCAGCGGGTGTATGTGGAGCATCAGCTGCCCCAGGGCAAGGAAAGCCTCTCCTTCATCCTGCCGGGCAAGCTCATGAAGGACCTGGCCGCCATGATCCCCGACAGCGACCAGCCCCTCACCTTCACCCTGTCAAAGACCCATTTCATGGCCTCCTTTGGCAGAACCACCGTCTATTCCCCGCTGATCCTGGGGGAATACATCAACTACAAGCAGATCCTGCCCACCTCCTGGACCACCGCGGTCCGGGCTGACCGCCAGGCGCTGATGGCCTCGGTGGACCGCGCCTCCATCGTGGCCCGGGATGGCAGCAACAACCTGCTGAAGCTGATGGTTGACGACCAGGTTCTCACCATCTCCGCCAATGCCGAGCGCGCCGAGGCCACGGAGCAGGTGGCCATCGACTTTGACGGCACCCCGCTGAACATCGCCTTTAACGCCGCCTACCTCACCGATGTCATCAAAAACATCGACACGCCGGACCTGGCCATGCGCTTTAACACCAATGTCAGCCCCTGCGTGGTCTGCCCGGTGACCGGGAACCAATACACCTACCTGATCCTGCCGGTGCGGGTGGCGGAGTAAAATTTGTCTTAAATGGCATCAATTCTTCCTGATTGACAGCAGGAAGGATGTTGGCATACAATCATGGCACGTTCCCGCAGGCGGGAGATTGATAAAAAAGAGGAGGAGCCCCATGAAAAAACTTGTTGCGTTGTTCATGATTTGTACGGTGCTGTTTTCTTTGACCGCCTTTGCCCAGGAGGAAAAAATCACGGTGGCGGGCGTTGTGTTCCAGGATGACCAGTTTATGAACATGCTCTCCAAGGGCTACCAGGATGCCGCCAAGGAGCTGGGCGTGGAGTGCCTTACCGCCAACACCAACAACGACCAGGCCACCGAGGTGGAATTGATCAACACCTACTTAACCCAGGGCGTCAAGGGCATCGCCATTGCCCCGCTTTCCAAGGATGCCTCTGTGGCGGCCCTGCGCGCTGCTGACGCGGCGGGGATGAAAGTGACCCTCACCAACATCGACCTGGACAGCGCTGAGTTTATCGTGGGCGGCTTCTCCTCCAACGATAAGATCAACTGCCGTCTGGTGGGCGCCAACGCGGCTGAGGTCATCAAGGCCAAGTTCCCCGACAAAAAAGTCAAAATCGCCATCGTGCAGTTCCGTGCGCTGCTGCCCGACCAGTCCACCAGCCGTGTGGAAGGCTACTTTGAGGCGCTGGACGAGGCCAAGGTGGACTACGAAATCGTGGCCGACCAGGACGCCTGGATGCAGGATACGGCGCTGGCCACCGCTGACGCCATCATCACCGCTAATCCGGATCTGGACGTGATCATCGCGGTCAATGACGGCGGCACCATCGGCTCCGCCCAGGCGGTTGTCAACGCTGGCAAGCAGGATCAGATCCTGGTGTTTGGCCATGACGGGTCTGAGCAGATCGCCTCCATGATCCTGGATCCCAACAACCCCCTGCAGGCAGTTGTCGCCCAGGATCCCTATGGCCAGGGCTTCCAGGCCATGACGCTGCTGATCAAGGCCATCCGCGGCGAGGACTATTCCGCCACCAAGGGCAAGACCACCTATCTGGACGGCATCGTGCTGTCAAAGACCAACCTGGATGGGGTCAACACCTGGCTGGCCGACAACAAATAAATACAGAAGGAATAACCATTTGAACGGAGAGAGATCTTCTCTCTCCGTCGCCTTTGTTTCACACTGCTTAAAAAGGGGGGAGCCGTTTGTCAGTACTCAGGGCCGAAAATCTGGTCAAGGATTATCCGGGCACCCGGGCATTGGATCAGGTCAGCGTAGATTTTGAAAGCGGGAAGATCAATGCGCTGCTGGGCAAAAACGGCTCTGGCAAGTCCACCCTGGTGAAGTGCTTTGCGGGGGCCATCCAGCCCACATCCGGCAAAATGTATCTGGATGAGGAGGAATTGTCCTTTTCCTCCCCGGCTGAGGCCAACCAGAAAGGCATCGCCATCGTCTACCAGGAGATGAGCCTGGTGCAAAGCCTGACGGTGACCGAGAACATCTTCCTGGGCCGCATGCCCAAGAAGAAGGGCGGCATCGTGGACTGGAAAACAGCCCACCGCGAGGCCAGGAAGCTGCTTGACCGCATGAATGTGGACATCGACCCGGCCCAGGTGGTGTCCCGGCTTAGCATGTGGCAGTGTCAGGTGGTGGAGATCACCAAGGCCATGAGCCACAGCCCCCGGGTGCTGATCCTGGATGAGCCCACCTCTGCCCTGGCCGCCCATGAGGTGAGCCGGATGTTCCAGGTGCTCAGGGCGCTCAAAAAGCAGGACGTGATCATCATCTATATCTCCCACAAGCTTCACGAGATCCCCGAGATTTCAGACACCGTCACGGTGCTAAGAGACGGGCTTCTCATCGGCAAAGAGGACATGGACCGCCTTAGCAGCGCCGATATCCTGCGCATGATGTTTGGCGAGATGCAGCACAAAACCCGCCCGGTGGACGTGCAGCCCCGGGAGGACGTGGTGCTGTCGGTCCGCGGCCTCACCCGCAAGGGCAAGTTTCATGAGGTTGATTTTGACCTGCACCATGCTGAGGTGCTGGGCATCGCCGGGATGCTGGGCTCAGGGCGAACAGAGCTTCTCAAATCCATCTTTGGCGCTGACCCTTATGATGCGGGCAGCATCCAGGTGAACGGACAGCCTGCCGACCGGCGCAGCTCGCCCATCAAGATGAAGCGGCTGGGCCTGGGGCTCACGCCGGAGGACCGGAAAAAGGAAGGCCTGATCCTGATCCACTCCATCCGGGATAACCTGTGCTATGCCAGCATCGACAAGGCCCGGGTGGGCTGGCTGGAAAACCGCAAGCAGCGGGTTGATATGGCCCAGGAGCAGGTGAAAAACCTGCACATCAAGGTTTCTGATGTGCGCAATTCAGCCAACTCACTCTCCGGCGGCAACCAGCAAAAGGTGGTGGTGGGCAACTGGCTTAACACCAAGCCCGCCATCATGCTGTTTGATGAGCCGTCCCGGGGCATTGACGTGGCCGCCAAGCAGCAGATTTTTGAAATCATGTGGGAGCAGGCACGGGCGGGCGTCTCCACCATTTTTGTGTCCAGCGAGCTGGAGGAATTGATAGAGACCTGCCACCGGATCCTGGTGATGCGGGAGGGCACGGTCATAGGCGAGGTGGACCCGCAGGAGACCGATGTGAAAACACTGTATGCCATGTGCATGGGAGGGGAAGCATGAACGCCATCAAGCAGCTTGACGCCAGGAAAATCCGGGATTTCCTGTTTGACCATGTGGTGGAAGTGATTTTGATCATCCTCATCCTGGGGATGGGCAATGTGTCTGCCACCTTCAACACCACGGCCAACTGGCTCAACATCTTCCGCAACATGTCCATGAAGGGCCTGATCGCCTTTGGGATGACCATGGTCATCATCTCAGGCCAGATTGACCTGTCCATCGGCTCCACCGTGGCGCTTTCAGGCGTCATTGTGGCCCGGGCCTGCCGGGATCTGCCCGGGGCCATGGGCATTTCGGTGACCCTGGCCTGCATCATCGGCATTGTGCTTTCGTTTATGCTGGCCATCACCATGGGAGCCATTCATGGCTTTGCCCAGCACAAGTTTGGCATGCCCGCGTTTATTGTCACCCTGGCCTCCCAAAACCTGCTATATGGGCTGGCCGGGATCATCTCCGGCGGTTTTCCCATTGCCAACACCTTCCCCCAGTGGTTCACTGTGCTTGGCACCGGCAAAATCGGCGGCATCAGCGGGTTTCCAGTCCCTGCGCTGATCCTTTTCCTGTTTTTTATCATCATGTTTTTTATCATCCGCTATACCACCACGGGGCGGGCCATGTATGCCATCGGCGGCAACCAGGAGTCCGCCCGCCTAAGCGGCATCAACGTGCTGAAAACCAAGATCTTCGCCTTTGCCAGCGTCCAGGTGATGTGCGTGATCGCAGGGTTCATCAACGCCGCCCAGGTGCTCTCCGGCTCCTACAGCTTTGGCAGGGGCTGGGAGGTGGATGTGATCTCGGCGGTGGTCATCGGCGGCACCAGCATGGCGGGCGGCATCGGCAAGATGTGGGGCACGATGGTGGGCATCATCTTCCTGGGCGTCATCATCAACGGCATGACCATCTTAAACGTCAGCACCTACGCCCAGTATGTGGTGCGCGCCATCTTCATGTCCATCGCCGTTCTGGTGGCCACCTACCAGGCCAAAAAGAAGGCTTAGCATCAAATTCAATTGGTTTGTTATCATTAATTATTAAAGTTCTAAGGGGGTCTGGGGGATTTCTTTCAAGAAATCCCCCAGGTTTCTTCCGTTTTGAACGATTATATCATCTCCCCGCGTCTAATAGGTGAAGGGAGGCGAAGGCATGGAACTTTGTCAGGTACCGGGCAAAGAAATGGAGGCGGATATCAGCCTTCTGGTGGAGCGCCATGGCGACACCCTGCTGCGCTTTTGCTATCTCTACCTAAACGATCTGCAATTGGCCGAGGACGCGGTGCAGGAAACCTACCTCAAGGCGCACCGCGCCTATCACACCTTCCGGGGCGAGAGCAGTGAACGCACCTGGCTCACTGCCATCGCGCTTAACTGCTGCCGCAGCCTCACCCGCAGCGCCTGGTTCCGGCATGAAAACCGGGCCGTGGACCTGGAAACGCTGCCCGAGGCCAGCGTCCCCTTTGACCCGGCGGACGACACCGTGATCAAAGCGGTGATGAACCTGCCCCGGAAATACCGGGAAGTGATTCTTCTGCATTACTACCAGGGGCTGAAGCTGCGGGAAATAGCCGCCATCATGTCCCTGCCCGAGGCCACCCTGTCCACGCGCCTTAAGCGCGCCCGGGCAAAACTAAAAGTTACGCTGGAAAGGTGGTACTTTGATGAATAAAGATTTTCGCTCAGTCGCTGACAGCCGCCTCTCCGGCGTCAAGGTGAACGCGGGCCTCAAACACCGCATCCTAAGCGACATCAAGCAAACGGAGGAACCCCAAGTGAAAAAGAAATTATCCCTCTCAGCCGCCATCGCCCTGGCGCTGGTGCTGGTGACAGCTGCCGCCTTTGCCCTCACCGATGGCTTTGGCCTGTTTAACCTGATGGCCACCTACTTAAACCCCGAGCACGCTGTGGTGCAGAAAGAGGCCTATGACCTCCTGCAAAAAGACCTGGCCAAGGCCGACTTTGAGCATGTGGAGGTGACCGTCAAGGAAGCGGTATACGATGGCCGCTACCTGCGCATCGCCCACGCTACCCGGGACAAGGCCGCCACCGCGCCCTTTGACAAGAAAACGGCGGAAGAGATCGTGAATGGCGGCTTCACCTTTGAGGCCGCGAACATGGATGAGGTGAGCTGGTCCAGCATGGACTGGGCCATCGTCAATGACCACAACCTCAACCCCCTGGGCGGCGCCGGTGTGGTCACCGGGCCAGGCAATGGCGAGACCATCGCCTGGATCCAGTACGACATGTCAGAGATCGACCCGGGCGACACGCTGGAGGTCATCCTGCCCATCCGCGGCAGAAGGAGCATTGAGAACAAAGAGCTCTCTTTCACCATGGACGTGAAAAACCTGCCCGGCGTGTATAAAGTGAAAGACCTGCCTGAGAAGGACTTTGGCGATTATTCCCTTAAAATCACCAATTTCCAGATATCGCCCATCCGCGTCTACCTCAACTACGACCTCATCTTCAAGCCTGGCCTGCCCATGGAAAAAATCGAAGAAATCATGAGTACCTGGGCCTATGGGGAGAAGAAAACCCTGGGCAGCCAGCAGGGCGATGTCACCCTCAAAACCGCTGATTGGGGCGGCTGGGGCTATGACAATGGCGAGCACAAGAACACTGAGCCTATATTGGTCGAAGGTAAAGACTATTACATTGATACCATCCTGGACCCCACCAAGCCCGTCGTGGGCCGCGTTATCGCCGAATACCTGACCCTGGAACATTACCCCGATACCTTTGTGCTGTCAAATGGGACCGATACCGTGGAGATCCCGAATGTGAAGGCGGAGTGAGGGAAGGGACGCTTGGAAACTTTCTTGAAAAGAAAGTTTCCAAACCTTCAAAGAACTTTAACAGCATAGAAAGAATATGAGTTATTGAAAGGGGAGTGATGAAGGGAGGTCTTTGACAGGCCTCCCTTCTATCAAGAAACATGAAGAAAACAATGATAAAAGAAACAATTGCTCTTATATAGCTGGTGATGGGCATTGCCCTGACTGCCAGCCCCCATCAAGACATTGAGAAAATTCTCAGCTGCCAAGACCTGAAAAGAGGACATGATAATGAGAAAACGATTAACCGCCCTGATTTTGCTGACCATATTGATCCTGCCGCTGTTTACCCAGGCAATGGAAGCGTATTCCATCAAGGATATCCGCCAGCAAGCGGCCCAGGGCTGGAAAGGCAGCTACAAGGCCCATGGCCGGGAGATTGCGGTGGATGTAATGCCCCAGATTCCTGTGGTGGATGCGGTGCCCGTCCTCCGTGTCCAGCACCTGGAGGTGCCGGTCTCCTTGCCTGCCAATGACCCCCTCTGGCACCCGGTGCGGGACGACGGGCCGGGGGAATTTCTGGTGCAGCGCTCAGCCCCCGGACAGGAACCGGCGGGTGCTCTGCATGTGGGCGGCGAAAACATCTCCGCCAAGGGCTGGCGGGTGTGGTATGAGGGCTTTGCGCCGGAACTGATGCCCCTCTCCGGCAACCCCATCACCTTTGGCGAAATCGCAAGCTGGTTGGGGGGAACCCTGGTCAGCCTGGGGCTTGACCCCGGCATTATCCAACTAAGCCAGCCGGAGGATATCCAAAGCCATGCCTATTATGGCGCCAAAGAGGGGGAATATTTGGCGCCGGGCTGGGCTTCCTTCCATTGGCAGCAAATCATCAGCGGCATCCCCGTGGTGGGGATATTCCACCGCGCCTTTTTTGAGTCCCATTTTGAGGGAGGCACCCGCACAGATATCAGCTTGGTCTACCGGCAGCCGGATAACTTCTGGCTGGGCGTCCACCTGGTGCAGCCGGTTGAAACAATCGCGGAGGACCTGCCCCTGGCGGCGTTTTCTCAGGTGATAAAAACCCTGGAAGAAGAAATATCAGCTGGTTTTCTGCGCCAGGTGCTGCATATAAAGCTGGGCTACGCCCTCTTTGAGGCCCCCGGCTACACCTCAAAGCAGGTCACCGACAAAACCCGCTCCTTTTATGCCTTCCCCATCTGGAGCATCGGCAGCATCTATGTGTCTGACCCTAAAAAAGCCGCCGCGCCCGTCTATGTGGATCATATCGACCCCTACTTCTACGATCCCCACAATTCCCTGGCCTACCGGGAAATCATGGTTAACGCGCAGACCGGCCAGCTCATCAACCCCCAAAGCCGCAAGGTGGACGCCATCATCTATCCGGGGATAAAGCATTAAAGTTTTTGGAGGGACAGAGGCGAGCGCCCGCTGTGCGGGATGAAGCAAGCCGTTTGTAGCGGTGTTCGCGCTGCGTACAAACGGCTATGCTGAATGGAGGAACGAGAGAAACCTTTTTTCAAAAAAGGTTTCTCGATACTTTATAAATTCACAAATACCCCGTCCCTTTGCGACTGATACGCCGCCTCCACCACCCGCTGCGCAACAAGCGCGGCCTCAGCCGGGGCTTCCAGGGGGCGGCCTTCCAGAACGCTTAAGCAGAAGCTGTCGATCTCCCGGGCGTAGAGGTCACCATAGCCGGTGCTAAGGGCTTTAAGCGCGGGGCGCTGGCCATCCTGCTGGCTGTCATAGCCGCCAGATTCTTTCTGGGAGAGCATGCGCAGCTTGCCAGCATCCACCTGGCCCAGAACACCCTCGCCCAGGAGGCAGCCCCGGGTGCCAAACAGGTCCAGCCGCCAGTCAGCCGCGTCATCGGGGATGTTGAAGTGGCTTTGCAGGGTGCAAAGCGCGCCATTTTCAAGACGCATCAGGAGAGAAGAGGCGTCCTCCACCTGGTAGGCGAAGGTCTGGGTGTCCTGCATAGCGGCCACCTGGCGGATGGGGCTTCCCGTGATAAAGGCGATGAGGTCAATCACATGCACGCCCATGTCCATCAGCGCCCCGCCGCCCCCGGTTTTGAGGCTTTGCCGCCAGGCGCCGGGGATATCGGGATACCAGCAGGAAAAGCGGGAATAAATAGAGCTCAGGTTTCCGATATCCCCGGCCTGATAATGCTGTCTCATCTGCCGAATGTGGCTGCCAAAGCGCATCATGAGCCCGGCCGCCAGGGGCAGTTTCTTGGCGGCAAAAGCGTCTATGATGCGCTTAGCATCAGCGGTGCTAAGCGCCAAAGGTTTTTCAATCAACAGCGGCTTCCCCGCCTCGCACACGCTCAGCGCCTGGTGCAGGTGCTCTGCCACCGGGGAGGCGATGTAAACCGCGTCCACCTGGGGGTCCTTCGCCAGGGTCGCGCCATCGGTGTAGGCCGCATTGGCGCCGTATTTCTCCTTAAGCCTGATGGCGTCCGCTTCTTTGGGGTTCATCACGGCACTCAAAACCGCGTGCTGTGAGGCCAGGATGCCGGGGATGGTGCGCCTGTCAGCGATGCCGCCGGCGCCAATCACGCCAAAGCGCAGTTTTTTCATCATGCTCATTTGATGCTAAGGATGGTGTCAAGGGACAGTTTGGCGTTGGTGATGGCCTGGTAGGGGAACTGCTTGTAGTTGGGCAGGAACTCCACCGTGATCCAGTCGTCATAGCCGATGTCCCTGAGCGCCGCCATCACGGCCCCAAAGTCCACATCCCCCGCCAGCAGGTCCACAAACATGCCCAGGCCCGCCTGGCTCTCCCTGGCGTCAGAGAAGTGAATCCGCTTGATGTGCTTTTGCCCCAGGATGCGGATCCACTGATCCGGATAGCCGATGTAGATGATGTTGCCCACGTCAAAATAGGCGCCCACAAAGGGGCTGTCAATTTCATCCAGGAAGCGCTTCAGCTCAAGCGGGGACAGCAGGAACTTGTTCCACACGTTTTCTACGCCGATATGAACCCCGGCAGCCTTGGCATAGGGCGCAAGCTGGGCCAGGCGCCGCTGGGCGTTGTCATAGGCCTGGTCATAGGAGGTGATGCCCGGCGCGAAGTTGGTGCCCACCCAGCCGGGCACCACCAGGATGGCGTCAGCCCCCAGGGCCTGGGCGCAGTCGATCTGCTTTTTGACGATGTCCTGGGCGTGGGCCCCGGCCGAAACATCATTGCCCGCCAGGTTGTACTCCCACAGGTTCCAGGCGCCCACCGAGCACACAGCAAGCCCCAGGTCTTCAATGCCGACCCTCAGGCCATAAAGCGCCTTGTCGCTGGTTGACATGTTGAGGCTGCCGGCTTCGCTCAGCACCAGCTCAACACCCTCATACCCGGCTTGTGCGGCTTTTTTTGAGGCGTCCAGCAGGTCCACATCCATGTCAAAGGAGAAGAAACTCACGCCTTTTTTCATCTGTCAGCTCCCTTCCCGCGCTTATGCCCTGCGGCGCAGTTTTTCGATGTTGCTCAAGACCACAGCGCCCACGATGATGGCGCCGGTGATGACGATTTTCACATAGGCGTCAACCCCCAGGATGTCAAGTGCGTTTGAAATGATGCCAATCAATAGGCAGCCCAGAAAAGCGCCCAGCACCGTGCCCCGGCCGCCCTCAAAGGTGACCCCGCCCACCACCGCCGCCACCAGGGCGTCAAGCTCGTACCCAGCGCCGGCGTTGGCGGTGATGGCGTTGAGGCGCGCGGCAAAGATCAGCCCCGCGATGGACACGATGGCGCCGGAGATGCCGTAGGTGAGGATCTTGTACAAATCCACCTTGATGCCCGACAGGTAGGCGTTGCGCTCGTTGCCGCCAATGGCCACAATGCGCCGTCCAAAGCGGGTTTTGTTCAGCAGCACATACATCAAGAGCACAATCGCCAGCATGAAAATCACCATCAGCGGCAAAAAGTCAAACAGCTTGATGGTGCGCAGAAAGTCCAGTTTGTTCTGGAATTGGAGGAAGGAGCCGCCGGCGATCAAAAGCGAAATGCCGTTAAACATCTGCCCGGTGCCAAGGGTGATGATCAGCGGCATGGTGCGGGATTTGGCGATGATAAAGCCGTTTAATAGCCCGCACAGGGTGGACACCCCCACGCCGGCCAAGGCCGCCACAGGCAGGCTTGTGCCCCGCATGAGCAGCGTTGCCACCACCACGCCGGAGAGCGTCATCATGTTGCCGATGGAGAGGTCAATGCCGCCTGAGATCAAAAGCATCGACATGGCCATGGTGAGCACCCCCAGCACCGAAATCTGCTGGAGGATGGCCACGATGTTGTTGAGCCGCACAAAGCGGGGGTTGATAATGCCCACCACCGCTGAGAGCACCACGATCACGATGCAAAGCAGCACCCGTTGGTCCCTGAAAATCCGCCGTTCTTTACGCATGCGCTATCACTCCTAAGGCTTGTGTGATGATGTTCTCCTCGTTGATCTGGGGGCCGGAAAGCTCGCAATACACCGCGCCCTCCCGCACCACCAGCACCCGGTCAGACATCGAGATGAGTTCGGGCATCTCCGAGGACACCATGATGATGGCCTTCCCGGCCTTGGCCAACTGGGTCATCTGCTTATAAAATTCCGCCTTGGCGTTGACATCAATGCCCCGGGTGGGCTCGTCAAAGATATAGACCAGGGCGTCGGTGATCAGCCACTTGCCCAGCACCACCTTTTGCTGGTTGCCGCCGGAGAGGTACATGACCTCCTGCAGGAGGCTGGGGGTTTTGACGTTCAGCTCCTCCACAATCGGGCGCACCAGGGGCGCATGGGCCTTATAGTCGTAAAAGAGGCTGGGCCGCATGTGCTGCAGCTTCACCATCAGCCCGTTTTCAAGCACGCTGGATCCCAGGTTCAGCCCCAGGCGCTGCCGGTCCTCGGTGATGTGGGCCAGCCCCGCGTCAATGGCGTCCCGGGGGTTTGTGACGCGCAGCTTTTTGCCGCTCAGCCATATTTCCCCGGCATAAAAAGGATCAGCGCCGGAGAGGGCGCGCACAATCTCCGTGCGCCCGGAGCCCACCATGCCGAACAGGCCCAGGATCTCGCCTTTGTTCAAGGAAAAACTGATCTCCGGTGAGTCCTTGGAAAGCTGGAGTCCCTTGACCTCAAGCACCTTCTCATGGCTGGGCTCAAAGCGCTCCCGCTGGTAAAAGGTGTCAACCGGGCGGCCTACCATGTCCCGGGTGATGTCGCCCAGGGGGGTGTTTCTGCCTGCGTTGTCATAGGTGCGGACCGATTCCCCGTCCCTGATCACGGTGATGCGGTCGGCGATCTGCACCACCTCCTCCAGAAAATGGGAGATATAGATGATGCCGATGCCCCGGGCGGAAATGGTGCGCACCAGGTTTAACACCTTGCCTGCGTCCTCCACATTGAACATGCTGGTGGGCTCATCCAGGATCAGCACCTTGCTCTTCTTCATCAGCGCTTTCAAAATTTTCACAAACTGCTGGTCAGACACCGACATGTGCTCGATTTTCTGCAGCGGGTCGATCTGGATATCAAACTCCCGCATCGTCTCCCGCACCCGGCCCAGCATGCCCTTTTTGTCGATGATCCCAAAGGGCAGGGTCAGCTCCTTGCCTACAAAAATGTTCTCCACCGCGTTCATGCAGGGCACCAGGTCGTTTTCCTGGTAGACGATTTCGATGCCCAGCTGCTGGGAGAGCTCCGGGTCAAGGGTTTTATAGGGCTGACCTTCCACAAAAACAGTGCCTTGGGTGGGGGTGTAGGCGCCGGAGAGCAGCTTCATGAGCGTGGACTTGCCGGCGCCGTTTTC
>DHQX01000041.1:4764-9960 GCA_002411105.1 Christensenella sp. UBA5327 | reverse complement strand
CGCAGGGCCACCGCCACCAGCAGGGAAATCCACATGGGGGTCATCGCGTCGCCCGCGCCCCGCATCACGCCTGAGAGGCACTGGGTGACCGCCATGGCGATAAAACCCAGGGACAATATCTGAATCAGCCGCATGCCGGTGTCGATGATCTCCTGGGTCTGGGTGAACAAGCTCATGATGGACCGACCAAAGACCAGCACGGCGGTTGTCATCACCATCGCCACGCCCACCGCCAGGAGGGTGCCCTGCTTGGCCCCCTGCTGCGCCCGGTCCAGCCGGCGCGCGCCGATGTTCTGCCCTGTGAAGGTGGTCATGGCCATGCCGAAGGAGAAGTTGGGCATCATAGCAAAACCGTCCACCCGCATGGCGATGATGGCTGTGGCCACAAACAGCGGGCCAAAGCTGTTCTGCAAGCGCTGCACCACCAGCATCGCCATGGAAAAAATGGCCTGGGTGGCGCCGGAGGGCATGCCCAGGCGCAGAATATCCCCCACGGTCTCTTTTTTGAGCTTGAGGGTGTGCCGGTTGATGTCAAAGGTGTGGGACATGCGGGTGAGCTTCAGATAGCACAGAATGGCTGACACCGTCTGGGCGATCACCGTCGCAAAGGCCACCCCTGCCACCCCCCAGCCAAAGGAGATGACAAACCACAGGTCCAGCACGATGTTCAGCGCGCTTGTCAGCAGCAGAAAACCCAGCGCGGAGAAGCTGTCTCCCAGGCCCCTCAGGATGCCCGAGAGGATGTTGTAGTAGGTGAAGCCCGCGATGCCCAGGAAGTAAATCTGAAGATAGCGGATCGCGTCCTCGATGATCTCAGGCGGGGTGTGCAGGGTTTGCAGCACTGGGCGGGCCAGCACCACGCCCAGCACCATGATCACCGCGGCAGCGATGGCGGTGAGGGTGATGCAGTTGCCAATGGCGGTGGAGAGCCGCTCCCGGTCCTTGGCGCCAAAGGCCTGGGACACCAGGATGCCCGCCCCTGTTGAGATGCCCACAAAAAGTGCTATCATAAACATCAGGATGGGTCCCGCGCTGCCCACCGACGCCAGGGCGTGGTCCCCCACATACTGGCCCACCACCACCGAGTCGGTGGAGGCGTAAAGCTGCTGGGCGATGTTGCCCACCAGCATGGGGAAAGCAAACTCCAGTATGCGCTTCCAGGGGGTCCCCACGGTCATGTCCCGGGGCGAAAAAATAGCGCGAATCCGCTGCATTGAACAACCTGCCTTTTCTGGGATAGGCATTGATTATAGCATCTAATGTTAGGAAAGGGAAACCTCGGCGGGTACAATCTATCTGAGGTGAAAGCATGACAAAACTGGTGCCCAAGGGCAAGATGAGCAAGAAGGCGCGCAAAGCCCTGGATGACAAAAAGCGGGTAACCTGGGGCTTTGCCCCCACCAACCGCAAGGTGGAAAGCGCCAAATGCTACCGCCGGGCCAACAAAGCCCAGCGGAAAGCCTGGGAAGACCGCGGGCGGGATGAGGCATGAGATGGTTTTATGACCAGGTTTATGCCTTGGTGGCCAGGATACCCTATGGCAAGGTGGTATCCTATGGGCAGATCGCCCGGATGATGGGCATGCCGCGCACCGCGCGCCAGGTGGGCTGGGCCATGCGGCACTGCCCGGATCATCTCCCCTGGCAGCGGGTGGTGATGGCGGATGGCAGCATCACCGGCGGCCTGTATGCCGGCATCCGGCGCGGGATGCTGGAGGCAGAGGGCGTGCCCTTTCTGCCCGATGGCCGGGTTAACATGGCCGCCTGCCGCTGGAAAGGCCCCGCGCAAGCCATACATCAAGGAGGAGGATTTGACAATGTCTGACGCAGTGTACACCACCACCTACGCTTCCCCCATAGGACGCCTCACCCTGGCCAGCGACGGTAAAAGCATCACCGGGCTGTGGACGCAGGATCAGGCCCATTTCGGCGCTGGGCTCACGGATAGCGCCCAGCCCAAGGACCTGCCCGTGTTCCAGGCCACCGCCAGGTGGCTGGACGCCTATTTCGCGGGCAAGGACCCAGGCAAGCGCCCGCCCCTCGCGCCCCAGGGCAGCCCCTTCCGCCAGGCCGTGTGGCAGGCGCTGCTGGAAATCCCCCACGGGAAGACCATCACTTATGGCGACATCGCCAGGCATCTTTCCGCCTCCACCGGGAAATCCGCAAGCCCCCGGGCGGTGGGCGGCGCCGTGGGGCACAACCCCATCTCCATCCTCATCCCCTGCCACCGGGTGGTGGGCAAGGATGGCAGCCTCACCGGCTATGCCGGCGGCATTGACGCCAAAAAACAGCTGCTGGCCCTGGAAGGGGCTTTCACGGGCTGATTGACGCCCCGCGCCCTGATGGGTAGAATAGCACTGTATTTCCGGGGCTAATCCCCCATGAAACGAGGGACGCATGGACGCATTGTTTTCTGCCATCATGGGCATTGTGCAGGGTTTATCCGAGTTTCTGCCCATCTCCTCCTCCGGCCACCTGATCCTGGCCGAGAAGCTGCTGGGGCTGGCGGGCTATCAGCCTGAGGGCTCCGCCATCGCCTTTTATGTGATGCTGCACATGGGCACCCTGGTGGCTGTGGCGGTGATCTTCTGGAAGGACTGGCTGCATATGCTGATGCATCCGATCAAGGATCGCACCCTGCTGCTGCTGTTTATCGCTTCCCTGCCGGCGCTTCTTGTCAAGCTCGTCCTGGGGGATGCCATCGACGGCCTTTTCACGGGCTGGTTTCTGGGCATCTCCTTCCTCATCACAGCGCTCTTCCTGGTGCTCATCGAGGTGATGAGCCGCCGGGGAAAACACCAGGCGCTAAAGAACGAACCCGATGTGCCAAGCGCCCTGGTGATGGGCGCTTTCCAGGGCATCGCCCTCCTGCCCGGGGTCAGCCGCAGCGGCTCCACCCTCCTGGGCGGCATCTTAAGCGGGCTTGACCGCCAGACAGCGGCCAAATTCTCCTTCATGATGTCGGCACCGGCCATCCTGGGCAGCTTTCTGGTGGAGGGCAAGGACGCGGTGGAGCAGTACGGCCTATCCTCCCTGTTTTCCTCCTCCGCCCTCATCGGCCTGGTGTTCGCGGCAGTGTCGGGCTATCTGGCCATCCGCTTCATGCTCAAGCTCATCCAGCGCATCTGCTTTTTCCGTTTCGCCGTCTATGTGGCCCTGGTGGGCCTGGCTGTCATCATCATGCAGCTCACCGGCTTCGCCGGCTTCCCGCCCATCGCCCTCCCGGCCGGTGGGCTTGGTTAAAGATTATTGAGAGGTATCATGACCAAAAAGATCGTCACCCTGCTGCTGGCGCTGATGCTGCTGGCGGATCTTCCCCTGCTGGCCCTGGCGTCCCCGCCCCAGCCCGCCATCCCCGCCCCCAGCCAGCACATCACCACCGGCAAGGGCTACTGGGAAACCCCCATGGACATCACCAACACCCAGGCCGTGTGGGAGATGCTGATGGCCCCGGTCACCGTGGTCAAGGGCAACCAGAAAAGCCAACAGACCCTTTACGCCCAGCCGGATGAAAACTCTGAGCCTGTGGGTGATGTGACCCGGGATTCCCAGAGCGTGCACGTGCTTGAGACCCTGGACAACGGCTGGAGCCTGGTGGAGACCTATTCCAGCTCATTCCACGACAGCAAGGTCAGGCTGTGGAACCAGCTGGTGCAGGGCTATATCAGAACCAATCTGCTGGAAACCCGTACCCCCAAGGACAAATATGCCCTCCTGGTGGACAAGCTGGATCAAAGGCTTTATATCTTTGAGGATGGGGAGATCTACGATGTCCTGCAGATCTCCACCGGCCTGCCCAACGAGCGCCAGCCCTATAACGAGACCCGCTCAGGCGAGTTTCTGCTGGTCAGCCCCGTGGGCGGCTTTGAAACCGAGGGCCTCCACGCCGCCATGGGCCTGCGCTTCAACTTTGGCGATATTCTCCACGAGGTACCCCATTCCCTCCGGGGAGATACCAAAAACTATGAGCGCTATGAAGCGGTGCTGGGCGAGCGGGCCAGCCACGGCTGCATCCGCGTGCAGCGCAAACGCACCCCCAAGGGCACCAACATGACCTGGGTGTGGAACACCCTCAGGCGGCGGATGGACACCAAATTGGTCATCTGGGAAGACCTGCCCGGCCGCCAGCTGCCCCATGTGGACCCGGCCACGCCCCTTTTCTACAACAGCAAGGGCGGGCAAAACTACCACAGCCAGGAGAGGTGCTACGGCGTCAGGGACCGGTACCTGCCTTTAGCCCCTTTCACCTATGGGGAACTGAACTCCGCGCCCTATGACAAGCTCACCCCCTGCCCCTACTGCGTGCCGCCCCGCCGGGCCGAGGACATCGACAAGATTAACCAGGCCCACTTGCTGCCAGCCCAGTAAGGACAGCATGCCACACAGCCAGGGGGCATCCATGAGCGTTTATTGGGCTTTGCTGATTTTTCTTGGGGTTCATTTCGCTTTGTATTGCTGCTTCCGGAGCAATATCACCAATCCCTACAAAAAAACCAAGTCCTACAAGCAAGCTCTGCGGAAAAGAAACCCCCGCAAGCTTTTCTCCCTGCCCGCCCATTGGCTGGACTACCTGTGGTTTGCCAGCTTAGGAGCCAGGTTTCCCTCCCTGTCCAAAGTCTTGCTGCTCAACCAAGTCTACACCTGCCTCTTTTTCCCCACCGCCCTGCTACATCTGCTGCTGGGCTGGTTGGCTCCGTTTCAATGGGCCATATTCAGCCTCCACATTCCCTTGGCCATTCTGGGCTTCATGGTGTCCCTGGCCAGCACCCTTGCATACAACCGCCACTATCATAAGTGCAGCATTGTTTGGTGGAGAAAGGACTTCTATCGCCATATCGATTCCTTTGTTTTCGATTTGCTCTTGGCTTCAATCTCTCTGTTCTTTCTTTATATCCATTGGATCCTGCTGCAATAAGCCATTCCCCTCAATTCCCCACTTGAATTTCCCGTTGTCTGATGCTATACTGCTCTAGCGCCAAGCGCAGTACGGGGCATTAGCACAGTTGGTAGGACGAGGTAAGCGTACTTTCGCCCCAACCCAAGCCCCAAGCCACCTGCCAGGTTCGGCAGAAAAATTTCGGCTTAGCTCATCTGCTCTCCAGCAGATTCGCTCAGCCGACCGGCACTAAAAAGTGCCGCCCGGTTCGCGACTCTCTCCCTCTTCCCAGTCGGGAAAAAACCACCCGGGGCATTAGCA
>DHQX01000041.1:462-4611 GCA_002411105.1 Christensenella sp. UBA5327 | reverse complement strand
TCGAATCCGCTATGCTCCACCAAATCCCTTGAGAAATCAAGGGATTTTTCATTGCATGTAATTTGATTGTGGGTGCTAAAGACGATCTGGTGCCGCTAGTTTGTCTATCTTGTTCCATTCATCTCTGATACAAGCCTATGTAAAGTCTTGTTGCCCGCAAGATAGCTGCGCGGAAAACAGCTCATCCCGGCTGGGATCATAAACAGCACCAGCGATCAACTCGCCGCACTGCGCGCGATATCCAAAAAGCAGACATCTTCCCCCTTCTTTACGTCTGCTTGAGAAATCAAGGGGATATTGCACTTTTAAATTTCAAATTTCATGCTATACACATGAAGCAAATGAAATGCTCCTTATGTGGGGGAGAAATGAAACGCAACGGCCAGACCAAGGCAGTGACGCAACGGTGGCGTTGTAAGGCTTGTAACACAAGTACCACATGCAATTATAGAAAGAATGAACAGAACCTTGAATCATTTTTTAAGACTGGTTGTTTGGCAAAGAAACGCAAAAAGAGAAAGGCAAACCTGACCGTACGTTTCGCCAACAAATACAGGAATACTGGAATTACTGGGCTCTGCCGCCTGTATGTGAAGACAAAGAAACCGTTATCCATGTGGACGGGCTGTATTTGTCACGTTCTGTCGTTGTTCTAGTCGCTTCCGGTGAACAAGGGCCGCTTGGCTGGTATCTAGCTCGAAGTGAGAACAGCAATGCCTGGAGTTCTCTGCTAAGGCGGATATCCGCGCCCGAGCTGGTCGTTACTGACGGTGGAACAGGCTTTGAAAAAGCCAGAAGACGCCTCTGGCCGCAAGCAAAAGTACAGTGTTGTTTGTATCATGTGTTTTGCCAGATTCGACGGATGACTGGTCTGCCCCCAGGCTTGAAAGCCAGCTGCGCAGTCTCTTAGCAATAAATTCAGGCCCGTTGTCGCTGCGGATGTACTCGGGGCAGCCCCTGCCAAGCATGATGTCCGCCAGCGTTTCCATCACATCCGTTCCTCGCCAGGATCGCCTGGGAATGTTGGCCAAACACTCCCTTAGTAAAGTATTAGGGGTTAAATCCCTAACTCTCCGCCACATAAGGACGTCGGTATTGATACAATACTGGCGTTTTTTATTTTGTACACTGTAGCCGTCAGAAACTCTTGTCAGCAGGGCTTTCCGGCGGTTTTTTTGTTTCCTCCCGTTTGTAGAGTACAAGAAAAAAACTCTCTCTACAGCGCAAATAACCGCATTATGCCTTGCACTCGGCAAACGGGAAAATTTATATTCCCAGGGAGTTGACAGGCGCATCCGGAGCGGTTAATATGAACATCGTTCATTATGGAGGTGCGGTTTGAACAACTCGGTGACGTCACGGGAAAACCTGCTGGGGATCAGCGTGCAGCTTGTGGCCGAAAAGGGCTTCAAGGCGCTAGGTATTCGCGATATCGCCCAATTGGCCGGCGTCTCCGTCGGCTGCATCTATAACTACTTTCCCTCCAAGGCCAGCCTTGTAGCCGCGACGGTAGAAAAGATCTGGGAGAGCATTTTTTATGAAGAGGACAGGCCTAGGCAGCCTAGCGGCTTCCTGAACAACGTGAGATGGATGTTCCGGCGCCTCCAAGGTGGGTCGGCGCAGTTTCCGGATTTCTTTGCTGCCCATGCCTCTGGCTTTTCATCAGGGGAGTCCGGAGAAGGCAAGCAGGTTATGAACCGCTATTTCGAGCACATCAAGAACGGCCTGCTCCGAGCCCTCAGGAACGATCCCAGCCTCCGGTCGGACGCTTTCGACGGGGAATTTTCCCCCGAAACCCTCGCAGGGTTCACATTGGACAGCCTGATCGTGCTGTTCATGAGGCAGGCACCTGACTGCGAGGCGTTGATTGCTGTGATCAAAAGAGCCGTCTTCTGATCCATTGAGCGGCGGACAGGAATCGGTCTCTTTTTTTGAACATAGATGAGCGTTGTTCACATTGCAAACCAAACCAAAGGAGAGAAAGCAAAATGCAGGGGATTTTCGAAACGGTCTTTGACATCATTTACCTTTCCACCGTCATCACCCTGGGGATCATTATGATCAGGAAGGGCGGGCAGATCAGGCAGTATCTGCTGTTCGGCATCATGGCGGTGACCCTTGGCGCCGGGGACGCTTTTCACCTGGTGCCCCGTTCCTACGCGCTGCTGACGACCGGGCTTCAGGATTACACAGCGGCCCTTGGCATCGGCAAGCTGATCACCTCCATCACCATGACATTCTTCTACGTTCTGCTCTACCATGTTTGGTGTGAAAGGTACAAAACAGCCGGCCGCAAAGGACTGACATTGACTGTGTATCTCCTGGCAGCTGTCAGGATCCTGCTGATCGCGTTCCCGCAAAACGACTGGACAAGCGTCAATCCGCCGCTCAGCTGGGCTATCTTACGCAATATCCCCTTCGCGGCGCTGGGCATCCTGGTGATCGTGCTGTTCCAGCGCAGCGTAAAAGAGCATGGAGACCATGCCTTCCGGAACATGGGGCTTACCATCATCCTGAGCTTCGCATTCTACGTTCCGGTCGTGCTGTTCGCCGATACCATTCCCTGGACCGGCATTCTGATGATCCCCAAGACAATGGCCTATGTGTGGACCGTATGGATCGGGTTCTCCGACATGAGAAGAACCCTGGCGGCAAGCGGAACATCGAATCCTGCCCGTGCTGCCCGATGAGAGCACACACGGGAGGAAAGGAATCATTTATGCAGCAAAAAAGCCGCCGGTCGAACTTTATCCTGATTGGCACCATGCTGTTTGGCATGTTCTTTGGAGCGGGCAACCTGATATTCCCAATCTATATGGGACAGCAGGCCGGAAGCATCTTTATGCCTGCGCTTCTGGGTTTCTTTATGACAGCCATCGGGCTCCCCTTCATGGGGGTTCTGGCCATCGGTCTGTTGGGAACGGGCGGCGTACGGCGCTTGGCAGACCGGGTCCATCCCTGGTTTGGAACTGCCTTCTCGGTTGCTCTGTACCTGACCATCGGACCGCTGTTCGCTATCCCAAGAACGGCAACGGTACCCTTTACCGTCGGCATCGAGCCTCTGATCAGTTCCGAACAGATGCCTCTGTTTCTGGGCATTTTCAGCCTTGTCTTTTTTGCCCTCGTGTGCCGCTTCTCCCTGAAACCAGCCCGAATCATCGACGTCATCGGAAAACGGCTTACGCCCGCGTTCCTTGCTTTCCTGTCGATCCTCATCCTGGCCAGCGTCCTCAAACCGATGGGAGCTTTCCAGGCGCCGCAGGGATCGTACGTCACTGAGGCCTTAGTTACGGGGTTTAAAGAGGGTTACAACACCATGGATGCGCTGGCTTCACTCGCCTTTGGCATCGTGATCATCCAGGCGATGAACGGTCTGGGGATCAGCGAACCCGCCGCGGTTGCAAAAACCACCATCAAGTCAGGAGCCTTTGCGATGGGCCTGATGATGCTGATTTACGCCCTGATAGCCTTCATGGGCGCTTCCAGCGTCGGGACTGTAACCCTTCTGGCCAATGGCGGGCAGGTGTTTGCGGCGGTGGCGCGGCACTACTTCGGCAGCTTTGGGGCTATCCTGCTTGGGCTCATCATTGTGTTTGCCTGTCTGAAGACAAGTATCGCGCTGGTGACATCCTGCGGGGCATTCTTCCATGAGATGTTTCCCAGGCTTGGATACAGGTTCCTGGTCATTTTCCTGAGCGCTCTATCGTTCTCAATTGCCAATGTGGGGCTTAATAATATCATTGCCTTTGCCGTACCCGTCCTGATGCTGCTGTATCCACTGGCCATCGTCTTGATCCTGCTGGCATTGCTGTCGCCGCTGTTTAAACATAGCCGAAGCGTTTACTTGAGCGCGATGACGCTTACCCTGTGCGTAAGCCTGATCGATGGTTATAGCTCGCTTGCGAAAAGCGTACCCGCGGCGTCCGTTCCGCTGTTCGAGTCGGTCAGCAAGTTCTATGCGGACTCCCTGCCCTTGTATCATTTGGGCTTAGGCTGGATTTTACCCGCTTTGCTCGGTGCGTTGATTGGGTTGCTCCTTCCGTTTGCATCGACTAAGGGACACAGTCAGGTATCTCACTGAGGTCATCTTCTGCAGGTAAACAGATACAGTCAAAAAACCACAACTCATGGATGTGATCTCATTGTCAG
>DHQX01000041.1:0-202 GCA_002411105.1 Christensenella sp. UBA5327 | reverse complement strand
GGAGCTGTGGCCAAATGGAAAACTGTCAACGGTGTTTAGGGCTGGAGCAAGGGCCACAATGTAGAATCACAGACAGTAGATTTTTTGGGACTTGAATTTAAGCAACTCGACAAAGCGTGTTCCACAGTCACAGTTTCGAGTATTGGGAAAATCAGAAGACAGCGCCCTCCAAACGGGAAAGGCGCTGCTCACTTATGCCCTA
>DHQX01000027.1:33628-36436 GCA_002411105.1 Christensenella sp. UBA5327 | reverse complement strand
GGAGCTGTTCAGCAGACACTACATTAAAGGCAGCACCATGACAAAGGCTTTCGTATAAGGGGGAGCAAGCGTCTCAACAAACAAGTTGCCCCGGGCCTGTTTCATGGTTTCATGTGCGATTGCCAAACCCAGGCCATAGCCAGCGTTCTGGCCGCGGCTGTCATCCAGCTTGACAAAAGGCTTGAAAATCATCGCCTGCTGTGCCGGAGGAATGGGAGAACCGGAATCTGCCACCAAAATATGCAGATGCCGCTTAAATCGGCGGCGCGCTGTTTGCGTCTTTACAAGCACCCGGGTTCCTGGCTGACAGTGCCGTAAGGCATTGAGCAGGATGTTTTCAAACGCTCTTTTTAGTCCCTGTTCATTCAGCGTCAGGATGACATCTTCTGCTAATTCGCATGACAAATCCATCTCTTTTTCTTCAAATCCGGCATAATGCTCAGCGATGATGCCGCGAAGCAGTGTGTTGATGGATACAGGTGACAGGGGCTTCGTGCTCTCCTGGTTTCCGATGCGGGCATCATTTAGAAGTTCTGTGAGCAGCTCCTCCATTTCCAGTGATTTGCGGTGGATGGTCTGCGCCGCAGCCATTGTCTCTTCATCGCCCGGTAGCCGTCCGCTGGATATCGCGCGGGAGAAACCCTTGATGCTGGTCAATGGCGTGCGCAGGTCGTGCCCGATATCAGCCATTAATTGCACCCTTTCTTTTATCATCCCCTCATGATGCTGCTGAATATGCCGGTGCATCGTTTTGGAAAAGCAAACCACAAACGCGGCATACACTCCCACTTCCAACAAAAGAAGGGCAGCGATGTATAATCCCATGGGGCTATCCGCAGGCAAAGCGGCCGTTAGTTGCTCAAAAAGACTATCTATCAATGAGATGACAGTGCCCAATACCAAGGTATATATGATGAGCTTTTTTACTAAATAGCGGGTCAGCTTTTCTCTGTTTCGTTTGGTTCCCATCTGTAGCCGATCCCCCTGATGGTTTTGATGCGGTTTTCGCCTGTTTTCTTGCGCAACTTGTTGATGCAAACACGGATTGCATTATCGTTGACCGGGCCCAAATCACCCCAGCCCGCTTCATACAGTTGCTCCAGGGTCTTTACCCTGCCTTCGCCGATCATCAGTGCCGCCAACACCCTGCTTTCAGTTGCAGTCAGCTCGTGTCGCTCTGATCCTCTGGTGATTTGGCAGGCCGACAAGTCAAGAAAGAAGTCGCCGGACATCAATGCCTCCCCGTCCGCGCCGATTTCCCGTGAACGACGCAGCAGCGCCCGTGCTCTGTGATAGAGCTCCTCCGGGTCGAAGGGCTTGCACAGGTAATCATCCGCGCCAGTTTGAAAACCCAGCACCTTATCCTCAAGCAATGTCTTTGCGCTTATCACCAGGATGGGCACCCTGGGGTACAAGCGCTTGATATCGGCCATCAGCTGGTAGCCGTTCATTTCCGGCATCATAATGTCGATGATGGCGAGGGAAACAGGCATACGCTGAAAAACCGACAATGCCTTCCGCCCATCCGGGGATGTGACAACCTGGCCTAAATCTTTGAGATACAGCGTGCAAAGGGCGACAATATCAGGGTCATCATCAGCGATCAGGATGGTGTGTGCCATGTATTCCTCCTTACACGAGCTGATATTGCCCCCAGTACACCATGAGCCCTATGAGTGCGACAAGAGCTGCCGCCTTCAAGATCAGCCTGCCGCGTGTCCGCTTGTTCCAGGCGATGGCTTTTGACCTGATGCCATAATACATAATCATCAGCACTGCCGCAATACTCGCTGCCATGAGAACGGCGGTATACGCATTTAAGATTTGGCTGGAGGGGCTTTCCGTGGTGGCGACATAAACCAGACCTGAAAAATAGACAGCGCTGAGGGCGACGGCTGACATGTCCAGACCCCAACACGCGGGTGGCCGGGACGGGCGCTTGCGCATGAGGCGAATCAGACCGGCGATACCCTGGATGGCCAGGGAAAAAAAGAACGACAGCATCAGAAGCAGTGTCAGAAGCAAAGCAGAAAGCATCAGAAGAAAGCTGGGCCGAGGCGTCTGGTCCAGGGAGATGAGGGCATTGCCGTCTGACCATACGGTGTGTACTTGGCCGTCTTGGGTTTCAAGATAAAGCGTTTCTACCATGTCAGGCATGTTGGTCACCCGATAAAGATTGCCGTTTACTCGTTTTGCTTCAAGATGCATATCATCCATCCCCAGGAATCCAGCCAGGCGCAGGATGGCAGAGGTCAAAACCGCGTTGTCGCCCTCAACACGCAGATGATAGGCGTTTAGATAACTCAGCATGCTGTAATATGGCAGTTTGAATGCGTTGCGCCCCGAGAGGAAATAGCCGCTTTGGGGCGCGGGCGTTTCCTGAGCAAAGGCCTGGGGCTGTGCGCCCTCGCCCATGAAGAGATGATTGAGCATCATCCCAAGGGAATTGGCATAGGCTGAGTTTGACAGGAGGGCAAAACCCATCCGCTTTTCAGGAGAAATTGAGAGAAGTGATGTGAACCCGTTTGTGTTGCCCACATGCTGATAGCCTTTTCCTCCCTTTGCGTTCATTGTGAATAACCCGTGGGCCATGCCGTCCATGCCGGGGGAGGGAACGAAGGTGTCCTGAAAAAAACGATCAAAAGAATCTGCGGTGGGAAGAAGTCTTAGGTTTCTGGATAGCAGCGCCATGCCCAGTTTTGCCAGGTCTTTCGCTGTGCCTCGGACAGCGCCTGCGGGGGCGAGGGTCACTTGTGACAAGCCCGCATCATCAAAACCGCCCGTTTCAAGCGCCACTGTGCCCTGGGC
>DHQX01000027.1:0-33414 GCA_002411105.1 Christensenella sp. UBA5327 | reverse complement strand
CAAAGGGCTGCCCGGACACGCATTGGACGATATACCCGGCCAGCGCACAACCGAAGTTGGAATAAGCGCTGACGGTGCCCGGCTGGAAGCGCTGGTAGGGCGCGCACTGCAAAAGAGAATCCCTGAGATTGGGCGTTTTCGTACCTTCTGGCAGGATCATGTCCAGCGGATATTCTTCAAAACCAGCCCGATGATTCATCAGATCGAGCAATGTGACTGGAAATCGCAGGCGCAGTCGATCATAAAAATCAGCAGGCAGATAATGGCTGATGTCGTCCGCCAAGGAGAGTTTGCCTTCCTCCGCCAGCCGCATCACCGAAATCCAGGTCAGCACCTTGGTGACGCTGCCATATTCAAAGCCGGTTTGCTCAGGCAGGATAGTCCGCTGATTCAGCAGATCTGCATGACCAAAGCCGTGAGAATGCAGGATTTTGCTGTCTGAAAACACCACCAGCGCCGAACCCTTTGCCAATTTTCCCGTTGCCTCCTCCAAAAGCGCATGGGCTTGCTGTATGAAGTCGCTTGCAGAAAGCCCCGAGGGGGAAAAGGGTTCTGCCTCAGCCCTCCCCCCAGCGGGCATGCCAAGCATCATCCCCATGATCAGCAACATGGCGGTGATACGGGCACAATGTTTTGATGTCATTTGTAGATTTACCCTCCCAGTTTACTTCGTTTAGAGTGTAGCCCATCAACATTTCTGAAATGTCCGGGGAAGATTAACTGGGTATTAATTTTGCTGAGATGTTGATAGAATTGGCATGCATTTGCAGTGAGTTTCTTTGCGGGGGATGAGGCATGATCAGGTGCTGATTGTGCCCCCGTCCATGATTTGATATACTTTCAGAAAAAGGGGGTGATAATGTGCGCAGCCTGAGCCGCAAAAACCTGGGCTATGTGATTGGGCTCATGCTCTTTGCCTTTGTGCTGTATCGCTTTGACGCGGTGATCGGGCTGATCAAGTCGCTCATCACCATCATCACCCCCTTTATCATCGGCGGCGTTCTGGCGCTGATCATCAACCTGCCCATGGGCTTTATCGAGCGATGGCTGATCACCTTCAGGAAAACCGCGGTGCTTCAAAAGCTGCGCCGGGGCATCAGCCTGACGCTGTCGGTGCTGCTGGTGGCGGCTGTGGTGGCGATGCTGCTGGTGTTCATCATCCCTGAGGTGGTGGTGGCGGTGGAACGGCTGATCCAGGCGGTGCCGGGAATCCTGCGGGATCTGGAGGACTGGCTGAGCCGCAGCAATGTGCAGATCAGGAACTCCCTGGGCCTGGCGGAGGCCGATGAGAGCGGGGTGCGGGATCTGTTCCAGCGGGCCTACCAGTTTCTGATCGGCGGGCTGTCAAGCAGCTCGGGCATGGTGATCTCGGCCGCCCAGTTTGTGCTCAATGTGGTGATTGGGCTGGTGTTTGCCATCTACCTGCTGTTCTCCAAAGAGCGCATCAAAGCCCAGCTCAGCCGCTTTCTCACCGCCACCCTGCCGCCCCGGGCGGACGCCTTCATCCAGCGCTTTGTGCATTTGCTGGTGCGGGCCTATTCCAACTTCATCGCGGGGCAGATGCTCCAGTCGCTGCTGTCTTCCGCACTTACAGCCGCGGTGCTGGCGGTGTTCGGCTTTCCCTACGCGATCTTAATCGGGCTGATCACCTTTGTGGCCAGCTTCATCCCGGTGTTTGGGCCCTATGTGTCGGGGCTTTTGGGGTTATTGCTGGTGTTCACAGCGTCCCCTGCCCAGGCGGGCTGGTTTGTGATGGCCTTTTTCATCGTGCAGCAGCTGGTGGGCTCCATCATCTACCCGCGCATCATGTCAGGCGCCATTGCCATCCCCTCCATCTGGGTGCTGGTGGCGGTGACCCTGGGCGGCGGGATGCTGGGCATCGCGGGGATGCTGGGCATCGCGGGGATGCTGCTGTTCATCCCCCTGGTGGCGGTGATATACCGCCTGACGGCGGAGTTTGTGCGCGGGCGGGAACGCCAGAAGGCGAAGGAGGAGCAGGCGATTGATACGCTGTGAGAGGCTTTCCAAATCCTTTGAGGAGGGTGGCGGCATCTCGTCGATGACCCTTCAGGTGAAGCCCGGGGAGACGCTGGGCGTGTTGGGGCCGACAGACGCGGGCAAGTCCACCCTCATCAGGCTGCTGATGGGCTTTGTGAAGCCCGACAGCGGCAGCGCCCGGATTTTTAATCAGGATTGCTTTTTGAAGCGCCACGAGATCCAGCGGGAGGTGGCCTATGCCGCCGCCAGCCCCGCCATCCCGCCCCGGGTCACAGGGGAGAGCTGGCTGCGCTTCCAGGCGAAATACCGCGGCGCCTATAACCCGGAAAAAGCCAGGCGGCTGTCTGAGCGCCTGGACGTGCGCCTCACCGGCCAGGCCCGGCGCCAGGGGGAGGTGGGGCGCAAGAAGCTGGGGCTGATGGCTGCCCTGATGACAGACGCTCAGGTGACCATCCTGGATGAGCCCTTCCAGGGGCTTGACCCCATGGATAAAAACACGCTGACAGACTTGATCCGGGAGCGCCGGGGGGAGGACAAGGCGATGCTCATCACCTCCCGGGTGCTGGAGGAGGTGCAGCGCTGCTGCACCCAGGTGGCCATCATCCGCCAGGGGCGGCTGGTGCTCACCCAGCCGGTGGAGCGCCTGGCCCTCACCCGGCAGAAGGTCTACCATATCACCTTTTCTGACGCGGCCCAGGCGGCGGCCTTTGCCAGCGAGTGGGAGACCGCGGTTGAGGTGATCGGCGCACGCGCCCTGGTGGCCATCCCCGCCAGCCCCCAGGTTTTGATCCGCACGCTGGGGAAATACACCGTGCTGGACCTGGTGGGCGGCAGGGAGGACAGCGAGGAGAGCTTCCTCAGATTTCATGGGGATGATGTGGTATGATTCCATCATTGTTGATATTTGAACTAAGGCAGCTCCTGCGCCGTCTGGCGCTGGTGGCGGTGTTTGCCCTGTTGCTGGGGGTGGCGGCGGTATGGCTGTATACGCCGGAGCGGCAGGCGGATTTGCGGCTGCTCCTGGAGGAGCTGCCCCAGGTGACAAGGCTGTTGGGCTATGCGGGCAGCGCCAACCTGCCGGTGCATGTGATGGGCGTGCTGTATGGGCTGATGATGCCTGTGCTGCTTGTCATCAGCCCCTTAACGCTGGCCCTCCGGCTGATCGCCTGGCCGATTGATGACGCCCGCATGGCCCAGCGACTGGCGGCGCCCCACAGGCGAAGCGCGGTGCTGTTCACCTTTTTCTGGCTGCTGGCGCTGGAGGGGCTGGTGATGGTCACATCGGCGGCCCTGGGGCAGGTGGCGGGCGCCTTCATCTTCCTGGGCGGGCAGGCGGATTTCCCGGCGCTTGCACGCCTGGCGCTGGGGGCGTGGCTGTCAGCGCTGCCGATGGCAGGGCTGATGGTGTGGCTGTCGGCCGCGGCGGATTTTCCAAGCCGCGCCAGGCGCCTGGGGTTGTTTTTGGGGTTTGTGCTCGTGGGGCTGCTGATGGCCTCAAGGCTTTCGGGCTGGGCGCAGTATCTGCGTTTTGCCACGCCCTTTTCGCTGATGAAAGGGCAGGAGCTGTTGACTGGCGCCTCCAGGCTTTTGCTGGCGGCGCTGGGGATGGCCCTGGGGCTTGCCCTGGCGGGGCTTGGCGCCCTGGCCTTTTCCAAACGCGATTTGTAAGGAGGGGACATGCCGCACAGCCGCTTTGAAACCCACCCCTGGCAGGTGATCGAAACCGGGCTTGACCGGGGCGACATGCGCTTTGCCGAGAGCCTGTTTTCTTTGGGCAACGGCTACATGGGCCTGCGGGGCAACCTGGAGGAGGATTACAGCGCTGACAGCCTCCAGGGCACCTACATTGCTGGCGTCTGGTTTCCGGACAAGACGCGGGTGGGCTGGTGGAAAAATGGGTATCCGCTCTACTTTGGCAAAGTCATCAACGCCATGAACCTAATGGGGCTGCATGTGACGGTAAACGGCGAGAGCCTGGACGCCGGGAGCAATCAGGTGCTGTCCTTCAGGCGCGTATTGGACATGGAAAAGGGAACCCTGGAAAGGGAGATGCGCGTCATCTGCGGTGGCGGTGAAGTCAGGGTGAAGACCATCCGCTTTGTGTCTATGGCGGAAAAGCGCCTCATGGCGCTTGAATATGAGGTCACCTGCGATTTTCCTGCCCGGGTTGAGATAGAGGCGTGCCTGGACGGCAACGTGCACAATGAGGACAGCAACTATGACGAGGTCTTCTGGGAGCAGCTGTCAGGCGGCGCTGATGCATTTGGCGGAGAGCTTCTTGCCCGCACACGGGAGAACCCCTTTGGCACGCCCCGGTTTGCTGTGGCAGGTGCCTATCGGGTGGTGAGCGATATGACACCGGCTGGCCACGGGCATCGCCCGGGCTATGCCGCTTCCCGCTTTGCAAAGGAAGTGAAGGCAGGGGAAAGCGCCTTGATGACCAAGTTCGTCTGCGTCACCACCGACCGGGACCTGCCCATGGATGCCCTGCTGACAGAATCCAGGCAGTTGGCCCAGGCTCAGTCGGCGCTGGGCTTTGGTGAGGCCATGGCCCGCCACGCTGATAGCTGGCGGCGCAAGTGGGATGTGGCCGATGTGGAAATCCAGGGGGACGTGGCCGCCCAGCAGGGCATCCGTTTCAACCTCTTCCACCTGTTCTCCACCTATACGGGGGAGGACGCGCGGCTGAACATCGGCCCCAAGGGCTTTACCGGGGAGAAGTACGGCGGCGCCACCTACTGGGACACCGAGGCCTACTGCTTCCCGGTGTACCTGGCCACCCTGGGGGAGGAGGTGGCGGAAAATCTGCTGCGCTACCGCCACCAGCAGTTATCCGGGGCTTATCACAATGCCAGGCAGCAGGGCCTGCCGGGGGCCCTTTATCCCATGGTCACCTTTGACGGCATCGAGTGCCATAACGAGTGGGAGATTACCTTTGAGGAAATCCACCGCAATGGCGCCATCGCCCATGCCATTTTCAACTTCGCCGCCTACACCGGCGATGAAAGCTACCTGATCAATGAAGGGCTTGAGGTGCTGCTGGGCATCGCCCGTTTCTGGGCAGGGCGGGTCCACCTCTGCGCCCGGACGGGCCAGTATATGATCCACGGCGTCACCGGGCCTAATGAATATGAGAACAACGTCAACAATAACTGGTACACCAACCGCATCGCCGCCTGGTGCCTGGACTTTTTTGTGGACACCATCAAAAAGGCAGGCGCGGCGCGCCAGGAGGCGCTGGGCGTGGCGGATCATGAACTAAAGAGGATGCGGGATATCAGCCAGCGCATGTACTACCCGGAGGATGAGGAATGGGGCATTTTCATCCAGCACGACACCTTTTTGGACAAGGAGCTGATGCCCGCCAGCGCCATCCCGGCGGATCAGCGGCCCCTCAACCACCACTGGAGCTGGGACCGCATCCTGCGCTCCTGCTTTATCAAGCAGGCGGATGTGCTGCAGGGGATCTACTTCCTGGGGCATCTGTATGATGAAGCCACCAAGCGGCGCAACTTTGACTTTTATGAGCCCATGACCGTGCATGAGTCCAGCCTCTCCCCCTGCGTGCACAGCATTCTGGCCAGCGAGCTGGGATACCCAGACCGGGCGATGGCGCTGTATCACCGCACCGCCCGGCTGGACCTGGACAACGTGAACCATGACACGGCAGACGGCCTGCATGTGACCAGCATGGCCGGTGCCTGGCTGGCCATCGCCCAGGGCTTTGCGGGCATGCGCACGGCGGCGGGCCTGGCACTGGCGCCCTATCTGCCCCAAGGCTGGCAGGGCTACGCCTTTACCTTCCGATACCGGGGGCGGGTTATGCGCCTGGAGGTGGGGGAGGAGGGCGGCAGGTTGCACCTGGTCTCGGGGAGCCCGCTGGCCCTGCGTCTTTATGGAACGGAAATCCATCTGGATAAAACCTATCAATTTATCGGGGAGGGAGCATGAAGAAACTCTATATTTCAGCCGACATCGAGGGCACCTGCGGCATCGCCCACTGGGATGAGACGGCCAAGGACAAGCGGGATTACCCCGCCTTTGCCCGGCAGATGACCCGGGAGGTGGCCGCCGCCTGCGAGGGGGCGCTTGAGGCGGGGATGGACTTCATCCTGGTGCGGGATGCCCACGGCTCCGCCCGCAACATCGAGGCGGCGCTGCTGCCGCCCCAGGTGCAGGTGCTCAGGGGCTGGGGGCCTGACCCGCTTTGCATGGTGCATGGCCTGGACGACAGCTTCCATGCCGTGGTCTTCACCGGCTACCATGACGCGGCGGGGGCGGGCGCCAATCCGCTGGCCCACACCATGGACACCGACCTGGTCTGGTTCACCCTCAACGGCGACACGGTGAGCGAGGCCATGCTCAACGCCTATGCCGCGGCCTACTTCCGGGTGCCCCTGGCGGCCATCACGGGGGACCAGGGCATCTGTGACCGCATGCAGGACCTGATCCCCGCCCTTACCGCCGTGCCCATCAACAAGGGCCAGGGCGGGGCGGTGCTGTCGGTGCACCCGGAGGAGGCGGTCAAGCGCATCCGGGATGGGGTGTTAAAGGCCCTCAAAAACGGTGTGGAGGACAGCCTGCTGACCCTGCCTGAGAGCTTCCGGGCCGACATGCGCTTCAGAAACGTGCAGCGTGCCTACCGGGCGGGCTTCTATCCGGGGATGCAGATGCTGGACAGCCACACCCTGCGCTTTGAAACGGCGAACTACTACGAGCTCCTGCGCATGGTGCATTTTTGCGTGTGATGTTGCGGCGTGCCCTGGCGCTTTTGCTGGGTTTGATGCTCCTTTTTGGGGTTTCGCTGGCGGAGGATCTGCCCCGCTCCCGTTTTCGGGGGCATGTCCCGCCGCCTGATGTGCCCGAGGGGGAGCGGGTGGATGAAAGCTACTTTGATGACGCGGTCTTCATCGGTGACTCCATCATGGCAAGCCTGGAGCTGCACGGCATGTTTCCTGACAGCCACTACGCGGCTGCCGTGGGCATCGGCCCCCAAAACGCCATGGGGCAGGTGTATGATACCAACACCGGAAAAAAGAATCTCCAGCAGGTGCTGGAGCCGCTGGCGTACACCAAGCTGTATGTGCTGCTGGGGGCCAATACCCTGGACACCTCAGAGAGTGGCGCCGCCGCCCAGCGCTATGCGGCCTTCCTCGCGCAGCTGGTGGCGGGCTACCCGGACAAGCTCATCTATGTGATCTCCATCCCGCCCCGCACCCACCATCCCCAATCGACCAGGCCCGCCTCCTCCCAGCGCCACGTGGTCAGCTTCAACCAGGCCGCCCGGGAGCTGTGCCAGGCCCACGGCATCTATTATCTGGACGTGTTCACCGCCATGATGGGGCCCGACGGCCAGCCTGATTCGTCCCTCCTGGCAGGCGATGGCTTTCACCTGAGCCGGAAAGGCTCCCATCTGGTGCAGGAGCACCTCATGACCCATACCGTCAGGGAGACGCCATGACATGAAACAGATCTACAAAAGCTTTGCCGTCCTCCTGTGCCTGGCGGCGCTGGTTTCCGGCTGCGCGGGGCAGCCCGCAAAACTGCCGGAGGCCAAAGTTCTGGTCCAGGCGCTGGCAGAAAAGGCAGGGGGCGGCATGGAGCTGGCGGAAGTGCCCGAAAAGGTGATGCTGAAGCTGCTGATGGTGGAGGCTGAAACCCTGGTGGACAGCGCCCTGGTGATGGACACCTCCCGGGCCACCACCACCCAGTTTGCGGTGCTTACCGCCAAGGACGAGGCCCAGGTCAAAGGCCACGAGGCGCGGTTTAAGGAGTACCAGGCCATGGTGCTTGAGCAGTACCGGGACTATGTCCCCGGCGAGGTGCCCCGCATTGAAAAAGCCCTCCTCCGCCGCCAGGGTGCGCAAACCGTGTTTGTGATCTGCGATGACCCAGGGCTGGCGGAGCAGGTGCTCAAGGATTACTGGAAATAGCCGGAATATTTGGCGGGGCCGCCTGGCTGTGCGGGCTTTTTTGGGGAGGGCTTAACCCTTCACTGCCCCTGCGGTGAGCCCGGTGACAAACTGCTTGGACATGGCCAGATACAGCGCGATCACCGGCAGCGCCGAGAGCGTCAGCAGGGCGAACACCCGGGGCCAGTCGGTCGCGTACTGGCCCTGCAGGCGGGTGACCGCCAGCAGCACGGTTTTCTTATCGTCCTGGGTGATGAAAATCAGCGGGAACCACAGGTCATTCCAGATGGGCACCAGGTTGTAGATGCCCACCGTGGCCAGAGCGGGCTTGATCAGCGGCAGCACGATGCTGCCGTATATTTTGTGCTGCCTGGCGCCATCGATGTGGGCCGCCTCGTATAAGTCCCTGGGCAGACCTCGGATGAACTCCGTCAGGATGAACACCGCGATGGGCAGCCCCATGGCGATATAGACCAGAATCAGGCTCCAGAGGTTGTTGAACAGCCCAAAGCCCTTCATCAGCTCCATCAGGCGGATGGTGGCGATCTTAATGGGCAGCATCATGCCAAAGACAAAGCCGAAATAAATGCCGCGGGAGGTTTTCCCCCGCCAATGGGCCAGGCCATAGCCGGCCAGGGAGCCCAGCAGCAGGATGGCAAACAGCGAAACGCCCACCACAAAAAGGCTGTTGCCAAAGTAGCTGAAGAAGTTGCCGTCCTGGATGACGCTTTGAAAATTGTCAAAGGTCAGCGGATTGGGCAGACCGAAAGGATTGTCATACATCCCCCGCTTGGTCTTCAGCGCATTTGCCACCAGCAGATAGACCGGGATCAGCACCACCAGCATCCACACCAGCATCAGGATGTGGGAGGGGATATGCAGATTGCTCAGGCGCATGCTGCGGGGGCGGGATTTGTTGGCTTGGTTTCTTTCCATCGGTCTACTCCTTGCTCTGGGTGGCGCGCAGGGTGGGGATGACGCCTGCCAGCAGCATCAAAAACACAGAGGTGGAGATGGCAGCACCCAGCCCGGGGTTGGGGTTGGAGATGGGGTGATCTCCCACCACGCCCACCCGGTAGAACAGGGAGCCGATCAGGTCGGTGCTGTAGTTGGGCTGGCCCTTGGGCCCGGTCATGGAATAGATGATGTCAAAGGCGTTGAAGTTGTTGACAAAGGTGAGGATGGCGATCATCCCCACCACCGGCATCACCAGAGGCAGTTTGATGTACCAGAAGGTTTGCCAGGAATTGGCGCCGGCGATGTCCGCCGCTTCCATCAGATCCTCTGAGATGCCTTGGAGACCCGCCACAAACATCATCGTGGGGATGCCCACCCACTGCCACACCGATACCAGGGAGACCACATGCAGCGCGGTCTCCTCCTTGCCCAGCCAGGGGCGCGCCAAAGCACCCAGGCCCATGTCCTGCAGGGCATAGCGGGCGAAGCTGGGGTTGAGGAGGAGCTTGAACAGGTAGCCGGTGACCATCACCGCGATGGTGACGGGGATGAAGATGATGGTCTGATAAAAACCGCGCCCACGCATGGTGCGGTTGGTGAGGATGACGGCAAAGAGCATGCCCAGCATGTTTTGCACCAGCATATGGTAGGCAAAAAACACCCAGGTGTTGCCAAAGGCGCCCCAGAAGCGGGCGGCGGTATCCGGGTCGGTGAAGAGGGTGACATAGTTGGCAAAGCCCGCAAACTCTCCGGTGGTGCCGTCATACAGGCTCAGGCGGACCGAATCCAGCATAGGATAGGCCATGAACATGATGTAAACAATGAGGGCTGGCAAAACATACCATATCCAGTATCCCCCCCCCTGGTTGATACGGCTGGCGCTCAGGCGCGGCTGTCGGGCTGTTTTTTGCATGGTGCCCTCCTTTTAGGATCCGGGGGCTTTCTGGATGGAAAGCCCCCGGTGCCGGGTCGTTCAGGTCATCAGAACGGGCTTATTGGCCCAGGGCCTTGGCCTGCTCAGCCGCAAAGACCTCAGCTGCGGCTTCCGGGGTGGTTTCGCCCCGGGCGATGAGGTTAAGCTGATCCACCATGACGGTGTACATGTCCACCAGCTTGCTCCAGATGAAGCGGGAGTCCAGCACCTTGCCTTCGCCCAGCGCCTGGATTTCCTTGGCTTTCTCGTCGGTGAGCTCAGCGGGGTTGTTGATCATGGGATAAAATCCGCCGGGCAGGTAGCTGGCCGCGGTGTTGGCTCCTTCTGGGGTGGCCAGCCAGCTGAGGAATGCCTTGACCTCCTCGGGATGCTTGGTGGCGGTGTTGCCGGCAATGCCCATATCGGTGTGGAAGCACAGGCCAGGCGTGTTGCCCTCCGGGGCCGGAATGGCGAAGTAGCCCACATCCAGGTCCTCATACTCATTAAACATGCCCACCGTCCAGGAGCCGTCGATGAACATGGCGGCGCGTCCCAGGCCCAGCAGGGCGGGGCCGTCCTCGTTGCCGATGGACTCAAAGCCGTCGGGGAAGAACTTGGTGAGGGCCGCATAGTCGGTGAGGGCCTTGAGGAAGGCCTCGTCGTTCATTTTCTTCTCGCCCGCTTCATACTTGGCACGCTCATCAATGCCGCCCACATAGTTGGGCAGCATGCCCAGGAACACGCACTCCAGGATGTCCCAGTCAGAGGCGATGCCGTTGGCGAAAGGCTCAATGCCCTTGTCCTTGATGGCCTGGGCCAGGGTGAGCAGCTCTTCAAAGGTCTTGGGCACTTCCCAGCCGTTCTCGGCAAACATGCCCTTGTTGTAGTAGGTGATCTGGGAGACGGCGGCATAGGGCACCGCAAACATCTTGCCATCAGCCGCGCGCCAGCCGTCAAGGGCGGCGGCGGGGAAGTTGGCTTCCAGGCCAGCCACATCGTCAAGCGGCATGAAGTAGCCGGCTTCATACAGCTTCTGTCCCACGGCGTAGGAACGGGCATACATCAGGTCAGGGCCGGTACCGTTTTTCAGCTGCAGCTCCAGGGTGGGGTTGTACTGGTTGGGCACGGTGGGCTCAAACACGATTTCGACCCCGGTCATTTCCTTGTATTTGGCCATCAGCTCGCTAACCTGGGCAACATCGTCGCTGCGCCAGGAGCCCATGGTCAGCTTGACCGGTTCGGCGGCTTGTGCCATCAGGGGCAGAAGGCCCAGAAGCAGCATGCCTGCCAGCAACAAAGCGGTGAATTTACTGGTGAATTTCCTCATGACGGTCAGTCCTCCTATGCATTTTGATATCCATGATTAATGATATCATAAATGCAGAATATGAACAAGACCGGCGCCGTCCGGCGCCGGTCAAATGAATGCCATTCTATTATTGGGTCGGCACCTCCACCGCCAGCTCCGGGAATGTCCTGGTCTCATAGCGCCAGCTGCCGCTAAGCAGCAGGGTCTGGGCCTGTTTGATGTCCTCCCCGCTCACCCGGGAAACGGGCTGGCCCTTGTATTCCGCCATCCAGAGATAGGAGGTCACCAGGGTCTGGGCCTTCAAATCAAAGCCATCAAAGCGCACAGCCTGGTTGGTTAGTTTATCAATTGTCTTTTGATCTGCATCACCCAGCTCAAACGTCACATGGTCGGGGCCGGTGGCGCTGTGGTGGATGGTGCAGCCATTTTCGTCTATTTGGACCGTGTGAATGGTCAGCTCCGCGCCATGCGTGATCGGCACCCGGGCGGGGAAGGGGCCAGCGAGGGGCAGGGCGGCAGGCACAGGCTTTTCCCTGTCTTTTTCCAAGCTCTGGAAGGGGATAAGCCGAAGCGTCGTCATATCCTCCCCGCCCAGGAACAGCACCTCGTTAGTTACCTCCACCGGGTTTGCGGGGCTGGCCAGGCTGCTGCCCTGATAGCCGGTTTGAATCACCGGAAGCCTGTGGCCCCGCTCATCCTCCAGCACACAGGGGAGGGTGTCTGTGCCGCTGCGTCCGTCATCCCGGTTGAGGACAAGGATGCGGTTGCCAAAGGGGCCAAAGGAAACCCGGGCAATGGTGGCCTGGAAGCTGATGGTTTTGCCCGAAAAGCGATCGTAGTTGAGCGCGATGGTCTGATTGGGGTTCACGGCCCGGGTGGGGTCCTTGGCCTGGCTCTTGTTAATCATTACCGGCCTTGCATCCCCAAAAGACAGCATAGCACCATCAGGGACGGGGTTTTCCAGGGTGATCACTGACAGGCACAATAAGGCTTTGTCACCATCCGGGTGCCCCTCCCGCCAGATATTCACAAAGGGCAGATGCTCACCATTTACATCAGGCATCACAAAAGGCACAGCCCAGTTGTAGCTTTCCTGGGCGCTGCCGTATTCCAGGGGCAGGAAATCGGGATACTCAGCCCGGAAGAACACCGCCATCGCGTCATCGGTCAGGGCGATGTTCTGAATGCGGATGGCAATTTGGCCCTGGTTGTTTTCGGTGCGGCCATCATTTTGCTGGATGCGGATGTCGGTTTGCCCGGTGATGCCTGGCAGCATAGCGACATCCTTAATCAGGCGGCTGGTGAAACCCTTGAGGTAGGGGATGGGGGCGCCATCCCCCAGGGTAAGCGTGCTTTCTGCCAGACCAAGGGGCATCAGGCTCATCAGGATGAGCGCGGCCAGCAGGAGAGTCAAAAATTTTTTATTCATCATCTCATTGGTCCTCCTTGGGGGATAGGGCCAGGGTCACCTGGTCAAAGCGTTCTTTGGTCATGCCGTTATAGAAGGAGAGGGTGATATCTTCTGGCGCTTCTTTCATCGCGCCAAAGGACTGAACCAGCGCCACGCCGCCAGAAGCCTGGGTTTCAAGGCCTAATTCAAATTCGCCGTTTTCGCGGGGGTGGCCTGTGTCATCCAACCAATCAGCCCAAAGGCCGTCCGAGAAATTCACCGCTTGAAGGGGCGTGGCATTCTCCTTGAGCGCGTAGCGCAGGCTGAGGTAGCTGGCGATGGGTGTGGTTTCCACTTCGCACAGGCTGAGGGTGATGCCAGCCAGAGGCAGGTCAAGGGGGGGAGTGGCGGCAAAGGTTTTGATGTGGGGACTTTTTTTGATGCTGAAGTCCAGGGTGCCCTTGGCATCCTCATCAATGGGCTGATAGATATCAGTGGCAAGCAGGTGCAAGCGCAGCGTTACTTCATCCCCCTGGGCTGGCGCGGACAGGGTATACAGCAGGCTGTCTTCCTCATATCGTGATGCCTGGGAGGACACAAAATGCGTTTCACCGGACAGGCTGATCTCCTCAATCCAGGCCTGTACCAGGTTTTGCTTTGTGGCCAGGGCTTTTTCGGCAAAGCTCTGGCCTGTCATTTCATCCCCGGTCTGCCTGTAGTCCGCGGCCCAAGCCGGCATGGCGTTGCGGTCCATCAGCAGGGTTTTATGGGGATCAGCAGGCTTTACCCTGAGGGTCATATACACCTGGTGGCCGTCGTAAAGGGCTTCTTCTATCTGGAAATGCGCCAGCTCAGGCTGTTTTGCCTCCTGGGGGATGTCTGTTTTCACCAGCTCCTGGGCTTGGGGCAGCAGGCTGCCCCGCAGGGTTTGGTTCAGGGTGTCCAGCAGCCCCAGCCGCTCCAGGGCAAAGGCGCTGCCAAGAAGCAGGGTGGCCCCCAGGGCTATCGCCAAGGCTGGCCTTAGGCGCCTGGCCGGGTGCTGGGTCTGGGCCATCACGGCGTTTTTCATGCGGTGGGCAAAGCCTGGGGGTGTGGGCCCGCAGGCTTCCCGCCACAGCGCTTTCATGTGTTTACCTTCCATCGTTTTCCTCCGATAAAATCTCTTTGAGTTTCCCGCGCCCCCGCTGCATCCGGGAGAGCACTGTGCCCTGAGGCAGGCGCAGGGCACTTGCCACCTCCTTGATGGAAAAGCCTTCCAGGTAATGCAGAATCAGCGGCAGGCGCTGGGCTGGGGGCAATTGGGCCAGGGCATCTTTGAGCAAAAGCGCGTCCTGGGAGGGGCTTTCCCCCTCCTCAGGCAAGGTTTCCATGGGCACCTCCCGCTGCTTTTTGCGCAGGATGCCGTAGCATTCGTTGATCATCACCCGGGTAAGCCAGCTTTTAAGCCGACGCTCATCCCGCAGGTTGCCCGCTTTTTTCCAGGCGGTCTCCATGGCGCTTTGCACCGCGTCCTCCCGGTCCTGGGGGTTTCTCAAAATCCCGCAGCTCACCCGGTGAAGCAGGTCGGCGTGGGCCAGGATACGGTCTTCCAGGGAATGCTTGTTCAAGGTGCTTATCCTTTCTTGTGCCGGAATCTGTCGGGCCTGACACTTATTAGATGCGCGGAGCGCGCCTTTTATTCCGTGCCCATGATATCATGCCGGAGTTTGTCTAAAGCAAAGCCAGGCCGGGTATGTATTTTCTGAACGCACAAGCGCTTAAAAACAAAAGGAGATGAACCATCATGAAGATAAAAGTTGGACAAAAAGCCCTGGATTTTACCCTGCCGGATAACCAGGGCGGCAAGGTGACGCTGTCTGAACTCAAAGGCAAAAAAGTGCTGCTTTCCTGGCATCCCCTGGCCTGGACCAGCGTGTGCACCGATCAGATGCGCGCCCTGGAAGCCCACAAGAAGGACTTTGAGAAGCTGGGCACCGTGGCCCTGGGCCTGAGCGTTGACCCGGCCCCCAGCAAGCAGGTGTGGGCCAATGTGCTGTCCATCAAGGACACCAAGCTCCCCTCCGACTTCTACCCCCATGGCAAGGTGGCCCAGGATTACGGCATTTTCCTGGAGGAGCTGGGCGCATCCGCCCGGGTGAACATCCTCATCGACGAGGAAGGCGTGATCCGCTGGATCAAGGAATATGACATCCCCCAGCTGCCGGACATCGACGAGGTGTTGAAGGCGATCAAGGACCTGGGCTAAGCAGCGGTGGTTTACGCGGGAGGGAACCTTATGATAAAGATCTCCTCCCGCACCCTCCCCCGAAAACTTTGATATATGAGAGCTGATGAAGTTTTTGAGGATGGGGCATGGGGAAGGCGCTTTTTCAAAATGCGCCTTCCCCGCTTCATTATTGACGTCCCTGGGGAAAACGCTTAGAGTAGCCGGAGTGCATGTGAAAGGGTTTTAAGATGTCTCAGGATGCTTCCTCCCGTGCCTCGGCCAGGCTACTGTATCTGATCACCGGGTTTTTCTGGCTGTCCCAGTACGCGTTTACGCCTTATATCAACAAGGAGCTGGCCAGGATGGGCATGAACGCCACATTCATGGGCCTGGTGGCGGGGGGCTATGGGCTGAGCCAGACGCTGCTTCGGCTGCCCCTGGGGATATGGTCAGACCGTCTGGGGCGGCGCAAGCCCTTTGTGATGGCGGGAAGCGGGGTGGTGACGCTGGCGGCGGCAGGTTATCTGCTGGCATATACGCCCTGGGGCTTTCTGGTGTCCCGGCTTCTGGGCGGTGCCGCGGCGGCGTCCTGGGTGGCGTTCACGGTGATGTACAGCGGGTACTTCCCCAAGGAGGAGGGGCCACGGCGCATCACGGATTTGAACGTGGCCAACATCACAGGGCGCCTGGCCGGCTATGTGCTGGTCACGGGGCTGCTGATATTTTTAAGCGTCAAGGTGTCCTTTGTGGTGAGCCTGGTGGCGGGCGCGCTGGCCTTTGTTCTGGCCCTGGGGCTGGGGGAGCCCGGGCTTGAGCGGGCGGGCACCGGGCTTCAGGACATCGCCCGGGTGGCGCGCAACCGGTATCTGCTGATCGTGTCCTTTCTGGGCATCCTCACCCAGTGGGTGGCATTTAGCAGCTATTATTCCTTCAATGTGAATGCCGCCATGGCGCTGGGGGCGGGGGAGTGGGAGTTGTCCATGCTCCAGGTGGCGCTGATTGTGCCCAATATCCTGGCCAACCTCTGGGCCAGCCGGCAGCTTGCCAGGGGCGCCAGCGCCCGGGGGCTGGTGGTGGCCGGATTTTTGCTGGTGTTTTTGTACGCGCTGCTGGTGCCGCTGGCGGGCAGCCTTCCCCAGCTGTTCTTGCTGCAGCCCCTGGGCGGCATCTCCTCCAGCCTCACCTTCGCGGTGCTTTTGGGGCAATGTGTCAGGGACATCGCCCCCGGGCAGCGCTCCATGGCCATGGGCTTTTACCAGGCCACCTACGGCATCGGCATGACGCTGGGGCCCATCACCATGGGGATGATGGTGGATAATATGGGGTTAAAAGGCGCGTTTTTTGTGATCGCGGGGCTGGCGCTTGTGTCAGCGGTGCTGGCGATGTGGCTGATGAAGCCTAAAGAAACAGCATCGATACCCCGCCCACGGTGATAAAAGCCCCCAGCACCTCTCGGGCGTTCACCCGTTCTTTAAAGACAAAGGCGGAGATGGGCAGGATCATCACCGGCATGAGGCTAAAGAGGATGGAGGCGATGGCCACCGGGATGAGCTTGATGGAGAGCATGGACAGCACCATGCCGATGAGGGTGCCCAGGAGGATGCTGACGGTGATGGTCTGCCGTCCTTTTTTGTCTTTGAGGATGGGGGGCACATGCCCCCATTTTTTGAGGATGCTGAGGATGATGCCCATGCCAATCACCCCGCCCACCAGCCGGATCTGGGCGGCGGGAATGGCATCCAGGCTTTCCAGGCTCATTTTGCTCAGGATGACGCCGCCTGCCTGGCCCAGGGTGGCCAGCACCGCCCAGAGGATGCCCTGCCACTGCAGGCGCTTTTGCTGCCCGGGCACATCGCCCTGGATGACGATCATGATGCCGGTGACCGCCAGCAAAATGGCGAATATGTGCTGCAGGGTGAGCGCTTCCCCCATCACTGCCCAGCCCAGGATGGCGGCGATGATGGGGTTGGCGGAGAAGATCAGCAGGGTGCGCTTGGCGCCGATTTGCTGAAAGGCGGTGAACAAAAATCCGTCCCCGATGGAAAAACCGATGAGGCCGGAGAACAGCAGCATCACCCACTGCCGGGGCGTGGCCTGGGGGATGAGGCGACCGTGCATGACAAGCGCCAGCAGGCTCACTGTGATCAGCCCGCCCAGCTTGGTGAGGGTATTGAGCCCCCAGCTGGAAAGGCCTTTCCCCAGGCGCTCCACCGCCAGGGAGTTGAGCGTCCAGCAAAGCGCCGCCGTGATGGCGGCCAGTTCACCCAAATAGGGCATCATCTCACCTCACCGCGGCTGTGTGATGGCGCTTAGGGGCTTGGACTGGCGGTTTACATACAGGCAGTGGGTGTATGGGATACCGCCGCTCTCGTACACGGGCGACTCCTCCGCCAGCTCCCAGCCCGGGCGCTGGTCCAGGTTGGGGAAAAAACGGTCAGCCGGGGCCGTGGCCCGCACCCGGGTGACATGGGCCTGGCTGCAACAGTCAATCAGCAGCGCATAGATCTGCTGGCCGCCGATCACCATCACCTCATCCGCCGGATAGGGCGCGATGATCGCCTCCAGTTGGGAAAGGCTCCGCGCCATCACCACCCCGGGCGGCGCACAGCGGGCATCCCGGCTCAGGACGATGTTCACCCGGTCCTTGAGCGGTTTGCCCCCGGGCAGGGATTCCAGGGTGCCTCGCCCCATGACCAGCACCTTGCCCCGGGTCATCCGGGCAAAAAACTTCAAATCCTCCGGCAGGTGGTAGATCATCTGCCCCCCGCAGCCGATGGCAAAGTTGAGGTCCGCCGCGACAATGGCCTGCATCTTTCCCTCCTATTCTGCCACGGGGATACGCTCCCCCAGCCTGTGGAAACGGTAATCCCCAAGGCCCACATCACTGGCCTTGTAATCGTAAAAATCGCTTACCTCCGGGTTGATCACCAGCTCCGGTGCCGGGAAGGGCGCATTCTCAATGATCTGCTCCACCATCGGCACATGCCGGTCATAGATATGGGCATCGGCGATGACATGCACCAATTCCCCTGGTTCAAGGCCCGACACCCGGGCAAACAGGTGCACCAGCACCGCGTACTGGCTCACGTTCCAGTTGTTGGCCACCAGCATGTCCTGGGAGCGCTGGTTGAGGATGGCGCTCAGCTGGCGGCCTGACACATTGAAGGTCATGCTGTAGGCGCAGGGATACAGCGCCATGGCGTGCAGATCCTGATGCACATAGAGGTTGGTGATGATGCGCCGGGAGGCGGGGTTGTGCTTCAGGTCAAACAGCACCCGGTCCACCTGGTCAAACCAGCCCTCTTTATACTGGTGCTTCACCCCCAGCTGGTAGCCATAGGCCTTGCCGATGCTGCCGGTCTCATCCGCCCACTGGTCCCAGATGCGGCTGTTCAAGTCATTCACATTGCTGGATTTCTTCTGCCAGATCCACAGCAGCTCATCCACCGCGTTTGTAAGCCGGGTTTCCCGGATGGTGAGGATGGGAAACTCCTTTTTCAGGTCATAGCGGTTGACCAGCCCAAAGCACTTGATGGTGTGGGCGGGGCTGCCGTCCTGCCAGCGGGGACGCACATCCTGCCCCCGGTCCCACACGCCGGTCTTTAAAATCTGCCTGCAATTGCTGATAAATACATCGTCCGCAAAACTCATGTCAGAACCTCACATCAATCTTTGGGGGCCTGCTTGCCTGCCAGCCCAGATCAAGATACCATGAACGCCATGATCATACTACCAAAAAAGAATTTTGTCCCCTTTTGGGGTTCTCCCGCGTCTTATCAGTGAAAGGGGGTGCGGAGATGGACTTTGTTGCGGTACCCGACAGAGTTCTGGACAAGGAGATGGAACTGGAGCGTCTGATGGCCCATCACGGCAGCGCGATGCTGCGGATGTGCTATGTGTATCTGAAGGATGTGGCCCTGGCTGAGGACGCGGTGCAGGACAGCTTCCTGAAGGCCTACAAAAAGCTGCACACCTTGAAGGAAGACAGCAATGAGCAGGCCTGGCTGATGCGCATCGCCATCAACACCTGCAAGGATTATCTGCGCACCGCCTGGCTAAAACGGGTGGACAGAAGAACCGGCATCGACACCCTGCCAGAGGCTTCCCATGACCCGGATATGCCAGACGCCACGGTGATAAACGCCGTGATGGCGCTTCCCAACAAATACAAGGACGTGGTGATGCTCAGGTATTATCAGGGGATGAAGGTCGCCGATGTGGCAAAGACCCTGGGCATCACAGCAGACGCTGCCAAAACCCGCCTCAGGCGGGCCAACGATACCCTGCGCCAGAAGCTGGAAAGGTGGTATTACGATGAATGATCAGTTGAAGCAAGCCATGGATCGCCATTTCTCCGCCTTGGTGTGGGACGACAAGCGCAGCCAGCGCGTGCTGCGCCAAGTGAGAGGAGAAACAAAAGTGAAAAAGAAAGTGTCTTTTAGCCTGGTGATGGCGATGACTTTAATTCTGGTGGCCGGTATGGCCGTGGCCGCCGTGACCCTAAGCCGCAGCCCCATGGCCGATGCCGTGACCCAGGCTCGAAAGGCCCTAGAAGATAAATATGGTCTGACACCTGCTGCCATGGGGATTTTTTATCCCAGTGAAACCAAAGAGGAGGGTGACGCCTGGACCATTACCTTCATCGGCAATGGCATGCCCCAGGCCCTTGTGGGAAACTACACCGTGGTGCTTAAGAAGGGGGCGGATCCAGTCGCCAGTTGGAGCTTTGATGATGCCGCCGACAAGGCCCTCCTTGACTCTGGCAGCCTGGAATCTCCCGCCTGGGGAGTCAAGCAAATTCAGAAGGGGTTGGTGGATATTGAGGCCAAACATGAGGCGATTGACAAGCATATCAAGGCTAATCCGGATTTGTTCCAGTATGAAAATGAAATTCCGCTGCCCATCCCCAAAGATAACCGTGAGACAAAAGAGGGTGAATACTTCTACCGGGGCGAGTATTGGCAGGCTGGCACCCCCGGCCCGGATGATCTGCCCCAGGATAAGGCTATCGAAATCGCCAAAGCCGCCATGGTGGAGGAGTTTAAGCTGAGCCAGGCGGATATGGACCGGGCAGAGCTTACAGACGCCTTCTTCCGCGCCGCGACCCCTGACCGCGTGGCCCTCTGGAGTATCCACTACTACGTGGTGGTGGACAAGGTGGAGCTGGGTCTGGGGGTGCTGCTGGACGCCAAGACTGGTGAAATTCTCTCCATCGGCCTCACCACCGGGGGCAATGGCTGACAGGAATCTGAATTAAAAATGGGTCGCCTGTAACGAGCGGGCGGCCCATTTTAGATGGTGTGAGTGCTTATTTCCGAAGCTTCAGCTCCTGCCCCTGCTTATCTGCGCATTCCTGGAGCAGGACTTTGATGTCTTTACCAGCCCGGGCGCGCTGAAGGGCTGCCTCCAGACTGGCGGGGGTGAGCAGGGCTGCGGCGATGCAAAAATAGCTTGTGCATCTGCCATCGTCGAAATTGGCCAGCGCTTCTTGAAGAAAAACCATGCGCCTTTCCTGCTGGGTGAGGAAGGCCGTCAGGCCCTGTTCTTTGATCAGCGCCTGGTTGGCGCGTACCCTCCGGTGCAAGACGAAGGAATCCCTTTCGCCGGTCTCCCGCCCAAAGCGGGAGCAGGGATAATCCGGACACTGGGCGCAGACCTCAAAGCCACGTTTTTTAAAGCAACAGCTGTGAAAGCCGCAGGCAGGGTGCTTTTCGGAAAATCCCTCCCCGCCGCAGCCGGGGCATCTTGAGGGACCCCGGGTGTAAAGCCGGGGACATAGCCCACAGTCAATGCCACAGCAGCCGATGGTGGGGTGCGCTTTTTCTGTCATGCCGTTCACTTTTTCTTGGCACTGCGCATGGCGTGCAGCTGGGTGAGGGTGTTGTCATCCTTAAGCCGCTGATACTCCGGCGTTTCAACGCCATACAGCGCTGCTTTTCCCTGGGCATCCAGATGCAGGCCCCAGCCATAGCGCTTGCCCAGGGCAGCGGCCTGGAGGCAGGGTTGGCCCTTGACGAAAAAGTCCTCCCGGGTGATGCCCCGGCGCGCGCCATTGGCGGCATACAGCACATCGTCGGAGGTGTGCTGATAGGGGTTGTCTGCCAGCATCTCATACATCAGCCGGATGGCGCTTGTGGGCTCACCCCCAGGCGGCACGGTGCCCTCAATCGCCGGGCAGTCCTGTGCCACCTGGATAAAAGTGTTGTAGTAATTGGTGCTGTGTTGCTTCATGGCTTTTCCTGCTTTGTGTTGTGTTGGCCGCTTACCATATTTTAATGCAGAAAACACGAGGGCGCAATGGGCTGCGCGTTCATCGTAAAAGCAACTTGGCGTATCGCTGGCAGTGACCCTTGTTTTACAGATCCGCATTTATCCTTTATCATGCCCCTGGAATAGATCATGTAGGGGAGAGAAACACCGATGGATCAGCAAACCAGAGAAGCAGTACAAGTGCTCTTGCAGGGGCGGCAGTATGTGCTGAGCCTGCTGCACACGCTTTTTGGCACAGAGCCTGCCATGGAGATGCTCCGGGCGGCGGCCAGTGATGACAGCCTGGCCACGATTGCGCTTTTTGAGGCGCAGGAGACGCCGGGCGCAGCCATGCTGCGGGAAGCGCTTATGCCGCTCCGGCAGGTGGATGAAGAGCAATTGGGAAACATCCGGCAGGAGTATACCAATCTTTTCCTGGGGCCCAGGGAGCTGGTGGCGCCGCCCTGGGAATCGGTCTATGTGACCAGGGACCGGGCGCTGTTTCAGGAATCCACCCTGGCGGTGCGCCAGTGGTATCAGCGCTATGGCTATCAGCCCGCAGGCTACCCGCGCTACCCGGATGACCACATCAGCCTGATGCTGCACTTTCTGGCATTGTTGACCGGGGAGGCGCTGGGCTGCCTGAGGGAAGGCCGGGTAGATGACTGCCGCGGCCTTCTTGAAGGGCAGAAGGTGTTTGTACAAAACCATTTGCTGCACTGGCTTCCCCGCTACCAGGCGGATATGCAAAAGGCGGAAACAGCCCTGTTTTATCCGGGTTTAAGCGCTGCTTTATGCCAGATCATCACGGATGACGGGCCGCTGATTGACGAACTGTTGGCAAGCCTTTGAGCGTGTGATGCACAACATTGTGCAAAATCAGCATGCAATTTATACAGATGTGTTCTTGCATTGAGATAATCACTTTTGTAAGATCGCGACGAGTCTGATTTCATCGTGGGATGAACGGGAAGGGAAGGAGAAACTGAATGAGCTTGATTGACAAACTGACGAATTCTGGCATAAGCCGCAGAGGCTTTATCAAAGGCACCGCTGCCACCATCGGGGCTGCCAGCGTGGCGCTGGCCGCCAGCGGCGCAGTGGCGCAGGCCAATATGCTGGACAAAACCGCTGAGGGCGCCGCGGGCGCGCTGGTTGAGCCCGGCATTGCCCTTGAAGGCGGCAAATGGGTGAACGTCGCTTGCCCGCACAACTGCGGGGGCAAGTGCCTGGTGCGGGCCTACATCAAGGACGGCGTCATCCTGCGCCAGAAAACCGATGACTTCAGCAGTGATGATGATGTCAACCGCCAGCAGCGCGCCTGCCTGCGCGGGTGGTCCCAGCAGTACCAGGCCCGGGGGCTTGACCGGCTGAAATACCCCATGAAGCGCAAGAACTGGACCCCCGGCAACCCCAATGGCCACCTGCGCGGCCAGGACGAGTGGGAGCGCATCTCCTGGGATGAAGCGGCCCAGTACATTGCGGACGAAATCAAGCGCATCAATGAGACCTATGGCGATAATGCCATCCTCTGCGCCGCCGCCGGCACGGATGTGATGAATAAGATGAACATCAACTACCTCAGCTCCTGGCGCACAGGTTCCTGGGGCAGCTGGTTTGCGCCTTCGGCCCTGGGCTGGGGGGATGGCTGCTATTATTATGACTGCAACAATGACCGCCTGGACATGCTCAACTGCGAATACGTGGTGGCCTTTGGCTATAACCCCGCCTGGTCTTCCCTGGGGAATGCCACCAACTATGCCAAGAGCTGGAAGGACGCGGGCACCAAGTTTATCCTTTTTGACCCCATCTATACCGATACGGCTGCCATGCTGGATGCCCAGTGGGTGCCCATCCGGCCGGGCACTGATATGGCCGCCATGCTGGGCATGGCCTATGTGATGCTGGAGGAGGACAGCCAGGAAAATCCTCTGATTGACTGGGACTTCCTCAAGCGCTGCTGCGTGGGCTTTGACGGTGAGCACATGCCTGCGGATGCCAAAGACGATCAGAACTTCTTTGATTACCTGCGGGGCAAGTATGACGACACCCCCAAGACGCCTGAATGGGCAAGCCAGATCTGCGGCGTTCCGGCAGAGACGCTGCGCCAGGTGGCCCGGGTGTTGGGTGTGAAGAACAAGGTGGGCATCCTGTCCTCCTGGGCGACTGCCCGCACCTACAACACCGATCAGCTGCCTCAGCTGGTGATTGCCCTGGGCGCCATGGGCGGCCACATCGGCAAGAGCGGCCACACCGTGGGCCCCACCGCATGGAACCACACCAACAACTTTGGCCCCCGGCTGATCAAGGCCGGCTCAGGCGGCGCCACCGGCGCTGTCTCCGGCACTGGCGCTGCCACCAGCGTGAGTGAAACCCAGCAGTGGAAGGCGGTTTTGGGTGAGCCCTTCAACCCCACCAAGCTGTGGACAACCATTGCCGGCGCTGGCCCCAACTGGAAGAGCAAAATCGGCGATTTTGACCTGACCCGTAAAATTGAAAACGTCAGCGCCAATGTGAAGATGATTTGGAATGGCTCCGCCTCCCGCCTCACCAATGCTGAAGGCGCCAAGCTGGGCATCCAGGCACACCGGGCGGTGGAGTTTGTGGTGGGCCAGGGCCACTTCCTGACCACCACCAACAAGTATTCCGATATCGTGCTGCCCATCACCACCGCCTGGGAGCGGGAAGGCACCGGCTATATCTGGGAGGGCTACTACAACCGGGATATCCTGCTGATTGCCGATAAGGTGATTGAGCCCTATTTTGAGGCCAAATCAGACGAGGAAGCCAGCAAGCTCATCGGCGAAAAGCTGGGTCTTTCCGCCGATATGTGGGGCACGGTCAGCGCCAAGCAGCGCCTGTTTAACGCCGTCGCCACCACCACCGTGGTGAAAGAAGACGGAAAAACCTGGGAAAACCTCTGCGCCATCACCGAAGATGACATCAAGGCCTGGGGCGTGGAAGGCCAACCGCAGGAAGGCCGCATCTCCATTGACAAATACATGGAGGACGGCATGTACCGCGTGGAGCGCAAGGTGGGGGATAACCTGGGCTTCATCCACAAGAAGGAGTTCCGGGATGATCCGGAGAACAACCCCATCCCCACCACCAGCGGCAAGATTGAGTTCTATTGCCAGGCCTATGCCGACATGATCAACGCCCATGGCTATTCGGAGGAGGCCTATCATGGCCTTCCCAAGTACATCCCCACCGCCCAGGGCTATGAGACCACCTATGTGGGCAATGATCCCAAGGGTGCCAAGGGCGACTATCCCCTCCAATGCATCAACCCCCACTATCAGCGCCGGGCCCACTCCATCTTTGACAACATCCCCTGGCTGCAGGAAGCCTGCGCCAACCCGGTGTTCCTGTCGAAACTGGATGCCATAGAGCGCGGCATTGTGGATGGCGACACGGTGAAGGTATCCTCCATCCATGGCGACACACTGCGCCATGCCTATGTGACCGCCCGCATGATGCCCGGCGTCATCGGCCTGCCCCACGGCAAGTGGAACCGGGTGGACGAGAAAACCGGCATTGACCATGGCGGCAGCGAAAACTACATCACCGGCAACGTGGCCACCGGCCTTGGCGTGAACGGCTACAACTCGCTCACCGTGCAGGTTTCCAAGTGGGACGGCGATGCCATTCCGGCTGACGTGGACGTGCCCCAGACCATCCTGTTTTGATGAGCGAAAGGGAGGATAAAGAAATGACACAGTATGGATTTTACTTTGATCAGAAGGTCTGCGCGGGCTGTCATACCTGCCAGATCGCCTGCAAGGACAGGAACCGTCTGGATGTGGGCTATCTGCTGCGCGACGTGAAAAGCTATGAGCGCGGCGAATTCCCCGCGCCCGCCATCTACCACTTTGCGAAAACCTGTGGGCACTGCACCGACGCACCCTGCGTCAAGGCCTGCCCTGTGGGCCGCGCCCGCAAGGATGAGGAGACCGGCATCGTGTATTACGACCCTGAGGTGGCGTGCCTGGGCGATATGTGCGGCCTTTGCATTAACGCCTGCCCCTATGACCACCCCGTGATGGTGGTGGAAAAGAACCAGGCCATGAAGTGTGACATGTGCCGCGACCTGCTGGCCGAGGGCCAGGAGCCTGCCTGTGTTGCCAGCTGCATGATGCGCGTCATCAAGGCGGGCCCGGTTGCGGAGCTGAAGGAAAAATACGGCCCCGACCTGGTGGCCGCCCTGCCCTGCTACCCGGATGGCGGCAGCGGCACCAACTTCCTCACCAAACCCAGCCCCGCCGCGCTGGAAAAGGATTTTGAGGAAAAGGAAACCTGATTTAGCCAATTCGCCAAACAAAAGGAACACTGATGGAAAACCGCCGGTGTTCCTTTTCTGATGGCCTTCCCTTTTTTGCGCTGCGCTGTTTGATCGAATCCGTCATCCCACAGGGAGCTTGGGCACCGCGGTCTGCATGTATTGTGCCAGTGCGTCCACCGCCAACTGATGATCCTGCAGGTCGCTGAGCCCCGAGACCGTGACGGCGCCCACCACGCCCAGGGATTTCAGCCGCAGGGGGAAGCATCCCCCGCAGAACACCACATCAGCCGGGTCAAAGCCGTGATCCGCCAGCTGGTCGCCGCCGGTGAGGGACTCCAGCTTCAGCCTGAGGGAGCTTTTCCAGCATTCCAGGGTGCCCCGCTGTTTGCGGGCGATCCAGCGGTCAAAGTTGGGCTTGGGCTGCCCTATTCCACAGTGAAAAACCTGGGCGCCAAAAAGGCTGATGTGAACAGCGATATCGGCGCCAGTTTCCAGGGCCAGATCCCGCAGGATGAGGCCCAGCCGCCAGGCGTCCCCGGCGTCAAAATGATCCGGCTGCAGGGCTGCCTCCTGTTGCTTCACAAGGTCCAATAATCTCTGATGATGTTCCTGACTTGCGTTCATCATGGGCCTCCTTTTATGCTGATTATGAAAGGGGTCTGTTGTTTCACCCATCATACCCAAAGCAGGAGGTCAGCACAAGCGGAAAGAAGCCCCGGATGGCCGGGGCGGAGGGGCTATTCCGCGCCTGGAGCGGGGGCTATCAGCATCCCCGGGATGTGCCCGGCTCTTCAGGCGGTGCCGGACTTAGTCCATTTGTCTGACGAGGTTGGACATGCTCTCAGACACCCTCCTAATGTAAGAGGTCATCAGCTCCGTGCTCTGATTGATCTTTTGGTTCAGGGACAGCAGGGCAAGACGCTCAAAGCCGAGCATGCCCTCATCCTTGTGTTCCGCCGATGGCTGTTTGCTTTCCAGACGATCCAATATTGCCCCCATTGTCTCAGATTGGCGGGACAGCATTTCCTGAAGCGTGGCCTGATCCAGCCTGAATTCATCAGGATGCCAGGGGAGGAACTCCCGCTCATCAAAGCCTGGGGAAGCGAAATCCTGGAGACGTTTGAGGATGGGGTCGAATGCCCGGGCCTGATCCGGCGCCTCGCTGGCCTGCGCCAGGCTGAGTATCAGCGCCAGCGCCAGGGACAGCAGAAGCAGGCGGGGGAAGGTGCTTTTTCGAGTCATGGGTTTTCTCCTCTCATGCGGTAAGGTTCACTCCACGCTGGTCTGAGAAGCCATCAGCATCGCGATGATGCGCTCGGCCTCCTCAGGCAGGGCCTGGGCGATGTTGATGATGAGGTTGGGCAGGCCGCGGGTTTCCAGGATGCCGCCCAGACGCTGTTCCTCCTGGGCGTCCACGCCATCGCCAAAGTAGACCTGCATGCGGCCTTCCATGGACGGCAGGGCCGGCACTTCGCCGTCTCCCAGGGGCTTTTGCGTGTAGTAAACGGAAATCAGGGGTTCATTGGCCAGGAGGAACAGGCTGGTGCTTCCTTCCTCGCTGCCGTCTGTGAGGTCGGTCATGGTGCCGCTTACCAGGGCATAGGTGCCGTTATGGTCCTGCAGGCCAATCTGGGCGTTGTGCAGCTTCTTCTGCTGGGGCCCAAACACCGCGGTCTGGCTGGTGAGGCTGATGACGCTGTCTTCGGTGTTGCTGCCATCGGTGATGCGCTGCAGCAAATTGTCCCAGTCAGTCTCTTGCTGGCTGTGGGTTTCGCCGTCGGGGTTGTCGGTGATGATGATGAGCTGGTTGAGGTTATCCTGGCCGTTCTCGCCATCTTCATTGAGCAGGGTAATCAGCAGGCGGGGCTCGGCGGCGGATCTGGCGTTGAGCAGCGTTTCCACATAGGTGCGCAGGCCATCATCGGTCTGGTAGATGGTCTGGGTTCCCAGCTCGCGGGGTTCTTCCCTGGCGGCCTCGCTAAGGGCCTGCTCGAGGCTGGCGATCAGCTCCTGCGCGTCTTTGGGGGCGGGGGCCGCGCCTTCGTCAGGCTGTTCTTCCGCGGCGCTGCTTGTCATAAGCAGGGTCACCATCTCCTGGGCGGCGGCGTCCTGCTTGAAAACATCAAGCAGCGCCTGGATCATGCCAAGAATCATATGGCTATCCACCGTGAAGCTGGTGCGCTTGGTGAAGCTGCCGGCCCCCTCCATCTCATACGCGCCGGGGACGGCCTCCTGGGAGCCGGGCACCTGGCTTACAAAGTAGGCTTCAATGGCATCGGTATAGGCCTGGCCCCATTCGGGCTGGGTGGCCAGGGCGTCGGTGGTGGGCAGCACGCCGATGAATTCCTTCATCACATCCTGGGGGACGCGGATGGCGGCGCCGGGCAGGAGGCTGGTGGTGACGGTGGCTAAAGGGCCTTCCTGGTCATCCACCAGTTGGATGTCAAACAGGATATCTTCCTCAGTGTCCAGGGTCAGGGTGTTCAGGCCGGGCCCGCTGATGACGCGCATCCAGATTTTGTTGATGGCGTCAAGAAGCACATCCAGACTATCCAGGCTTTCCTTGTCAAAGAGGGCAGCCGCCTCGCCGCTCTCATCGGACAGGAGCATCTGCCCCAGGATCTCTGCCATGGCGGCCTTGTTGATGTCAAGCGTTAGTTCGGTCTGAAGGTACTTGGGGGAAGGTGTGCTCTGGGCCAGGGCGCTGCCCAGGCTGAGGGAGAGGCCAAGGGCAAGAACAAAAGCCAGGACGCGGATCATTTTGCTGTATCTTGACATTTTTACTTTCCTCTGTTTATGGGTTCACCGGGGTGAGCGGCTCCTGGGCGATGGGCGGGCCTTCGGGTTGCGGGGCCACGCCCACCAGCAGGTCACCGGCGAAGTCGATGCCCCTTTTCAAGGCGCCGCCAACGGCGCTGGCGGCCTTCTGCAAGCCGCACCCAAGTGAACCAAGGAAGCTCTGCTCCTCATCCTCCATGGCCACAGGCAGGTGTTCCACATAGTGCCATAGCTTGCTGAAGAAGCCTTGCTCCTCATCGGTCTGGGTGTCTGCCTGCGCCAGGGCGCTGCCCAGGCTCAAGGTGAGACCAAGGGCCATGACTAGCGCCAGTGTGCGCATCCATGTGCTGTGATGTGTCATCTGTTTTACCTCATTTCATCGTCGTCTGGGTGGGTTACCCCGCGCGGGAGGCGTTGGGGCCCCGGCGCGGGCTCAGGAGAATGCTGTCAGGGTCGCTTTTGGGTGGGAGGTACGGGGGCGGCGAAGGGGTTGGAAATGAGGTTGATAACCCCTTCTCCCAAGCCCACAACCACATTGCCGGCGGTTTTGACGGCGCCAACCACCATGCTGCCAGCAAAAGTGCCGACCTTCTTGATGCCGCGGCCCAGCGTACCCCAAAAGCCCTGCTCCTCATCCTGGTCGCTTTCTTCCATGAAGACGATGCCTTGCTTCACGGCTTCCGCCACGCGGTTGACCCGAGAGGGGAGGTCGACCACTTCTACCGGTGTGTTAGCAACGGCGTCCCAAATGATCCAGTGGGAATCGTTGCCGCGCCAGGGGTTTGGCACAACGTCGCGAATAGGTATCTGGAGGTATTTTTCTATGTCGATTAAGCCGTCACGGCCGATAAAACCTTCAGGCGGATCGTCCTCATCGGTCGCTTGGACGGGGGAGATCAGCATGGGGCTCATCAGCAGCAGGGCCAGTGCCAGGCAGGCCGCCTGCTTGAGCATCTTGTTGGTTTTCATAGGTTCTCGTCTCCTTTCAGTCTGTTCGAGCAAGCAATTTCTGGTATTGTTGGATGAAGCATACCCCTGGATGCCGCTGTCACACGGGTTTTACGCCCTCCGCAGTTTCCTGTTTTGTCTGGAACGGCCCGCTTTCTGACAGCGTTTGGAAACTGGCAGCAGATGGGGCAATGGGGTTGCGCCAAAGGCCACGCAAACGAAACGGAAATTTTAAATTTGATAAGATTTTTAGAATGGCGAAAAGCGGGTACGCTCCTATGACATCGCAAGGTGAATAGACAAAAGGAGATGCTATTATGCTAAACGCCAAGACCAGGCTGTTTGGTATCCTGCTGATCCTGTCCCTGATGCTTGGCCTGACAGGCTATGCAACACAAGCACCTGCACCTGGCTATGTCGATGTAACCCCAAAGGTCGCCCAAGCGCTTATGGAGAGCGTGGAGGACCTGGTCATCATCGATGTGTCGCCGATGTATCAAGAGGGACATCTTCCAGGAGCCATCAACCATCCTGTGGGCGACGGAACGCTTGACAAAGCGATCCCGACGCTGGACAAGAATAAGACCTACCTGATCTACTGCCAGGGGGAAGCCCCTGCGATTGCCGGGGCAACGAAGCTGGTCGACGCCGGGTTCAAGAAGGTGTTCAGGCTGCAGGGCGAGTACCCGAGCTGGGTGGCTGCAGGCTACCCGATCGCTCATTACACCGATGTATCCCCCCAGGTCGCCAAGGCGCTCATGGATAGCATACCGGACCTGATCATCATCGATGTATCCCCGATGTACGACAAGGGACACCTTCCCGGCGCCATCAACCATCCTGTGGGCGATGGAACGCTTGACAAAGCGATCCCGACGCTGGACAAGGATAAAACCTACCTGATCTATTGCCAGGGAGAAGACCCCGCGATTGCCGGGGCCACCAAATTGATCCAAGCAGGCTTCGACAAGGTGTTCAGGCTTGAAGGCGAGTACCCAGGCTGGGTAGCCGCGGGGTATCCCGTCGAGTAACAGGAACAGACAACCACAACGGAAAGCGGGCCGGCATTTATTGCCTGGCCCGCTTGTCAGAAAAGGGGACGATATCTTTGTTCCGGGCGATCATACCCGCTCTGGCGCTTCACATGGGCTGATGAAACATGTGCTTCAGCTTTCCGGCTCCAGGCACAGGCAAAAGGGGTGCCCGGCGGGATCCAGGAGAATGTGCCAGTTTTTGCCGTATTGTTCGGGAGATTCCGTGGCTCCCAGCGATTTGGCAAAGGCAATGGCGGCGGGTAGGTCCTTGACCGTCAAATCCAGGTGCAGCTGTTGGCCGCGCTCATTGGTGGGCCAGGTGGGGGGCAGGTAGTCGTCGCCTGGCTGCAGCGAAATGTCAAAGCCATCCCCCTGCAGGTAGGGATAGGGAAAATCCTCGGGTGTTTCCAGAGTCATATCCAGCAGCTGGGTGTAAAACGCGATCATGGCGTGCACCTGGTCTTGGGCGCAGTCAATGTTGATAGCGCCAAATCTGATGCTGGGGCGGTTCATGGCGGTGCTCCTTTCTCCAAAGTTCCGGGCCTGGGAACTCAATTTCAACAGAAAAGCCTATGATGATTTTACCCGGCATGCCGAAGGTCAGGAGCATGCGGCCTCACGCATTAACCGCGCTGCCCTTGTGGCTGGGGCAGCTGGTATTCAGCGGGGTCCCATTTCCCCACCAAATCCAACACATGCCACAACATGCCAAACTGGTCGCCGCTGCCAAAAACATGCCTGCTGTGGTAAAAAATCTCCCCGTTGTTGTTTTTGCTGAAGAAAGCCAGCCCAGGGATGACCCTGCCTTCGCCAAGGAAGCCCAGATCTTCAAGGATCCGGTTGTCCCCGGAGGAGACCATCGGGAACTGCCAGCCCCGCTCCTTGATGTTTTTCTGCTGTGCCTCAATGGTTTCCTTTGAAGTCACCACAAACGCCGCTTTGGCAGCTATCCGGTGGTAACTGTCGCTAAAGCCGTCTGCCCACACCGTGCAGTAGGGACACTGGCGCCCCATGTTGTGCACCAGGATCAAGCTGTCCTTGTTGCCAAACAGATCGCCGAGCCTCACGCTTTGGCCGTCCGCGCCGATAAAGTCATAATCGCCCCATGGGGTTGGCGGATCGCTGGCCCTCAGGTCGCTGAGTTTTTCGTATGTTGCTTCCATCTCCTCTTCCAAAGCGAGGATGGTTTGTTTGATGTTCATTCGCATTTGTCTCCGTTCTATGATCAATGGCGGTCGCCCAAGGCCGGGCCCTTGTTTTCGCCCCGGCTCTGCCGGCTCTTTCAATATACCCTGCGGATGATCCGTCGGCTGGCCTTGGGCCATATAGCAAAGCCGGGCGCTGCGGACTGCGCGGCTGCAACGCTGCGCTTTTTGCCGGCTGGAAGCATCAACAGGATAAAAGCCAATGATTTTACAGGCGAGGTGACCTGTTCATTCGCGGAAATGCTCTGGCTGCCGGTCAGCCATGGCGAAGCCATCGCCAGGCGAACCCAGCTTGTCAGGGGGATGCGATGGCTCAGGCAGAGGGCAATTCATCTCTCTTTTTCCAGAAATAAAAGGCGGCCGCCAGAATGGCAACAGCCAGCACTGCCCCAAATTCCGTGAGCAGAAAAGGCGTAATTTGCGAGTTGACAATCAAGGGATTCAAATCACTCAGAAGGGAGTTGTGAACGCTGTGGAAAATAAGGGCTGTCCATAAGCTGCCGGACTTGATGTAAAGCCAATTGATGATGGTGTTGGCGCTGAGAATGGCGAGTGTGAAACAGAGCAATGCATACCAGGCCGGGGTGGCGCCGTTGTTGTAATTCCCCATCAGCAATAAGGGGTAGTGGAACAAAGCCCATACAGCGCCCGTGATCAGGGATGCTTTTCCAAAGCTCATCTTCTTGTAAAGGTTTTTCAAGAGGAACCCGCGCCAGCCAATCTCTTCGCCCAAAACCTGCAAGACGACCCCGGTGATGCCTACCGTTGGGATCATCAGGATGCCCCCAAAGCCCAGCTCATTTATTTTTTCCAGGTCCAAGCTGGCAAACCCCGCAAGAACCACCAGGCCATATGCCCCAACAATATAAAGCAAAGGGACGGCGTAGCTCACCAGGTGCCATTTGGTGTGCTGCCACTTCCAGCCAAATCCGCGCACATTCTTTTCGTAGATGAGGTTCACCAGCAGGCTGATTGCAGCGGGTGAGAATATCAGAACAGCCGCGTATGGGATGTTTTCTTCAATCTTTCCGCCATTGAGAATGATGAGGGTGTTGAAGATTGCGCTGACCAAAAGGATCAGCAGCAAGAAAGTGATCAGCTTTTTCCAGTCTTTGTCCATCCTCAATTTCTTTTGTTCTCCTTTTCTTATGCAAAGCAGATCCGTCAACCGCTTCGATTCAAATGAATTCACGCCCTGAAAATGACGCTGTTTGCTATCGTAGCATAAGATGACATCATTGCATGTAGAATGAAAAAATATTACATTGGCTTTACATGGCGGGGTGCAGCGGCGAAGCTTGATACAGGGTGCGGAAGCTTGCGGTTTTGCCTCGGGACCGGAATGGAAAAGCCTGAATATCCAACCATTTGACAAAGTGCAGACCGGCATCCAGGTATATAAAAAGAGCTGCAGCAGGTTTTCCGCTGCAGCCCCTCTTGATGTTCTGAAATGGATTTATTTGCGCTTGGTGAATTCCATGGAATTCTTGCCGTCTGACAGGGTCATCTTGTCACCGTCCAGCTTGGCGTCCATGCTCTGGCTGTCGCCAAAGGCGGTCAGGATCACCTTACCGTTTTCAACCTTGTAGTTGAAGGTGGGGAAGAGGCCTAGCAGGCCTTTGACGGTTTCCTCATCTGCGCCGTTCTTTTCCAAGGCTTCCTTCATGAAGTCAAGCAGGGGCTTGCCGTCTGCCATGATCTGCATTTCGCCGGCTTTGGTAAACTGCACCCAGGTTTCCTTGGGGGCGGGCACGCCGGAGCCTTCCAAACTGTCCAGGCCCAGGTTATCGGTGAAGGCCTTAGCCTCCCAGTTGCCGATGATGGTGTCTTCCAGTTTAGGCTTTCCTGCGCAGCCGCTGAGCACCAGGGCGCTGATGAGCAGCAGGAATAGAAGGGTGGCGAGTTTCCTGTTTTTGGTCATTCCGATACTCCTTTTTTCCTGATGCCGGACAGTATACCATATAAAACTTAAGGATTAAAGGGAAATATGCCGTTTTCCCGCGCTTTTTTGCGCGCCTGGGTGCCCGGCCCATTCAATGTCCTTGAAAGCTGATGGGAAGGCTTGGAAATTCTTTCGGAAAACACAGACACACGGCCCCTGTGGGCCGGAGGCAACCGCCGGTTGACGAAGCTCAATGTGCAGTTGGTGGAGATGCAACCGAAGAATCCGCTATGATATGATCAAGACACCGGCAGAAAGGATGTTAAGCTAGTGTCTCCTGAATAACCAACA
>DHQX01000054.1:14481-31528 GCA_002411105.1 Christensenella sp. UBA5327 | reverse complement strand
GGCTGTGGCTGGCGGCAGCGGCCCCCTGGGCGACCCGTCCCTGCTGGCGCCGGCAGCTCCCGCGGCGGCGCCCGCCCCTGCTCCGGCCGCCGCGGTACAGACAGCGCCTCCCCCCGTGGCTCAGGCCACCGCGGTGCCGGCAGCGCCCCCTCCTGCGATTGTGCCCGCCCCGGCTACCGCCGCGCCTGAGGCGCCCGCGGCTGCCGCGGCACCGCCCCAGTCCCCACAGGCGCCCAACGCCTCCGGCTGGGCGCGGACCGGGCAATTGCGCACCGGGGATTTTCCGGCGCTTACCCCAGAGGGCTTCCTGCCGGAGGGGCAGCCTGCCTATGTGCACATTGATGAGGCAAATGGCCGCTGGCGCTTTGCGGATCAGACGCTGCGCATCCTGATTGACAAGGAATACAAGGAGGCGATGAACTCCAACGTCCTCACCGCTGAGATCTACCTGAAGGAGGGGGCGCCGGGCTTCCGCATGGTGCACCATGACCCGGAAAACCGCACCGTCAACCGGGACGCCTTCAAGGAGAAACCCGCCACCATTGCCAAAAATAACAAGCTGGTGTTCACCATGAACGGGGACTATTACCTCTACCGGGTGTATATGGTGAAAACCAAGCCCAGCTACCCCATTGGCGTGATCATAAGAAATGGGGATGTGCTGTTTGACAAGCCGCCCAGCCCCAGCCGCACCGCCTACCCGCCCCTTGACAACCTGGCGCTGTGGCCCAACGGCGATATGAAGGTCTACAAGGCCAACGAGGTGAGCGCCAAGGAATTTCTCCAGATGGGTGCCCGGGATGTGCTGGCCTTTGGCCCCTACCTGATCCGGGATGGGCAGATCAACTCCTTCTCCGCCACCTATGGCAACACCAACCAGCCCCGCTCGGGCATTGGCATGGTGGCGCCGGGGCACTATGTGGCGGCGGTGGTGGAGGGCCGCATCCGGGGCAGCAAGGGCACCACGGTGACCGCCCTGGGCCAGCACCTGGCGGACATGGGCTGCGTCACCGCCTACAACCTGGACGGCGGGGACACCAGCGCTATGGTGTTCATGGGCCAGCAGCTCAACCAGCTCTACAAGGTGAACGGCAAGGAGAAGGACCGCATCCAGAACGAAGTGATGGGGATCGGCTATTACGAGAACATGCAGTGATATTTGACGATCAATCTCAGGGGCTGACGCTTGCAAGCGGCGGCCCCTGATGTTTTATCGCAGATGCAACCTTTCCCACCTGGCGTGCATCTAATGGGTAGAATCGGCGCTGATTCGATGGACGTAGGAGCATCAATGAACGAACAGTTTTTCACGGCGGAAGTGAAGGCCAGGGAGCGCTCGCTCTACCGGATTGCCGTAAGCTATTTGCGTAACGACGCGGACGCGGCAGACGCGGTGCAGGACGCCCTCCTCAAGGCCTGGGAAAAGCGGGACACCCTCAGGGTGCCAGCCCACTTTGGCACCTGGCTGACCCGCATCCTCATCAACACCTGCAAAGGCCGCCTGAGGGGCAGGACCCTGGAGATAGCACTGGCGGAGGTGCCGGATGAGGGGACGCAGGGGGTGTCTGAGGATGCCCTGGTGCTAAGAGCCGCGCTTGACTCCCTGGACCTGAAATACCGCATTCCCCTGGTGCTGCACTATTTGGACGGATACCCCGTGAAGGAGGTGGCGCGCATCATGGGCTTGCCTGTGGGCACGGTCAAAAGCCGCCTCTCCCGCGCCAAGGGACAGATGCAAACAAGACTCATCAACCAGGAGGTGTTTGACGATGAAACCAAATGACCTGGACCGCGCCTTCCCCCAGACCCCCCCGGTCTTTACGGAGCGCATCGACCAAACCCTCCGCCAGATCAAGGAGGAAAAACCCGTGAAGAAAATCACTTTCAGGGCTGTCCTGGTGGCAGCCATGGTCACCCTGCTGATTGGCGGCATCGCCTATGCCGCCATCAGCCTGGGTCAGGAATGGTACTATAACTCCCGTTTCACCGCCTATAAGGAGCATAAGCCAGAAAAACACCAGGCCATCATGGATAACCTGACAAAGGACATTCCCCAGGAGAACAGCGGCGAGGCGGCGGGGCTTGTGAGCCTCAAGGTGCAGGACGCCTCCTGGTCCAAGGAGCAGAGGGTGCTGACCATCAGCTACGCCGCAAAGCTGCTTCACCCTGACAAGGATGAGATGTACGCCCTGTGGGAACTGGACCAGGACGGCTCCTTTACGGTGGAGCCAGACCCGGAGGATCCGGACAGCCGCACGAAGCACTGGCTGTTTGCCCCCCAGGGCCACGGCATCCCCAGGGAGGTGATGAAAGATCCAAATAAACGCCTGCTGCTGATTGATCCGATGCGGGATGTCTACATCGGGAACAGCGATGTGACGATGCCCATGTGGGCGAGCGACATCTTGACCAACCCGGAGGGGCCAGTATTCACCATCCATGAGTTTGACTTAAAGTGGCTGGAGGACGCGGAAATCGCCAAGAACTATGAAAACCGCGGAACGCCTGAGGGCTGGAGTGTTGCGGACTATGAGAAGTACCTGAAGGATGAGGAAACCCGGCTATTGGCCAAGGCTAAAGACATGCGGGAGGCCATTGCCAAGAACACGGATGCGGATGGCTATCTACCCCTGCGGATGCCCTATGAGCTGTGGTTCTTTGACCTGGAGAAGAACGAGGTCGGGGACAAGGTGGATGGCGAACTCACCTTCAAGGTGAAGGTGCCATAAAAAAGGAACAAAAAAACGGGGCTGTCCATGATGACGGCCCCATTTTTCTTTAGCCCAGGCTGGTCACTTCACAAATCCCCAGCGCGTCCAGATGCTGGCGTGCCAGGTCATACAGTGGGGCGTCCAGCAATCGCTCCGGCTTGTGGGCGTCAATGCCAATGATGGCGCTGCATCCCTCCTGGGCCGCGATCTGCCAGAAATCAAGGTGAGGATAGCCGATGCCGCCCCGGCGGCGGTGGGTGTTGTAAAAGCCTGAGATGTTATATTCCAGGGGCAGACCCATGGCCTTTGCCGCCTGGCAGATGTCCCGGGCCGCCGAGCGGCAGGTATGGTCAAAGGCGGGATAGGCCTGGAGGAACAGGTCTGGATGGGCCAGGCAATCATACAGGCCGCTGGCAATGCCTGCCAGGGTCTGTGTGGTGTAGTTGACCACATGCTCAGTGCCAGACACCTTGCCGTAGTAGATGTCCTCATAGGGGCTGTCAAAGTGGTTTCCAAAAATCAGGAAGGCGATCTGGTGCTTTTCCTTTATCTCCAGCAGCCAATCCTTGTATTCCGGGAAATGCTCCACCTCAAGACCCAGGACGATTTCAATCTTGTCCGCATAGGTCGCCTTAAGGGCATTGACGGACTGGACATAGCCGTTTAGTTCTGACGCATCCATGCGGCTTCTGGAAACAAAACCGTCCGGGTAAGGCCAGGGGGTATGCTCTGAAAAACCTAAGCGGGTGTAGCCGCCCTCAATGGCACTGGTAACGTAGCTCTCATCAGCGCCCTGGGCGTGCTTGCAGCGGGCGGTGTGGGTGTGGTAATTGGTGCGGATGGGGCTGTCCTCCTTGGTTGTCATGCCATGTATTCTATCAGAGAAGCGCCTGGTTGACCATTGAGGGATGCCTGATATGGATGCCAGAAGATACAAAACCTCGATGGCCGCCCCGTTAAAGTTTTACGGGAGGGGGTCAGGGGGAGGGGGCTTTTTCAAAAGCCCCCTCCCCCTGAAAAAATCCTATCTGTTATTGGTCGTATCAGTTGGTCAGGTTATAGATCTCAATGGCGGAGTTGATCTCCTTGGCCAGGTTTTCCACTGTGGCAGCCACGTCCAGTTCACCGTTGATCAGCCGCTCGGTATAGGTTTCCACCAGCGCCCGGGCCTCGGGGAACACGCTCAGCAGGGCCCCGGCGTACTGGGGCGCGGTGTCATGCAGCTGGGAGATGGCGGTGCCAAACTGGGGGTACTTGGCAAGGTTGTCCTTGAAGGCATCCAGCTCGTGGGTGGCCACCGTGATGGGGAAGTAGCCGGTCTGGGCGTTCCAGAAGGCCTGGACATCGGGGGAGATCATGTATTTGACAAACTCCCAGGCAGCCTTCTGCTTGGCATCGTTGCCGGAGGCCAGCATCCACAGGGAGCCGCCGCCGATGGACACACCGCCCTTGTCATCGGGGTGGATGTTGGGGAAGTAGCCGGTGCCGATTTCAAAATTGTCGCCCACGTTGGTGAGGAGGGATTTGAGTGCGGCGGTGGATTCCAGGGTGATGGCGATGTTGCCGGAGATGAAGGCAGCCTTGGCATCGTTGTTGCCCCGGCCCAGGTAGGTGATGACGCCGTCGTCAATCAGCTTTTTCCACACATTGAAAACCGCTTCGGCGCCGCCGTTTTCGTCAAAGACCACCTTGGTGGCGGGGTCAGGGCCGCGGCCGTTGTTGTTGTCCACATAGTGCAGGCCCATCTTGCCCATCCATTGCTCAAAGAACCAGCCGTAGTTGCCCATGCCAAAGCCGTAGCGGGTCACCTTGCCGTCGGCGTCTTTCACCATCAGCTTCTCAGCCATGGCCACGATCTCGTCAAAGTTCTTGGGGGCCACCTCGGGGTCAAGGCCGGCGTCCTTGAAGGCGGTCTTGTTGTAGTACAGAAGGGGGGTGGAGGAGTTGAAGGGCATGGAGTAGAGCTTGCCGTCGATGGTGTAGTAGGCGGCGATGTTGGGCTCCACCTGGGAGATGTCATAGCCCTCGCCGTCGATCATCTCCTGCATGGGCAGCGCCCAGCCGGAGTCGATCATGAAGCGGCTGCCGATGTCATACACCTGCACCACATCACAGGGCAGGGCGGACATGCCGGCGGCCTTGATCTTGTTGATGGCGTCGTCGTAGGTGCCCTGGTATTCGACGGTGACCTTGATCTTGCCGTCAAACGCCTGGTTGAAGTCCTCCACCATCTTGGCGATGGCTTCGCCGTTGACCCCGCCCATGGAGTGCCAGAAGACGATTTCGGTGGGGGCAGTTTGGGCAAATGCTGTGCCCAGGCCCAGCAGCAGGCTGACTGCCAGCATCAGGGATAGAATTTTACGCATGATTGTGTGTTTCTCCTTTCAGATATCCCGTATAATTAAACGCCCTGAGCTTGATGCTCAGAGCGGTTCGGGTTAACCTTTCACGGCCCCTGCCATGAGGCCGTTGATAAGCTGCTTTTGCATGAAGATGAAAATGGACAGCGACGGCACGATCACAATCACCACGCCTGCCATCATCAGCCCCAGGGACTCGGCGTCGATGTCATACAGCATGCTGATGCCAATCTGCACCGTGCGGTAGCTGGAGGAGTTGGTGACCAGCAGCGGCCACATGTACTGGTTCCAGGTGTTGAGGAACACATAGGCGCCCAGCGCGCCCAGCGCCGGGCGGGACAGGGGCACCACCACCGAGGCCATGAAGCGCGGGTTGCTGCAGCCGTCGATCTTGGCGGCCTCGTGCAGCTCCCGGGCGAAGGTGAGGTAGTTTTGCCGCAGCAGGAAGATGCCCATGGCGCTGGTGAGGTAGGGGACGATGAGCGCCCGGAAGGTGTCAAGCCAGCCCCAGCGGCTGATGGTGAGGTAGTTGGCGATGATGGTGGCCTCTCCGGGCACCATCATGGTGGCCAGCACCAGGATGAACAGCAGCTTTTTGCCCCGGAAATCCAGAAACGCGAAGGCAAACGCCGCCAGGGAGCAGGTGATCATCTGGCCTATCATCACGGCGGTTGACACGATGAAGGAGTTGCGGATGAAGGTGAGGAAGGAATAGGCCGGGTTGGTGAAGGCCTTGACATAGTTGCCAAAGTTGACCGAGGAGGGGATCAGCCGGTTTTGATAGATCTCACTGGGGGGCATGACGCTGATGAGCAGCGTATAGATCAGCGGCGCCAGAATAATGATCAGAATGGGCAGGTTCATCAGCAGATTGCCCAGCTTTGACATATTTTTGCGCGTGGCGAGGCTGGTCATCAGTAGTGCACGCTCCTTTTCTCAAAGCTGAACTGAATCAGGGTGATCACCAGCACGATCACAAACAGGATGATGGAGCGGGCAGCCGCGGTGCCAAAGCGGAAGTTGAAAAAGGCATCCCGGTAGATGGCGTAGACGATGACGTTGGTGGCATCCCCCGGCCCGCCCTGGGTGAGCAGGCGGATCTGGCTGAAGGACTGGAAGGCGCTGATGATGTTGATGATGATCTGGAAAAAAAGCGTGGGGGAGATGGAAGGCAGCGTGATGCGCCAGAGCTTTTGCCAGTAGTTGGCGCCGTCAATGGCCGCGCTCTCGTACAGCTCGTCCGGCACGCCCCGGAGGCCTGCTGAAATAAAGATGAAGTTGATGCCGCTGGCAAGCCAGATGGTGAGCATAGACACCGAGAACAGGGCCCATCCGGGGTCGCCGGTCCAGTTGATCTGGGTGCCAAAGAGAATGTTGAGAAGGCCGTTGGTGGGGTGCAGGATCATGCGGAAGGCCATGGACGCCGCGGCAGAGGCGATGGCCACCGGCATCGCGTAGGCGGCCGAGGCAAAGGTGACGCCGGGGTATTTCTTGGCGGTGAGCAGGCTTGTGATGAGCCCTATCAACAGCCCCCCAAAGGCCACAATGGCCACAAACTGGAAGGTGACCAGCACACTCGCCCAAAAGGAGGAGCTGGCGAAGAGATCGGTATAGTTTCTCAGGCTCCAGAAGACCTTGGCGTTGCCCAGCTTGTCGGTCAGATAGGTGCTTAGATAGATGGTGCGCACAAAGGGATAAAACAGGAACAGGCCAAAGACCACAAACGCCGGCAGCAGAAAAAGATAAGGCTCTATGGCCGGGTAAAAACCTCTTCTTCCGGGCAGCCGTGGTTTGGGGTTGCGCGATTTCAGGCCGTCTGTCAGGGTCATCCTTGTCCTCCGCTGGCATATCCTCTTCAAGCGCTTCGAAGTGTTTTGATGCTAACATAGGGATTGTAAAATTACAAGGACGGGGTGTTGGCCAAAGCCAGCCAATGTCAAGGCCGGGTGAAGGGCATGTCAAAGGCGGGTCAAGCGCGGGAAAGCGTGGTAGAATAGCGCCAGGAAACCAACAGGGGAGGAGGCAGGCGACATGGCATTTGAGGGAAGGACAGCGCTTGTCACAGGCTGCTCCCGGGGCATCGGGGCGGCGGTTGCCCGGGCTTTCCGGGAGCAGGGGGCGCGGGTGGCGGGCATCGACCTGGACCCGGCGCAGGATGAACTGGATTTCTTCGTGCAGGGGGACATCGGGGACCAGAAAACGCTGGAACGCTTCGCCGCGGAGGCGATCCCCGCCTCAGGCCAGGTGGATTTTCTCATCAACAACGCCATGATCACCCGGGGCGGCCTGGACGCCTGCGGCTATGAGGGTTTTCTGGAGGTGCTCAGGGTGGGGGTTGCGGCCCCCTATTATCTGACCAAGCTGCTGGCGCCCCGCTTTGCCCCGGGGGCCTGTGTTGTCAACCTGTCCTCCACCCGGGCTTTCCAGAGCCAGGCCAACACCGAGAGCTACACCGCCGCCAAGGGCGGCATCACCGCCCTCACCCACGGGATGGCGGTGTCCCTGGCCGGAAAGGCGCGGGTGAACGCCATCGCCCCGGGCTGGATAGATACCACAGGCAGCGCGTTTTCAGGCGGCGACGCGGACCAGCACCCCGCCGGGCGGGTGGGGAAGCCGTCTGACATCGCTGCCGCCGTGCTGTTTTTGTGCGGGGATGGCGCTTCCTTTATCACCGGGCAGACCCTGGTGGTGGATGGCGGCATGTCCCGGCTCATGGTTTACCATGGGGACCGGGGCTGGGCATACCAGGATCCGCAATAAGCGTCCTTCGCGACCAGGATTCATTGTTTATCGATAGGATAGCCGGGGTATACTTCCTCATGTAAAGACGGCGCTAAGCAAGAAAGGTGGAAAGAGCATGTCCGTGATCGAGGTTACGAAAGATAATTTTGAGAAAGAGGTTTTGCAGTCCGATAAGCCGGTGCTGGTGGATTTCTGGGCGGCCTGGTGCGGCCCCTGCCGCATGGTGAGCCCGGTGGTTGAGGAGATCGCCAAGGAGCACGAGGAGATCAAGGTGGTCAAGATCAATGTGGATCAGGAGCAGGAGTTGGCCAGGCGTTACCGCATCATGTCCATCCCCTCCCTGTATGTGTTCAAGAACGGCGAGGTGGCCAACAAGACCATCGGCGCTGTGCCCAAGCAGAACATCCTGGCGATGCTGGACTGACAAACCCAGGCAGACATCCCCCAAGCGGCCATGGCAGCCGCTTTTTTATTGGCCTGTGTTATAATGGGGCTGATCAAAACAATGGAGGAGAGGCCATGCTGTACTGCGTTTCATGCCGGGAACTGATGGAGGGGGCCTGCGGCCAGCGCCGCCACCAGACCCGCGCGCCCCAGCCCGAGGACCAGGTGCTGCTCTTCCGGGGGGACAGCATCCAGGCAGGGATCCTGGAGGCGATGCTCAAGGACGCTGGCCTGCCATATTTGCGGGAGGGGCGGCTGGGGTCGGGATTCACAGCCTGGGCGGGGGAGATGCTGGAATCCTACAGCATCTATGTGCCCTATGCGCTGTACGACAAGGCCAATGAGCTGGCCCTGGTGCTGAAAACCGCCCCTGATGAAACCCCGGAGGGGGAAGTGGAGGCGGAGTAGGGCGGCTTCAGGGCTGATTGTCTGCCTTTAGCAGCGTGAAAGCGTTGCGGTCATAGGCAATCAGCCCTTCTTTTGCCATGTTGCCCATCTCCCGGCTCAGGGCGCTGCGGTCAACGCCCAGGTAATCGGCCAGGGCCTGGCGGTTAAAGGGGATGGTGAAGCGCTCGCTGCCCGCGTCAAGCGCCTGGCGGGACAGATAGGACATCAGCTTCTCCCGGGTGGAGCGCTGGGTGGAATCCTCAATTTTTGAAAGCAATTTTCGGTGATCATCCAATAGAATATCAAGCATGGTGCGGATGAGCTGGGCCTTGAGGTGGCAGCGGTCACAGCGGCTGCTCAGGAGCCTGCCGGTATTCAGCAGCACCGCCTCGGTGTATTCCGCCGCCTGGACGGAAACCGGCAGGGGCTGTTTTTCGCCCCCGGCAAATGCCTCCACCAGCAGTTCCCCCGGCGTTACGATGGAGAGGATGGAGCGGTTGCCCCAATAATCCTCCCGGATCACCAGGGCGCTGCCGGTGAGCACCAGGCCGGTTTCCCCCGCAGGGCTGCCAGCATGGATCAAATATTCACCCTTTGCGTAGCTGCGTTCCCGCGCGCCCAGGCAGGCCAGGGCCTGCACGATCTCCCGATCGTTCATCCCCTGAAACAGGCGGCAGGATCTGAGCAGAGAAAGCTCCATAAGCCCTCCTTGTTGCAAAAGCAACATCATCCGTAAACCCATTGTGTTACACTTCCTCAGGCCTGTCAAGGCGATACGGACAAAGGAGGAAAGAAATAGATGATGGAGACGGCGATGTTCTGCCACCAGTGTGAGCAAACGGTGCCTGTGAAGGGCTGCACAGGCCGCATGGGGGTATGCGGCAAGGACGCGGAGACCGCCAACCGCCAGGATGACCTGACCCGCGCGCTGATCGGCCTGGCGGTGGTTTCTGGCGGCCAATCTTCTGGCGAGGCCAACGACCTGTTGATGCTGGAGGGGCTTTTCACCGGCATCACCAATGTGAGCTTTGATGCACACGCGGTGGCGGCCATGACCAGCCAGGTGGAATCGGCAGCCCTTGCCTTGGGGAAGGTGCCTGAAAAGGTTCCCCTGCCCTGGGAAGACACGGATAAGGACATCGCCTCTCTCAAATCCCTGGTGCTGCTGGGCCTTAGGGGCATGGCGGCCTATGCCCACCACGCCTGGGTGCAGGGGCAGAAGGATGCCGCCGTCACCGGGTTTTTCTACGAGGCGATGGCCGCTCTTGAGGGCAAGGGCGATCTGGCCCACTGGCTCAAGCTGGTGGATAGAACCGGCGAGGTGAACCTGGCCTGCATGGCGCTGCTGGATCAGGCCAACACCGGCAGCTTTGGCACACCCACGCCTGTGACCGTGCCCCTCACCATCGAAAAAGGCCCCTTCATCGTGATCAGCGGCCATGACCTGAGGGATTTGAAGCTGCTGCTGGAGCAGACCGAAGGTAAAGGCATCAACATCTACACCCACGGCGAAATGCTGCCCGCCCACGGCTACCCGGAGCTTAAAAAGCATAGCCACCTGAAGGGCAACTTCGGCACCGCCTGGCAAAACCAGCAGAAGGAGTTTGTGGATATTCCGGGCCCGGTGCTGTTTACCACCAATTGCATCATGCCGGTGAAGGACAGCTACCGTGACCGCATCTTCACCACCGCCGTGGTGCGCTACCCCGGCATGACCCACATCGGGGATGACAAGGACTTTAGCCCGGTGATTGAAAAGGCGCTGGCGCTGGGCGGCTACCCCGAGGACAGGGTGATGACCGGCATCAACGGCGGCAAAACCATGACCACGGGCTTTGGCCACGGCACGGTGCTGGGCATTGCGCCCGCCATCATCGACGCGGTGAAGGCAGGGGAGATCAGCCATTTCTTCCTGGTGGGCGGCTGTGACGGCGCCAAGCCCGGCCGCAACTACTACACCGATTTTGTCAAAATCACGCCCCAGGACGCCATAATCCTCACCGTGGCCTGCGGCAAGTTTCGCTTTAACGACCTGGATTTGGGGACCCTCAAGGGCCTGCCCCGCATCCTTGACATGGGGCAGTGCAACGATTCCTACTCCGCCATCCGGGTGGCGGTGGCCCTGGCCGAGGCCTTTGGCTGCGGCGTGAACGATTTGCCCCTGTCCATCGTGCTGTCCTGGTATGAGCAAAAGGCGGTCTGCGTGCTGCTGACGCTCCTCCACCTGGGCATCAGAAACATCCTGCTGGGACCCACCCTCCCCGCCTTTGTCAGCGAAAACGTGCTCAAGGTGCTGGTGGAAAACTACAACATCGGGCCCATCTCCACACCGGAAAAGGACCTGAAAAAGCTGCTGGCCAAATAAGGCTGGTTAGGCTGGAAAAACAGCCAGGCGACGCGCGTCATCATACCCCCTTTTGCATGGCAGAAGGGGGTGCTTTGACCGGCGCCGGCCATTTGACATATGAATCATTTTATTTATAATCAAAGACAGACCTATCACTTGTCGATACAGTCCCGCCATTCGCGATGCACGCGGCTATGCCCGCTTTGAAAGGAGCCGGATGTCACAGACTGTTGTACGCCCGCCCCAGATCAGGCGTGCGCTGGGAAAAAAGCGCGCGGGAGGACTTGCGATTCTTTTCGCTTTCATGCTTTTCTTCTATGGGCCGCTGTTGTACATGTTCATCCTGGCCTTCGCCAACTCCTATAATTTTCCCGCCATTATGCCCAATGAATTTGGCTTCATGTGGTGGGATTATGTTTTTAAGCAGCCCAACACCCTGGTTTCCATCACCAACTCCTTTTTGTTTGCGGTCTGCTCCACCGCGCTGAGCTTTGTCATCTGCATCCCGGCGGCCTACGCGCTGGCGCGTTTTCAATTCACAGGGCGTAAGCTGGTGATGTTTCTCTTCCTCCTGGGAAACGCCTTTCCCAAAATCGGCATGTACACCTCCATGGGCATCATTTTTTACAAAGTCGGCCTGATGGGCACCTTCATGGGCGTCCTGCTGATCCATATGCTGGGCACGATGATGCAGATGATATGGCTTCCGGCGGGCGCTTTCAGAAGCGTGCCCCGGCACCTGGAGGAGGCCGCCCGGGACGCGGGCGCCGGGCCCTTGAGGACCTTTTTCAAGGTCACCCTGCCGGTGGCCTGGCCCGGCATCGCCGTGGCGCTGCTCTACGCCTTTATCGGCTCACTGGGGGAGAGCGTGGGCACTTTGTTTGTGGGCCTGCCCCAGTGGCGCACCATGATGACGGAGATGTACGGGGTGATCCTGGACTTCCCGGCCACCGCCGGCGCGGTGTTTGCCCTGCTGCTCATCATTCCCAATTTTGTATTGCTCTTGCTCATGCGCAAGTACATCGGCGCTGAAACCATGGCCAAGGGCTTCAAGATGAGTTGAGGAACGCTGGAGGATACGACTTTGTCAATGCTTGAAATCATCAACATGACCAAACTCTATAAAACCGGGGACGGCGTCAAGGACATCAACCTGACCATCCGGGAAGGCGAGCTGGTGACCCTGCTGGGCCCCTCTGGCTGCGGCAAGACCACCATCCTGCGCACCATTGGCGGTTTTTTGAACGTGGACGGCGGGGACATCCGCATTGCCGGCCAAAGCATCATCCACCTGCCGCCGGAAAAGCGCCCCACCTCCATGGTCTTTCAGGCTTACAACCTCTGGCCGCACATGCGGGTCTTTGACAACCTGGAGTTTGGGCTGAAGCTGCGCAAAATTCCCAGGGCTGAGCGCGCCCGGCGTATTTCCGAGATGATGGCCCTGGTCAAGATGAGCGGCATGGAGAAGAAATACCCCGGCCAGATGTCAGGCGGGCAACAGCAGCGCATCGCCATCGCCAGGGCGCTGCTTCTGGAGCCCCAGGTGCTGTTGCTTGACGAGCCCTTCTCAGCGCTGGATGCCAAAATCCGCCAGCAGATGCGCGAAGAACTCCGCAAAATCCAAACCGACCTGAACATCACCGTGGCCTTTGTCACCCATGACCAGGAGGAGGCCATGGCCCTGTCTGACCGGGTGGTGGTGATGAACAAGGGCAATATCGAGCAGGAGGGCTCCCCCCAGGACATCTACCACCGCCCCCAAAGCCGCTATGTGGCGGACTTTATCGGCGAGATGAACTTCCTGCAAATGCCTGACAAAAAGGTGCTGGCCGTGCGCCCGGAGCATGTGGAGGTTTCGCCCGGCAGCGGCGGCGACCTGGATGGGTATGTTCGTACCATCATGATGCTGGGCCACTACATCGAGATGACCGTGGACACCGACCATGGCATCGTCAAGGCCTTCATCAGCGATGAGCAGGCACAAAGCTTCGGCCGGGGCGACGCGGTCACCCTGCGTTTTGGCCGCAAGCAGGAGTACACCACCCCATAAGCTGTCATCCCTGGCCTGATGGCCTGATGAAATAAACGGGACCCAAACAAAGGAGGAACCCATGAAGAAAATCCTAACCCTCGTGCTGGCTCTGGCGTTGGTGCTCTCCCTGGGCGCACCCGCCCTGGCGACGGAGAAACCCGTTGTGAACCTCTGGACGACCGGATCCCAGAATGTCGCTGATCTCTTCAACGCCCTGATCACTGAATACAACGCCCTGCCGGATGCCAAGACCGAGGTCAGGCTTCAGTTCCTGCTGTCGGGCACCGGGGACGAGGGCATGCTCTCCCGCGTCTCCTCCGCCTACCTGGCCGGGCAGAAGGACACAGAGTTTGACATGATGGCGGAGAATACCGCCAGCCTCCAGTCCTACATCGACGAAACCGGAACCGAGGACATCTTCCTGACGCTGGATTTCAGCAAGCTTTCCAACTATGGGAATGTCACCCTGAAACCCTCCATCCTTCAGGACAAGGTTGTCCCCTACCGGGGCACCACCGTGGTCTTCGCCTATGACTCCGCCCGCGTGCCCGCGGAGGAACTCCCCCACACCTGGGAGGAGCTGACCCAGTGGATCAAGGCCCATCCCGGTCGTTTTGCCTACAACGAGCCCACCACCGGCGGCGCCGGCTCTGCCTTTGTGCGCACCGCCGTCTACCGCTTCATCCAGGACAAGTCCTCCTACACCTCGGTTGACCCGGTCTGGGCAGAGCAGTGGGACGAGGGCTTTGCGTGGCTGGCCGACATCCATCCCCACCTCTACAAGTCCGGCGGCAGCGTGGTCTATGTGGCCAAGAACCAGGGCACCCTGGATCTGCTGATCAACCAGGAAGTGGACATCATCCCCGCCTGGGCCGACCAGGTGCTCACCAACGTGGGCCAGGGCACCCTGCCTGAGACCACCCGGATGTACCAGCTGGATGACGCCGCGCTCACGGGCACGGATGTGTCCATGGCCATCCTCTCCATCGGCAAAGCCGGGGAAGCCTGCTATGATTTCATGGACTTCGTCATCAGCCCTGCCGGGCAAAAGATCGCGCTGGAGAACATGAAGGCCATCCCGGTCATCGACCCCGCCCTGATCGACTCGGCCCAGAAGGACCTGGTGGCTGATCTGAAGGTGGAGAACTTCGCCTTTATGTCCATTGGCAACCTGGGCGATGTTTTCAACGAGCGCTGGAACGAGGAGATCATGACCCTCAAATAACCCCTGACTGATCCCGGGCCCGGAGGCCGCCGCACAGCGGCTTCCGGCCCGGTGAAATCCCCTCTTAAAGGAGAAGCGCATGACCACCTCCACCCCCCAAACCGATAGGGAAGAGAAGCGCAAAGCATGGCAGAAACGCGCCCTGCTGCTGCTGTTTTTGGGGCCGGCGCTGATATTGTCGCTGAGCATCATCGTCTACCCCATCATCAACACGGTCATCCGCAGCTTTACCGACCCCGCGACGGGCGGGTTTTCCCTGATGCACTATGAATACCTCTTCACCAACCGCATCGCGGTGGCGGACATCTGGTACACGCTGTGGATCACCGTGATCACGGTGGCCCTGTCAGTGTTTATTGCCTATCTGCTGGCGCTGTACCTGCGCTTTTCGGGCTCGCGCATCGCCAAATTCATCGGCACCATGTACCTCCTGCCCCGCTTCATCCCGGGGCTGGTGGCGGTCTATGCCATGAAGGTGGTCATCTCGGACTCCGGGCTGATCAACCGCCTGACGCTTCTGCTACCGGAGGCGTCGGCGCTGTATAACCTCAAGCCCGGGCTGCTCTTTAACCCCCGGGGCATTATCCTTATGAACCTGTGGTTCAACATTCCCTTTGCCACCATGATCATCGTGGCGGCGCTCTCGGGCATCTCCGACTCCATCATCGAAAGCGCCCGGGATGTGGGCGCGGGGCGGGCGCGCATCTTTCTGCAGATGATCGTGCCGCTGTCCATCCGGGATGTGATGATCGCGATGACCTTCATTTTTATGTCCAACATCTCCTCCTTCACCACCCCCTACCTCATCGGGGAGAACTTCCCGCAAATGCTGGGCGTGTTTTTGCGCAAACAGTTCTCCAACCGCGCCTATGAACGGGCGGCGGCCATCAGCGTGCTGATCTTCCTGTTTTCCTCGGTGTCCGCCATCGTCTACATCTATACCAACCTCAAAGAAAAGGAGTGGGAAAAGGGCTGAACCCTTCCATCCTCACCCCATGCCTGCCTGTGCCCGCAAAGCGGGTTTTTTTATGTGCCCTGGATTTCCCGTCTCAGCCGCAATGCCAAAAGCGGCTCCCGGGTGGTGATGCTGCCCACGCCAAGCGCCAGCAGCTCCCGCAGTTTTTCCTCGTTATTCACCGTCCACACCGACAGGCGCTCCGGGGCTGCTGCCAGCATCCGCTCATTCAGGCGGCGCCAGTCGATGTTGAGCATGGCAAAGCCCTGTTCCCGGGCGGCCAGATGCGCATTTGGCCATTGGGTGATGGGGAGGCGGCACTGGTTGATCCACAGCGGCAGGCCCGTCTTTTGGGTCTCATCCGCCTCCTCGCGGCTCACATCACCCGTGAAGATGACCCGCGCCTGAAGCCCCTGCTGTTTCACTATCTCCCAGGCCTGAAAAATGATCCCGGGCTCTTTCACATCCACATTCAAGCCCGCCCCAGGCGTCCGGGCCAGGAGGCGCAGCGCCTCAGGGAAGGTGGCATACTCACCGCCCTTTTCCGGCTTGTCATGGCAGAGGACAAGATCGCCGTCCCGGGCGCGCCGCAGGTCCACTTCCACCAGATCCGCCCCGGAGGGCATCAGCAGCGCCAGGCTTTCCAGGGTGTTGGGCGGGGTGTTTTCAGCGCCGGCATGGGCGCAGATCAGGCTGTTTGGCATCTCGGATCCATCCTCCATGTTTCATCACGCCCATTGTACTAAAGCAGCCGGAACTTGAACAGCCGGGGGGAAGCCGGCGCGGCATGAAAATCATCTCCAGGACATGGATAAACCACACAAAGCAGAGGGCGCGCGCCGCCCTGGGCCCTCAGGCTGCGTTTGGCCCTCTTGGCTTTGACCTGCCCCTGCGTCTCTGATATGATGCTGCCAGTTGATAATAGAGGAGGAGACCGCATGATTCACCTGAAAAAGACCGCTGAGTTTAAACCAAAGGGAGGCACCGCCATTTATGTGCTGGGGGAGGAGAGCAATAAGCCCGGCGCCAAGACCGCCCTGCCCCAGGAGGCCTTTTCCGGGATGCTGGCGCTCAAGCTGGAGCCTGGCAAGGTGGAGAGCCTGAAAACCGTCAAAGAGGCTGCGCTGACCACGGAGCTGTATGCCCTTTTGCCCAAAGAGGCCGATTACGATGCCCTGGAGGAGATCACCTCAGAGCTGGTTAAAAACCTAAGGGCGCTCAAGGCGGGCCCGGTGGCCGTGGTGCTGGGGGACGAAGCCCTGGGCCAACTGACAGGCGCGTTTTATAAGCAGCTGTGGCTTTCAGATGATGGCTTTGACCGCTACCAGACCAGCGGCATCAGCCCCATTGACCCCCAGAAGGAAAGGAAGGACAAGGAGGCTTTTGCGCCCGCGTATACCATTTACCTGCCGGAGGGCTTTAGCCTGAAGGCTGAGGAGGAGACCTGCCGCCTGGCCAGGCAGTATGCCGATGGCATCCGCACAGCGCGCGCGCTGGTGAACGAGCCTGCCAATGTGCTGACCCCGGAGCGCCTGGCGCAGGAGGCCAGCGCCCTGGCCCGCCAGCATGGCTTTGAGATTGAGGTGTATGACGAGAAGCAGATCCAGAAGATGGGGCTTGAGGCTTTCTGGAGCGTGGCCAAGGGCTCTGACGCGCCGCCGCGCTTTCTGGTGATGCGCTATATGAACCGCCCAGACCACAAGGAAACCCTTGCCCTGGTTGGCAAAGGGCTGACCTATGACTCCGGCGGATACGCCCTCAAGCCCGCCGCTGGCATGGACACCATGTTTTGCGACATGGGCGGTGCAGCGGCTGTCATCGGCGCCATCAGCACCCTGGCCGCC
>DHQX01000054.1:0-14387 GCA_002411105.1 Christensenella sp. UBA5327 | reverse complement strand
TGGCCGCCTGTGAGAACATGATTTCCGGCCACGCCTATCACAACGGGGACATCATCGGCAGCCTGGCGGGCAAGTTCATCGAGGTGGTCAATACCGATGCCGAGGGCCGCATCACCCTGGCGGACGCGATCACCTATGCCGTCACCGTCATCAAGGCGGACAAGATCATCGACATCGCCACCCTGACCGGGGCCGTGGGCATTGCCCTGGGGCGGGAGATCACCGGTGTGGTTGCCGATGATGAGGGCATCTTCCGGGCCATTCAGGAGGCTTCTGACAAGAGCGGGGACAAGGTTTGGCGCTTGCCGCATTTTGATCACCTGGCCAAGCACAACAAGTCTGAACGGGCGGACATCAAAAACTCTGGCGGCAGGCCCGCGGGCACGGCCACGGCCGCGCTGTTCTGCCGCGCGTTTTCCTTCGGGGTGCCGTGGGGGCACCTGGATATCGCCGGCACCGCCTACCAGGAGAAGGCCAGCGCCAAAGCCCCCATGGGTGCTACCGGCGTTGGGGCAGAGCTGTTGGCGCGCGCAGCCATCAAGCTGTTTGAACGATAACAACAAGAACCAAGGCATCAACAAGCCCGGAAAGCCAATGACGGAAGAGTGCTGAATAAATTGTGTAAACCTCTGTCAGAGGATAGAAATGAAAGACGGAGGGAAAACACATGGCAAAACGGGAAAAGAGCACACTACGGAAGCTCATTGACGAACGCGGCATCAAGGACTTGGACGGGGTCCACGCGTTGGTCAAGGAACTGACCAGCGGGCTCATTCAGGAAATCATGGATGCGGAACTGGAAGATGAGTTGGGTTACAGCAAGTACGATTACCGCAACAAACAAACCAGCAACAGCCGAAACGGTCATTACAAGAAAACTGTCAATAGTAGCCAGGGTGAGATTGAGTTACAGGTGCCCCGTGACCGCGAAGGGGCCTACGAACCCGCTATTGTCCCCAAGCATGAAATGGACATCTCAGCCATAGAAGACAAGATTCTGTTTCTGTATTCACAGGGAACTTCTACCCGTGACATCGAAAAGGCCATGCGCGAGATGTACGGGATTGAGGTGGATGCCAGCCGCGTGTCGCGCATTACAGACAAACTGCTGCCGATGATACGGGAATGGCAGAACCGACCGCTGGAAAGCGTGTATGCCATGGTCATGCTGGATGCTATCCACTACAAGGTGCGCGAGGAAGGTGCAGTCGTACGCAAGGCAGTGTACATCTGCATTGGCACCGACCTGGATGGCAGAAAAGATGTGCTTGGGTTGTGGGTTGGGGCAACAGAAAGCGCAAAGTACTGGTTGGGCGTGCTGACGGGGTTGAAGAACCGTGGCGTAGAAGATATTTTCATTGCCTCTGTGGATGGTTTGACCGGATTTAGTGAGGCGATTGCCGCGGTGTATCCACGAACGGATGTGCAGCGGTGCATCATTCACCAAATTCGCAGCAGTAGCCGGTATGTGTCGTACAAGGATGTGAAGGCGTTTACAGCAGCCCTCAAGCCCATCTACAAAGCTCCGACAGAGGAGGCAGCATTGGCTGCGCTGGACGAGTTGGAGGCCGCTTGGGTCAGCAAGTATCCGGCAGCAATCAAGAGTTGGCGTACACACTGGGATGAGCTGTCCACCATGTTCCGGTATCCTGAAGAAATTCGGCGGATTATCTACACCACAAATGCGATTGAAAACTTCAACCGCCAACTGAGAAAAGTGACCAAAACGAAGGCGGCCTTTGTGAGCGATGACGCCCTGCTCAAGCAACTGTATCTGGTGACGATGCAGGTAACGGAAAAATGGACGATGCCACTGAAAGCCTGGGGCAGCATCCTGTCGCAACTCATGGTGTTGTACGGCGATCGCGTACAGGTGCCGCTATGAGGACGAACACAGGCGGCAGCATCCGGTCAAGGGACGCTGCGCTTCTGCCCTTGACGGCCACTGCCGCCCGTGTTAGGTTGCAGCCACGGGGGCAAGGACAAGCCTTGCCCCGCAACGACTGAGCCTCCTCAAGCAGGTTTACACAAAATAGGCGGCACTACCAATGACGGTTTTCCGGGCTTTTAGTTGATTATTCTAGATATCTACGATAATGACCTTACATGTTTAGAATTCCAGTTCAGTCTTTCCTGGAATCCATGACGAACAAATTCGTTCATTAATTCCAATATTGATTGTCTCATCGCTATGTAAATCGAACTTTATATCCATCGGCCCATATTTTAATAGAAGGCATCGTTTGTTAATTTCAGCCCAAAATGCACTTTCTCCAAAACTTAATAGTTTGGCTATGTCTCCCCCAATATACATAGTGTTTGGATTCATTAGATTAATCAATATCGATGATAGCTTGCCAAGTAAGGAGCAACAGCTTTCTGCCAGCGTTAAAGCAGCTTCCTCTCCTTCTTCCATTTTGCTTAGTAAACAATTCCATTGCGCGATTTTGTCATCACAAAAGCCGTAGTATTTTATCAAGATGCTTTCCACTGCAAGATCATTTTCAACACAACCCATATTTCCGCAATAGGGGCATTTGATATCCATTGTACCGATTGGCATATGGGCGAGTTCACCGGCATATCCTCTTTCCCCGCTCAATAGTTTGCCATTAACGATCATGCCCACACCCACTCCCTCCGATATATGAAGATAGACAATATCAGAGAGGTCATGCGAAATCGACTTTATCGAATAAGCACACAGGTTGGATTCGTTGTCAACGTATGTTGGAATATCAAAACTCTCTTCAAACAAAAACTTAAGATTTATGTTATCGTATATGTCAACGCGAGAGTTGATCAATTGACCACTATCTGTATCAAAAATCGAGGAGACAGCAACACCTATTCCAATAATAATTAACTGTTCATTACATAAGGGCCTGATCTCTGTATCAAATTTATTCTTGATAAATGCAACAACGTTTTCAGCGCCATACGTTTTTGGAGGATTGTATGCTCTCTTGATAATTTCTTGGTTTCTGAAATTGAGCAACGAGATGACAATAACATCTCGCATTTGCAAGTTAACACAAATGGTGACAAATAGATCCACGTTGAAAGACAGGTAAAGGGGCGTCCTTCCAACTGTTAAAGTGGTGTTTTCACCTCTTATCAGAATTCCCTGATCGATCAAATCATTACACAAATTTGAAACGGTTGCAAAACTCAAACCTGTTTTGTTTGCAATATTTCGTTTTGTCAGATTATCTTCGAAACGAAGCAGTCTGATAATATTCAGCAAATTTTGCTTTCTTATTTCTATGACATCCATTTTCCCCTACTCAATAAATTATTTTGCATCAATATTTTATCATAAAACCCCACTGGACGCTAACCCTCCAGTGGGGCTTTCTTCAAACAATGCGCAATAGTGTCAGTCTATAATTGGAGGCTTTTCGTAACGAGCAGCTGCATGCTCGTCAGCCAGTATTTCAGCGGTCAATAGAGAGCAGTTTCCGTAGATTAACTCAGGAACATGTCCAAAAGGAGGCCTAGCAGACAAGACGTCAGTTGGATGTGCAGATGCATATACTAACATCATTGCTTGATATCCTAATAGATATGGATCATCAATAACTGTGCCTGTTACTTCTTTGTTCTTTAGCAGCTCCAGAGTAGCGGAGTCATAATCGGAGCCAATAATGCAGATATCTTGAGTTTTCCCCAAATTACGAGTCGCAGCAGCGGCCCCAGGAGCGCCATAGCCATGTGTTGAGAATACTGCTTTAACATTAGGATTAGCCTGCAAGAGTGCTGATGTTACCTGCTCGGCTTTTGAAACATCTCCTTCATCGTTCAAATAATTGATCTTGATGTTTGGTGCATGTTCTTTTAGATAATCTACACAACCTTGCGAACGCTCTTCCATGGAAACTGCACCAGGAACAAGCAATATTGCAACTTCCCCCTCTGTTCCGATCTCATCAATGATAGCTTTGCCAGCTACAGCCCCAAATGAATGGTTGTCTGTTCCAACATACGCCAGTCTATCACTATCTGGAGAATCACTATCAAAACAGATAATCGGAACTCCTCCGGCGATTGCGCGGTTAATCACTGGAATTAGTGTGGATTCATCTGCGCATGAAATAATTATCCCATTGGGTCTTTTGGCAAGAACTTGTTCTACGGTTCGCGCCTCTTGAGAAGCATCCCAATCCGATGGCCCCTGCAATTCTACATTCACATGATTCCCTAGCGTTTTTGCCGCATCTTGCATGCCAGCATAGCACCAATTGAAGTATTCCGCTCCTTTCGTGAAAACCACCATGGAATAGTTTTCTGTTTCTCGTTCTTCAGCAACAACAGTGATAGTGATTAGACTTAGCAAGAGTACAATGACCAACAAGCCTCCTAATATTCGTTTCATGACAAGCACTCCTTTCTATTTTATCAAGCTTTTTGCTTGATTGGTTCGTTTATTTATTGCGCGAGCGCCTTCGCTCAATAAAACAGCAACAATTAGCATTCCGCCAGTAAAAACATCTTGATAGTATGTAGAAATTCCACTCATAACAAAGGCGTTATATACTATAGCCATAAATAGCGTTCCCAACAAAGTACCTGTTATTGATCCTTCTCCACCATGTGTCAAACTAGTTCCACCTATAGCTACTGCAGTGATCACCTTCATTTCTACTCCTTGACCAAAGCTGTAACTTGCTGAATTGTAAACTGTTACCGATAATATGCCCGCCAAACCTGCGAGGATTGCGCTTATTACATAAACCATTCTAAAAATGCTGTTTATTTTCATGCCAGATAACATTGAGGCCTCATTGCTGCCGCCGACGAAAAAGACATGTATAAATCTTCGATTGTGTTTTGATAATGCCACGAAAAGGACAGCAAGTAATATATAAATCCAAATGGGTATGCTAAGGCCAAGGGGACGTTGGGCGGTGAAAGATGTGAAGCTTCTGGAAAATTTAGATAATACAGAGCCTCCGGTAATCGCGAGATTAAGGCCTTTTAGCGTCAATTGAGTGGCCATCGTAACAATCATAGGATGTAGCCTCAAGACATGCCGAAGACTATTGTTAAATAGACCAATAGTGCCAGAAACAACCAAGCCTATCAATGACGCAAGCCAAGGGTTTACGCCTATTAACATGAGTTTTGCGAATATAATAGCAATAAATGGCAAAATGCCAGATATAGAGATGTCTATGCCTCCAGAAATTATCACCATGGTCATTCCAAGCGCCATGATGGCTTCCATGATAAAGTTGTTCACTAATACATCAATGTTGTTCCAGGTTAAGAAAAAGGGGGATTGAATACTCATGATGACAAAAATACAAGTGATGCAAAAGATTAAGACCAAATAATGAAGGTTCATTTTGTTTTTTATTTTTCGAAGCATTATAATCCCACCACATGCTTGTTAAAAGCTTTATTTAAAATCATTTCTTCAGAAAGATCATTATTATCAAGAACTGTTATTAGCTTGCCATTGTTCATTACTGCAACACGATCAGACAATCCTAAGATTTCAGGCAGTTCTGAAGAAATCATGATAATGCCTAATCCAGCTTCTGCCAAATCCCTCAATATGCTGTGTATTTTTGCTTTTGCTCCAACATCAACACCTCTTGTGGGCTCATCAACAATTAATAGCTTCGGATTTGTAGTTATCCATTTTGCAAGCAAAACCTTTTGTTGATTTCCTCCTGACAGATTTGAAACGTAATTAGAGATACAATTAGCAGGCTGAATGTTTAGTCGTTCTACATATTCTAAGGAAACAACCTGCATCTTATCAAACTCAAGGAAGCCCGAACGATTGATGAACTTTTTCAAACTTGAAGCGACGATATTATTTGCAACTATCATATTAACAAAAAGACCTAGCCTCTTTCTGTCTTCAGAAAGATAGCAAACCCCTTTTGCTATTGCATCTGTTGGAGATTTAAAAGTCACGTCCTCGCCTTCAAAAGTTACTTTTCCACTATCAATCCTATCTGCCCCAAAAAGAGAATATGCAAATTCTGTTCTTCCGGCTCCAACTAATCCAAAAATTCCGAGGATTTCACCAGAACGAACTGTAATGGAAACATCGTGAAACTTATCTACGCGTGAAAGGTTTTTTGTTTCCAAAACAATATCTCCGTTAAGTTTGGATGATTTCGGTGGATACAGATTGCTTAGATCTCGTCCAACCATCATGCTGATGATCCGGTCTTCCTCAATTTCGCCATGTTCGAGAGTGCCAATATACTTCCCATCCCTAAGAACAGACACTCGATCTGAAATATGACAGACTTCATTGAGTTTGTGGCTAATGAATATTATGAGTTTACCTTGTTCTTTGAGCTTAACTAGAAGGCTGAACATATTTTGAGCTTCACTATCGGACAGTGCGCTTGTGGGCTCATCAAAGATTAATATGTTGATATTCTGTGAGAGGACTTTAACAATCTCAACAATTTGCTGCATCCCAATGCTCAAAGTTTTAACAAGAACATCCGGCTTAATAGCAACTCCAATTTTCTGGAATTCGTTTTCAGTATCTTGATAGAGCTTTTTCCATCGCACAAAGCCTATAGGGCCAATTGGTTCGCGGTTTGCAAAAACATTTTGAGCAACAGTCATATTATCAGCAAGACTTAGTTCCTGATGTACAATTCCTATGCCTGCCCTATAGGCATCTATTGGATTGCGCATATTCGCCAACTTACCATTTAAATATACTGCGCCACTATCTGCACGATAAATTCCTCCAATAATTTTCATTAGGGTGGACTTACCAGCGCCATTCTCGCCGACGATCGAATGTATTTCGCCAGCGTGGAATGATAATGAAACATCTGATAAAACCAGGTTATCGGCAAAAGACTTATTTATGTTTTTTAATTCAAGCAAACCCATCTCATCAAATCCCCTGAGGCCTTCTTTTCGATCGAAGAATATCTAAAGCTACGGCTACAATCAGCATGATGCCACTTATTGCGGTCGACCAATTTGGAGATCCATTGAACATGATAAACACGTTGTTAACCAAAGCAACGAGAATGACGCCTAAAGCCGTGCCGATAAAGTCTCCTTCCCCACCACTCATGCTTGCTCCACCAATAACTGCGGCAGAAATTGCGCGCATTTCATACCCTACACCAAAACTTGCTTGCCCCATATCGAAACTGCTGGTAATAAGTATCCCAGCGATGCCAGCTAATATACTGCAGATCATGTACCCTAGTATTGTGGTTTTGCGAGCGGAGATCCCAGATAGAAACGCAGCATTGTAGTTGTTACCAACATAAAACATTCGCCTTATGGACACATGCTTGATTGATAAGAAGCTTAATATTGCCATGATTCCAACAGAGATAATAATCTTATTTGATATTCCTAGCAAACTTCCGCGTGCAATGCTACTGTAAACTTCAGGTAAGCCAACCACAAAGTATCCGCTTGTCATTACATAGCTCATGCCACGAAAAACTGACATCATTGCAAGCGTTGCAATGAAGGGTGCAATATTAAAGACAGAAACAAGCAATCCATTTGTCGTGCCTATTAGCATACTAACGAGTAAACCAAGGCCAATGGCGAAAGCGATGCTTTCGCCATTTCTAAGAAGTGTAGTGACAACGATCCCCGTAAAAGCGAGGACAGAACCTACAGAAAGGTCGATCCCTCCAAGAATTAGAACAAACGTCATTCCACAAGCCAACAGCATATCGTAAGATAAGTTGGAAAAAATTGAACTTAAGTTTTTGGACGAATAGAATAGAGAACCTTTTATTGCGCTCATAATAACGAAAATTGTTATTATCAGCAACAACAGAGTCGTCGAGCGACTACTTATCAACCATTTATTCCGGACACTAGTCATAGATTCTATCCCTTCAAGGATTGCTTAGATCCCTTTCCCAACTAATTCTTGTACATCTACAGGGATATCCGTGCAGCACTGGACAGCATTTCCTCGCTTCAAATAAGCGTTTTCTACACACCCCCCACATATCTCTACATTGGGATGACCATAACACCCCAGATCCAGCATGATTCCTACATTTTTTCCATAACGCTCGGTTTTGGTTGGGGTGATGACCATTGGCTCTAAGCACTCGGTTAAGCCTGTGCCATGGCATGTGCTATAAAAATGTGTGGACTTCATATTAGTGCCTTCTATTGACATGGTATTAAAGTAATCTCTCGCTGCTAAATCAATGGTGTTAGAAGGAAGGTTTTGTTCGGCTACTTCATAAATCGCTTTTTCGGCGCGTCTGAATCCTTCATTCATTACGCGGAAATACTCGTTTTGAAGTGAATTCCTTTCCCCCATAACAAATGCACGCCGGCAAACACCTTTGTATCCTTCAAAACTGGGGCTGATGCCGATTTGAACAATCTCACCTTCTTTTATCATCCTATTGCTTGCAGGCCCTATTACAGTCCTGCACCGGTCGGCCGAGTTAACAATTGTCTCAAATCCATAGCCGGTTCCACCGAGCGTTTTCACAGCGAAGTCACCCACGGCGGCAATCTCTGTTTCTAGCATTCCGGGCTTGCTGATAGCCAACATACATCTGACAGCGGCGTTAGCAATGATGTCTGCTTGTTCCATGCATTTGAATTCATTCTCGCTCTTCTCGTAGCGCAAATCTTCCAGAATACTCGTTGCATCAACCAGTTCCTTTGCTCCCAGAGATTCCTTCAAAAAATTCATGAACTTGGCAGGTATATAGTCTTCATGTGTCATGAAACCGACTCGCTTTATATCACTCGCGTAATCAGAAATAATTGTTTTGAGGCTTCCGCGTTCAACCCCTTCATAGTACTCATCTGGGATACTGAATTCATTCACAAAATGCGTTTCTAAATTTAACCCGACTTCTTTTGCCAAAATTCCTGATTCAGGCCCTGCAAGGATCAGGGGGCGCTTGTTTGGCGAAATGACACCACTGGCACGTTCGATATTCGGGTTATATCCAGTCAAGTATATGCCATCACCAGGCATTTCGCGGTACCAAAAGAAAAACCCCAGGTCAATTTCTTTCTTTTCGAGTTCTGCCCATACTTTTTTATAGCGCTCCTCATATTCGTGAAGTGGGATTTTGAAATTCTTATCAATTTTCTTCTCGTATGTCGCAAGAATTTCCATAACTTTCTTTAAATCCTCAAAATGCAAGTTCATGTGTCTTTCTCCTCGCTATTATTATTGGCCTTATAATAACTCTTGTTATATAATTTGTCAATAAGGGGCGGATAATTCTTTTTTCTACATGATTTCCCTGAAAAAGCGACCAATCTCAACAATGCCTATCAATCAGATAAGAAAACATGTAGCATTTTCAACGCATAGAGAGGATCAAGGAAACAGCAAAAATTGCACATAGTTGCGTACCATGTGCAATAATTTTGATGTTGAGCAAGACAAATTATCGTTACTCTTGGTATTTCTCAATAATCGCCTGGGTGCCCAGGTCGCCCTGGCCTTCTTCCTCCATGGCGGCATACATCTTGAGCACCTTCTTGAGGATGGGCAGCTTCAGCTCCCGCTCCTTGCCCTCTTCCTGGGCGATGCGCAGGTCCTTGACATAGTGCTTGATGAAAAAGCCGGGGGCATAGTCGCCCGAGACCATTTTGGGGCCGTTGTTGGACATCTGCCAGGAACCGGCGGCGCCGGTTGAGATGGTGCCCAGCATTTTGGTGAGGTCAAGGCCCGCGGCCTGGCCATAGCGCACAGCCTCGGCCACGCCGGTGACGGCGCCTGCGATGGCGATCTGGTTGGCCATTTTGGTGTGCTGTCCGGCCCCGTCGCCGCCTTCATGGATGATGGTTTTGCCCATCTTCTCAAAGAGCGGATAGGCCGCCTCAAAGTCCGCCGCTTCGCCGCCCGCCATGATGGCCAGGGTGGCGGCCCGGGCGCCGGAGTCACCGCCGGATACCGGGGCATCCAGGGGCCTTAAGCCCTTTTTCCGGGCTTCCTTGGCAATGCGCTGCCACAGGGCGGGGCTGGTGGTGGTCATGTCGATCACCAAAGCGCCCTGGGCTGCGTTTTCCAGGATGCCGCCCGGGCCCAGGTAGACCTCCTCCACATCCTTGGGGAAGCCCACCATGGTGATGATGGCCTCCCGGTCTTTCACGCAGGGGCCGATGGCGTCAAAGCACTTGGCGCCCTTTTCCACCAGGGGGTCAGCCTTGCTCCTGGTGCGGGTGTACACCGTCAGGTCATGCCCCGCTGCCATGAGATGTCCTGCCATGGGCAAGCCCATGACGCCGATGCCGATAAACGCGATTTTCATGTCCGGTTCTCCTTCTATGTATTGTCTATTGGTTGATGAAATCAAACTGGAGCGGGCCCTCCGGCAGGTTAGCCTGCTCGCTGACTTCCCCGGCCTGATACGCCGCGATGAGGCGGCGCAGGTCTTCGATCTGTCGGCGCATGTCGGCGCTTTCATCGGTCTGCGCCACCGTCACGCGCCCGGGGAAGCGCTCCACCACCTGCAGGGTGGGGCTGTCAAAGGGGGCGTCATCCCCTGCCACATCGGAGGGGTGCTGGGCCAGGGCGATGGAGTGGGAGTTGATGATCAGCGTGTAGCCGCCCATGCCGGTGGTTTTCTGATAGGCCTTGGACATGCCCCCGTCGATCATGAACAGCCGACCGTTGCCCTTGATGGGGCTTTCACCCTTTAATAGCTTTACCGGCACGTGGCCATTGACGATGTGCCCCCGGTCCGGGTCAAGGCCAAAGGCGGACAGGATGTTCCGGCAGGCCTCCTCCTGGTTGATCAGGCGGTAATAGGGGTTCATGGTCTCCTTGTGGGTGGATTTATCGGTGAGGAAGGCGCGCTCAAAGGTGGCCATGCGGTCTTTGCCAAACACCGGGGACTTGGGCCCGCACCACAAATACCACAGAAAATCCCGGGCCTTTACCTGCTGGGGGCTGCCATAGGGCTGGAAGGCCGCGTCCCTGGCCATCTGGTCGATGTAGTCAAACAGCGCCTTGCCTGACAGGGTCTGCCCCTCGATCTCCAGCGTGTCAAAGCTGCCGTCCTCCCGCAGGGGCACGCAGCCATGGTAGAGAAGGTTGCCGTTAAAACGCAGGTAGATGCTGCCATGGCTCATCAAAAAGCGCATGTGGCTTTGCAGCCTGCGGCTGTGGCGGAAGGAGGCCACCAGGGAGCGCATCAGGTCGCTCTCCCCGGGGCTTAGGGCGAGGGGGTCTTTGGGGTCAACGGTGGGGAAGTGGGCATCCCGCAGGGGATGTTCCTGGCCGTCCACCACCACCATGCCTTTCTCAAAGTCAACCCGGCTTAAAACATCCCGGCTGGCTATGCCATATTCCGGCCGACGCGCCAGCAGCTGCCCTTCCAGCTTCAGCTGGATCACCGTCATGGCCTTTAGCATCTTGGCCCCCAGGGCGGGTTCCACCGTGTCAAAGAGGTTTTCGTTGTACTCGTTCTTGGGCCGGAAAATCTCACAGGGGTCATCCCGGTAGGTGAATTCGGCAAATATGGACAGCGGCCTTAGGTTGATGCCGTAGCCGTCCTCCAGCAGGTCAAAGGTGCTATAGTTGATGCCCTGGCGCAGGACGTTGGCGATCATGGCCTCGTTCCCCAGGGAGGCGCCCAGCCACAGCACATCGTGGTTGCCCCACTGGATGTCCACATCGTGAAAGGCGATCAGCTCGTCCATGATGAGTTCCGGGTGTGCGCCCCGGTCAAAGATGTCGCCGATGATGTGCAGCCTGGCCACGCTCAGTGAGCGGATGGCCTCCGACAGCGCGCGGATAAAATCCCCCGCCACCCCGGCATCAAGGATGGCCCGGATCACCGCGTAGTGGTAGTCCATCCGGCTCTCGTCCTCATCCTTGTAGGTCAGTTCATCAATGGCGCTCCTGAAGTCAGGGGCCATCTGCTGCCGGGCCATGCTTCGGGTGTATTTGGCAGAGACCACCTTGAGCACCTGCACCAGGCGCACGATGGTCAGGTGATACCAGCTCTCCCGCAGCTTGCCGGTGGCCTCCAGCTTTCTGAGCATATTCTCTGGGTCGTAGATCACCTGGGCCAGCTCGTCCCGGTCCTCAGGGGTCAGCGCTGAGTAAAACAGGGTGTCGATCTTGTCCCGGATGGTGCCGGAGGCGCTTTTGAGCATCCGCAGGAAGCCCTGATGCTCGCCATGGAGGTCGGAGAAGAAATACTCGGTGCCCTTGGGCAGCTGCAGCCTGGTTTTTAGCCGCACGATCTCAGCCGCCGCGGCGCGCTGGGTGGGGAAATCATGGGAAAGCAGCCGCAAATAGGGCTGCCACACGCCGTCCTGGCGGACGATATCTTGCTGTTGGTGCACTGCTTTGCCCTCCGCTGTTGGTCGAAGTCAGAATATGCGCCTTCTATTGTAGCTAAAATACAGAGGATAAACAAGGGCGCTGCCCGCAACTTTGGCCCGCTGTCCTTCTGGGCAATGACTGAGGAGGCGGGGAGAGGGTAGGTTTTGATCAAGACCCATGAAAGGAGGCGGAGGAAACCATGAAAGCCAGGATTTTGGCCTTGATGGCCGCGCTGATATTGCTTTTGGGGGTGGCGGCTCCATCCCGGGCAGAGGGCGCGCTGCCAGAGATTCAGGCGGAGGCGGTGGTCACCGGGCTTCAAAACCCCTGGGGTGTGGTGCAGCTGCCGGATCATTCTCTGCTGTTCACCCAGCGCGGGGGCAGCCTGAGCCTTTTTAAGGATGGGGTGGTGACCCGCATCGCGGACATCCCAGGGGCCTTTGCCCAGGGAGAGGGCGGGCTGATGGGCCTTGAAAAGGATGTCGATTTTGATAGCAACCGCTACATTTACCTGGCCTACAACACCCAGACCTCAGCGGGCCCTGAGGTGCGGGTCATCCGCTTTCGCCTGACAGAGGCCCTGGCGCTGGAGGATGCACAGGACATCGTTTCCGGCATCCCCGCCAACCCCAGCGGCAGGCATTCGGGGGCGCAGCTGGAGATGGGGGCGGATGGCATCCTGTTTATCGGCACCGGGGACGCGGCAAACGCCGACAACCCGCAAAACCCCGCGAGCCTGGGGGGCAAGGTGCTGCGCGTCACCCGGGAGGGGGAGGCGGCGCCTGGCAACCTGGGAGCGCCCTTTGACCCGCGCGTTTTCAGCTTTGGGCACCGGAACATCCAGGGGCTGGTGCTTTTTGATGCTCCCCAGGAGGGGCAATATGGCTACAGCGCGGAGCATGGCTCCTGGCTGGATGATGAGATGAACCCGCTGGTGCCCGGCAACTTCGGCTGGGCGCCCCGGCCCCCCTATGATGAGAACGTGCCGATGACCGACCTGGAAAAATTCCCGGACGCCATCAGCGCCGCCTGGGCCTCCGGCAACCCCACCATTGCGGTGTCAGGCCTGGCACAGATAAAAGGCGCCCACTGGAAAAACCTTGAGGGCGCCTATGTGATGGGCGTGCTGCGGGCCCGCCAGCTGCGGGTGGTGTGGCTGGAGGCGGGGAAACTGATCCGGGAGGAAACGCTGTTTGAAGGGGAGTTTGGCCGCATCCGCGGGGTGCACATGGGGCAGGATGGCAGCCTGTACCTCACCACCGACAACGGCAGCGATGACCGGATTATCCGGCTGCGGCCGGCAGGGGAATGAGGGTGAAAAAGGTCCGGGGATTTATCGCCAGTAATCCCCGGACCCCTTAGAACTTTATAAGATGACCTAAAGCGCTACTGCGCCTTCACCGGGTTTTCACCATACATCGCCGCCAGGGTGGCGGGGCCGGCGATGCCGTCGGCGGTGAGCTTGTTGTTGCGCTGGAAGGCCCGGACTGCGTTGTAGGTGCCGGTGCCAAAGTCTCCGTCATCGCCGCCGGCCTTCAGGTAGCCCAGCTCGATCAGCCTCTGCTGCATGCGCTTCACCTCAGCCCCCGCGTCATTGCGCCTGAGGGTAGGATAGCTTTCAGGCATGAGGGTGATTTCTGGCGCCGCTGTGGGCGTGTCAATGGGAGCAGGCACAGGCGTTGGGGTGGGGGTGGGCAGCGGCGTGGGGGTGGGCAGGTTGTCCAGCGCTTCGCTCACGGTGGCATAGGTGGATTCCGGTGCGATGGAGACCGTGGGCGTGCCAAGGGGCTCCTGGGGCGGGGGGGCGCCCTGATCCCGGAAAATAAAGACCAGAACGCCGATTAAAAAGATAATCAGCAGGCTGAAAACCAGGATCTGTTTTTGGGCTCGGGTCATGGGGCTGTTGCTGGCCATGTGCTCTCTCCTCTTTTATCTGTCAAACGGCGCTTTCCGCCAGGGCTTTTTGCCGGGCGTCCATCGCCAGGGCATCGATGATGGGGTCCAGGTCGCCGTCCATGATCAGATCAATCTGATACAGCGTCAGCCCAATGCGGTGATCAGTCACCCGGCCCTGGGGGAAATTGTAGGTGCGGATGCGCTCGCT
>DHQX01000010.1 GCA_002411105.1 Christensenella sp. UBA5327 | reverse complement strand
TCTACCAACTGAGCCAAAGCACCAGACACATCACATTTGATGCTGAATTAGAATAGCATGACAAGAAAAAAAGGTCAAGGGAAAAAATCTGAAGCTTGAATTCCTCTGTCTCTAACGGGAGTTGCAGGGTCAAAAAAGCAGACCCACGCTTTGTGCCCAGGTCTGCTGCTCGGACAGTTTGCTATCAATCAGTCATCATCGTCATCGTCGTCGTCATCATCGTCATCATCATCATCGTCATCGTCGTACCGGCCATCGTCATCGTCATCGTCGTCGTCATCATCGTCATCGTCATCATCATCGTCGTCATCATCATAATCATCATCGTACCGGTCATCGTCGTCCCAGTCATCATCATCGTCATCAAAGAAGTCGTCCCGGTCGTCATCCCAGTGATCGTCATCATCATACCAGTCATCGTCCCAGTCACTGATGATCACTTTAGCAGGGCCAGGAGCGTTGATGGGGAAGGCGGAGGACTCCATGAGCTTCGCGGTCTTGGTATCAAGGCCCATCACGCTGCCGTCCTGGGCATTGATCAGGATGCGGAAGCGGTTTTGCCCATTGTGAATCTCCACCAGATACATGTAGCCCTGGCTGGTTTTGCCGAACTCCACATCGGTTACCACGCCGCCGCCGACCTGGTTAATGGCCTGCTGGATGGCCTGCTCACGGCTGAGGACAGCCTCGGGCACCTGGCCTGCCTGGGGGTTGCCGCGCATCACATAGTGGGTGAGACGGCCGTTGTCCGTGTTAAGGCGGGCTTTGTAGAAGTGGCCGTCCTTTTCAAAGATCACCACGAAGTACAACTCATCTTCGCCTTTGGCCTCGACATAGGTTTTGCTGATGGCAGCGCCGGGGAAATTCTCCAGGATCCTCGCGTTAACAGCGGCTTCTTCCATGCCTACCTTCTTGCCACCCGCTTCGTTGGTGGATTTCATGTTCACGCGGATCACATACAGCGGAGACTTGTTGAGCACCACCATATACTCGTTGTCAGCGCGGTCTTTGAAGGTGAGTTCCAGTTTGTTTGCATCCTCGCCTGTGGAGGAGAGCTTGGCGCCTTCCGGCACATGCTTCGCGGCCTCGGTCACGGCTTCCTGGGGTGCCGCCAGGGCAGCAACGCTCGTCATCAGCATGGCCAGCGCCAGCACCAGAGACATGATCTTTCTCATCGTTCTTCTCCTTGTGTTTGATCGCTTGCTTCCAAGCCTTGATGACAGTGTAATCAGGCTTGTTGCGAAATGGAAGGTTTTTGGCCCTTTCCTAACAAACACCTTACACTTTGGCTGGATTGGCCAGCTTCCATCAACTTTTCTGCAGATGGAAAGGGCCGCGCTTTCCACGCGGCCCTGATTTGCATCCCTATGCCTTTGTCATCGAATCAGTCATCATCATCGCCGTCATCATCGTCATCGTCATCGTCATCGTCGTCATCGTCATCGTCATCGTCGTCATATGTCGGGCTTGGGGCCGGGGTTCGGATGGGTGCCGCTGTAGGCAGTGGCGGCGGGGCGGCATGGCCGGCTTGCCCCGGCGGCACCGGCCGGTCTGCGGGCCTTTGAACGGGGCGTTTGGACGCTGCCTGCTGCTCTGTAGCCGCCGGGCCTGTCCCGGTGTTTGCTTCAGCGGCGCTGCCCAGCACCTTGCCGGTTTTGGCATCAATGGTGTAGATATGCTCCTCCCCCTCCATATAGAGGTTGACCAGGTAAAGCACACCCGCTCCGATGCGCTCCATCTGGATATCAGTGAGCACCGCATCCTCCATCCCACCCAAGGCCTTGTCCTTTGCCTCCTGAAAGGTGAGGATGCCTTCTGCCGGGCCCACAGGCCACATCACATCCACCATCAGCCCTCCGTCCTGGGCGTTATAGAAGCTGCGGTGCAGGCGGCTGGCCTCCCGCTGGGTGAACACCACCAGAAAGCTGTACAGCCCCTCCAGCTGGCGGGTGAAAATGCCATCGATGCCAGCGTCAGGGTATTCCTCAACGACCACACCCTTGATGTCAACGGGCGCCAAAGTCACCCGGTCCGCCCCCTTCTGGGCATAGGCCACCAGGGTGCGCTGCAGAAAGGCGGCATCCTCCCGGGCGATCAGCACCTCATAACTGTGCTGCCGGAATTCGTCAATGAAGCTGAACGCCAGCACATGCCCCCGGTCCTCCATGCCCTCGGGCAGGGCGGAGCCGGGCACAACAAGCGCTGCTGCCCGCCAACCCCGGCTGACATCATCAGCCCGGGCCCGGGCACTCCCCATGATCAGAAGCGCTGCCAATATCAGCAGCAGAGCGCGCTTCATGCTTTGCTCCCCTCCTTGTTCCCGCGGTCTCCCGGGAAATCCACCGTAAAGCAACTGCCTTTGTCAGGGGCGCTGTCCAGATGGATTTTCGCGCCGTAACGGTTGGTGATGCCCGCCACTATGGCAAGCCCCAGGCCAGTGCCGCCCTCCCGGCGGTCCCTGGCGGCATCCGCCCGGTAAAACTTCTCAAATATCCGGGGTTGATGCTCAGGCGCTATGCCCATGCCGTTATCCCGCACGGTGAGCCGCCTGCCCAAAAGCTCCACCCTGACCCAGCCCCCAGCCCTGCCATAGCGCACGGCATTTGACATGAGGTTTCTCAGCAGCTCCCGCATGTCCACCTCCTGGGCAAAAACACTCGCCTCCCCCTCCACCTGGATCTGGATATCCTTGCGGGCGGCCTGGGGCATGAGCGTGGAGGCCACCTGAAGCGCCACCTGGCGCAGGTTCACCAGGTCCTTCTCCTGGCTCTCCTCCCGCTCCTGACGCTCCAGCATCAGAATATCGTTGATCACATCCTGCATCCGTTGACACTCCGCCAGAATATAGCCCAGGTATTCCTGACGCTGGGCCAGGGGCATATCGGGCTCGTCATGAATCATCTCAGCAAAGCCCAGCACAGAGGTAAGCGGGCTTTTCAGCTCATGGGAGCTGTTGTCCACAAAGTCGCGCTGCATGTCCTGAGCCTTCCCGATCTGCTCCAGATCATAGCGCAGGCGGTCTATCAGGTAGGTGATGTGCTCCATCGCCGGGCGGATCTCCGGAAAATAGGCCTCCGGATCGATCTCGTCCCGCTGGGTGGTGCCCTCCAGCAGTGCCTGCACCTGCTCCAGCTGATGGACAATCCGGTGGGTGACCGGGTTTAACAGCCAGCGGGAGATGGCCACCATCACCCCCACCAGAAGCAGGGTGAGCGGCAGATACACGAACAGCACGTAGGAAATCTCCTGGATGGGCTTTTTCAGGTGCAGGATCAACCGGCCGCCCAGCAGCACCGCGGCGTTGATGGTGGGGTGGATCAGGCTGTCAGAAAAGGAGATTTCCTCCCCTACCTTGCCTGACAAGGCCGCCAGCACCTCCGGCCGCCTCACCATCGCCAGGCCGTCCTGCTCCCCGCCGCCGCTCTCCGCCAATACGATGCCCCCCGGCATCAAAAAGGTCACCTGCAGCGGGCTTCCCGCCTCTGAGATCCTGTCCGCCAGATCCTGAAGCGGGCTCCCGGCCTCGGTTGTCCAGGCGGAAGCGGTGTGCAGGATGGCCCGCAGGCTCCCCCGGTCACTGGCGATGTCATAGGACACCATCACTGCCACAAAGGCCAGCACCATCAGAACCGTCACCAGGTTGCCCGCCCAGTAGGCGCGCAGCAGGCGCTTTCTCATCCTTCGCCCTCCAGCAGCAGACGGTAGCCGCTGCCATGCACCGTTTCAATGTAGGTGGGGTGGAGCGCGTTATCCCCCAGCTTTTTCCGCAGCGCCCGGATGTGGTAGTCCACCGTACGGGTGGCGTCGGTGTCCGCCTGGTAGCCCCACACCTCCTGAAGCAGCTGGGCGCGGGTCACCAGTTTGTTGGCGTTTTTCGCCAGATACAGCAGCAGCTCAAACTCCTGCCCGGTGAGGCTCACCTCTTGGCCTTCAAGGGTCACATGACGCTGGTCAGGCTCAATCACCATGGGTCCCAGCGTCATCTTCTGCGCGGCTGGGCTCACCCTTCTAAGCGCGGTGTTGATGCGGGCTTTCAGCTCCCTGACGCTGAAGGGTTTGGTGATATAGTCCTCCGCCCCCAGGTCAAGCCCCTTCACCTTGTCAGTCTCCGTGGACCGGGCGGATAGGATAATCACAGGGATTCGGCGGGTTTTGATGTCATTCTTCCAATCCTTAAGGATTTGGTAGCCGTTTTTTCCCCTTAGCATCAGGTCAAGCAGCATCAGATCTGGCAGGCCCTTTTTCATGCCCCTTTCCAGCTCTGTGGCGTCGTTGTAATGCTGGCTCTCATGACCCATGGATGTAATCGCTTTTTGAATCAGGATGCTGATGGTTTCCTCATCTTCCACTGTCCAAATCATCGCCATTGCCCATCTCCTCCCATTCGGTTGTATTGTCGCCTGATCCACTGGTTTTTTACAAGGAACTCCATCATATTCTTACACGATTCTAACACCAAGCGCGGGATTAGGAAAGGTCAGCGCCTCTCTTGCATAAATCTTGTACCTTTGCTATGATGGATTCGCCGTATGTGATGTTGGGCCTCGTGCGATTCCATGGTGTGAATCCTGTCAGGTCCGGAAGGAAGCAGCAGTAAGCGCAAGTTGGGATGTGCTGCGGGTTTACCTGACATCCCATACGGTTTTTGATTATGAATCAACAGGCCTCAGCCTGTTAAAAAAACAATAGGTATTATGGAGGATCACAGCATGTGGAACATCCCTGAAGCACTGAGCATTGACCCGGAAATCAGGCAATCCATCGCTGATGAGTGCGAGCGCCAGGAAACCCACCTGGAACTCATTGCCAGCGAGAACTTCGTCAGCCCCGCGGTGCTGGCCGCCATGGGCAGCCCACTGAACAACAAATACGCCGAGGGCTACCCCGGCAGGCGGTACTACGGCGGCTGTGAATTTGTTGACGTGACCGAGAACATCGCCCGGGACAGGGCCTGCGCGCTGTATGGCGCGGACCATGCCAACGTGCAGCCCCATAGCGGCTCTCAGGCTAACATGGGCGTGTATTTCGCCTTCCTGCGGCCCGGTGATACCGTGCTTGGCATGAGTCTCAACCACGGCGGCCACCTCACCCATGGCAGCCCCGTCAACATCTCCGGCACTTACTTCAATTTTGAGTCCTACGGCCTTGACCCTGCAACGGAAACCATCGACTATGAAGCCATGGCCAAAAAGGCCCGCGAAGTCAAACCCAAGATGATCGTGGCCGGTGCCTCCGCCTATCCCCGGGTGATTGACTTCAAGCGCTTCCGCCAGGTTGCAGACGAGGTGGGTGCGCTGCTGATGGTGGACATGGCCCACATCGCGGGCCTGGTGGCGGCGGGCGTTCATCCCTCCCCCATCCCCTACGCGGATGTGGTGACCACCACCACCCACAAGACCCTGCGCGGCCCCCGGGGCGGCATGATCCTGTGCAAGGAACAGCACGCCAAGGCCATCGACAAAGCCATCTTCCCGGGCATCCAGGGCGGCCCGCTCATGCACATCATCGCCGCCAAGGCCGTGTGCTTCAAGGAAGCCATGGAGCCCGGGTTCAAAGCCTATCAGGAGCAGATCGTGAAAAACGCCAAGGCTCTGGAGAAGGCCTTCACCAGGCTGGGCGTTCCTATGGTTTCCGGCGGCACCGATAACCACCTGCTGCTGCTGGATTTTTCCGATATGGATGTGACCGGCAAAGAGGTGGAAACCCTGCTGGGCGAGGCCAACATCACCGTCAACAAAAACATGGTGCCCAAGGATCGCCGCAAGCCCAATGAGACCAGCGGCGTGCGCATCGGCACCTCCGCCCTCACCACCCGGGGCATGAAGGAAAAGGACATGGAGCTCATCGCTCAGCTCATCGCCCGCATCATCACGGAAAAAGAAGCCGCCATCCCGGCGGTCAAGGAAGAAGTGCTTAAGCTGACCAAGGCGCATCCGCTGTTTGATTGATAGTTAGGAAGACGATTTTTCGGGGGATTTCGTTAACGAAATCCCCCCAACCTCTTCAGCACCTCATTTTAGTCCCTTGGTCATCCCCGCTGTGCCAGGGCATCCGCCCAGCTGAGGGGGTATTTTTCTTTCATGAACCGGGCAAAGGCATCCTCTTTGTCCAGCAGGCCATGTTTGAGGATGGTGGCTTTTTCTTCCCGGCGCACCCAGGCCAGGGCTTTCTCGCTCATGTGTGGATAGCGGGTGATTTCCAACTGGCCAGTGCGTTCCTGTTCCAGCAGCGCTTCCAGGGCATCCGGGATATAAGCAGCACCTCTCACCGGCACCGGGGCGAGGCTGATCCATTCGTTGGGTTTTTTTGTGGTTTCATAATGCCCCGCTTCACAAGTATATAACCACGCGGGTTTTCCGCCATACAGAACACGAAGCGCATCAGGAAAATACTCCTCAAAATAAATTCCCTGCGGCTTCCCGTCTATCCAGTGGTAGCCATAAGTGTACTCAAAATGCCTGATGGCATACATCAGCGCCATGGGCAGCGATGTGGTCATATAAACCACCTTCTGGTTATCAAATAGCTGGCTGACCCGAGGCTCCAGGATGCTGATGCCTCCCTGGGGTGAACAATGATAATAAACCATGCTTCAAATCATAATACAAACCTGTTTTATGGACAAGCGCCCGATATGGTATAATGCCTGGGAGGTGATTGATTTGCAGGAAACCTGTGTGCTGGTAGACGGACACAGCTTGATGTACCGGGCTTTTCACGCGTTGCCGCCCATGGATGCGGACGGGGTGCCCACCAACGCGGTTCATGGCTTTTTGAGCATGCTGTTCAAGGCCTTTGAGGAACAGGCACCCCAGTATTGTGTGGTCTGTTTTGATTCCCACGGGCCCACCTTCCGGGATGAAATATATGACCAGTATAAAGCCACCCGCTCCCCCATGCCTGATGATTTACGGCCCCAGTTTGAGGTGATCCAGGAGATCCTCACCGCCATGGGCATTGGTGTGGTGGCGCTTCCAGGCTTTGAGGCAGATGACCTGATCGGGACGCTGTCAAGGCAGCTGAAGGAACGGGGCGTGCGCGCCCTTATCCTGACCGGGGACAAGGATGACCTGCAATTGGTGGACGATGGCATCTCCATGCTTTTCACCCGCAAGGGCATCTCTGAAACCGTGCTCTTTGACCCGGCCGGGGTCAAGGATTATTTCGGCGTCAGCCCCCAGCAGGTGGTGGACTGGAAGGGCCTGATGGGCGACAGCTCTGACAATATCCCGGGGGTGCCGGGTGTTGGCGAGAAGACCGCACTCAAGCTCCTGCAAGAGTATGGCAGCCTGGACAATACCCTGGAAAACGCGCCGAACATCAAGGGAAAGCTGGGCGAGAGGCTGGTCACCTATGCCGATCAGGCAAGGCTGAGCAGAAAGCTGGCCACCATCGACCAGCATGTGCCCATCACCCTCAGCCTCAAGGACGCCAGCCTTGACCGCCTGGGCAATGGCATCCCCACCATGCTCAAATACCAGCTCAGCGGCACCTCCGAACGCCTGCGTAGAATGGCCGGCGCCAAAGCGCTGGCAGCCCAAGCCACGCCCAAGGCGGAGACACCCTGGGAGATGGTGACGGATACCGCGGGGATTGAGGCCCTGTTTAAAAAAGCACCCAGGACAGCACCAGCGGTGTTTGCCACCCAGGAGGAGATATCCATCGCCTGGCCCGATGGCCCTGGCGTCCAGGTTCAGCTCGCCAGCGGCCAGCAGGACATGTTTGGCACATCCTCCGGCGGCCTCACAGCCTCGGAAACGCTTAAAACCCTGACGCCCCTCCTGAAAAACGGCGTCATTGCCCATAACGGCAAGGGGCTTTTCCACCAGATGCGCCTGGAGAACAGCCCTCCCCCGCCCCTCGTCTTTGACACCATGGTGGCCGGGTACCTCCACAACTCCCAGGAGCGCAGCTACGCGCTGCAGAACTTCGCCCAGCGCAACGCCCGGGGTGTGGTTGAATTGTATGAAAAACAGCGCCAGCAACTGAGCGATGAGGGCACTGAAAAGCTCTATCAGGATATTGAGCTGCCCCTGGTGCGGGTGCTGTATGACATGGAGACCGAGGGCTTCCAGGTGGACGGCCAAGTGCTCTCCGACCTGGGGGCGGATTTTTCCCAGCGTTCCGAGTCCCTGAGGGATGAGATCTACCAGCTCACAGGCGTTTCGGGCTTTAACCTCAACAGCCCCCAGCAGCTGGGCAAGGTGCTGTTTGAGACCCTGGGCCTGCCTGCCCAGCGCAAAACCAAGCTGGGCTACAGCACCGATGCCGCGGTGCTTGAGAGCATTGCGGAGTTGCACCCTGCCATTCCCCTGATTCTGGAATACCGCCAGGTGACCAAGCTCAACAGCACCTATATCGATTCCATGCTGCGCAAGATGGACGCCTCCGGCCGTATCCACACCACCTTTGACCAGACCGGCACCGCCACCGGGCGCATCTCCTCCATCGACCCTAACCTGCAAAACATCCCCATCCGCACGGACATGGGCCGGGACATCCGCCGCGCCTTTGTCGCCAAGCCTGGCTTTGTGCTGGTGGACGCGGACTATTCTCAGATTGAGCTGCGGATTCTGGCCCACATGTCAGGCGACGAGGCCATGTGCGATGCCTTCCTGAAGGATCAGGACATCCACCTGCGCACCGCGGCTGAGATCAACGGCGTACCGCTGGACGCGGTCACCCCGCGGATGCGCTCTGACGCCAAGGCGGTCAACTTCGGCATCGTCTATGGCATCAGCGACTTTGGCCTGGCCCGCAACATCAACACCACCCGGAAGCGCGCATCAGACTTCATCTCCCGCTACTTTGAGCGTTACCCCAAGGTGCACCAGTTCATGCAGGACGCAGTGAAGTTTGGCTATGAACACGGCTACATCGCCACGATGTTTGGCAGGCGCAGGCTGCTGCCTGAGCTGAAGAGCGGCAACGCCAACACCCGAAACTTCGGTGAGCGCGCCGCCATGAACACCCCCATCCAGGGCACCGCTGCCGACATCATCAAGGCCGCCATGGTACGTGTCCACGAGGCGCTTCAGGAGCATCAGCTGGGGGCGCGCCTCATCCTCCAGGTGCATGACGAGCTGATCATCGAAGCGCCTGAGCAAGAGGTGGAGCAGGTGATCAAGCTGCTCAAAGCCAGCATGGAGCAAGTGGCGCAGCTGAAAGTCCCCCTCAAATCCGACATCAAATCAGGAACCAGTTGGTATGATACAAAATAAGCCCTACCTCATCGGCCTCACCGGCGGCATCGCCTGCGGAAAATCCCATCTGGCAACCACACTCCGCTCACTGGGTGCGGTGGTGATTGACGCAGACGAGATTGCCCGCGCCCTCACCCTGCCAGGCGGCAGGGCACTGCCGGGCATCCGCGCGGCTTTCGGAGAAAAGGTGTTTGATGGGGAAGAACTGAACCGGCAGAAGCTCGCCAGCCTGGTGTTTTTTGATGAGGAGGCGCTGGCGCAGCTCAATGCCCTGACCCACCCTTTGATTTTTGATGAGATGGAGCGCCAGCTCAGGCAGAATCTTCACAAGCCAGCCCTGGTGTTTGATGTGCCCCTGCTTTTTGAGACCGGGCTTGAAAAGCGCTGTGACGAGGTCTGGTGTGTCTTTGCGCCCCGGGAGACACAGCTTGAACGCCTCCTCAACCGGGGGCACAGCGAAGAGGAAGCGCTGAAACGCATAGAAAGTCAGATGCCCACAGCGGAAAAGGCCAAGCTGTCTGACCATGTCATCTACACCACCGGCACCAAGCAGGAAAGCGCCGCCCGGGTGACTGCCCTGTGGCAGGACGTGTTAAGGAGGCTGAGCCTTGTCTGAATCCCCCTGGAGTGTCAACCGCAAAACCCAGCCCGGCGCTAAGCCCTTCACCCCGGAGGGCGCGCAGGTGAAGCATATCCCCCACCACAACCCGCCCAAGGCCGACCCCCGGCCTCAGGCGCGCAGGAAGCCACGGCGTCAGCGGCTCATCCAGAAGCCTCAGCCTCAGGAGGCTCCGCAGCAGGCCGGTCGGCAAAAACGATCGCAGGCGAAAAAGCCTCCAAAAGGGCGTTTCCCCGTGGCAGCGGGCGTGTTCTTTGGCATCCTGGCGGTGGTCCTGGCGGTTCTTGCCATCGCGCTCATTCAGCAAACCGGCAGACTCCATGCCCTGGAGGAGGAGCGGGAGGCTATCCGCCGCCAGCAGGAAAGCAAGGTGGAGAACCATCTCAGGCACCGGGACCAGTCCGGTTTCCAAGGGTTGATCAACTCCTATTCGGCTGAATACCAAATCAACCCCGCCTTTGTGGCGGCGGTGATCAAGTGTGAGAGCAATTTCCTGCCCCGCGCGGTCTCCTCAGCCGATGCCCGGGGCCTGATGCAGATCATGCCGGACACCGGCGTGTGGCTCTCCGGCCGCCTGGGCACGGCCAACTACAGCATCGACCGGCTTTTTGATCCCCAGCTGAACATCCAGTACGGGGCCTATTATCTGAGCTATCTGAGCAACCATTTCGGCGGCGAGCCTGTGATGGTGGCAGCTGCCTACCACGCGGGGCTCAATAACGTGAAGCTCTGGGCGCTCAAATATGCCCATGACAAAAAAACGCTCACCGTTGATGAGCTGCCCATGTCAAATACCCGGGATTATGTGAGGAAGGTGATGGACGCATATGCGATATATTTTGAACAGGACCAACTGGAAAAGGGCGCTGTGCCTGGCGTTGTGCCTGATGTTTCCCTGGCTTCAGGGCTTGGCCAATGGCAATCAGCAGAAGGATACCCTGATTCTGGGCATCGTCTCCACCACCACTGCGCGCTTCAACCCCCTGATGGCGGTGGAGCGGGAGTTTATGTCCCTGAACGCCCTGGTGTATGAGGGGCTGGTGGCCCTGGACGATGAATACCTGCCCCAGCCCGCCCTGGCTGAACGGTGGGAGCCCTCCGCTGATGGTGCCAGCTGGCAATTCAACCTGCGGGAAGGGGTCACCTTCCATGATGGCAGCCCGCTGACCGCGGCTGATGTGGTGGCCACCATCCAGGAGATCCTGCGCCTGGCCAATGATGAGACCAACGCCAACAAGGGGGTCTACTCATCCCTCAAGTATTTTGTGACGGAGGCCTCCGCCAGCGGGGATAACACCGTCATCATCAAAACCCCGCGGCGCAACTTCGGTTTTCTGTATGCGATGAATTTTCCCATCCTGCCCGCCGCCCAGGTGCAGGCGGATGTGCCGGCAGGCACCGGGCCCTATGTCGTGGAGCAGTTCCTGACCAAGGACTACCTCTGGCTCACCGCCAACTCCCGCTGGTGGAGTGCCGCGCCCAAAATCAAGGAAATCAACGTGATCTTCCACACCGCCAACCGGGAACTCATCTCCAGCTACGAGTACAACCGGGTGGACGCGGTGCTCACCCGGTCGCTGACCGCGGCCCAGTACCGCTCCGGCATCAACTCCTTGCACCTGAATTACCGCACCAAGCAGCTGGAGACCCTCCAGCTCAACCACCGCTCCTATGAGCTGAAGGACATCAAGGTGCGCCAGGCCATCCGCTTTGCGCTCAACCTGGATGCCATCGCCGAAAATGCCTATATGGGCATGGCCCAGCGCACAGACACCCCCCTGCCCAGAGGCACCTGGATGTACCGGGCGGAGGATGACGCGGTGCACTACAACCCCGAGGAGGCCAAGCGCCTGCTGGACGAGGCCGGATGGACCGACAGCAACAACGACGGCGTCCGGGACATGATGCGTGATGGCAAACTGGCCAATCTGTCCCTGCGCTTTTACGCCTATGAGGAGCAGGACAACAGCGCCCGGCTTGCAGCCGCGGGGTTGATCGTCTCTCAGCTGGCGGCAGTGGGCATCGAGGCGCGGCTCACCCCCATGTCCTTTAAGGAAGCGGTGGAAAAACTGGAAGCCGGGAGCTTTGACCTGTGCCTGGCCAGCTTCAACATGGACTTCACGCCGGACCCCGGCTTCATGCTCATCAGCGGCAACACCGGCAACTTCACACGCTATAAGAATACGGCCATGGACAAGCTCTTTGATGAGCTGCGCAAAACCATGAGCCGGGAACAATACCGGGAGAAGCTGGGCGCCATCCAGAGCCTCTTCCTCCAGGATATCCCCTTCATCAGCCTGTATTACAGAAACGGCGCCATCCTCACCCGGCGCATGTTCACCAGCGTCCGGGACGTCAGAGAGCCGGAAGTGCTGCGCGGCATTGAAAGCGCGTATTAGTTCTCAGGAGGAAAGCATGTCCTTTATCAGCGTCAAGCCCGGCACCCTGCTCAACCCCACGCCGGTGGTGATGGTATCCTGCGCAGGGGATGCTTTGCGCCCCAACATCATCACCGTGGCCTGGGCGGGCACGGTCAACTCCGATCCGCCCATGGTCTCGGTCTCCATCCGCCCGGAGCGCCATTCCCACGATATCATCCGGAACACGGAGGAGTTTGTGGTCAACCTGGTGAACAGGCCGCTGCTGAAGGCCTGTGACCTGTGCGGCGTGCGATCAGGGCGGGACCATGACAAGTTCGCTCTGTGCGGGCTCTCGCCGGTGCCGGTGGCGGGGCTGCTGCACGCCCCCGCCATCGCCCAGAGCCCGGCTTACCTGGCCTGCCAGGTGAAAGAAGTGCTGCCCCTCGGCTCCCACACCATGTTCATCGGGGAGATCATCAGCATGGGCATCGAGGAATCCCTGATGGATCAGGCGGGAAAAATCGACTTCCATAAAGCAGACCTCATCGCCTATTCCCATGGGGAGTATGTGGGGCTCACGGCGGCGGAGGGCTTCTTTGGCTTTTCCATCGCCCGGCCTGAGGTGATCAAGCGGCGGATGCGCAAATAATGCGAACTCTTGTTCTTGTTTCGCTGTCCAAACCCTTGTTACTGTCCGCCGCGTATGGTAAAATAAATGAGTGTTTGAGATGATGAGGGGCGGGACAAGATAGCAGATGAATGTAGGGGTCATTTCCTTGGGCTGTGTTAAAAACCGTGTGGATACGGAAGAAATGCTGTCTTTCCTTCAAGAAGACGGTTTTAGTTTTGTGACCGATCCTGCCCAGGCCGAGGTGCTGATCGTCAACACCTGCGGCTTTATCACCTCCGCCAAGGAGGAGTCCATCGACGCCATCCTGGAAATGGCCCAGCACAAGAAGACCGGCCGCTGCCAGGTGCTGTGCGTCACGGGCTGTCTGGCCCAGCGCTATGAAAAGGAGCTGCTGGCGGATATCCCGGAGATTGATGTCTTGACCGGAGTATCCCAATATCCGCAGCTGGCCGGGTTTATCCGCAGGGCGCTCCAGGGGGAAAAAGCCAGTGACACCACGCGGGATAACCATTTCAACGCCTGCGGCCGGGTGCTTACCACCCCCTCATATTCCGCCTATGTGCGCATTGCTGAGGGCTGTGACAACCGCTGTGCCTACTGCGCGATCCCGGGCATCCGGGGCGCGTTCCGCTCCCGGCCCATGGCGGATATCCTGGCGGAGATGCGGGGCCTGGCCAAAAGGGGTGCCCGGGAGCAGATTCTGATCGCCCAGGACACTTCACGCTATGGCCGGGACCTGAAAGGCGCCTCCCTGAGACAGCTGCTTGATCAGGCATCAAGCATCCCCGGCATCGACTGGCTCCGGGTGCTGTATTGCTATCCGGATGAGATTGATGAGGCGCTGATTGACCTGATGGCCTCCCGCCCCAACATCTGCAAATACCTGGATCTGCCCCTGCAGCATGCCGCCCCCCAGGTGCTGCGCGCCATGAACCGCCGCGGGGATATCCAAAGAACCCGGAAGCTTTTGGCATACGCCCGGGAGAAGGGCTTTGCCCTGCGCACCACGGTGATTGTGGGCTTCCCCGGCGAGAGCCAGGCGGATTTTGACCAGCTGACAGCCTTCATGCAGGCCGTGCGCTTTGACCGGCTGGGCGCTTTTGCCTTCTCCCCCGAGGAGGATACCCCGGCTGAAAAGATGCCGCATCAGGTGCCTGAGGGCACAAAGGCCAACAGGCTTGAGGCGGTGATGCAGCTACAGGCAGGCATCAGCCTTGAGCGAAACCGCCTGCGCGTGGGGAACCTTGAGCGGCTTCTGGTCACCGGCCGGGAAGGCGGCCGCTACACCGCCCGCTCCCAGTGGGAGGCACCGGACAGTGACGGCATCATCCGGCTTGACAGTGAAGATCCCTTGCGCCCCGGCGATATGGTGATGGCCCGCATCACCCAGGCCGATACCTACGACCTGGAAGCCCAGGCAAGCAAAGAATGAGGTAACACGCATGAATCTGCCCAATAAACTGACCCTCCTGCGGGTAGCGATCATCCCGCTGTGCCTGCTATTGACGATGAGCGACCTGAACGTGCTGGCGGCGATCCTTTTTATCACCGCCTGCCTGACCGACTTTTTTGACGGCTACATCGCCAGGAAGCAGGGCATTGTCACCAACTTCGGCAAGTTCGCGGATCCGGTGGCAGACAAGATCCTGGTGCTCACCATGATGGTGGCATTGCTGGCCCGGGGGGATTATTACTGGTGGGCCGTCTGCATCGTGGTGATCCGGGAGCTGGCGGTGGATGGCCTGCGCCTGGTGGCGGTGAACCAGTGCATCGTGATTCCCGCGGGCAACCTGGGGAAAATCAAGACCAACATCCAATTCCTCAGCATCCTGACCGCCCTTTTAGGGGCAGCCCAGTGGCTGACGCTGACGCTGGCGGTTTTAATGGCCCTGTTCACGCTGATCAGCGGCATCCAGTATTTTATCAGCGGCAAAGACCTGTTCCGACAGGATATCATCAAGCAAAGCGCGCACAAATAAGGCGCTGAAAGGAAGACACAATGGCAGCAAAAGAGACCAAGGCCCAGGCAGCGGCAGCCCAGGCCCAGCAGAACGAGAAGACCCAGGCGCTGGACCGCGCCCTGGCAGCGCTTGACAAGCAGTTTGGCCGGGGCACGGTGATGAAGCTGGGCAGCCAGCCCAAGCTGCAAGTGGACGTGATCCCCACGGGCTCCCTGGAGCTGGACAGCGCCCTGGGCGTGGGCGGCATCCCCCGGGGGCGCATCATCGAGGTGTATGGCCCGGAATCCTCCGGCAAGACCACCGTGGCCCTGCACATCATCGCTGAAGCCCAGAAGATGGGCGGCCTGGCCGCCTTCATCGACGCAGAGCACGCCCTGGACCCCAGCTATGCCAGGCGCCTGGGGGTGAACATCGATGAGCTCTATGTGAGCCAGCCCTCAACGGGTGAGGACGCGCTGGAGATCGCCGAGGCGCTGGTGCGCTCCGGCGCCATTGACATCGTGGTGGTGGACTCGGTGGCCGCCCTGGTCCCCCGGGCTGAGATTGACGGTGAGATGGGCGACACCTTTGTGGGCCTCCAGGCCCGCATGATGAGCCAGGCCATGCGCAAGCTGGCAGGCGTGGTGAGCAAGACCAACTCCGTCGCCCTCTTTATCAACCAGCTGCGGGAGAAGGTGGGTGTCATGTATGGCAACCCCGAGGTCACCCCAGGGGGCAGGGCGCTGAAGTTCTATTCCTCCGTGCGGCTTGATGTGCGCCGGGGCGAGCAGCTGAAAAACGGCACCGAGGTAATCGGCAACCGCACCAAGGTGAAGGTGGTGAAGAACAAGGTGGCGCCGCCCTTCAGGGTCTGCGAGTTTGACCTGCTCTATGGGCTTGGCATCAGCAAGGAGTCCTCGCTCCTTGACATGGCGGTGGAGCGTGAGCTGGTGCAGAAGTCCGGCGCCTGGTTCTCCTACAAGGACGCCCGCATCGCCCAGGGCCGCGAAAACGCCCGCAAATTCCTGGTGGAAAACCCGGAAATCGCCAGGGAGATCGAGCAGGCTATCCGGGAAAGCCTCAACCTGAACGTCCACACTGAGGGCGAGGAAGAGGGCAACACCAGCACTGAGGACTAATATCCGTCATCACCCCAGGAGGGCAGCCATCCGGCCGCCCTCCTGCTTTTTTTACCATGTTCAATCGCCAGGTCACCGGCAAGCCAGTGACTTGGCTCATTTGCCTGGCACTAGTTTTCCAGCGTCTCTCCCGTCAGGCGTTCCCAAGCCTTGCGCATGGCTTTCTGGTTGGAAAGGCCGTAGTTAGGATCATTGCGGGTGACCTCATCCAGATCCCTCAGGAAATGCACGCACAGGTGCCCGTCAAAGCCGTTGTCCTTGATGTTGCCGGAAAGGTGGGGCTTGTTGTGCATGCTGGCCATGGTCCAGCGGCCATCAGGCAGCCTGACATAAACGATGTTGATGTTCCAGGAGGCAGGGCCAAAGGCCTTGTTCATCAACTGGGTGTCCCTCAAGGTCAGCGGCTCCGAATCCGCGTGGGAGCCGCGGGAATAAACCCGCAGGGTGAAATTGATGCGGCTGGCCGGGTGGTAAACCTCCAGGCGCTGGCCTGTGGACACTTTTGGCTTGATATCATTGTACCAGTGCAGCAGTTTCACCTGTCCGCCCGAGGGCCCGTTGCCAATGGCTCCACTGGTGTCAACGGCACCTGGATCAGCACTGCCGGTATCGCCAGCGCTATCAGCCCTCTTGGCAGAACCGCTTTGCAGGACGCTGGCTGATCGGCTGCCCAAAACCCCGTCCTCTATCAAGCCGTTCAAGGATTGGAAACGCTGGAACGCGGCCCGGGTGGCCTGATCAAAGTTTCCGTTCACAGGGCTGTCATAACCAAGCGCCTTCAGCTTCTCCTGCATCAGCCGCACATCATCCCCCTTATCCCCGGCACGCAGAACGCGCGGAAAATCGGCAGCAGGGGCATTTGAGGGGTCTGGTGCAGGCGTCACCTCCGGCGTGGCAGGGGCAGCTGGCGCGCCATAGCGCAGGAAGGAGTTCATCACCCAGCCCATGCCGCCCTCAAACATCACCTGGCTCCAGCTGGCGCCGGAACTGAGCACGATCAAGTCCCCGCCATGGGGAATGGTGCCGATGATGTTGTTGCCGGTGCGCGCCTGGGCACGCAGGTTGAGGGAGCCGCCATTGGGGGTGAAGGCCGTGGCACGGGCGGCATGGCTGCCCGCTGTTGGCGCGGGGGTCACCGCGGGTGCCTGTGTCTGGATGGGGGCGGCGGTGGGCACGCTGCCCGCCGGCTTAAGGAATGAGGACTGCACAAAGCCCACCCGGCCATCGGTCTCCACCTGGGTCCATTGTCCGCTGGTGCCAAGGATATTCACAATGGTGCCATAGGGAATCTGATAGAAGGTGTTCTGCCCTCGGCTGGCTGTGCGCCTGAGGTTCAGGCTGCCCCGATTGGCGGTGATCACCTGGGCGGTGCCGGAGGAGGGCCGCTCCGTTTCTGGCGCCTGGGGCGCAGGGGTCACAAGGGGCGGGGCCGTGACCACAGGTGCCACTGGCACGCTGCCAGGGCGCAGAAAATCCTGCTGCACATAGCCTACGCGGCCCTGGGCTTCAACCCGCACCCATTGACCGGAAAGGCCCAGCACCCGCACCACCTCGCCATAGGGAATCTGATAGAAGGTGTTCTGACCCCGGCTGGCTGTGCGCCTGAGGTTCAGGCTGCCCTGATTGGGGGTGTAGACCGTGGCGCTGTCATAGGAGGCAGCGGCCTCGGGCTGGGGTGCCGCAGGCTGAGGGCTGACCGGCTGGTCGCTTCCCTGCTGCCCAGGCTTGAACTGGGGCGCCAGGCTATACAGCGCCGTCAGCGTCCTGTCCCCTGCCAGGCCGTCCTGACGAAGCCGCATCCGGGCTTGAAACAACTGCACGGCGTTGGTGGTCTGCTCGCCATATTTGCCGTCATCGTTGAGCGGATAACCCAGAAAGGAAAGGGCCCGCTGCATCTGGCGCACATCTTCCCCCTGGTCGCCGGGTCTGATGGTCTGAAAGTTCACCGCATAGGCGGGCATGAGCCCGGCCATCAGGGTGACCACCAGTACCAGACCCAGAAAACTCCTGACGGAAAATGCGCGTTTCATCATGACACCTGCCTTTAATGCTTGATGAGCACACAATACCATATTGTTTCTTATTTGTAAATAGATATTACATAATTGTTACAAATCTGTTTAATTCCGCCTTGAAATCTGTGTGAGCGCATCGGACAGGGCGATGAATTCATGGAGACTCAGCCGTTCTCCCCGGACGGTGGCCGGCAAGCCCAGGCTGGTCACCATGTGAGCCGCCGCCTCCCGGCTGAGGGAGAAGGCAGGCATCAGGTTGTTCACCAGGGTTTTTCGGCGCATGGCAAAGGCGACATTCAGCAAACGGAAAAACATCTCCTCATCCCGGGGCCGTGGGCTCCTCTCCCTGTGATATGGCAAGGTGATAAAAACGCTGTCCACCTTGGGCGGCGGGGTGAACATCCGGGCGGGGACATGGACCGCGGCGCGGACCTCACCCCGGTAGGCCGCCAGCACCGCCAGCGGGCCATAGTCCGAACTGCCGGCCTTTGCCGTCAGCCGCTGCGCCGCCTCCAGCTGCACCATGACGCTGATGGAGCGGATGGGTAAACCCGTCTTCAGCAGCAAGGTCAGGATGGGGGTGGTCAGATAATAGGGAAGGTTGGCCACCACATGAAAGGGGGTGGCCGCCCCCATCAGCGCTGCCAGGTCCAGGTCCATAATGTCCCCCTGGACGATGGACACCTGGGGCATATCCGCAAAGCGCTCATGGAGGATTGGGATCAGCCGCTCATCAATTTCCACCGCGGTCACATGCTGCACGCGCCCAGCCAGGGCCTGGGTCAAATCCCCCCGGCCAGCGCCGATTTCAAGCACCCGGTCCTCCGGGCCCACGGCACTGGCGTCCACCAGCCGCCTTAGCAGTGCCTGATCAAACAGGAAGTTCTGGCCCAGGGAGATTTTATACTCAAACCGGGGCATATCCCCCCTCAAAGCGCCCGGCACCTTTCAAACAACGCCCTGGCGTCAGGCGCGCTAAAGGCCGCGGTGCCCATCACCAGGCGGGTGGCACCGGCCTGGGCCACCATCTGGCAGTTGCCTTCCCCCACACCGCCATCAACGCTCAGGAGGCCCGTGAAGCCCGCTTGGCGCAGCTGGCCCAGCTTCCCCAGCAACTCCGGCATCAGCTTCTGCCCGCCAAAGCCTGGCTCCACCGTCATCAATAAAACCAGGTCACAATAGGGAAGGTAGGAAAGCACCTCCTCCACCCGGGTGGCAGGCTTGATGGAGATGCCCGGCTTTTTCCCAAGGTTTCTGATGCGCTCAAGCAGACCCGGCACATCCTCCTCAACCTCGCTGTGCACGGTGATCTCATCCGCCCCGGCCTTTGCAAAGGCATCAATATACTGCCCCGGGTTTGAGATCATCAGGTGCACATCCCGGGTGACCTCCGGGAAGTCCCGGCTCAGGGCCGCCACCATCCCGGGGCCAAAGGACAGGTTGGGCACAAAATGCCCGTCCATGATGTCCAGATGCAGCACATCTGCCCCGGCAGCCACCAGCCGCTTCACATCCCGGTGGACATACAGCGGATCCGCCGCCAACACCGATGGTGCAATTTCAATCATATCGTTCCCTCCAATTATCCTGCGCCTGCGATAACAGCTGGCGGTATCGTTCAAGCCTGCCCGTGTCAATCTTCCCTTCCCTGGCAGCCTGATCCACGGCACACCCCGGCTCCCGGTCATGCAGGCAGGGAGCAAAGCGGCACTGATGGGCAAAATGCGCAAAGTCGGGATAGTCCTGCCTCAAGTCCTCAGGGGGCATCTCCTCGGGAAGATCAAGCAGGCTAAAGCCCGGAGTATCCAGCACCTGCAGGCCCTTTTTCTCAATCAGGCTGATGTGCCGGGTGGTTTGCCTGCCGCGCCTGATGCGCTGGCTGATCTCGCCGGTCTCCAGGTCTTCCCCGGTGAGGGCGGCGATCAGCGTGCTTTTGCCAACGCCTGATTGCCCGGCAAAGCAGGTGATATGCCCCGCCATGGCGCGGCGCAGCCCCTCCAGCCCGTCCCCGGTCTGGGCGCTGAGCGCAAGCGTCTTCACCCCTGCCCCGCGGTAGGCTTGTTCAATCTCTCCGGGCATATCCGGGTCCAGATCCGCCTTGTTCACCGCCAGCACCGGCTCAATCCGCTGGTGGAAAGAGAAGACCAATAGCTTATCCACCAGCAGCAAATCTGGCACCGGCTCCGGCGCGAGGGTGATGACCAGTTGGGTGATGTTGGCCACCGGCGGCCTGAGGCAATAGGACCTCCGGGGATGGATCTCCTCAATCCAGCCGTGCTCCTCCCCCCTGCCGGGGGTGAAATCCACATTGTCGCCCACCAGTGGCGTGATGTTCGCCCGGCGGAACTTGTTCTTGGCCCGCAGCACAAAGCCTTGTCCGGCCTCGTCCCGCACCGTATACAGGCCGCCCCGGCCCTGGATGATCCTGCCCTTCTCCATCTCAGCTGCCACCGGCGGTGGGGGTGGGGCTGGCTTCGGGCAGCACATAGAGCACCAAATCCACCGAGGTGCCTGTCATCACCAGCTCTCCTGCCTGGGGATACTGGGAGGCTACCCGGCCTTGCTGGGCGGGGTCACTCATTTCCACCGTGCTCAGCCCGCCTGTTGGCAGGCCGGCTTTTGCCAGCATCGCCACCGCGTCCTGCTGCCTGAGGCCTGTGAGCAGCGGCACAGTCACCTCGCCCCCTGACACCACCACCTGCACAATGGCTCCCGCGTCCATCTCGGTTCCCGCCTCCGGGTACTGCTCCAACACTGTTCCCATGGGGCTCGGGTCCATGACGGTGGAGGTTACCATCATCCGCAGGCCAATCCGTTCCAGCTTCTTTTGCGCGCTGGCCTGGAGGATGCCCGTCACCTGGGTCACCGGCTTTCTGATGGGGCCAGAGGACACTGTGAGCAAAATGGTGTCCCCCCGCTGCATGGCAAAACCCAGGTCGTGGGATTGGGTGATGACCATGCCCACCGGCTCATTGCTGCTGATGCGCTCTATGCGGGGGCTAAGCCCCGCCCGCTCCGCCATGCGGATGGCGGTTTCCTCGGTTTCAGCGATGAGCAGCGGCGCCCGGGTGGCATTCACAATATCCCGGTAAATCACAATCCCTCCCACCCCGATGCCCACGATGATCGCGAGGCTCAGCAGGAGGATCAGGATCTTTTCCCTTAGCCTTGAGTGGAAACTGCCCCGGCGTTTGCCCTGCTGCCGCTGCTGGACAGGGAAGACCGGGGTGTCCTGGGTGGGTTCCTTTTCGGCCAGAAGGGCGGCGTGCAGCGCCTGGGCCATGAACATGGCGGAGACATAGCGCTGCTTGGGGTCCTTCTCCATGGCTTTGGCCACCACGTTTTCCAGGGCCTGGGAGACGGCGGGGTTCAGCTCCCGGATGGGCTTGGCCGCCACCTGCACATGCTGGATCGCGATGGCAACCGGCGTCTCCCCTTCAAAGGGCACGGTGCCGGTCAGCATCTCATACAGCACCACGCCCACGGAATACAGGTCTGAGGACACCGTTGCGGTCTCCCCTCTTGCCTGTTCAGGGGAGAAGTAGTGCACCGAGCCCATGATGGAGGGCTTGCCATCGGCATCCTGCATGGTGTTGGCCCCCACCATGCGCGCGATGCCAAAGTCACTCACCTTGATATAGCCCTGGCGGTCCACCAGGATGTTCTGGGGCTTGATATCCCGGTGGATGATGCCCGCCTCATGGGCATGCCTGAGCGCGGAGAGGATGCGGATGGCGATCTGCACCGCCGTGGCCTGGGGCAGCCGGCCATGGTCGGTGATGATCTCCTTGAGTGTTTTGCCGTCCACAAACTCAAACACCAGGTAGGGTGCCTTGGGGTCATCGCCGATGTCAAGGAGATTCACGATGTTGTGGTGGGACATGCGGCTGGCAGCGGTGGCCTCCCGCCTGAAGCGGTCCAGAAACTCCGGGTTTTTGTGGAATTCCTGGCGCAGGAACTTCACCGCCACCCGGTGCCCGGTGCGCAGGTCAAGGGCCCGGTAGACGCTGGCCATGCCGCCTTCGCCGATCAGCTCCTCCAGCCGGTAGCGGTCCATCAGCACGGTACCGGTCACTTGGGCACCTCAAGCAGGAGCATGGTGATGTTATCCCGCCCGCCGCCCGATAGCGCCAGGGCCATCAGCTGCTCTGCCGCCTCATCAAGGGGCAGCCGCAGCGCCTGTGCGATGGCCTCGCCATCCGCATACTCCGTCAGCCCGTCCGAGCACAGCATCCACCGGTCGCCTGGCCGTTTGTCCTCCCGGGCAATATCGCTCTCCAGGGCCTGGTCGGTGCCCACTGCCCGGGTCACGATGTTGCGATAAGGGTAGGTGCGGGCATCCTCAGCACTCAATACTCCCGTGCGCATCAGCTCCCCCACCAGGGAATGGTCAGCCGATACCTGCCGGAGCGTCCCCTCCCGGAACAGGTAGGCCCGGCTGTCCCCCACATGGCCCAGCAGCACATGGTCATCCCCCTCCCAGAGAGCCGTGAGGGTGGTGCCCATACCGGACAGGCTCATGTCCCGCCGCTGGCGCTCCCAGATCAGGCGGTTGGCACGGTCAAAGGCCGCTTTCAGCTTCGCCTCATCCGGATGCTGCTGGGTGTCGATCTCGCTTAAGCAGTCCACCGCCATGGCGCTGGCGATGTTGCCGCCCCGGTGCCCCCCCATGCCATCTGCCACCGCAAATACCGGATATGGCCCTGCGGTTTCAAGCAGGGCATCCTGGTTGCTGGGGCGCACCTTGCCGGTGTCTGTCCTGCCAAGGGCGATCACGGGCTTTGATCCTCCTTTTTCGGGTTCAGCGGGTTTTTCAGATACTGGGCGCGCAGCTGCCCGCAGGCGCCGGAGATATCAGCCCCCATCTCCCTTCTTATGGTGGCGGAGATGCCGGAGCCCTCAAGCGTCTGGCGAAAGGCATTGATCTCCCCCGGGCTTGCGGCCCTCAGGTTCCGCTCCGGCACATCATTTAGCGGAATCAGATTCACATGGCAGAGCATGCCCCGCAGCCGGCCGGCCAGCTCCCGGGCGTGCTCCGGGGAGGCGTTGACCCCTTTGATCAGCGCATACTCAAACACCACCCGCCGCCCGGTCATTTGAGCATAATCCCGGCAGGCCCCAAGCAGTTCCTCCATGGAAACGCTCTTTGCCACCGGCATGATCTGCCGCCGGACATCATCATTGGGCGCGTGAAGGGATACCGACAGGGTGACCGGCAGCCCCTCCCGGGCCAGCTGCCGCATCTTTTGGGGCAGCCCACAGGTGGACAGCGAGATGCGCCGGATGCCGATGTTCAGGCTGTCCGGGGAGGAGATGATTCTCAGAAAGCGCACAACCTCATCGTAGTTGTCCAGCGGCTCACCACTGCCCATCAGCACGATGTTGTGCACCCGCTCTTCCCCGCACAAACGGTTCACAACCAGCGCCATGCCCACCATCTCCCCGGCTTTCAGGTCCCGCAGCTTGCCCTCCAGAGTGCTGGCGCAAAAGGCGCAGCCCATCCGGCAACCCACCTGAGTGGACAGGCACAGGGTGAGGCCATAGCGATAGCGCATCAGCACCCCTTCCACACAGTGGCCGTCCAACATGGAGAACAGGTATTTCTCCGTGCCATCCATGGCAGATACCTGGCGGCTGGCAATCTGCACCGGCTGGGCGATGGCGCGCCCCGCCAGTTTTTCCAGAAAAGCCTTGGGCAGGTTTCCCATGTCCTCAAAGCCACTGCCCTTTTTGAGCCAGTCGTTCACCTGCCGGGCGCGGTATGCCGGCTCACCCAGATCCTTCACCAGGGCTTCCAGATCAGGAAATGTAAGCCCCGGCAGCAGCAGCTTTTCGCTCATGCCTTTTTCATCCGGGCGATGAAGAAGCCCTCCACCCCATCCCGGTGGGGCAGCAGCTGAAGCCCCTGGGCCCCTGAGTGGGCCCGGAAGCTTTCAGGAATGCTCTCTGGCAGCCGGTCCAGGCTGAACTCCGGGTGCTCACGCAGGAAGCGCTCGATCTGCTGGCTGTTCTCCTCAGGCAGCAGGCTGCAGGTGGCATAGACCAGGGTGCCGCCTGACTTCACATAAGGCGCGCAGGCATCAAGCAGCCGATGTTGGATGTCTTGCAGCGCCGCCAGACCTTCCGGGGTGAGGCGGTATTTCACATCGGGCTTTTCCGCCATCACGCCGGTGCCGGAGCAGGGGGCGTCGATCAATACCGCGTCCATCTCGCCGTCAAAGCGCTCCTGGTGCACGCTGGCATCCCGCACTGCCGGGCGCACGTTGTAGATGCGCAGACGCTCCAGCTGCGCTTCCAGCAGCTTGATGCGGTGCTCATGCACATCCCAGGCGTGGATGCGCCCGGTGTTCTGCATCATCTCAGCCATCAGGCAGGTTTTGCCGCCGGGTGCGGCGCAGGCGTCAAGCACCCGGGCGCCTATGCCCGGCGCCACGGCCAGGGCCGCCATCATGCTGCCCTCCCCCTGGATGGAGAAGGCCCCCTCCAGAAAGTGGATGTCCCGGGCGATGGAAGCGGCACCTGAGACATGGTGGACATCAGGCAGAAGGCCGGGGGACAGCTGCCAGACCTTTTTCCCCAGGACTTCATCAAATTCCTTTTGGGAAAGGCGCAGGGTGTTGCGCCGGATGGTAATGGCGTGCTGGGATTTCCGGAAGGCCACGATCTGCCGCGCGGTCTCCTCCCCGTAGCCCGCCGTAATGCGCTCTATCAGCCAGGCGGGGATGGAGTAGGTGATGCTTAGGTAATCCGGGTCACCCTCCTGGGGCCAGGGGATGTTGTCCTTCTCCCTCACCAGCGAGCGCAGCACGCCGTTGACCAGCCCCGTCATCGCCTCAAGCCCCATTCCCCGGGTCAGGTTTACCGCCTCGTTCACCGCGGCAAAATCCGGCACCCGGTCCATCAGCAGCAGCTGGCAGGCGCTCATGCGCAACAGGTTCAGCACCCGGGGATCAAGCTCCGTCCGGTCCTTGAGGAACCGGTCCAGCGCAAAGTCCAGCTTTAGCAGGTTTTCAAGGGTTGTATACACCAGGGCTGTAGCCAGCCGCTTATCCCGGGGGCTGAGGGTGGCCTGCTGGAACTGCTCATCCAGCGACAGCGACGCAAAGCCCTCGTCAATCAGCACCCGGTTTAAGACAAGCAGCGCTGATCGCCTGGCGTCAGGCGACAGGATGGGCGCGGCAGGGCGCGGCGGAACTGGCCGTGGGCTCATCGGCCCTGGTTGGCGCCGGAAGGCTGGTCTCCCCTCACCCACTGGCTTACCGTAAGGGCCACTGCGCGCAGGGCGCTCTCCCGCTGGCTTGCCATAGGGGCCACTGCGCGCAGGGCGCTCTCCCGCCGGCTTGCCATAGGGGCCGCCGCGGGCAGGGCGCTGCCCCTCCGGGGCGCGCTTCGCAAAAGGCTTGCCGTCTGCGGGCTTGCCATACCTGGGTTTCCGCCTGTCCTGTCCGTCCATCACGCTTCTCCGTTCATATGCCCGGCACCCGCGGGCAGGGGATGTCCCCTGAGAAAATCCTCCGGCGCCATGGCCTTGCCGCCTGGCGCCTGCATGGAGATGATCCGCACCGCGCCCTCACCGCCTGCTATCACCAGGCCCTCCTTGGGGCTGGCCAGCAGGATTTCACCCGGCATGCCGCTGCCTGCCGTCTCCTCCGCCCGGTGCAGCTTCAACTGCCCCCAGGGGGAAGCGCTAAAGGCTGAAGGCCAGGGGTTAAGCCCGTGGATACGGTTCACGATCTCCCGTGCCGGGGCACGCCAGTCTATTCTGCCCAGCTCCCGGGTCAGCAGGGGGTAGTAGCTCATCTGGCTTTCATCCTGCGGTGCGCGGGGGCAATTGCCCTTTTCCATCGCCTTTACCGTATCAATCAGCAGCTCTGCACCGATGGCTGCCAGCCGCTGGATCAGCTCCCCTGCGGTTTCTCCGGGCAGGATGCGGGTTTCCGCCTGCAGCAGAATGTCCCCGGTATCGATGCCGGCGTCTGTCATCATGGTGGTGATGCCGGTCTTTGATTCCCCGTTGATGATCGCCCAGTGCACCGGGGAAGAACCCCGGTATCCGGGCAATAGCGAAGCATGCACATTGACGGTGCCCAGGCGGGGGATATCCAGAATCTCCTGGGACAGTATCTGGCCAAAGGCCGCTGTCACACACAGGTCTGGCGCCAGGGCGCGCAGGGTCTCCACCCCTTCGCCGCGAATGCGCCGGGGCTGATAGACCGGGATGCCGTGCTGCTGTGCCAGCGTTTTCACCGGCGGGGCGATCACCTTGCCGCTCCGGCCCTTGGGCTTGTCCGGCTGGGTGAAGACACCCACCACCTCATATCCCGCGTCAAGCAGCGCCTGGAGGGAGGCGGCGGCATAGTCCGGGGTGCCCATGAAGACGATGCGCATCAGCCCACCCGGCGCCGGGCGCGCCGCCTGGCGGGAAGCTCCGCCACAGGGGCCTCCTCCTCTTCATCATCCTCAAATACCTCGTGGTCCATCTTGTCCACATACAGGATGCCGTCAAGATGGTCAATCTCATGCTGGATGGCACGTGCCAGGAGGCCGTCCGCCACCACTTCAAAGGGTTTTCCAGTCTTGTCCTGGGCTTTGAGGGTCACCTTTTCGCTGCGGGTCACAAAGCCGCGGCGGCCAGGCACGCTCAGGCACCCCTCCACCATGCCGCACTCGCCCTCTGCGGCTATGATCTCAGGGTTCACCAGCTCCATCAGCCCTTCCCCCACATCAATCACCACCAGGCGGCGCAGGATGCCCACCTGGGGGGCAGCCAGCCCCACGCCGTTGGCTTCATACATGGTATCCGCCATATCGCGCAGGATTAGCGCCAGGCGGGTGTCAAACCTGGTGATGGGGCGGCTTTTTCCCCTGAGCTCCTGGGCGCCGATGGTAAAAATCTTTTTCCTGGACATGTCTGCTTGTCTTCCTCCGTCGTCTCAGGCCATGCTGGCCGGGTTTACTTCTAAGTTTACCCGGCAGGGCCAGGGTTCTTCTGATAAGTCTTTCAAAAACTGCAGCACTTCATCGCTTTCCGGGTGCACCAGCAGCTTCATAAACACCTGCGCGCGGGAGAGCCCCGCGATGCGCTTGATGGGCGATTCATCCTCCCGGGCGAAAATCACCCGGCGCTTGAGCCGCGGGTTGTCCGCCAGCATCTGGGTCACCCGGGCATACAGCTTGCCCGAGACCTCCCGGGCCTGACGCTCCTGCCTGGCCTCAACCAGCAGCCGCACCAGCATCGTGAAGGGTGGGTAGAGCTTCTGTCTGCGCCTTGAAAACTCCTGGTTGAAAAAGGCGCGGTAGTCCTGCTGGGCCGCGGCCTGGATGGCGAAGTGCTCTGGCTTATAGGTCTGGATGATCACTTCCCCGGGCCGGTTAGCACGGCCTGCCCGGCCCGCCACCTGGGTGAGCAGTTGGAAGGTGCGCTCCTCCGAGCGGTAGTCCGGCAGGTTCAGCGACAGATCCGCCAGCACCGCCCCCACCAGCGTCACCTGGGGAAAATCCAGCCCCTTGGCGATCATCTGGGTGCCCACCATGATGCGGGCCTGGCCAGAGCGGAAGCGGTCCAAAAGCGCCCGATGGGCATCCTTGCCAGTGGTGGTGTCCAGATCCAGCCGCACGATCTCCACCTCCGGGTAGCGCCTGCGCAGCTCCTCCTCCACCTTCTGGGTGCCAATGCCAAAGGGCTTGATAAACCGGCTATGGCAAACGGGGCAGCTGTCAGGCAGCGCCTGGGTGAGCCCGCAGTAATGGCAGCGCATCAGCCCGTCTTGCTGGTGGTAGGTCATCTTCACATCGCACTGGGGGCAGGGCACCACATGGCCGCATTTTCGGCACAGCACCCCAGGCGCATAGCCCCGGCGATTCAGGAAGATCATCGCCTGTTGGCCAGAAGCCATGCAGGCGTCCAGCCGTTCCTGCAGAAGTGCTGAAAACATGCTGCGGTTGCCCAGCCGCAGCTCCTCCCGCATGTCAACCAGGGTCACCTGGGGAAGTGCGCTCACACCCACCCGGTCGGGCATTTCAAGGAGCATATAGTCTCCTCGGCTGGCCTTGGCGAAAGAGAGAATGCTGGGCGTGGCGCTGGCCAGGATCACCACCGCGCCCTCCCGCCGGGCCCTTTGGAGCGCCATGTCCCGGGCGTCATAGGCCGGGGCATTTTCCGCCTGGTAGCTGGGTTCATGCTCCTCATCCACCACAACCAGCCCCAGGCGTTCCACTGGCGCAAACACCGCGCTCCTGGCCCCGATCACCACCCGGGCCTCAGCCCGGCGCACCCTGCGCCACTCGTCAAAGCGTTCGCCAGCTGACAGGCGGGAGTGCATCACCGCCGCCACATCCCCGAACCGGCCCCTGAACCAGCTCACCATCTGTGGTGTGAGCACGATCTCCGGGATCAGCACGATGGCGCCCTTGCCGCTTTTCAAGCAGGCCTTGACAGCGCGGATGTAGACCTCGGTCTTGCCGGAGCCCGTCACCCCATGGAGCAAAAAAGCGCCGCTGCCCCGCTTGATGGCGGGCAGTATCTCGCCCAGCGCTTCCTCCTGCCCGGCGGTCAGCACCGGCTCCGGCTCCTGCAACGACACGCTGGGCAGGGGCTGGCGCAGCACCTCCTGATCAGACACAGCCACCAGGCCCTTTTCTTCCAGCGCCCGCAGGGCTGGCAGCGGATCCCTCACCAGGGCTTTCAGCTCTGAAACCGGGTGTGAAAGGCCGTCGGAGAGCAGCTGCAGCAACAGCCTGCGCTTGGGCGAACGGGTTTCGGCCTTGATCGCCTGCGCCACCGCGTCAGGCGCGATCGCAAGTTTTGCCGCCAGCTGTGTTTTCACCCGCACGCGCCCGGTGCGCATCTCAGCGGGCAACATCAGCCGCAGCGCCAGCGCCAGGGGGCAATGCCGCTCCCGGCTAATCTCCTGCGCCAGCTCCATCAGCTCCGGCAGGAGAGCGGGATAGTCCTCAAGCGCTGAGGTCACTGGCTTGATGCGCTCCTGCGCCAAGTCGGTTTCATCGCTGAGGGCCAGCACATAGCCCTCCAGCTCCCGGTGACCAAAGGGCACCGATACCCGGGTACCCGGCACCAACGTCATCCCCTCCGGCACCCGGTAGGTGTACACACGGTCGGTGTCAGACACCGCGATATCAACAATCACCTGGGCATAGCGCCCCGCCTGGGGCATGGCTATTCCCCTGTTCCCAGCGCCTTCACCTCGTCCAGGATCCGGTCTGCCAGCTCCCGTTTTGTCATCTTGGGCAGCTTGGTCACTGACTGGGGCCTGACAATGGTGGCGATGTTTGTGTCAACGCCAAATCCGGCGCCGGGCTGGGTCACATCGTTCAGCACGATCAAGTCAAGGCCTTTGCTTATCAGCTTTTTTTTGGCGTTGTCAATCAGGTTTTCGGTCTCCGCCGCAAACCCCACAAAGACCTGCCCCGGCTTTTTGTGCTCCCCGATGGCCCGCGCCACGTCCCGGGTGGGTAGCAGGTGCAGCGTGAGGCCCTGATCGCCCTGCTTTTTCAGCTTCTGGCCAGCCACTTCAGCGGCCTGATAGTCAGCCGGCGCTGCCGCCTGGATCACCGCATCCTGCGCCGGGGCCAGCCGGCTCATGGCCTCAAACAGATCCTGAGTGGTGGTTACATGCACCATCTCAGCGCCTGGCACCGGCGGCAGCGCCACCGGACCGGACACCAGGGTGACCACAGCCCCCCGGGCGATGGCAGCCTGGGCCAGAGCATAGCCCATCTTGCCTGAGGAATGGTTGGTGATATAGCGCACCGGGTCGAGCGCTTCCCGGGTAGGGCCGGCGGTGACCAGCACCTTCTTGCCCGCCAGGTCCTGTTTGCCTGCCAGAAGCCGCAGACATTCCGCCGCGATGGCCTCAGGCTCGCTCATGCGCCCGGGCCCCACGTCCCCACAGGCCAGCCAGCCCCCATCAGGGCCGATGGTCATGGCGCCCCGGGAAACCAGCTTCCCCAGGTTTTCCTGGGTGGCGGGATGCTGATACATGTGGGTGTTCATCGCAGGGGCAATCAGCAGCTTTGCTGTGGTGGCCAGCAGCGTGGTGGTCAGCATATCATCCGCTATGCCATGGGCCAGCTTCGCGATCACATTGGCGCTGGCGGGGGCGATGACCACCAGGTCTGCCGCCTTGGCCAGAGCGATGTGGTTCACCTCCCTCGCGTCTTCCGCCTGGAAGGTGTCCAGCGCCACCGGGTTTTGGGAGAGCACCTGAAGCGTCACCGGCTGTACCAGCTTGCAGGCGCTTTCCGTCATGATCACATGCACTGCAGCCCCCAGCTTTTTTAGCCGGGATACCAGCTCACAGGCCTTGTAGGCCGCGATGCCCCCGGTGATGCCCACCAGGACGGTCTTGCCGGACAGGGGCAGCATATCAGTCCTCATCCTCCAGATTGCGGTGGAAGGTGACCAAACCCCGGTCTATCTCCTCAATGGCGATGGCGATGGGCTTTTGCCCCTCCCGCTCCAGCAGCGGCTGGGCGCCGTCAATTAGCTGACGGGAGCGCTTTGATACCATGGTGACAAGGGTGTAGGCGCTGTCCGCGCGCTCTATCAGGGTCTGGATGCCTGGTTCGTTGATGGCCATATCTGTATCTACTCCTCCAAAATTATCGGTTGGGCTTGGGCAGCTCCTCGGCGATCTCCGGCAGATAGCGCAGCGTGCGCTGGCGCTCTGCCATGATGATGCAGGTGAGCCTGGAAAACGCGACGTCCAGGTCATCGTTGACCAGCGCGTAGTCATAGTGCGGGCATTGCTTGATCTCAGCCCGGGCGTTGCGCAGACGTTTTTCAATCTCCCGGTCGTCATCGGTGTTGCGGGTGTGCAGGCGCTGCCTCAAGGCCTGGAAACTGGGCGGCAGGATGAAGATGGACACGGTATGTTCCATTTTCCCCATCACACCCATCGCCCCCTGGGAGTCCACATCCAGCAGGATGTCCTCCCCGGCTTTCAGCGCCTCTTCAACAGGCCCGCGCAGGGTGCCATAGCGGTGGTCATGCACGGTGGCATACTCCAGAAAGGCGTCCTTTGCCAGCAGCTCATCAAAGGCCGCCTCGGTCATGAAGTGATAGTGCACCCCATCCACCTCCCCCTCCCGGGGTTCCCGGGTGGTGGCGCTGACAGAAAAGGCGATGTGCCCATCCTGCTGGATCAGCCGCTCACACAGGGTGCCTTTCCCCGTGCCCGATGGCCCGGAAATAATGATCAGCATACCACGGCGCTTTTCTTTCATCCCACTCTCCTGAAGTGATTTTCTCATTCTACGTTTTGGATCTGCTCGCGCAGTTTTTCCGCCGCAGCCTTGCATTTCAGCCCCAGCCGGGTCACCGGCAGGGAGGCGGATTTGGAGCAGATGGTGTTGGACTCCCGGTGCATCTCCTGGGCCAGGAAGTCCATCTCCCGGCCCACGGGGCCCGTGGCCTCAAGCAGCTGCGCCATCTGGTCACAGTGGGCCAAAAGCCTTGTGATCTCCTCGGTGATGTCGCATTTGTCCGCAAACAGCGCCACCTCCTGGGCCAGGCGCTGAGGCTCCACCATGAGGTCCGGCATCGTGCTCAGGCGCTTCACCAGCTTCTCATAAGCCTGTGCAGGCTGCGCGGGCGCTTCGGTCTGGAGGGTCTGGGCAGTGTCCTTAAGCTCCCCCAGCTGCTCCCACAGCACCACCTTGAGCTGCTCGCCCTCCCGCTCCCGGTCGTTCAGGGCGGCCTGGCAGGCGGCGTCGAGCGCCTCCTCCACCGCCTCCATCATGGCTTCCGGCTCCGCCGCCAAGGGCACCAGGTTCAGCACCTCGGGCAGTGACAGCAGGGTGTTGAGCTTGATGGAGCCCTTGAGGTTCACGGCTTCTGCCACCTGCTGGGCGGCCTCAAAATACTCATGGGCCAGGGGCAGGTTGGCGCTCACCAACGCAGCCTGAGTGCCGCCCGCGTCATGGGTGATGGTCAGTGTCACAGAACCCCTGTCAAAGCTGGCTGAAAGCCGCTTTCGCAGCGGAATCTCCAGCGCCGCCAAGGTCTTGGGCAGCCTGATGGACAAATCCAGAAAACGGTGGTTCACCGTTTTGATTTCAGCGGAGATCAACTGCCCTCCGCTGGCCGATTGGCCCCGTCCGTAGCCGGTCATGCTGCGCACCAAAACACACCCCCTTCCCTCAAGGGAGTATACCACGGCAAAGGAAATCTGCAAAGCGCGGCACGGATTAATGTGGTATCATGTCTGCAGAATATCAAGGAGGCACAGGCCATGTTGGAAGCGGGACTTAAGCACAGCGTTGTGATCAGCGTTGAGGAGCGACAGACGGCAGCCGCAGTGGGCAGCGGGGGTCTGTGGGTGTTCAGCACCCCTTCCATGATCGCGCTCATGGAGCGCTGCGCCCGGGATGCCATCCAGCCCCATCTGGAAGAGGGCCAGGGCAGTGTGGGCACCCTGGTCAATGTGCGCCACCTGGCCGCCACCCCGGTGGGCCTTCAGGTGCGCTGCGAGTGTGAGTTGCTTGAAGTGGAAGGGAAACACCTGCTGTTTGCTGTGCGCGCCTATGACCCGGATGGCCTCATCGGCGAGGGCCAGCATGAGCGCTATATCATTGACAACGACCGGTTCATGAAACGGGCGCAGGAGAAGCTGGCAAAGCACAACGCGGATTAGCCCTTGACGCCCTTATCCTGAGGGGGTATACTCCTCCCATCCGTGGTTGATGGGGATCACACCGCGGGATACCGCCCCCAAGAGAGGCGCGCCAGGGCTGAGAGCGCGCCGGGCAGGATCCCGGCAGGCACCGCCCCCGGACATGGACGCGGGATGCGCGATACAGCATCACGAAGCGGCCGGGCAACCGGCAATGCGGGTGGAACCGCGGAGAGAAACATCCGTCCCGATGGGGGCTGGATGTGTTTTATTTTAGGAGGAGAGACCGATGCTGATCACCGTCAATGATAAACAAAAGGAATTTGATCAGGGCACAAACGCGCTGGATATTTTCAGAGAGCTGGACCCGTCCGCCAGCAAGGCCGCCATCGCCGCGCGCCTCAATGGCGAACTGGTTGAACTCATGCAGCCGCTAAACGAAAGCGGCGAGCTGTCCCCCATCGGCTTTGAGGATGACGATGCCCGCCACGTGCTGCGCCACACGGCCAGCCACGTGATGGCAAGTGCTGTCAAAAACCTGTTTCCGGGCACCCAGCTCGCCATCGGCCCCGCCATTGACAACGGCTTTTACTATGACTTTGACATGAAGGAGGTCCTCACCCCTGAGGACCTTCCCCGCATCGAAAAGGAAATGCAGCGCATCATCAAGAAAAATGACCGGGAGGAGCGCTTCACCCTGCCGCGGGACGAGGCCATCGCCTTTATGCAGGAGCGCGGGGAGCCTTACAAGGTGGAGCTGATCAACGACCTGCCGGAGGATACCGAGCTGTCCTTCTACCGCCAGGGCGACTTTGTCGACCTGTGCGCGGGCCCTCACCTGCCCTCTACCGGGCGCATCAAGGCCTTCAAGCTCACCAGCCTCGCCGGCGCCTACTGGCGGGGGAGCGAAAAAAACAAGATGCTCCAGCGTGTCTACGGCACCGCTTTTACCAACAAGGAAGACCTGGAGGCCTACCTCAAGCAGATCGAGGAGGCTAAAAAGCGCGACCACCGCAAGCTGGGCCGGGAACTGGACCTGTTTGACCTGATGGAGGCAGGCCCCGGCTTCCCCTTCTTCTATGCCAAGGGCATGGTGCTGCGCAACACCCTGGAAAACTATTGGCGGGAGATCCACCGCAAGGCAGGGTATGAAGAGATCAAGACACCGGTCATCCTCTCCCGCACGCTGTGGGAGCAGAGCGGCCACTGGGAAAACTACCGGGATAACATGTATACGCTTAAAATTGATGATGAGGACTATGCCATCAAGCCCATGAACTGCCCCGGCGGCATCCTGGCCTATAAGCGCCGCCTGTGGAGCTACCGGGACCTGCCAGTGCGGGTGGGCGAGCTGGGCCTGGTGCACCGGCATGAAAAATCAGGTGCTCTTCACGGGTTGATGCGGGTGCGCTGCTTCACCCAGGATGATGCCCACCTGTACATGACCCCCGACCAGATCAAGGACGAGATCATCGGCGTCTATCAGCTCACCGACCAGGTGTACAAGGACTTTGGCTTCAAGTACAAGGTGGAGCTGTCCACCCGGCCGGAGGAGAACACCATCGGCACCGACGAGATGTGGGAGCTGTCCACCAATGCCCTCAAAGACGCCTTGGATGAGCTGGCTGTGCCCTACACGATCAATGAAGGCGATGGTGCCTTCTACGGCCCCAAAATTGACTTCCACCTGCAGGACAGCCTGGGCCGCAGCTGGCAGTGCGGGACGCTGCAGCTGGACATGAACCTGCCTGAGCGCTTTGATATGGAGTATGTGGGCCCGGACGGCGAAAAACACCGCCCTGTCATGATCCACCGCACGGTGCTGGGCTCCATGGAGCGCTTCATCGGCATCCTCACAGAGCACTTTGGCGGCGCCTTCCCCCTGTGGCTGGCCCCGGTGCAGGCCAAAATCCTCACCATCACTGACCGGGCGAACGAGGCGGCAAAGGCCCTTCAGCATAAAATGGACGATGCTGGGCTTCGGGTTGAACTTGACCTGCGCAACGAGAAAATCGGCTTTAAGGTGCGGGAAGCCCAGATGATGAAAATCCCCTACATGCTGGTGATCGGTGACCGGGAGGCCGAGGAGGGCACGGTGTCCGTGCGCACCCGCCAGGGAGCCACCATCAACGGCGTCAGCCACGGGGAACTCATCAAGGCCCTGTGTCAGGAGGCGGCCAGCCGCTCCCTTTCCCCCAGCTGGGAAGCGGAAAAGTAACCATGCCGCAAGCCAAAACAAACGCCATGCGCCTGCTTGAGCAGGCGCATGTGTCCTATGAAGTGCTGGCCTATGAATATGACGAGGATGACCTCTCTGGCGTCACCGCCGCACAGCGCCTGGGCGTTGACCCGGAGATGGTGTTTAAAACCCTGGTGCTGCGCGGCAGCAAGCAGCCCATCATCGTCTGCCTGCTGCCCGTAGCGGCCACGCTTGATCTCAAAAAACTGGCCGTGCTGTGCGGCGAAAAGCGGGTGGAACCGGTGCATGTGAAGGAGCTGCTGCCCCTCACCGGTTACATGCGCGGGGGCTGCTCCCCCATCGGGATGAAGAAGAACTTCCCCGTCTGCGCAGACAGCAGCCTGGCATCCCAGCCCCAGGTGCTGGTGAACGCCGGCAAACGGGGCGTGCAGCTAAAGCTTGATCCTCAGGATTTAATTGCCTTTTGCCATATTACCCTGGGGGACATCACTTAGCGTGCCCACGACTTTCCGAAGCGCGATAAACACAAACACCAGCGCCAGCCCCAGCAGAATATGGGTCAGGCCAGCTAGGCCCGAAACCGCGGCATCAAGCCCCGGGGACAGGTCTGTTTTCAGCACCTGCATCACCCCGCGCACGCCCAGCATCAGCGTCATCGCCGGCAAGGCAATGTCATGCAGCCGGAGAAAAGAACCAAAGCGCTTGTCCTCAAGCAGCGGCAGATGGCGGGTGAACAGCGCCAGAATCAGGCACAACAGCGCCCCCATGACCAGCAAGTGCGGGTGCATGAAGGCCAGCGCGGTTCGCCCGGTGAAACCGTTCCACTTGGTAAACTCGCGGTAGAAGACGCCTGCTGCCAAGCCCAGCATAGCGTAGATAAACGCCCGGTTAATCAGCTTTTTCATGATTTTGCTCCTTTTGTGTTTCTATCATATCACGATAACCAATCACCACCGTCCACACATAGGCGATGGTCTTTGGAATCATCAGAATCCCCACAAGGGGAAATGCGTCCGCAAACAGCACCACGGGGATATAAAAAGCAAAGCTCAGCACAATGGTCAGCCACATCCACCGGAAAGCGGTGTCTTCCCGCTCCCTGGCACTCCTGTAAAACAGAAGGATGGTGATCACGCCCAGCGCAGCAAAGGGGATGTTGCGCAGAATCGCCCAGGACAGCGGCGGGGCAGGAGAGGTCCACGCGTTCTGCGGAAAAAGGCAAAGCGCAATGCGCACCATGGCCAGCCCATACACAGCCGCGCTCAAACCAAGCTGATTTTTCACCTGGTAGCGCTCCCGCCAAACATGGTAGAGCAGAACATAGAACACCGTCATGGTGATGGAGGTGATGAACTTGCCCGTCCCCAGCGCTGCCGTATGGTTTTCCAGGCCTGTTGTGAGCAGCGCATAGGCTCGCGGCACCAGATGAAAGGCATCACCGGCGCCAAGGGTCACCGCCATCACCCCAAACAGCAGGTATTGCTTGTTCTTCCGATGGTTCTTGATCATCAGGATGCCCAGCAAAGTCACAACCGTCAAGTAACAGACGTCAAACAGTGTCTCAAAAATCCCTTGTATCATGGCCTTTTCCCACTCCTCCGCAATTTTTCGTGCATCCTTTTTTTGCACGCGCATCGCCTTCGATTTTAGCACCGCATGCTTGGCAAAGCCGCAAAAATTGGAGGCGTTTACCAAACATGAACATCGTTCATTATAGCGATAAAGCCATGCCTGTCAAGCCTGTTATTCTGTTTTGTAAACTGATATTTGGGGGTCAGTAAAGCGCGCGGCGCAGCAGCCCGATCAGAGGCTGGATGTCGTCCTCCTGCCTGAGGGTGAGCGAAACCACCGTCGCAAACACCAGGTCAATCATGCTTTGGGGGCTGAAACCCTCGCCAAAGGTGCCGGGCTTGATCGCTTCATCCCGTTCCAGGATTTCCAGCAAATATTTTTTGATTCTGCCAAAATAATCCAGCATCATCTGGCGGCCTCCGGATTTGTCCGGCGGGGCGAAGCTCATGGCGTGGAGCGTAAAAAACCCGGGATAAGTGACCCGGCTTTGGCAAAGCCTGTCAAACACCCACTGCACCGCATCCGTAAAGCGGTCCAAGCGCTCCGCTTCCTCAGTCGTTCGGAAAATGTCGTTCCATACGCTTTCAACGGTGCCTGCAATCAGCTCGGTCTTTGATGGAAAGTAGTTATAGATCGTCCCCACCGCCACCCCGCAGGCCTGGGCCACGCTGCGCATGCTGATGGCTGAAATTCCATTTTCCATCACCAGCTTGCGGCCCTGCGCGAGAATCGCCTGTCGGCTTGTTGCAGCAATGTTCATATAGGGGTATCATCCTTTCCATATTAAGCGTATTCATTGTAGCGGTTTCCTGCTTGATGTCAACAGAACACTCCCCATTGACGCCCCATTGACGGGCAGCCGGTCTCAGCGGCTGAAATCTTTCCCATTTTTTACAGCAAATTCATCAATGAATTGGAGTCTTTCAGGCATTTCGGTTATAATTAATTGTCCCATTTGGGACAAACAGGAGGTATCACCATGCCACGAAAGAAAAATCAAGCGCAGGGACCGGATCAGGAGCTGTCTGCCCTGCTGCATCAACAAGTGTGGGACACGCTGCCGGAGGATCAGGAAGCGGCGCTGAAGACAAAAATCGAGGAGACCGCCCAGGAGCGGGGCTTGCCGCTGTCAAACCCTGTCACCCCCCGGGAGCATCAAGCCGATAACCAGGTAATGATGCAATACTTTGAATGGTTCCTCCCCGATGACGGACAGCACTGGAACCGGCTGAGGGATTCGGCTGAGCACTTGAAAAGCCTCGGGGTGGGCGGCATATGGATGCCTCCCTTCTGCAAGGCCACCGGCACCAACGACGTGGGCTACGGCATCTATGACCTGTATGACCTGGGTGAATTTGACCAGAAGGGTTCTGTGCGCACCAAATACGGCACCAAAGACGAGCTGAAGGCCGCCATTGATGCCCTGCACCGCCACGGCATCCAGGCCTATGGCGACGCTGTGCTCAACCACAAAGCGGGTGCTGATGAGTCTGAGGTTTTCCAGGTGGTGACGGTTAACCCGGACAACCGCCAGGAGGTGATCAGCGAGCCCTTTGACGCCGAGGGCTGGACCAGGTTCACCTTCCCCGGCAGGCAGGGCAAGTATTCCCCCTTCCAGTGGAACTTCCATCACTTCAACGGCATCAACTTTGACCAGCGCACAGGCGAAATGGGCATCTACCGCATCCTGGGCGAAAACAAGGGCTTCTCGGAAAACGTCAGCGATGAGCACGGCAATTTCGACTACCTGATGTTTGCCAACATTGACTACCGCAACAAGGATGTCATCGACGAGACCCTGCGCTGGGGCGAGTGGGTGGTGAAGGAACTGGACCTGGACGGCCTGCGCATGGACGCCATCAAGCATATTGACGCCAACTTCATGGAGGTGTTTGTACGCCATGTGCGCTTAAACGCCCCCAAGCCCCTTTACTTTGTGGGCGAATACTGGCATGCCGATGATGACATTTTGAGCGACTACCTCAAAAAAACCGAGGGACTCATGGCGCTGTTTGATGTGGCGCTGCACTTCCGCTTTGTGGAGGCAGCGGACAGGGGCAAGGATTTTGACCTGCGCACCATCTTTGACGGCACCCTCATCGCCCGCCACGTCCTTTCCTGCGCCACCTTTGTGGACAACCATGATTCACAGCCCGGCCAGGCGCTGCAAAGCTGGGTACAGGATTGGTTCAAGCCCCTTGCCTATGCCCTCATCCTCCTGCGTCAGGACGGCTATCCCTGCGTGTTTTATGGCGATTACTACGGCATCGGCGGTGAGCACCCCATTCCCGGCAAGCAAGACATCCTGGATAAGCTGCTTGTCGCCCGCCTGCACCACGCCTATGGCGAGCAGGTGGACTATTTTGACCACCCCAACACCATCGGCTGGGTGCGCCTGGGCGATGAAGCCCATGAGAACAGCGGCCTGGCCTGTGTGATCACCAATGGGGACGACACCTTTAAACGCATGACCCTGGGTGATCTCAACGCAAACACCACCTGGCGGGAGATGACCGGCGCCTTCCCCGATCCCATCACCCTGGATGAGGGCGGCTGGGCGGACTTCCCCTGCAAGGCGGGAAGCCTCAGCGTGTGGGTGAAGGCGTAAGGGAGAACGGGAAGAGCATCAATTGGGGGTCTTTCTTTTGAGAAAGACCCCCAAACCCCTAAAGAACACCAAATACTAAGTGAATGTATGTGTTCTAAGAGGGGTTAACGAATTAACTCAAACTCCGGCACAATGGGAACACCTTTTTGATATTGTCCCACCACGGGTGCTTCTGTTAGTTCACCGGTTTTGGCGTCAAGCCTGATGGCGGCATAGTGCGGAACTGCTGTGCTGTCCCCACCATACAGGGCATAAAGAGGCAATAGGTAATCTTTCTCGTAGGTATCAGAGGGCTTCCCGTCAAACTCCGGCCAGTAGTGCCGTTTCTGTGCGTAGAACAGATGGTATACCGGTTTATCCAGCTCCTTGGAAAAGTAGTACACCTCAGCTAAGCGGCCAAACATGTCCAGTTTTTCCTGGGTCCACCCGGGCAGCGCCAGCACGGCGGCCTCCGCCTTTTCCCAGGCTTGTTTAGCAGATATGGCGCCTTCCTCCGGCATGCGGATGTCCTGTTCTATCAGGTTTTTGATGATGTCATACATGCCGCCCCAGTGCGTGGTGTGCTGTTTCATCTCAGCAAATTGATCCGTCCATTCGGCCCGCAATGTCATCAGGCTATCAAGCGCATAGGGCTCCGCCTCCCGGAAGGCCACAATGACGTCATCCCACATCTGGGAGATATGCTCCGGCGCTGCGTTTTTCTTCGCTTCCTCCGCCTGCCGGGCCGGGGAGCTCACGGATTCCACCTCGCCATTCTCAGCCTTGATCCACACGCTGTACTGGCTTGGCTCATCATAGACCCCTGCACCCTTGCGCATGTAGAATATATGCCAGGTGCGGTGATCCTTCTGATCGGCGTAGCTGCGCAGCTCTATATACAGCGTCATGGCTTTGAGGCCTTCATCGGTTTCTCCAAACTCCTTTTTAATGGCTTTATTGGTAATTTCAAGGGCTTCTTCCTGGGAGATGTCCCCCTCCCCCGGTAGCCAGTACATCTCTTCGTCATGCCCCAAGGTCTTGGTTTTCACCAGCATTTGGGTATAAGCAGCCTTGTCCTCCATGCTCCAGTCGGGCAGGGGGCCTTTTTCCGCCTCCAGGATGGAGATGGCGGTGATGGTGTCCTCCCGCATGCCGGGATATTTGTCCAGAATCAGGCCGGTGGCGATCGTCTTCTTGTCGGCATCGGTGGTATGCTTGCTTGCCAATTTGTTTATTGAATCTTTGTCAAATTCAATGCCCTCCGCCTGCATCGCCAGCACAAATTCCGCCCTTTTTTCCCCGCTCCAGCTATCAAAATAGCCGATATCGCCTTCGTTCTGGGCAATTTTGTGGTAGTAGCTCTTCCACAGCGTGACAGCCAGGGCCGACACCGCCAACAGCACCATGGCCAAGGCCAGCACAAGGGCCAATGATAGTTTCTTTTTCACCTGGTTTTCTCCTCTCATCTGCCGGAGCATGTTCATGGTCTCCTCCGGCGTCCAGTCCAGCCCTGAAAGCTGGCTGTCGAGAATGGGCTTCACGTTACTCTTCATCGAAATACCACCTTTCAAGCTTTTTAGCCAATTTTTCCCGGGCGCGGCCGAGGCGTGACTTCACCGTTCCCTCAGGGATGGACAGCGCTGTCGCAATGTCCGCGATCTCCATCTCCTGATAGTAGCGAAGGAGAATCACTTCCCGGTGCCGGGTGGACAGCGCCATGATCTCCCCCATCACGGTGGGGTCAGGCGTCTCGGGGGGATCTGACGGCTCAGGCAGGCTTTCCAGGGTGACTTTTCTATCCACATGGCGCCACCAGGCGCTGCGCTGCATATCCCGGCAGACGTTGACCGCGATGCGGGTCAGCCAGGTTTTTTCGCTGCTCTCTCCGCGGAAGCTGTCCAGGGCCTTATAGGCCTTGAGAAAAGTCTCCTGTGCCGCGTCCTCTGCCAGCGACAGGTCTTTCAGGTACAGGAAGCACAGGCGTTTAAGCTCCCGGCCATGGCGCTCCATCAGCCGGGTGATCCGCTCCTCCCGGACTTTGCATGGTACCGCTGCAAAATCCATCTGCCCACCTCCTTTCACCCATATAGACGGGGGCAGTGTGCCCCCGCGTTCCATTTCTCGGTTATAATACCTGTCACAGTGTATCATGGGATGAGACAAAAATCGCTTCGCCTTCGTTAATAAGGTGAAGGGAGGTGAGTGCGTGGAGGACAACAAGGCCGTGGAGCTGGACCGGCTCATCCGGGCCTACGGGGATGACCTGATGCGGATATCCTTCGTCCATTTAAAAGACCTGCACCTGGCGCAGGACGCCGTGCAGGACGCCTTTTTGAAAGCATTCAGGAAGCTATCAGATATTGATGGAAAGGAAGAGCCGGTTAAAAAGGCATGGCTGATCCGCATCGCCATCAACACCTGCAAGGACTATCGCCGCAGCGCCTGGTGGCGCCATGTCGACAGAAGGATCACCCCGGAGGAGCTGCCCCAGGCAGGCATCTGGGAGCCTGGGAAAAATAGCGATATCCTGGATGAGGTCATGCGCCTGCCGCTCAGGCTGCGCCAGGTGATTATTCTGTGCTATTACCAGAGCATGGACGCCGACACCGCTGCATCCGCCCTTGGCATCTCCCGCGCAAGCTACTACCGCAGGCTCAAAACCGCCCTGGAACAGCTTAAAATCCATGCAGAAAGGTGGGCTTCCTATGACTGAAAACGCCTTGCGCCAGGCGCTAAAGCAGCGGCTTGACCCGGTCACATTCCCCGAGGAAGGCCGCCTCAGTGTGCTTCACCGCATCAAAGGAGACAAACCCGTGAAAAAGAAACTATCCTTAGGCCTCATCCTGGCCTTTGCCCTGATCGCCATTGGCCTCACCGCCCTGGCCCTCACCCAGACTGACTTGCTACAGTATCTGATCGGAAGCCCCGAACAGGCCAGCCAAGCGCTCACCGGCATCGTTCAGCCCCTCAATATCCAGGCAGAACAGGATGGCATCCGGGTCAAGATCACCGGCGCCACCTATGACGGGGAAAAACTAGCCCTCTCCTGGGTGACGGAAAACACCCAGCCCGATAGACCCGTTACCCTGTCCATCCAGTCTGCCAGCGCCAACGGGCAAAGGGTTTACCCTAACTTCAGCGATCTGTATGAAAGCTGGCGGCCAATGCTGTTTTCCATTGAGGATCAGGGTTTTGACCGGAATGTGGTGACAGGCGGCATGATAGGGTTAGTGGATGGCCCGCCGCTTTCAGGGGAGGTGGAGATGGTGCTGAACATCGCCATATCCCGCCCCAAAGGCCCCCTGGTGGTGGTGGACGCCAGCCTCTACCCAGATGAGAATGAGGATGAGCTTGGCCGCATCTACCGGCTGGAAAAAATGTCACGCATGAAGGAGAGTAAGCTTGCCATCGCGGACCAGGATCAGCTGGACCCATCCTATTGGATCAGCCAGGGCTATACCCCCCTTGATGCCAGCGGCTGGGTGCAGGAAGAGGATATTGCCATGACGACTGACGGCACCCAACACATCTATCAAAAGACCATGGAGGAATCTTCCGTCATCGCGTTGCGTTTCACCCTGGATGCTGACCTGGGCCTTGCCCAAGTGCGCAGCCTGGTGACAGAGCAAAAGGACATCAAGCTGGAAGACTGCACCGTGCGGATCAACCGCCTTAGCCTCTCCCCGCTGACCACCAAGGCGGACATTGACCTCATCCCCCATGACGGAACCGCCGAAAGCGCCCTCATCCTGCAGGAACGCTATGGCAGCATCATGCCCACCTCCGGCGGAAAAAACCTGGATTTTGCCGAAATGGAGTTTGAAAGCGGCGGCAGCAGGCACCAGCTAAAAGACAGCACCTGGAGCTACCATGTGTTTGTCTTCATGCCAGGGCAAAACACTTTCCCTGAGGAAATCACCCTCTCGCCCCAATGGGACTATTTTGGCAACAAGCGGGAAGGCGACATCAGTGAAGAGGATATGGGATATATTGAGGCTTTTGAGAAAGCATTGACCTTTCAGGTGAATTAAAAAGAATCGGGGGATTTCATGAAGGAAATCCCCCGAACCTCTTAGGGCCTTGTTATTTTACCCCAGGGGCAGAAGTGCAGTCACCTCGCCAAACAGCGGGATGGTTTTGGAATCGCCTGCCAACTCCTTGATAAGGGCTTCGTCCTCAATGATATTGAAGACAAGGCGGGCGCCAGCCACGGCATAGGGTTTGTCCTCGGCACCCGTGCCAGGGGTGGCGGCATAGACGGCCACGCCGCGCCCATCACGCAACAGGTTTTGCTTGGATTGGTTTTCCGCCAACACCAGCTGCACATAAAATTTACCGTTCAGTTCCTTCAGGCCATAGATAAAATATCCGGCATTGGGGGAGCCGTCCGGGTTGGTGGTGGACACCAGATAAAAACCGGAAAATGAGTTGACCGCCTTCAGCAGATCATCACCGGTCAGGGCGAAATCCTCATAGTGGTCCTTCACTGAGGCTGATGTGAACGCATCGGTTTCCATGGATGCGGGGAAAACCACCAGCAGGGAAAGCAACAGGGCCAGGGACAGAATCCGTTTCATGATATGGGTTCCTCCTTGTTATTTGTCTAAACCCACCCGGCGAAAACCGCGAAGCAGGTTCACACACGAATATTGATAAGCATATCGCTATGCCTTCATCACGCTCAAAGTCGCCTGCTTCCCGTTGATGTCCCATGCCTGGGCAAAGGCATCGGCAGGCGGGGAGGCCTTTTCAAGGCGAGTGGCCAGCACCACGGAAGTTACTGTGTCCGCCCACTCAGAAAGGGCGTTTTCCACCTCCGCGTCCGCCTGATAGGTCACCCGGATGCGGTCAGTCACCTCAAAGCCGGCGTCCTTGCGCATGGTTTGCAGTTTGCTGATCACCTCCCGGGCGAAGCCTTCGTTGATAAGCTCGGGGCTTAGCACCGTATCAAGCGCCACCGTCACGCCGCGCTCCTCCTGGGAAACAAGCCCTTCTTTCTGGGTGGTTTCCACCAGCACATCATCCTGGCTGAGGGTGATCTCCTCCCCCTCCAGATTCAGCACCAGGCTATCCCCCCGCTCAAAAGCGGCCACAGCAGCGCTGCCGTCTGTTTCAGCCAGCAGCTTGGAAACCTGTCCCAGCCGTTTTCCAAAACGGGGACCCAGGGTGCGCAGCTGGGGCTTGAGCTTATAGCCGGTAAAGGCAGCGGCGTCATCGGTAAACACCAAATCCTTCACATTCAGCTCGTCCCGGGCCAGTTCGCCATACACCTCATCAAAGGCCACTCCGCGCACCAGGATTTTGGCTGCGGGCTGGCGCACCTTGAGGCTGGCCAGGTTGCGGCAGGCGCGGCCCAGGGTGACCCCGCGCAGCAGCTCGTCCATCTGGCGCTCCATATCGGTGTCGATGCGGCTTTCATCCGCCAGGGGATAGGCGCACAGGTGCACGGACTCCGGCGCGTCCGGGTTGACCGAGCGCACCAGGTTCTGATAGATGCTCTCCGCCAGGAAGGGCGTGAAGGGCGCGATGAGGCGGCTGATGGCCTCCAGCACCGTATACAGGGTGACGAACGCCGCCTCCTTGTCNNGCACAGATTCCGGCGCATCCTGATCCACCGCGCGCACCATGTTCTGATACATGGCCTCCGCCATGAAGGGGGTGAAGGGGGCAATCAGGCGGGTGATGGTTTCAAGCACGGTGTACAGCGTTGAAAAGGCCGCCTTTTTATCTTCCGCCATGCCCTTGCCCCAGAAGCGGGCGCGCCCGCGCCTGACATACCAGTTGGACAGGTCGTCCACCAGCTCGCTGATGGCTCCGGCGCTCTCAGGAATGCGGTAGTTGGCCAGCCCCTCATCCACTGCCTTGATGGTGGTGTGCAGGCGGCTTAAAATCCAGCGGTCCATCAGCGTCAGCTCAGACAGCTTGAGGGGATGATCCTTGGGCACAAAGCCATCGATATCCGCATACAGGATATAGAAGGCGTAGGTGTT
>DHQX01000025.1 GCA_002411105.1 Christensenella sp. UBA5327 | reverse complement strand
TTGGAGCTGTTCAGCAGACACTAGTTATTCACTGCTTCGCTGGTTTTCACCGTCACCTGCTTCACTTCTTTAAGCCAGGTGTTGTTGGGCTCCTCCCTGAGCCAGGTGCCGTCGGGCAGCACCTCCCAGTTTGACAGCTGCATGTCAATGGTGTATTCACCGGCATGTTCGATGGGGCCAATCATAAAGCTGTAACCGATTCTGCCGTCAGGCAGATAGCCCATCTCCCCGCCCATTTCATCCTTGAATGGCTGTCCGTCAGCCAGAACGGTCAGGGGGTATGCCTTGGGCTGAATGATACGGGCACCCTTCTCCTGCGCTGCCTGAGCTATGCTCTGGGCGCCCTGCGGCACCTCCTGTCCCAACTGCGGGTTATAGCCATAGGGGTCTGTCATCTGGAAGTCCTCCATTTTGAGGATGATGTTGCTGCCCTGGGCGGGGCTGATGATGACGGTGCCATAGAGGGTGTTGTCCAGGGTTTTTTCGCTGCCCGATTTTTCCACATAGATCACATCCGCCCACTCATACTGCACCTCACCCAGCACCCAGGTTTGGTTGACCGGCATGCGGATGCCGCCTTTCAGGTCGGTCTCATAGTCCAGATACTGTTCCTTGTCAAGGTGTGCGTAAAGGTTGCTGAAAAAATCGATGGTGGGCGACAACACAGCCGCGATGGCGATGCCTGCCACAGCGATGATGGCGAACACCAACGCCAATGGAACGGTTTTCTTTTTCATGGGTTCTTCTCCTTGTATGTTGCGCAGCACATGCGCCACATGCCGCTGCTGCACGCGCAGCGGGGAAAGGCGGCGGTCCATCGCCTGTTTCAGGTCTTTTTCATTCATCACGATACCACCCTTCCAGATTGGTTTTAAGCAGTTGCTGCGCTTTGTTTTGCCTCAGATACACTGTGGGGACGGCGATGCCCAGGGCCTGAGCCACATCCCTCGCGGGCATGCCCCAATAGTAGGTGAGCAGGATCACGGTTTTAAGTTTTGTTGGCAGTGCCATCACTGCGGTAATCAGGGCATCGTCCTCTGAAAGCGGCGGCGCCTCCGCTTCCGGCAAATCGTCCAGGCTGATTTTGCGGTCCACCTGGCGAAACCAGCCCGTGCGAAGCATGTCTTTGCACACATTGATGGCAATTCTGGTCAGCCAGGTTTTGGGGCTGGCCTGGCCGCGAAATGTCTCCCTGGCCCGCCAGGCCTTGATGAAGGTCTCCTGCATGGCATCCTCAGCCAGGTGCGCGTCAGAGAGATAGACAAAGCAGGTGCGGTACAGGTCTGTCCCGAAGCTGTCCATCAGCTCCCTGATATTCAGTTCCTGATCCGACTTCCTCTCCATGCACTCACCTCCCTGCCCATTAGACGCAGAGAATCCAAAATATTCTATTTTTGGTTATGCTATCATTTTTTGAGGGCTCTGGCCATGGCCAAAAGCATCGTTGCAGCGGCTCAGGAGAGCCTGCCGCACTGCCCCTGGTATGACTGCCACGATGCCATTGTGTTGGTGCGCAAACGTGGTATCAAACAATCCCCTGCGCCATCATGGCGTTGGCCACCTTGAGGAAGCCGGCTACGTTGGCACCCAGGATATAGTCCTCTGCCTTTCCGTAGCGGGCGGCGGTATAGGCCACGGTATGGTATATGCTGTCCATGATGCTCTTGAGCTCCTGATCCACCCGGTCAAAGGTCCAGTTGGCAAAGCCGGCGTTCTGGGCCATCTCAAGCCCGCTCACCGCCACGCCGCCGGCGTTGGCGGCCTTGCCCGGCATAAACAGCACGCCTGCCTGCTGGAAAACATGGGTGGCCGCCAGGGTGGCGGGCATGTTGGCGCCCTCAGCCACGGCCTTGACGCCCTGCTTGACCAGCACACGGGCCGCTGCCTCATCCAGTTCATTCTGGGTGGCGCAGGGCAGCGCCAAGTCGCAGGGCACTTCCCAGATGCCTGATGCCCCCGGGTGATATATGCCCCGCCCCGCACGCCGTGGGTATTCGCTGATCCGGGCCCGCTCATGCAACTTCAACTGCCTGATGGCCGACAGGTCGATGCCTTTTTCATCCAGCACATAGCCATCAGAATCATTCATGGCGATCACCGTTGCCCCCATCTGGATGGCCTTGTCAGCGGCGTTGATGGCTACATTGCCGGACCCGCTTATCACGCAGCGCATGTTGGCAATGTCCAGGCTGTGGTTATCCAGCATGGTTTTCACCAGGTAGAGGAGACCGTATCCCGTGGCCTCCGTCCGGCCCTGGGAGCCGCCAAAACCTGTGCCCTTGCCGGTGATGGCGCCCTCAAAATGCCCGGTCAGGCGCTTGTACTGGCCGTAGAGATAGCCAATCTCGCGCCCGCCCACGCCGATATCCCCTGCCGGCACGTCCATGGAAGGGCCGATATGGCGGTAAAGCCCGGTCATGAAGCTCTGGCAGAAGCGCATCACCTCGCCGTCAGACCTGCCCCGGGGGTTGAAGTCGCTCCCCCCCTTGCCCCCACCGATGGGGAGCCCGGTGAGGCTGTTTTTGAGCGTCTGCTCAAGCGCCAGGAACTTGAAGGTGCCAAGCCTCGCGCTTGGATGAAAGCGCAGCCCTCCCTTATAGGGGCCGATGGCCGAGGAAAACTGCACCCGGCAGCCCCGGTTCACCTGAACTTTACCGGCGTCATCCACCCAGGGCACGCGAAAGATGACCACCCGCTCCGGCTCCACAAAGCGCTCCAGCAGGCCGGCCTCCCGAAACTCCGGGTGCCGCTGGAACACGCTTTCAAGGCAGGGCAGCATTTCCTCCGCCGCCTGGAGAAACTCCGGCTCCTGGGGATATTTGGCCTTCAGGTCTTCCAGTACGGATGCGATGTAATCCTTCATACAGCCACCTCAACAGTCTTTCACAATAGAATATAAGCAAAAAGCCGGCGCATGGAGATGGATTTCCCTGAAAAACCATAAAAAAGACACAGGCGTTTAAGACCGCCTGTGTGGTATGGAGGATGGATTCAGGCTTTTGCGCCCTTGGCGCCGCCTGAGCGGCTTTTGATGGCGCTGGAGATAATCTCCGACTGGTAGGAGGTGAGGTTCATGTTCTTGTCCTGATAAGCCTTCATGGCATAGTGCACCAGGCGATCGATCAGGTGGCGGTAGCGCAGCCCTTCCCCGGTCTTCTCCCACAGGTAGAAGGCCAGTGAGCCGGGGATGGTGTTGATCTCGGTGATGAAGATGCCCCGGGTGGCCCGGTCGATCATAAAGTCCACCCGTACCACGCCCTTGCAGTCCAGCGCCCAGAAAATGTCCCGGGAAAGCTGCTGCACCCTGGCGGTCTCCTCAGGGCTGATGGGCGCCGGGATGATGCGGGAGAGGGAGGCCATGCCTCCACCCTGGGCGGCACTGAGGTATTTGGTCTTAAAGTCAAGCAGCTCGCCCTGCCTCACCGGCATCTCCACCACTGAGGCGGTGATGTCCCCGTCGTAGCCCAGCACCGCGCAGTTGACCTCCTCCGGCTCATCCAGCCCCTGCTCCACCAGGCAGCGCCGGTCCAGGGAAAAGCCCAGCGCCAGCGCCTGCTTGAGCGCCTCCCGGTCATCCGCCCGGCTGACGCCTATGGAGGAGCCCAGGTTGGCCGGCTTCACAAACACCGGGTAGGGCAGCACGCTTTCGATATGGCGCATCAGAGCGCCCGGGTCGTGCAGCCATTCCTGGCGGGAAACCGCGGTGTCCGGCATCACCGGGAAGCCTGCGCCCCGAAATGCCTGCTTCATCATGATTTTGTCAAGTCCCACGGCACTTCCCGCCACGCCACAGGAAGCATAGGGCATGTCCATCATCTCCAGCATGCCCTGCAGGCTGCCGTCCTCCCCATGCAGGCCATGCATCACCGGGATCACGCAGTCAAGGCGCGCTTCCACCCGGCGGGTCTCCCCGGCAAATATGCCCCCGCGCTTCACGGAAACCAACGCCCGCGAGCGGGCGGTCATGTCCGGAAACACCTGGGTGAGGCCGCTTTTGCGGGGGTTAAAATCCAGATATGTCTCCAACTGCCACAGCGCGGGCCCCACATACCAGGCCCCTTCCCGGCTGATATAGACCAGGGTCAGGTCATACTTGAAAGGGTTAACGAAATTGGCCAGCTGCAGGGCGCTGACGATGGATACCTCATGCTCTGTGCTGCGGCTGCCAAAGAGGATGCCCAGGCGCAGTTTTGCCTTCATCTTGCCCTCCATCAGCTGTACTGGTCCGGCAGGTCGTTTTCATACAGCACCACATCGCCCTCCCCATAGGTCTGGGCCACATGGCGGTTGGCCTCCTCAAGGGAAGCAAAGCTGTGAATGCTGCTCTCCTCAAAGCCCGCTTCCACCAGCCCCTCCCGGATGGGCCGGGTGCGCTGCAGGCCCACCAGCAATACCTCCTGGGCCACGGCCGCCATATCCCGGCCCAGCTGGCGGTTGGCCGCTTCCTCCTGGCGGCCCAGCTCGATAAAGCCCGGTGTGACCACCACATGGCGCCCAGGGTAGGAGGCCAGCACCTCCAGCGCTTTTAAGGAGGCGGCCGGGTTGGTGTTAAAGCCGTTGTTGATGGTGGTGTAGCCCCTGGGATGGCGGCTGGCCTGCAGGCGGAAGGCCACAGCTTTCACCCCGGCGATGCCCTCCCGCACATGCACAGGGCTGATGCCCAGGTGCAGCGCGCAGGCGGCTGCCAGCAGGATGTTCCTGATGTTATGCTCCCCTGGCAGCCGGGTTTCACAGGGCAGGCGCAGTCCGTCCTTGCCGCAGAGGGTGAAGGTGCTGCCCTCAGGCGACAGGATGATCTCCTCCGCCCACAGGTCATCCCCCGCCTCGCCCACGATGGCTTTGGCAACCTCAGCCCGCCTGTAGCAGGCGCTCACATGGCGTCCATCGTTGTCAAACACCGCAAAGCCATCGCTTGGCAGCCCCGCGATGAGGGCGTATTTGGTCTCCCGCACCTTTTCCTCGCTCCCCATGGTCTCCAGGTGCTGGGGGCCAATGGCGGTGAGGATGGCGACAGACGGCTTGATAAAGCGGCTGAGCACCCGGATATCATGGGGGTGCCTGGCCCCCATCTCGGCGATGAAGTAGCGGTGCTGGGGGCCCATCTCATCCCGGATGCAGCGGGAGAGGGCTGGCGGCGTATTGGCGCTGACCGGGGACGCCAGGGTGGGATACTGCTGGCTGAGGATGCTGGCCAGGATGTTTTTCACGGTGGTTTTGCCGTAGGATCCGGTGATGCCGATGGCGATCAGCCCACTGGCTTTGTAGCCCTCAAGGATGCGGCTGGCATCCGCCCGGTAAAGCAGCTGAAGCCCCCGCTCCACCGGCCACATGATGTAGGCCGCGATGATCAGCCACAGGGGCAGAAGCACCGGCACCAGCAAGGCGCTGATGCCCATCACATACAGCTGCCGCAAAAGAGCCGATACCAGGATCCCCACTGCCAGCCACGCCAGCCCCAACCTTTTTACCCGGTGGGTCACCACCAGCTTCTTCTTGGCCCTCTTCTCCCGGTAGCTGAAAAAACCAATGGCAATGCCAGACAGCAGGATCAGCCCCGCGCACAGAAGCGACACCAGCACTTCCAAAAGCCACGGGCCGCCCTGGGTGAGGGAAGCCAGGAAGGTGAACAGCACGCTGCACAAGGTAAGCGCCAGCCCCGGCCAGAAAACTTTGGCGCGCTGGCGAAAAAGGGTTTTGAAAAAACCGCCAAACTGGTAGCTGGACAGCTGGTAGTACTGCATCAGTTGCTTGCCCGCCGGCAGCATGGCCGCTGCGGGCGCAAACCACAGGATGTATCTGGCGAGGCTTAAGATCAGGTTCACAGCAGGAAATCCTCCTCCAGAAATGCTTCCACGGCGTTTACAAACCGGGCCAGCTGGTTCTGATAGGCCCAGTGGTCATCCCCCTCATAGACCAGGAGGGTGGCGTTTGGCATCGCCTGAGCCATCGCCTTGCCCATCCAGAGGGGGGTGGCGCGATCCTTGTCCCCCCACACCAGAAGGGTCTGGTGGCCAATGCCCGGCAGCAGGGGGCGCAGATCCTGCCGCACGATTTTGCTGAAGCTGCCCCTGAGGTTTTCAGGGGTGAGGAGATAGTCGGCGGAGGACATGGCCTCCCGGAGCATGCCCAGGGTTGTCCCCGCCCAGGCTTTCAGCGGCGGAATCCGGCCGGTCAGCTCAAGCGCCACCCTGCCCGCCTTAAAGCCGATGGCCCGCAGCTGGGCTCTGGGCCCCGGTTTTTCCCTCAGGCCAGCACAGCCGGTGAGGATGAGTTTCTTCACCCGCTCTGGGTGGTGGGCAGCCAGATACAGCGCCACCCGCCCGCCAAAGGAGTGGGCGATGAGCGTGGTCTGGTGAATGCCCAGGGCATCCATGGCCTGAAGCGTCCACTGGGCATATTCCGGCACGCCCCAGTCCTCCCCCTGGGCCGGGGTTTCCCCATGGCCAGGAAAATCCAGCGCGCAAACCCGGTATTGCCCCTTCAGGCGCTGGGCCAGGGGCAGCAGGTTCTTCTCCAGGCTCACGCTCCGGGGGCCCCAGCCATGGAGCAGCAGCAATGCCTCGCCGCCCTCGCCCAGACGCTCCGCATGGGCCTCAAGCCCCCCCACATTCAGCTTCAAATCTCCAAACCCTCCAACATTTCCTCCGGGCCATCAATCATCAGGATGTAGCGGCATTTCGCCTTTGACATCATGCAGGCCGGCTGGTGCCGGGGCGGCACGGGCGCCACGCGCTCCAGGGCGCAACCCAGCTTCTCACAGGTCCTGCGGGAGGGCGCATTGTCCACATCGGTGGTGATCACAAGGCTGTGAAGCCCCAGCCCCCGCAGCACCGGGATCAGCCGGCGCACCGCTTTTTCTGCATATCCATGCCCCCGGTGCCCCTCGTACACCCGGTAGCCGATGTGCCCCAGGTAGTACAGCTCCGGGCTCTCCCCCAGGCGCACGCTCACATAGCCCGCTGCCCGGCTTTTGCCAGCAGGGCAGATGTCAAAGCTAAAGCCCGCCTGAATGCCGCTGTCCGGATCCCGCTGGCCTGATTCCATCAGACGCAGGGTGATGCCCTCTCCCAGAAGCTCTGGTTTGGCGGAAAAAAGACGCTTAAGCAAAGCTCCTCCTCATCAAATCAAGCAGCGAGATTATACCACAGCGCCTATGGGCCTTCAAGCAAGGCCCGCTCCGCCATCCGGCTGCCGCTGGCCTAAACAAAAAAAGCGCGGAAACCCGCGCCTGAATTTTTATAGGTTTGTTACCACCGTATGATAACCATCTTCCGCCACCCGCACCACCTGCTCCATGTCCTGATGCATCTGTTCCACACAGGGGTCACCAGCAAAATACCTTACACAGGTGCCGCAGGATGAGCTCAGCGCCCGGGGCACAGGCATCATTCTGGCCTGATGCCCCAAGGCTCTCAGCGCTCGCTGGGTGACCAGCGCCGCGTGGTGGGTGTAGAAGGTGGCGATGTATTCCCCCTTCTCACCAGGTGATGTCAAGGCAGATGGCGTCCTTTTCTTCGCGCTGGGTAACGGCATAGCCCTTGCCCTTGACAAAGCGGGCGATGTTCTCAGCCGCCACCACGTTGTCAACCGTCACGCTGATGCCCTCCGGGCTTTCAGCCAGGGCCTTTTTTGTCATGAGAACCGGTTCCGGGCAGGCGCGCCCGCAGGCGTTTACAAGTTTCATCTCAAGCCTCCTTCTGTTTGTTGACGACGGACACAACCAGCATCACCACAAGGCCAATCCCAACCGCCACCATGCCGTTTGCGGTGGGGCCGGCGCCTGATGAGGCCAGGCCAAAGTTGTGGCAAAAGGCTGCCCCCGCCATGTATCCCATCACGGTGATGCCAGCATCGCTTGAGCCTTCGCCAGACAGGATCAGCTGCCGCAGCGGGCAGCCACCCAGCAGCACACTGCCCCAGCCCACCAGGGCCATGCCCAGGAAGTTCCACAAGCCATCGTTATGGGCCACAGGCTGGCCTTCAAAGCCCAGGTTAAACTTGCCCAGAATGAGGTTGCCCACCAGCACCGTCACAATCACCGCCAAAAAGCCATACAGCAGGTGAAAATCCCGGAACATGAGGGCATCCCTCACCCCACCTGCACAGCACAGGCGGCTGCGCTGGGTGAGAATGCCCACAATCAGCCCTGCCGCCAGGGAAATACCCACCGCTGCATGCATGCTGCCGGGGCCGGTTTCAGACAAGGCGAACAGGGAGGGCACCAGCAGCCAAAGCACCAGCAAAAAGGCCATCACAATCGTGAAAAGCGCGCCTTCAAGGGCGCTTTGGGTGTAGGCGCGCCTGAGGCTAAAGCCCCGGTTGAGCGCCACCACCCCTGCCCCGATGCCTGCGGCAAAGCCCACCAGGCCTACCACCGCGTTCAGATCGCCCCCGCCGATGCGCAGCATCATCCGAAGCGGGCAGCCCAGGAACATCAGCGCACCCACCATCACAAACATGCCCAGCACAAAGCGCAGCATGGGCGAGGAACCGCCCCTGGGCTTGAACTCTTTCTTGATCAGCGAGATGATAAAAGCACCCAGCACCAGGCCGATGACTTCCGGCCTCACATACTGCACCACCGCCGCCGAATGCAGCTTGGCAGCGCCCGCAATATCACGCAAAAAGCAGGCGATACAAAAGCCCATGTTCGCAGGGTTCCCCAAGGCCACCAGCGCCAGGGCCACCACGCCCACCGCAACACCCACCCCGATGCCGACCAGATTTTTGCGCGCACCCAGTCCTTTAGTCATCCCAGACCTCCTAGATGTGTTATAATGTTTACGTTTATGCATGCTAGCATAAAGGAGAAGATGATGCAAATATATTTTGATCATGCAGCCAGCTCTTTCCCCAAGGCGCCCGGGGTGGCGGAGGCCATGGGACGCTACCTGAACCAGGTGGGCGCCAACGTGAACCGGGGCAGCTATGAATCCGCAAGCGCCGCCTCGTTTGAGGTGCTGAAGCTGCGGGAATCCCTCTGCCAGCTGTTCAATTTCAGCAGCCCCGAACACGCGGTCATTTGCCCCGGCAACACCTTTTCCATCAACCAGGTGCTCAAGGGCTATCTGCGCCCGGGGGATCATGTGCTCACCACCGCTATGGAGCACAACGCCCTGGCCCGGCCACTTGAACAACTAAGCGCCCAGGGCATCGCCTATACCTGCGTGCCCTGTGACCATGAGGGCCTGATGGATCCAGAGGATTTGCGCCGGGCCATCCGCCCCAACACCCGCCTGGTGGCCCTGCAGCATGCCTCAAATGTCTCAGGCGGGCTGATGCTGGTGGCGGAGATTGGCCTCATTTGCCAGCAGGCAGGCATCCCTTTGATGCTTGACGCGGCGCAAAGTGCCGGGCATATCCCGGTTGATTTTGAAGCCCTTCATCTCTCCGCGCTGTGTGTGCCCGGGCACAAGGGCCTGCTTGGCCCCCAGGGCATTGGGGCGCTGCTTGTGCGCCAGGATTTTGCGCTTCAGCTCTCCCCCCTCATCGCCGGCGGCACGGGCAGCCAATCCGCCAGCCTGAATATGCCCGCCACCTACCCGGACTGCCTGGAGGCAGGCACGCCCAACCTGCCGGGCATCTACGGCCTGACAGCGGCCCTTGAGTGGCTCTTGAGCCAGGATATGGCGGCCCTTCACCAGCAGGAAATGGCGCTGTGCGCTCAGTTCATGGATGGCGTCAAAGCGCTGCCCGGCATCCGCATTCTGGGGCCCCAGACGCTTAAAAACCGGGTGGCGGTGGTGTCCCTTGATTTCCCGGAGCAGGACAACGCCGCCATCGCCTGGCGGCTGGAGGAGGAAGGCCAGCTCTGCCTGCGCTGCGGCCTCCACTGCGCCCCCCTGGCCCACCAAACTTTGGGCAGCTTCCCCCAGGGCGCTGTGCGCTTCAGTTTTTCCCACAGCAATACAAAAGAGCAGGTGGACTCAGCGCTGTGTGTGCTGCGCCGGGTGATGGGGATTTCTTCATGAGCCATCCCAACGGCCCCCTTCTGTCACACAAAAAGGGCCGCCCCCCGGCAGCCCGTTGATGATCCGGTTTTTCTTTTACTTGATGCCAAACACGATGATCACATCAGCCGTCACAGCCACCTTGCCAGACAGGATGGGGCTGCCGCTGTCGCCACCCATGGCCATGGCCATGTTCTCCTTGGCCATGTACATGCCCGTGTAGTTCTGGGGCAGGTTGATCTGGATGATCTCCCCCAGGGTGATGCCGGCGGCCTCGGCCAGCATGGCGGCCTTGTCCTGGGCGTCCTTCACCGCCAGGGCGATGGCCTGCTTGGTGGCCTCGGGGTTTTTGCCGGCCTGGAAGGACAGGCTGTACACATTGTTAGCGCCCTTGGAAGAGGCAGCGTCAATCACCCGGGATACTTTGGCAATGTCCTTGATGGTGATGGAGATGGTGTTGCTGACCACATAGGGCGCGAGCTTTGTATCCATGCCCTGATCGGTATAGATGCTGAATATGCTGGTGCGGATATCCTCACGCTCAATCTCAAGGGCTGTGATAGCATCGATCACATCCTGCATGATTTTGTCGTTTGCTTTTTGAGCCTCCAGGGCACTTTCACCCCGGGTGGTGGCACCAATCTCAATGGTGGCATAGTCCGCATCGATGGATACGGTGGCGGATCCTGACACCGTCAGATTCCGGTCATCGTTTTCGGCCAGGCCGGGCAGCGCCAGCATCAGCATCAGGGACAGGGCCAGAAGCCCGGCAAACAGTTTCTTGGTCATTTTTTGTTTCTCCTTTTCACAATCGCTTTGATGATGATAACCACGATGGCTATCAGGATAATCACAGGCAGCACCGCCGCCAGGAACACCGCGGCGTCAGCCGCCCAGATCTTTAACATCTGCCACATGTGCACCGTGCCGCTTGCGATGCGGTCCCAAAGGGTTTCCGCCTTGGTTTCGGCGGTGTCAAGGGCGCTCATCTCGCTTAAGGTCAGGTTGAGAGTGGCGTCATTCACCTGGCTGTCCATGCCCTTCAGCTGCCCGGTATAGCTGTCGATCTGGTACTGGGTATCGGCGATGGCGCTCTCCAGGGAGATCAGCTCCTCCACGCTGGCAGCCTTTTCCATCAGCGCCCTCAGGCGTTCCATTTTGGCCAGCTGGGTTTTCAGCCGCGCGTCGGTGTCGTAGTAGCGCTCGCTCACGTCCTGGGCGGATTCGCTGATGGATTGCAGGTGGCCCATGCCCTTGAGCTGTTCAGCAAAGCTGTCAAGCCGGGCAGCCGGCACCCTGAGGGTCAGGTAAGCGGTGCGCAGCCCATTGGACCCCGTGCGCACCTCGGCGTTCTCCACCCGGCCGCCGATCTTTTCCAGATCCTGGCGGATGGTCTGATAATCCGCGTCAAAATTACGGGTGGCGCTTTGGATGGACAGGGTGCGGATGATCTTTGTCTCCTGAGGCTGGGCTGCCATTTGGGGGGCAGGGGCGCTCCTGGTCATCGCGGATTCTGCCATGGCCGGGGCATCCATGTCATAGTTGGCGGCAGAATCTGCGCTTTCAAGGCCGCTGTAGTAGCCAGCGCCGCCAGCCATGCCCCCGGCGGGCTTCACGGGGCTGCCACTGATGCGGTTCAGCTCGTTGCCGGTCAGCCAGGTGCCTGCTACAACCACCACCAGGGCAGCGGCCATGGCCAGCCATTTGGTCCAGCCCGGCGTTTGTCTTTTCATCGGGACTACCTCCTCATCTTGGATCGCCTGCCGCCAGGATGCTGAGAAGCTGACGGGTACCTCGTCCTCCTCGTTGATCCTCCGGCTGTCTTCCAGCACCTGCATGCGCAGCCGGCAATGGGCACATCCATGGAGATGCTCCTTCAGCGCTGCTTTGTCTGATGCTTCCATCAGGCCATCCAGATACTGGTCCAGGAGGGATTCACACCGTTTACAGTTCATCGTTTTTCCCTCCTTTCACCATTATGACGGGGGTTCTGTCCAAAAAGTTCCGGCTGCCGGGATAAAATGACAAGAAGCTGGTTCCGGGCGCGGCTCACCCGGCTCTTCACCGTGCCCAGGGGCAGTTCCAGCGCCTCTGCGGCCTCTTGATAGGGGAGGCCCTGCAGATCAACCAGCGTCAGCGCCGCCTTGAAATCAGGCGGCAGTTCCTTTAGCGCCGCTTTCAGCAGCCTCCTGCGCTCGGCCGCCTCCAGCCTTTCGTAGGCTTCCGGCGCCTCATCCGCCACCTCCCAGCCTGCCTCCTGCAGCACCTCAAGGCTCACCGCGTCCCGGCGCGTCCGCAGCGCGTCCAGGCACACATTGGTGGCAATGCTGTACAGCCAGGTGGAAAACTTGCTGCGCCCCTCAAAGCGGGCAAAGCCGCGGAAAGCCTTCAACATCGTCTCCTGGGCGCAATCCTCCGCATCCTCGCGGTTACCCATCATGTTCAGGCACACATGGTACACCTGTTTTTCCAGGGGGATGGCCAGCGCCTCAAAGGCAGCGATGGTGTCCTCACGGTTTCGCGTGACAGCCACCTCCTTTCCTGCTCCTGAGAATGTACCCGTCTATCCAACGCGCCAAAATCGCGGCTTCATGCACCGGGGAATTGTAAAATGCCGTGGAGGGGAGTTCTAAAGCACTCCCCTCCACGGACCCCACCCTTTAATACTTCAACAAAGGGCACTGAATAATGTGGTGTATCAGCCGCCGAACAAGCTCAGCAAGCGCTGCCACATGGTGTCCTCGCGGGGCTTGGCCTCAGCGGCTGGCGCCGGGGTCACCTCAGGCTTCTTTTCCGGGATGCCCTCGGCCATGAAGACAAACTGCAGGGAACGCACCGCGTTGCGGTCGTCCATGAAGGAGGCCGTGGGCTGCCCCTGCATGCTGGCCAGAAACTGCTCCATCATGCCCCCCACCGCCGTGGCAAAAGGAGAGCCCTCCAGCGCCTTGGCGGCGATGCCCTGATACATCGCCTTGTCCACCCCCATGCGCACCGCGGCAAACTGCACGCCCGCCATGGCAAAGTCGGTCACGTCGGCGCTCAGGTCATACCGGGCCTCCTGTCCGGGCAGGATCACATAGCTGGCCGTCACATCGCCCCCCGCAAAGGCCAGGGTGGCCTTGTCCGCCTGGATGTTCAGGGCGCGGTTGCCCTTGAGGGTGATGGTGGCAGTCATCGCCAGGTTCTGGCTGTAGGCCGCACCCTCAGCCCGGGGCTTCACCTCAAAACTGATGCCCAGCTTGCCGCTGGCGCCAGACAGGGCCTCTGGCGCTGTATCCTTGCCGTCAAGGGTGTAGCTCAGCTTCATCTCCCAGGGGAGCTGCTTGCCCTCAGGCGTGCCCTGATAGTAAAACCTGCCAGGCGCCATGGTGAAGGAGGCCTCGCCGTCCTGGTAGGAGAACTGCTCGGTCTGTGTCAGCGCCTGGGTCTGTGAATAGGCGCCATAGTCCGTGCCTGAAGCCTGTGTCTCAGACTCAAAGCCGTTGACCACATAGATGTTTTTCACCTCCCCTGTGGCGGAGAGCAGAGCATAGACCACCTCATCCTTCTGGGTCTGGGCCGCGGCGGATGCGCACAGCATCATCAGCACCATCAGAAGCAGGGTGGCATTACGGAAGATTCGTTTCATGGGTGGGTTCCTTTCTCTTCTTGATAAAGGTGCGCATGATCAGCACGTCAAACCAGACCAGCAGCGTGGGCAGCACCAGCAGCACCATCCCGCAGGAGATGGCGGCCCCCCGGCCAATGATGATACCCATCTCGCTGATGACGCCGTTTGCCCGCACCAGGATGCCCAGCAGGTAACCGGCGGAGGTGAGGATCATGGCAGGTGGCAGGATGGAGCCGGTGGAAATGCTCAGGGCCCACATGGCCGCGTCTTTTTTGCCCATGGTCTCCCGCCCCTCCAGGTAACGCTGCACCAGGAGGATGCCATAGTCCACCGTAGCGCCCAACTGCACGGAGGAGACGATCTGGTAGCCGATGTAGTTCATCTGGGCGCCCATCACATAGGGCACCCCCATGTTCAGCCAGATGGCCCCTTCGATCACCAACAGCAGGATCAGCGGGATCAGCAGGTTTTTGAAGTTCACCAGCAGCACCAGGCCGATGGCGATGACGCCAGCCAGAAGCACCGGCAGATTATCCCCGGTGATGACGGTTTTCAGGTCCAGGTTGATGGCGCTCTCACCCAGCAGGTGGGCTTGCCCGGGGTAGTGAGCCTCCCCCACCGCCCGCATCCGCTCCACCAGGTCAAAGGCCTCGGGGCTTTCATCTTGGGTGTTCACCGACATGATCAGCCGGGCGTAGCCCCCGTCCATAAACTGATCCCGGGCGGTTTGGGGCAGCACCGCCTCGGGCACCTGCACCCCCACCGTGGCGGCATAGGAGGTGAGGTTTTCCACCTCCGGCATGCCAAGCAGGTCCTCCCCCAGGGCGGTCTCCCTGACCGGGTCCCCCGAAGGCACCAGCATCAGCATCGTGCGGTTATGGCCAAAGGCCTCTTCAATCTTGCGTTGCTCCACCTTGATGGGCGAATCCGGGCTGTGCATGCCGCCTGATCCATAGACAAAGTGGTTTCTCTGCTGGGCGATGAAGGCCAGGGGCAGTATCACCAGGGCAACCACCGCCAGGGGCATCAGACGCTTGACCACAAACTGGCCAAAGCGCGTAAAGGAGGGCATGAAGGCGCGGTGCCTGGTTTTTTCCATGAGCCTGGCACAGCTCACCGTGGCTGCCGGCAGCATCACCATCACGCTCAGATAGCTTAATATCACGCCCTTCATCAGCACAACGCCCATGTCCATGCCCAGGCCAAAGCGCATCAGCATCAGCGCCATAAAGCCAAAGACCGTGGTCATGGCGCTGGAGGCGATGGAGGATGCCGCCTGCTGCATGGCCAGCTTCATCGCCTCGTCCACCGGGTGCCCCTCCTCCCGCCGCTCGTTGAACCGGTGCAGCAGGAACACCGCATAGTCGATGGAAACCGCCAGCTGAAGCACCGCGGAGGCCGCCCGGGTAACGAAGGAGATGGAGCCAAACAGGATGTTTGTGCCCTCGTTGATCACAATTGCGACCCCTATGGCCAGCAGAAACAGCACCGGCTCCAGCCAGTGGCGGGTGGCCAGGATGAGGATGATGAAGCAGATGGGCAGCACATATACCATGATGGAGGCGATCTCCTTCATGGTGGTGTTGATGGTGCGGGCGGTATCCGCCGCCTCGCCCTTGAGCAGGGCGCCGGGGAAACCCTCCCGGATCAACAGCACCGTGCTGGCCTGGCTCTCCTTTGCCACCACCACCTGGAACATGGGGCCGTTTTGATAAAAGGGCTCCCTGAGATCTTGGGGCAACATCTCCAGCGGCTGAATAATGCCGCTGTGGGCATCATCCAGCCACAGCACCTCCTCCACCCCGGCGATGCCCTTCAGCTTCTCCTTGGCCGCCGCCACCTCGCTGATGGGGACGTCAGGCAGATAGACCTGGAGGTTGGGGATGTGGGCGGTGACCAGGTGAAGCGCCTTTGCGCTGGGGGAATCCTTGGGCAGGTAGGATGCCAGATCATAGTTGACACCCACCTGAAGCGCCGCAACAGCGCTTACGGCGCACAAAAACACCGTGATGATCAATATCATTTTCCTGCGGCGGATCACCGCCGCGCTGAACCTCTGCATACCCGCTCCTTTCCATGGCACCTGCCATGTGCGGATTATCATATCCTAAAAAACATCATCGTGCACGTCAATATTCCCACATTATGTCCAAATTCATACGCCATGTCCGATGCTGTCCAATGCCCCCACATTTGCAAGGCTTTCTGGCCAAAGCCCAATGGTGAAATATCTATGAATCATTTTGTCATCCTTTTGCAATCAAGCCCCGGCAGTGGTATGATAGCAAGGCCCGGCACAGGCTGTCCGGGCAGACAAAAGTGATTTGGAGTGCAGCGCTTTGGCCCATGTGAACCAGTCAGTCATCCTCATCCCTTCCCTGCACCCGGACGAGAAGCTGGGGGCCTATGTGCAGGCGCTTGTTGGCAGCGGATTTGAGCACATCGTGGTGGTGGATGACGGCTCCGGCCCCGCCTACGCGCATTTTTTTGAAGCCCTCGCTGCCTATCCCCAGTGCCGGGTGCTGGGCTATGAGGTGAACCGGGGCAAGGGCTATGCCCTAAAGCACGGGATCAGGTATATCCTGGACGCCTTCCCCGGGGCCCCCGGTGTGATCACCGCCGACTCCGATGGCCAACACACGGCAGAGGACTGCCTGAAGGTGGGCGCACGCATGCTCCAGTCCCCGGACCATCTGGTGCTGGGGGTACGGGATTTTTCCCAGGCAGGGGTGCCGGCCAAGAGCATGATGGGCAACCGGCTCACCACCTTTTTTTTCGCCCTGCTGTATGGGCGCTGGCTGACCGACACCCAGACCGGGCTCCGGGGCATTTCAAGCCAGCTCATGCCCCGGATGCTGGAAATCCCCGGCGAGCGCTTTGAGTATGAGATGAACATGCTCATCTACTGTGCCGGCTGGAACATCCCCTTTATCAAGCAGACCATCCGCACCATTTACCTGGAGGAGAACAAAAGTTCCCACTTCCGCCCCTTCCATGATTCGGCGCGCATCTATGCCCAGCTGTTCCGCAATTTTTTCAAGTTTGCCTCCGCCAGCGTGCTTTCAACCCTGCTTGATGTGGGGCTTTTTACGCTGCTTGACAAGGCGTTCATCCCCACCTTGCTCCCCTGGGTGACCAGCCACGGCGTTTACTACCATGTGCTGGCGGCAACCGCCATCGCCCGGGCCTGTTCGGCGCTGTTCAACTACAAGATCAACAAGCAGTTTGTCTTCCGCATCGGCAAGTGCAAAGGGTCGCTTCCCCGCTATGCGCTGTTGGTGGTGGTGTCGCTTTTGGCCTCCGCCACCCTGGTGAACACGCTGAACATCAACCTGTCCATGGACCGTACGCTGGCCAAAATCATTGTGGACACGCTGCTGTTCTTCGTCAATTACCGCATCCAGAAAGCCTGGGTGTTCAAATGCCCCGAGGAAAGGAAGTCCTGAATATGTCAAAAAAAACCAGTCTCCTGCTCATCACGCTCACCCTGGTGATGACCCTTGCCCTGCCCTTTCTGGTGCCCTCAGGTGCCATGCTCAGCCACCAGGCCAACCGCCTGAACGATGCGCTGTGGGAACCCGAAGAAGGGGATGACAGCGCCTCAGGCCTGCTTGACTGGCTTTTACCAGTGGCAAAAGCTGAAAGCGCACCGGCCGCCTCGCTGCCCGTTGACTTCAGCCCCGGGCAGGTGCCGGACCCATCCAAGTTCACAGAAAACGGGTATGAGGATGGCAGCATCTCCGTGCGGCTTGAAACCCTGGAGAAGGACGGCGTCACCTGGCGCATCGCCCGGGTGGACATCGCCCATGCCAGCCAGCTGCGCACCGGCGTAGCCGGCTCTGTGCGCTCGCCCCGGTATGGGCTGATTTCCGAGATGTCTGCCAAGCAGAACGCCATCCTGGCCATCAACGCCAACTACATGACCGATCAGCCTGCAAAGAAAACCTTTGAATACCGGATGGGAGAGCGGGTGCGCGCCAAAGGCAACCGCACCAAGGACACCCTGGTGATTGACGAGCAGGGGGACTTCCACCTGTATATCCAGGTGAACGCCGAAAAGCTGCTCAATGACATGAAAGCCCAGGGCCGGGAAATCATCAACGCCTTCACCTTTGGCCCGGCGCTGATAAAAGACGGGGCGCTTTTGACCCTGGACAGCAAATACGGCTACAACCCCCACGGAGATGAGCCCCGCATGGGCATCGGGCAGATCGCCCCGCTTTCCTATGTGCTGGTGCTGGCGGAAGGCCGCACAGGCCAGTCTGAAGGCGTCACCCACAAGGAGCTGGCCGACTTCATGTTTGACCTGGGCTGCATGCAGGCCTTTAACCTGGACGGTGGCAACTCCGCCACCATGATCTTCAACGGCCAGTATTACCAGACCGGACGCAGCCGCTCCAACGAGCGGGCCCAGAGCGACTACATCTACTTCGCCACCACGGCAGCGCCATAAGGATGATCTGATGTACGACGATACCCTGGCCTTCGCCTTCTTGGGCACTGAGGTGTATGCCTATGGCCTGATGCTGATGGCGGGCTGCTGGGCGGGATTGGCTGTGCTATACACCTTAGCCTCCAAACACCCCGGCCTGAAAGCCCCCGCCGCCATCACCGGCCTTCTGGCGCTGCCCCTGGGCCTGATTTTGGCAAGGCTCCTGTACTGCTTTGGCGATCAGGCCTTCCACCCCCTGCTAAACCTTCAAAATGTGCTGGATCTGCGCACCGGGGGCTTTGCCATGTATGGCGCGCTCACAGGCGCTGCCCTAAGCGCCCTTGTGGCCGCCCGCCTCACAAAGACCCCCGCGGCGCCATTGCTTGACCGGCTGGCCCCGGCGCTGGCGGCCTTCCTGGCCTTAGCCCGGCTGGGCGAGGGGTTTACCATGCTGGGCCTCAGCCGCCCGCTTACCATACAGGCCTTGGCCGACAGCTTCCTGGCCCGTCAGGAGAGCTATGGCAGCTTCCTGCGCACCTATCTGATCGAGGCGGTGGTGGCGCTTGCCCTGCTGGGGATCCTGCTGCGGTCGCTTAAAAAGCGGCACAGGGCCGGGCATGTGTTCATGCTGGGCTGCCTGCTGTATGGGGTGACCCAGACGCTGATGGAAAGCCTGCGCTTTGACGGACACCTGAGGTTCAGCTTTGTGGGGCTGCAGCAGGTGCTCTCAGCCGTGCTGTTTGGCCTCACGCTGATTGTGCTGGCCGTGCGGGCGCTCAGACGCAGGGGCAAAAAGCCGCTGCCCATCCTGACCCTGGCGCTGCTGCCCCTGATTGTGGGGGGCGCCATCGCGGTGGAGTTCATGATAGACCGCTCGGAGGCCGGCAAGCTTGCCGCTTATGGGCTGTACATCCTGCTGCTTGCCATTCCGGTTGGTTTGGGTATACTGCTCTTGAGACAGGAGGATGCCCATGACCAGGGAACAGATTGAGCGCATCAACGCGCTGGCCCGCAAGAAAAAGGCGGAAGGCCTGACGGATGAGGAAGCCTGTGAGCAGCTGGCCTTGAGACAGGCCTACCTGCGCGAGGTGCGCGAGAGCATGCGCCAGCAGCTGGATCACGTATACATTGAAAATGAGGACGGTCAGTATGAAAAGCTCCAGAAAAAAGATTAGCTTTGCCCGGCTCACGGCCCTTGCGCTGGTGGCCGTGGTTTTCTTCACCCTCTCCCCGGCCATGGCCGAGGCGAAGGTGCTCTACAACGCCAAGATCACCACCCATTTTCCCAACAGCACCACCAAGGTCTACGCGAAGCCCGACCTGGACAGCAAGGTGCTGGCCACCTACAAGCCCGGCCGCCCGATTGAGGTGGTGGAGGTGATGCCCAATTACGTGGGCATCAAGATGGGAAGCAAGGTGGGCTATGTCCTGCGCCACCGCATCATGGACCCTGTGGCCCTGGACCGGGCCAACACCCCCCGCTTCGGCACCGCACTCAACCGCTATTTCGCCACCATGAGCAAGGAGACCCATGTGAAAGCAGCCCCTGACAGCGGCAGCGAAACCCTCATCACCCTGCAGGAGGGCGCGCAGCTGGGTTTCCTGGATGTGGAGAACGGCTGGGCCCGGCTTATTTTCAAGCGCCAGTACGGCTATGTGGATACCCGGGAGCTGAACGCCCTGGAGATGGTGGCCCCCGTTGAGACCCGGGGCACGTCGGATGTGCCCATCGCGGTATACAACTCCTTTTACAACATCTCCGACAATGAGAACAACATCAACCGCATCAATAACCTGGCCGTGGGCGGCCAGCGCATGTCCAAGGTGCTCTCACCCGGCCAAACCCTTGACTTCAACGGTGAGGTCGGCCCCTTCCGGGCCAGCAATGGCTACAAGCCCGCCGGCGCCCTGGTAGACGGTGAGATGGTCTATGACGTCTATGGCGGCGGCTCCTGCCAGGTGTCAAGCACGCTGTATAACGTGGTGCTGCAGCTCACCGGCCTCACGGTGTTGCGCCGGGCGCCCCACGGCCCCAGCGGCATCTCCTACCTCCCCCATGGGGTGGATGCCTCCTCCGGCGGCCTGAACTTCGTCTTCCGCAACGACTACACCTTCCCTGTGCGCATCTATGCCCATGTGCAGGATGGCTCGCTGTTTATTGCGTTTTATAAGGAAGCCTGATGAAAAAGACCATTTTAGTCCTGACCCTTTTGCTGGCGGCCTCCTTGCTGCTGCCAGCCATGGCCGAGCAGGCGGATATGACCGGCGTGAAGTACACCGCCAAGATGCGGGACACCGCCTCCCTCCAGACAGCGCCGGACAATGACGCGCAAAGCCTGGGCTATGTCAGCGCCGGCCACCGGGTGTATATCCTGGAGGTGGAGCCGGACTGGCTCAAAATCCGCACCATGCAGGGGCTGGAAGGCTATATCCGCCGCGGTCGCCTGGCCGAAACCACCGCCAAGGCCATCGACCCCGCCGCGGACCCGGCCTATGCCGCCGTGCCCTGCACCTACCTGGGCTGGGTCAAGGGAGAGGCCCCAGTGCTGGCCGCACCCGAGGCCGGCGCCCAAACCCTGGTGACGCTGTACGACGGCGCACGGGTGGCCTTTATGGATATCACAGACGGCTGGGCGCGACTCATCTACCACCGCCAGTATGGCTATGTGGATACCCGGCTGCTCAAGGAAATCCTGCCCATCGGCGAAAACATGGCGGCCCTGGACCGGGACATGCCGCTGTCCGCCTACACCTCCTTTTACCGGCTGGGGGATGTGGGCAGCAACCTAAGCCGCATCGAGAACCTGGGCGTTGCCAGCCAGCGCTTTGGGCTGTACACCCTGGCCCCTGGCGACAAGCTGGACTTCAACGCCCAGATCGGCCCTTACAACCGCAAATCCGGCTACCTGCCCGCCAATGTCATCGTCAAGGGCGAGGTGGCCCAGGGCTATGGTGGGGGCACCTGCCAGGTGTCAAGCACGCTGTATAACACCGTGCTGCAGCTGCCGGAAATCGGCATTCTCCACCGCCGGGCCCACGGCCCTTCCGGTGCGCCCTATCTGCCCCACGGGGCTGACGCCGCTGTGGGCACCCAGACCCAGAACTTCATCATCCAGAACCGCTTCCCCTACCCCATACGCATTGACGGCACGGTGCAGGATGGCGCGCTGACCATCGCGATGTACCGGGCGGATTAATCACCCATCAAGCCAAACAGCGATTGACGAAGGCGGAGGATTTATCCTCCGCCTTCATCAATCCCCAAAAGCCCCTTTAGGAACGGTCAGTCTTTCAGTTTTACCGCGACCACCGTGTCGGTTTCATCCGGCAGGATGGGGTCAGGACCAAAGCTGACAAAGGGGATGTCCGGGTAGTTATCGGTGATCCAGTTGCGCTGGATGGGCAGCTCATGGCCGGTGGCCAGCAGGCGCACAGCCTTGATGTCATCGGCCTTGACGCCCAATAGCGGCAGATAGCCGATGGGGTTATCAAAAACATGGTAGTAGAGGGTATCGCCCTTGCGGGTCACCCGGCCAAAGTCCGGCTTGGGGATTCCCGCGATGCCACACCCATAGATGCTGTCGTGGTTCAGGTGCATCCACCGGCCGATCTCCTCCAAAATCTGAAGGGATTCGGGCGGAAATTCACCCCGGGCGGTGGGGCCCACGTTCAGCAGCATGTTGCCGCCTTTTGACACGCACTCCACCAGCTTTCTGATCAGCATCCTGGCCGGCTTATGGAAGCGGTCGGTGGCATGGAAGCACCAGTTGTTGTTCATGGTGATGCAGGCCTCCCAGGCCACCGGGTCGCCCCGGTAATCCACCACCCCGTGAGGCGGCACGATCTGCTCCGGGCTGACGAAGTCACCGGAAAACTCGCTGGGGTTCTCCTCAAGCAGGCTGCCAAAGCCCTCGCCGGACACCTCCAGGCGGTTGTTGATCAGCACCTGGGGCTGGTGCTTGCGCACCATGCGCACCAAATCCGTCGCACGCCAGGTTTCGCCCGTCATGTTTTCATAGCTGAAATCAAACCACAGCAGGTCAATCTGGCCGTAGCCGGTGACCAACTCCTCCACTTGGGCGTGCATATGGCGCAGGTAGTTGTCCAAATCATGCTTCTTTCCGCGGTAGTCCGGGTTGTCCCGCATGGGATGCTGGCGGTCGCCAAAAGCCGGAAAATCAGGATGGTACCAGTCGATAATCGAGAAATACAGACCGACTTTCAGCCCTTCGGCGCGGAAAGCCTCCACATACTCCTTGACCAGGTCGCGCCCGGCCTTGGTGTTGGTGGCCTTGTACTCGGTGTGCTTGCTGTCAAACAGGCAAAAACCGTCATGGTGCTTGGCCGTGAACACCGCGTAGCGCATCCCGGCTTGCCTGGCCGCCTTGGCCCAGGCCTTGGGATCAAAATCCACGGGGTCAAACTCGTCAAAATACTGCTGATAGTCCTCCACCGTCATACGCTCATAGCTGCGGATCCATTCCCCGCGCGCCGGGATGCTGTACAGCCCCCAATGGATGAAGAGCCCCAACCGGGCTTCCTGAAACCACTTGATTCGCTCCTGATAGGCCTTGCGGTCAAACATGGTGCTGCTCCTCTTGTGCTTTAGTAGCCGCCGCCTGCAAACCAGTGCAGGCGGCGGCGGAATTGAATGATGACTCAGTAATAATCAGTACTGGGCGTCGTAGGCTGTCTGGTAGAAGGCGATCAGCTGCTCAAGGCCCAGGGTGTTGGCCTCTTTTAGCCATTCGTCGTAGTTGTCAACCGCATTATTGCCGGTCATGAAGGCGGTGATGCCTTCCTTGACAAAGCTGGACAGCTCGGTGCTCAGCAGGCCCAGCTCCTCCATGGTGGCAGAGTCAAACTTGAGCGGCGGCAGGGGCTTTGATTTGTCGGCAATGGCCTCGTATTCCTTGGTGGCCTCCGCCAGCCAGATTTCAAGGCCGGCGCCGGATCTCTTGTCGGTGCCCTCCAGGTCGGTCTGCTCGCCGTTGCGGAAGGCCGCGTCGCGGTAGGAGATGGTGTATTGCAGCACGTTGTTGTTCTGCACGTTCACATCCTGCCAGGCAGTCAGCACCTTGTAAAGGGCGGGCTCGCCATTCAGGCCCACAGCGCCGGGATCGGGATCGGTCCAGTTTTCGCCGTACACGCCATGGTAGCCGCGGATGGTGGCGTCAAAGCTGTACATCAGATCAGCCAGGCGCAGCGCAGCCTCAGGGTTCTCACAGGTAGCCGAGATCACATAACGGTTGCCGCCCACGCCCTCATGGGGGAAGGAGGTCATGTTGCGCTGGCCTTCGGGGCCGGTGAGGGGCAGGAGATAGTCATACTGTTTGTACATGTCGCTGCCGGTCTGGCAGAACTGCAGATAGCCGCCCGCAGCGCCGCCCACCTGGCCGCCTTCGCCCTGGATCATGTCAGCGGCGGTGTTCTGGGAGAAGGAGCCCTCGTAGAACAGGCCCTCTGCCACCAGCTTGTTGACAAAGCTCAGCCCTTCTTTCATGCCAGCCGTGTCATTCAGGCAGCTCACCACTTTGCCACCATCCAGGTACAGGCCAAAGGCCTCAGCGCCCGAGGTGATGGCTTTGCGCAGGTTGAGGGGATAGTAGGTGAAGGCGTTCATCACGAAGGAATCGGAGTTGGTATGCCAGCCATCGTCATAGTTGGCGATCATGGGCAGCTCGTCCTTTTCGCCGTTGCCGTTGGGGTCCTTGTCGCGGAAAGCCACCAGAACATTGTAGAACTCCTCGGTGGTGGTGGGTTTTTCCAGGTTCAGCTTTTCAAGCCAGGTGCTGTTAATCCAGTATTTCTGGCGCAGGCCGCAGTGATAGCAGATGTTGACATCCGGCAGGGAGTAGATTTCCCCGTCCAGCTGGGTCATGCGGGCGCGGGCACCGGGGAAGGCTTCAAACAATTTCTTGATGTTGTTGCCATGCTCGTCAATCAGCGCGCTCAGGGGCAAGAAAAGCTTTTCTTCGATGCCGTACTTGGTGATGTTGGCATCGGAGATGCCCACGGACAGGAACACATCCGGGTAGTTGCCGGAGGCCAGAATCAGGCCCAGCTTCTCAGCGGCGCCCTCTTCGGGAATCACCTCAAAGCTCAGGTCGATGTTGGTCTTCTCCTCCAGCCACTTCACATAGGCATTGGTCTCCCAGTCCTCAATGGCAGGGTCGCCGATGACTGCCACCCGCAGCTTGATATCGCCGAAGTTTTCAGCGATGGGCAGCTTTTCCTCCTGGGCGAGCGCGCTGCCCAAAGAGAGTAGCAGGGCCAGAGACAGCAGCAGAGACGTTAGTTTTTTGAACATCCAGAGAACCTCCTTTTTAATATGGCCTGGGCCACTTAGAGTATGATGCCGGGGTTTAGCCTTTGATGGAGCCTATCATCACCCCTTTGACAAAGTACTTCTGCACAAAGGGATAAAGAATCAAAAGAGGGGCCGAACTCACCACGATGATGGCGTATTTGAGCAGGTTGGTCATCCCCTGACGGGTGGCCATGTTGCGCAGGTCGGCCACCTGGCCGATGTCCATGCTGTTGAGGATGAGGATATTGCGCAGCACCACCTGCAAGGGCTGCATATTGGGCTTGGAGAGATAGATGAACGCGTCAAAATAGCTGTTCCAGTTGCCCACAGCGCAGTACAGCGCCACCACCGCCAGAATGGCGCCGGACAGAGGCAGGGTGATATACCACAGCATGCCAAACACCGAGCATCCGTCCAGGTTGGCTGATTCGTACATCTCCTCCGGAATGGAATTTGCCATATAGGTGCGCGCCAGGATGATAAACCAGGGCCAGACGGCGTTTGGCAGGATCATCGGCCAGATGGTGTCGAGCATCCCCAGGTCCTTGATCAGCAGATAGGTGGGGATCAGGCCGCCTGAAAAGAACATGGTGAACAAAATCAAGGTGCTGAAAATGCTGCGGCCATAAAAGTCCTTGCGCGAGAGGGAAAACCCGCACAGCACCGTCATAATCAGCGTCAGGATGGTGCTGCCCGCGGTATAGATGAAAGCGTTCTTGTAGCCCGACAGGATGCTGGCATTGGTGAATACCGCCTTGTAGGCCTCCAGGTTGGGCTCAACCGGCAGCAGCCATACGCTGCCCGAAATCACCGCATCGGTGGAGGACAGCGAGGCGCTGACCACATAAATCAGCGGATAGGCCACGATGGCGGCAAACAGCAGCAGCAGCACCAGGGTGATTGCGTCAAAGACCCGGTCTCCCTTGCTCTGCCTCAGGCGGTTGCGGCGTTTGATCATCTTTGTTCTGTGCATGCTCATGTCCTCACCACAGCCCCACATCGCTCACCCGGCGGGCAATGGCATTGCATAAAAGCAGCATCGTGCAGTTGACCACCGCGTTAAACAGGCCAACGGCCGTGGAATAGCTGTAATTCTGGTTGACCAAACCCATGCGGTAGACATACGTGGAGATGACCTCTGACACCGACAGGTTGGTGTTGTTTTGCATCAAATAGATTTTCTCAAATCCCACCGAGAGAATGGACCCGGTGTTGAGGATGAACAGGATGATGATGGTGGGCGCGATGGAGGGCAGGTCGATGTGCAGGATGCGCTTCACCTTGCTGGCCCCGTCCACCACCGCCGCATCATACAGCTCCTGGTCAACACCTGACAGCGCTGCCAGGTAAACCACCGCGCTGTACCCTGTGGTCTGCCAGACCGAAGTCCATACATAGATATGGCGGAAATAGTCCTTGTTGCCCATGAAGTTGACCGGCTGGCCGCCAAAGGCCTTGATGACCTGGTTGACAAAGCCGTAGGACAGGTCTGTAAACTGGATGATCATGGAAACCAGCACCACGGTGGAGATAAAGTAGGGCATATAGGTGATCAGCTGCACCGTCTTTTTAAGCCGGTTGCTGCGCAGCTCGTTGAGGCCAATGGCCAGCAGGATGGGGATGGGGAAACTGGCCAGTAGGGAATAGAGGCTGATGGTGAAGGTGTTGGTGATCACCCGCACCGCCGAAGGCGCTGTCAAAAAGCGGGTGAAATGCCGGAACAGGGGCTCCGTCCAGGGGCTGCCGGCGATTTTCTGGCTGACCTTATAATCCTTAAACGCCAGGGTCACGCCATACATGGGATAATACTTGAACACCAGCAGGATAATCAGCGGGATTAAAATTAAAGCGTAATACGGCAGGCTGCGCTTGACTTTGCGCCATACGGCCGCCCGCCACTCCAAACCTGGGTTTATCGCCCGATTGCCAAGACCAGTCATCTGTATTCCTCTCAGGTGATTTGCTCTGCCCGCCGCTGCGGCTTCACCAAACACAGCGGCTCCATTGGTTTTCTGACATCTTATACTGTTACGATTAAACTATAGCTTGTGGCAACCCTGTCCGCAATGATATAATCCGCCTAAAGGATGTGATTTTTTGTCAGTTCAACTTTATTCGCTGCGATTGGTGCAGGCAGTGCAATATGAGAATGACCAGAGCTGGAACTTTCCGTTCAACCTCTATCCCTTTCACACCCTTTACCTGGTCAGGGGCGGGGACGGCTATGTGCAAACAGGCAATACCCTGACCGCCCTGAAAGCGGGAGAAGCTTGCCTGATACCGGCCTTTACGCTGTTTTCCTGCTGGTGTGAAAGCCGCATTCAAAAGATATTTGTGGAATTCTTCCTGGACTCCCCCTCCGGTGTGAATGAATTTTTTGAGCAGGGAGCCTTCACCCGCCCCCTGCCTGAGGGACAGGTGGAGCGCCTGACAGCGCTCCAGCCGGGCAGCACCCTGAAGGAAAACATGCGCTTTGAGGGTGAATTGCTGTGCATCCTCTCCATGTTTCTAAGCGATACCATCCCACCGCCCGCACCCGGGCTTGCCCGTCTGCGGCCGCTCCTCACCGACATCCATGCCAACCTGGGCTGTGACATGCAGCTGAGTGAGCTGGCCCGCGCCCATGGCTTTAGCCCCTCCACCCTCTCCCGGGCATTCCGCCGGGCGTTTCAGTGCACACCCAAGCAGTACGCCCAGCAGCTGCTGGTCAATGTCATCAAGCACGAGTTTTTGCACACCGATAAAACCGTCGCCCAGGTGGCGGCGGATTACCGCTTCTGCGATGCCTATTATCTCTCCAATTTTTTCAAGCGGCACATGGGCGTTTCGCCCCAGACCTACCGGCAATCCATCAGCCGGGGCGGGATAAGCGGCGCCCGGATGATACCCTGACAGGCGCAGGCCGTTGCCCGGTCTTTCTTCCAGGCTGCCTTAATTGCCCTGGGTAGGGCTTGGCACCGGGGCAAGGGTTGGCTTTTCGGTTGGTTTTGCGGTTGTTTTTTCAGCCGGTTTTGGGGTTGACTGGGGGGTGGCAGCAGGGCTGATCAAGGGCTTTGGCGTCCCCGTGGCCTTGGGGGTGGGCAGCAGGCTGCTTGCTGCGTCCAGGGCGCTGGAGGCTTCCTCCAGTTCGCCCAGCATGCCGCTGAGCACGCTGCGCACATTTCCCAGGCTTTCAGACACCCGGACCTTGTCCTCATCCCAGGCGATCTTCTCGCGCCTGAGCAGATCCATCTCCCGGTTGAGCAGGGTGATCTGGCTCTGGGCATCCTCCAGCCTGCGGCTGGCGCTGCGCTCGCCCACAAAGGCCACCACGGCCACTGCCAGGCACAAAATCACCAGCACAATCAGGGAAATCAGGGTGCGCTTTTTCATGAGGATCCCTCCATCCATCGCAAATTAAACCGGGCGGGACTTATCCCAATTCTGCATGGGCCTGGTCGACCAGCGCCTGAAGCGCTTCATCCCCCACGCTTTTCCCCATATCATAGCCAATATCCGCAAGAAACTCAATGTTTCCCTTGGGCCCGGTGATGGGCGAATAGGCGCAGGCGCCCAGCGTCAGCCCCTGGGAAACAACAGCGTCCCGCAGCTCCATCATCACCCTGAGATGGGTGTCCCTGTCCCGCACCACGCCATGCTTGCCCACCTGGCCCCGCCCGGCCTCAAACTGGGGTTTCACCAGGCTGATCAGCCTGCCTTCTTGGCCCATCAGGGCAAAAAGCACCGGAATAATGAGCTTGATGGAGATAAAGGACACATCCATCACCGCCAGCCGGGGCTTTTGGGGGAACTGCTCAGCCCTCAGCAGCCTGGCGTTGGTGCGTTCCATCACCGTGACCCGCGGGTCCTGACGGATGCGCCAGTCAAGCTGCCCATAGCCCACATCAATGGCATACACATGCCTTGCCCCCGCGCGCAGCAGCACATCGGTAAAGCCGCCTGCCGCGGCGCCCACATCCATGCACACCAGGCCATCAGCATCCACCTGAAAGACGGCCATGGCCTTTTCCAGCTTGTAGCCGCCACGGCTGGCATAAGCGTCCACATCCCCGCGGATGGTGATTTCCTGCTCCTGGGCCACCTGCTGGGAGGGTTTGTCCACCCGCACTTCCCCCAGATATACCCGGCCCGCCAGGATCAGCGCCCGGGCCTTCTCCCGGCTGTCCGCCTGCCCCCGGGCGAACAGCGCCTGATCAACCCGCTGTTTCAAGGTTTTCCCGCCAGAGGCCGCTGAGCTTCCGGCAGAGGCTTTCCGCGTCCAGTTCACAATGGCGCAGCAATTCCTCATGGCTGCCCTGGGGCACAAAGGCATCCGGCAGCGCAAAGATGCGCTCCGGCTGGCGCAGGCCCTCCTGCAGGCAGTGCTCCGCGATGGCGCTGCCCAGGCCGCCAGCCAGCGCCTGCTCCTCCAGCACCACATAGGGCTTGCCGCTGCCGGCCAGTTCGGTGATCAGCGCGGTGTCCAGGGGCTTGATGCTTGAGGCGTTGATCACCCGGGCGCGGGTGCCCCGCGCCAACAGCTGCTCCCGCACCTGCGCCGCCTCCCGCACCATGGGGCCGACGGCCACCAGGCTCAGGTCGTCCCCGGGCAGCAGCCGCTCCCAAACGCCAGGCTTAAAGCCATGATAAGGCAGCTGCTTCATCCCCGCGCTCTCCCCCCGGGGATAGCGGATGAAGACCGGCCCAGGATGCTTCCGGGCAAAGCGCAGCATGTCCTCCAGCTCCTCAATGCTGCGGGGGTAAAGCAGCGTCAGCTCCGGCACATGGCGCAAGTAGCTTGTGCCAAACACCCCGTGGTGGGTGGGGCCATCCTCCCCGCCCATGGCCGCCCGGTCCATCAGCACCGTCACCGGCAGCTGCTGCAGGCAGATGTCCACCACCACCTGGTCATAGGCGCGCTGAAGAAAGGTATCATAGATGGCCACAAAGGGTTTCATGCCGCCCCTGGCCAGGCCGGCGGCCAGGGTCACGGCATGGGGCTCGGCGATGCCCACATCAAAAAGCCGGTCTGGAAAAGCCTCCTGGAAGGGGGCCAGGCCGGTGGCGGTGGTCATGGCCGCGGTGATGGCGACGATCCGCTCATCCTCCCGGGCCAGCTCAGTCAGCAGCTGCCCCGCCGCCTTGCCGAAGGATCGGCCGGATGCCTTGCGCAGAGGCTGGTCATCCGCCGGGTTAAAGGGGGTCACCCCATGCTTGGCCCAGGGCTCCTTCTCAGCCGGCGCATAGCCCCGTCCCTTCTGGGTTACCACGTGGATGAGCACAGGGCGTCTCAGCTCCCCGGCCCGGCGCAGCACCTTCTCCAGCTTCTGCTCATCATGCCCATCCAGGGGCCCCAGATATTGGAAGCCCAGGGTATCAAAGTAGCGGTCCTTGATGAGGAAATTGCGCAGCGACCCCTTCATCTTCTGCATAAAGCGCAGCAGCGCCCCGCCGATCACCGGGATTTTGGGCACCCCGCCCACGATGGTCTGCTTGATGTCCATCCAGGCCCGGCTGGCACGCATGTAGGTGAGGTAGTTGCTGATCGCCCCCACATTGGGGGAGATGGACATCTGGTTGTCATTGAGGATCACAATCAGCTGGGTTTTGCGGTTGCCGGCGTCGTTGAGCGCTTCGTAGCACAGCCCCCCGGTCAGCGCCCCATCCCCCACCACGGCGATAACCCGGTGACTCTCCCCGCGCAGATCCCGTGCCCGCGCCATGCCAAGCGCTGCAGAGATCGCGGTGGAGGCGTGGCCGGTCTCATAGGCATCATGGGGGCTTTCCTCGCACTTGGGGAAACCGGCCAAGCCCTGATAACACCGGAGGCCCGCCATCTCCCTGTCCCTGCCGGTGAGCATTTTATGGGTATAGCACTGATGCCCCACGTCAAAGATGATCTTGTCCCGGGGGCTGTCAAACACCCGGTGCAGGGCGATGGTGAGCTCCACCACCCCCAGGTTGCTGGCCAGATGCCCGCCATTTTGCGATACCGCATCCAGAATCCGCTCGCGCAGCGTCTGCGCCAGTGCGTCCAGGTTCTCCTGGTTCAGCTGTTTTAGTTCCTCAAGGGAGGGAATCCCTTTTTCTGCCATGTCGCCCTCCAGAAATAGTCCGTCCGGATAGTATATCATACCCGGACGCGTTGAGCGTGGTATGATATAGAAAAGGTGTCGCAGGAGGTAGGAGAATGACAAGGCCGCTGATCGTCATCCCCATGGGAGACCCGGCGGGGATCGGGCCTGAAATTGTGCTGGGGGCGCTGGCTGATGACCGGCTTCATCAGGCGGCCAGGCTTTTGGTGGTGGGCGACGCGGACGTTTTGGAGCGGGCGCTCCATTATCCCAATGCCCCCAGGCTTTCCCTCCGGCTGGTGAGGAACCCTGATGAGGGTGACTATCAAGCGGGGCTGATCAATGCAATCGATCTGAAGGCCATGGATGCGGGTGCCCTCATCCCCGGGCGCATTGATGCCCGGTGCGGGCGCGCTGCCTATCAATATATCCAAAAAGCCGTCACCCTTTGCCTGGCGGACGAGGCAGATGTGGTGGCAACCCCGCCCATCAACAAGGAATCCTTAAAGGCGGCTGGCATCCCCTACATCGGTCACACAGAGATCTTTGCCGCCCTGACCGGCACCCCGGACCCCCTCACCCTGTTTGAAGTGAGGGGCATGCGGGTGTTCTTCCTCTCCCGCCATGTGTCCCTGCGCCAGGCCTGTGACCTGGTGAAAAAAGATCGCATCGCGGACTATGCCAGGAGGGCCTGGCGCGTGCTGCGCCAGCTGGGGGTTACCGGTGGCACCATGGCCATTGCCGGGCTCAACCCCCACTGCGGGGAAAACGGCCTGTTTGGGGATGAAGAAGTAAAGGAAATCATCCCGGCGGTCAGGGCGCTTCAGGCGGAGGGCCTGAAGGTGGCCGGTCCCATCGGCGCTGACAGCGTGTTTGCCCAGGCGCTGGAAGGCCGGTACAACAGTGTGTTGAGCCTTTACCACGACCAGGGGCACATCGCCACCAAGACGGTGGACTTCCACCGCACCGTCTCCCTCACCTGCGGCATGCCCATCCTGCGCACCTCGGTGGACCACGGCACCGCCTTTGATATCGCGGGCAAAGGCCTGGCAAGCCCCATCAGCATGGCGGAAGCCATCCGAGTGGCGGTTAAATACGCGCCCTATTACAGAAAAGAGGAAATAGCATGACCCCACAGGTATATTTAAAGCCGGGCAAGGAAGCCCGGGTGCTCGCGGGCCACCCCTGGGTGTTCCGGAGCGATATTGACCGGGCCCAAAAGGAAGCAAATCCCGGGGACGTGGTGCGGGTGATCGCCGCCAAAGGGCGTTTTCTGGGCCAGGCGGTGTACAACCCCCATTCCATGATCACCCTGCGGATGCTGAGCAATGATGAAACGCCGGTGGACCGGGCCTTTGTCAAAACCCGGGTGAGGGAGGCCATCGCCCTGCGCCGCCAGGTGGCGGACCTGGACTGCTGCCGGCTGATCTTTGCCGAGAGCGACCGGCTGCCCGCCGTCATTGCGGACAAATTCGGGGATGTGATCAGCCTGCAAATCCTGTCCCTGGGCATGGCCCGCTTCCAGGAGGCCATTGTGGAGGCGCTGGTGGAGGAGCTGTCCCCCCAGGGCATCTGGGAGAGAAACGATGTGCCAGTCCGGGAGCTGGAGGGCATGAGCCAGTCCACCGGGCTGCTCTGGGGCAGTGTGCCAGACCGGGTGGAAATCCGGGAGAATGGGCTTAAGCTTTGGGTGGATGTAAAGCAGGGGCAGAAGACCGGCTACTTCCTGGACCAGAAGGAGAACCGCGCTGCCATCGCCCCCTTTGCCAGAGACGCCCGGGCGCTTGACATCTGCACCCATACCGGCGGCTTTGCCCTGCATGCCGCCATGTATGGCGCCAAGGAGGTGACAGGGGTTGACCTGTCAGAGCCCGCTCTGGCCATGGCCTTAGAAAACGCCCGGCTCAACGGCTTTGACCAGGTGGCATTTGTCAGGGCCAATGCCTTTGATTTTCTCCGGGAGCAGGCAGACGCCGGGGAGCAGTATGACCTGATCATCCTGGACCCGCCCGCCTTTGCCAAAAACAAAGCCAGTCTGCCAGGCGCCCGGAAAGGGTATAAGGAGATTAACCTGCGCGCCATGAAAATGCTGGGCACGGGCGGCGTTTTGGTCACCTGTTCCTGCTCCCAGGCGATGCTGCCGGAATTGTTCCGCCAGGTCATCCAGGAAGCGGCCGCTGACGCTGGCGTCACCCTCCAGCAGGTGGAATGGCGCGGGCCCGCCCGGGATCACCCGGTGCTTCTGGCCTCGGGCGAAACCAATTACCTCAAATGCGGCATCTTCCGGGTGCTGCAATGAGAATACAGGAGGATTACTCATGCTGACCCTTTTTGCTTTCACTGATCCGGTCTGCGTGTGGTGCTGGGCGGCCGAGGCCCTGTTCCGGGGCCTGGAGACCCATTACCCGGGCGCCGTGGATATACACCACATAGCCAGCGGCATGGTGAAGGACATCCACGTCTTTGATGACCCTGACGCCGGCCTCACGGGCAACCAGACGATGGACCAGATCAACGCCAGCATCGCCCAGCACTATGAGGACACTGCCGAAACCCACCACATGCCCATCCACACGGAGGGCTTCCGGCTTTTTTCAGAAGCCACCCCCTCCTCCTGGCCGCAGAACATCGCCTTCAAGGCCGCCCAGATCGCCACACCCCAGCACGCCAACCGCTTCCTCAGGCACGTTCGCCAGGCCACCATGGCCCAGGCCTTGCCCACCGCCCAGGCGCCTGTCCTGTACGAACTGGCGGGAATTTGTGGCATCGATCAGAAAAAATACGCGGCGGCGCTCACCGACGGCAGCGCGCTGAAAGCCTTCCAGCAGGATTTGCGCCTGGCCATGGAAAACAGCATAGACCTGTTCCCCTCCTATATCCTGAAGTATCAGGGCAAAGCCCTGCGCCTTGCCGGACACATCCCTTTCCAGGAGTTTGTCAAATCCATCACAAAGCTCACCGGCGGCGCCATCCTGCCCCAGGCCAGCCCGCCGGAAGACCGTGCGCTGCTGGAGTTGCTGCATCAATATCAAACGCTGAGCATGGAGGAGATCCGCCAGGCCTTCGACTTTGAGGAAGGCAGCACGCCGCAGGCCTGGTGCAGGCGGCTGGAGCAGGCGGGCAAACTGCGCATAAGCCCCGTGGGCAAAAGCTGGATGATCACCCAGGCATAACAGCGCTCTTACAGCAGAACAAATCTCACCCTTCCTTGTAAGAAACGCCCTTCCCCTGTATAATCATTGCGTATTGCAAAGAAGGGCGGAAGCAGCATGAGCATTGAAGCAGAGCGCAGCAACTTTATCTGGGACGCGATTGATGAGGATTTGAAGGCCGGCAAGTACGAACGGGTGCACACCCGTTTCCCGCCGGAACCCAATGGATATCTGCACATCGGCCACTGCAAGGCGCTGGTGACCGATTTTGACACTGCCCAGCGCTATGACGGGCTATGCAACCTGCGCTTTGACGACACAAACCCGGAAAAGGAAGAGACTGAGTTTGTGGACGGCATCATGGAGGATATCAGGTGGCTGGGCTTTGAGTGGAACGGCGGCCTTTTTTTCGCCAGCGATTATTACCAGCAGTGCTATGACATCGCGGAGGACTTCATCAAGCGCGGCTTGGCCTATGTGGATGAACTGAGCCAGGAGGAAATGCGGGAGTACCGGGGCACCCTCAAAGAGCCCGGCAAGAACAGCCCCTGGCGGGAGCGCCCGGCGGAAGAGAGCCTTAACCTGTTCAGGCGCATGAAGGCAGGCGAATTCCCTGAAGGGCGCTACGTCCTCAGGGCCAAGATCGATATGGCCTCCCCCAACATCAACATGCGGGATCCGGTCATGTACCGCATCCTCTACAAAGAGCATCACCGCACCGGCAACGACTGGTGCATCTACCCCATGTATGACTACTCCCACCCCCTGGGGGACGCCATCGAAAACATCACCCACAGCCTGTGCAGCCTGGAGTATGAGGACCACAGGCCCCTGTATGACTGGGTGGTGGAGCAGGCGGGCTTCAGAGCACCCCACCGGGATAAGCTGGGCGCCCTCACCCATGGCCCCCGGCAGATTGAGTTTGCGCGCCTGAACATCACCCGCACCGTGATGTCCAAGCGCTACCTGCGCCGCCTGGTGGAGGAGGGCTATGTCTCCGGCTGGGATGACCCCCGGATGCCCACGCTCATCGCCATGCGCCGCCGGGGCTATACGCCCGAGGCCATCCGCGATTTTATTGGCCGGGTGGGCCTGGCCAAGGCCGACAGCACGGTGGAGTTTGCGCTGCTTGAGCACTGCGTGAGAAACGACCTGGGCGCCCGGGTGCCCCGGGTGATGGCGGTGCTTGACCCGGTCAAGGTGGTTCTCACCAACTGGGAGGAAGGCAAGACCGATACCCTCACCCTGGAAAACCACCCCGACCACCCCGAGATGGGCGAGCGGACGCTGCGGTTCTCCAGAGAGCTATATATCGAGCGGGATGACTTCATGGAGGACCCGCCCAGGAAGTTCTTCCGCCTGCGTCCGGGCGGCGAGGTGCGCTTGAAGGGCGCTTACATCATCCGCTGTGATGAGGTGGTCAAGGACGAGGACGGCCGGGTCACCCAACTTCTGTGCACGGTGGATCTGGACAGCCGCTCCGGCAGCCCCGGGGCTGAGCGCAAGGTGAAGGGCACCCTGCACTGGGTGAGCGCCGCTGATGCGGTGCCCATCAAAGCCCGGCTCTATGAGCCGCTGCTGCTTGACGATGAAGGGGTCAACGAAGAAGGCGACAAGAAGGACTTCATCTCCCGCCTCAACCCGGAAAGCCTGCGGGTGATGGAGGGCTTTGCAGAGCCCGTGGCCCTGGGTGCCTCGGTGGGCGACACCTTCCAGTTTCTCCGGGTAGGGTACTTCTGTAAGGACCGGGACTCCACCCCCACCCATCCGGTGTTCAACCTCGTCGTGGGGCTCAAAGACAGCTACCGCCCCAATTAAGCGCAATAAGAAAGGCCAGCCATGAATCAACCAGTCCGCACCCGTTTTGCCCCCAGCCCAACCGGATACCTGCACCTGGGGGGCTTGCGCACCGCGCTATACACCTACCTGTTCGCCAAAAAGCACGGCGGCAAATTCATCCTGCGCATTGAAGACACCGACCAGGAGCGGGAGGTACCCGGCGCCATTGAGCTGATCTATTCCTCCCTCCGTGAGGCGGGACTTTTCTACGATGAAGGCCCGGATGTGGGCGGGGACTACGGCCCCTATATCCAAACCCAGCGCAAGGACACCTACCTGCCCTACGCCCTGGAGCTGGTGGAAAAGGGCGCGGCCTACCCCTGCTTTTGCACCAAAGAGCAGCTGGATGAGCGCCGCCAGGCGGCTGAGGCCCGGGGTGAAACCTGGAAATATGACAAGCATTGCCTGAACCTCTCCAAAGAGGAAGCCCAGGCCCGCATGGCTTCCGGCGAATCCTTCGTGATCCGCCAGAATATCCCCACCTCCGGCACCGCCTCCTTTGATGACCTGCTCTTTGGCCACATCCAGGCTGACTGTGCTACGCTGGATGACAACGTGCTCATCAAGGCCGATGGCCTGCCCACCTACAACTTTGCCAATGTCATCGATGACCACCTGATGGCCATCAGCCACGTCACCAGGGGCACGGAATACCTTTCCAGCGCCCCCAAATATAATTTGCTCTACCAGGCCTTTGGCTGGACGCCGCCTGTTTATATCCACCTGCCGGTGGTGATGAAGGATGCCACCCGCAAGCTCTCCAAGCGCCACGGCGACCCCTCCTTTGAGGATTTGCTGGAGATGGGCTACCTGAAAGAGGCCATCATCAATTTCATCGCACTCCTTGGCTGGAGTCCGGGAAATGACCGGGAGTTTTTCACGCTGGAAGAGCTGGTGGAGGTTTTTGACGCCAAGGGCCTCAACAAATCCCCCGCCATCTTCAACATGGAAAAGCTCACCTGGTTCAATGCCGAGTATATCCGCCAGTTGCCTCCCGAAAAATACCTTGAGATGGCCACCCCCTGGTTTGACCAGGCGCTGAAAGGCTCCGGCATTGATTACCGCCGCCTGGCAGAACTCATGCAGGGCCGCACCGAGGTGTTTAACCGGGTGCCGGAGATGGTATCTTTCCTAAAGCAGATGCCTGAATTTGACCGGGAGCTGTATCTGAACAAGAAGCAGAAGAGCACCCCGGAAAGCCTGCTGCCGGCCCTTCAACTGGCCAGGGACATTCTCAGCCCCCTTGAACCCTGGACGGAAGCCGCGCTCCACGAGGCGCTGATGTCAGGAATCGCCCAGGCAGGGCTGAAAAACGGCACCCTGCTCTGGCCCCTCAGGGTGGCTATTTCCGGGCAGGCCTCCACCCCCGGCGGGGCGATTGAGATCGCCTGGCTGTTAGGCAAGGAAGAAACGCTGCGCAGGCTTGACGCGGCGATAGATGATAATTAAAACAGCCAAGAAAGGGAACACACATGAAATTCAGTGAGATGCCTTACAAACGGCCAGACTTTGACGCGCTTTACAACCAGATGAAAGCCCTGCTTGAGGACATGGAAAAAGCCCCCACCGCGGAGGACTTCTTCAAGGCCATGGAAGCGCTGGACAAAGTCGGCAGAAATCTCGGCACCCAGCAGACCCTGGCCTATATCCGCAACACCATCAACACAAAAGACCCCTTCTATTCCGCAGAAAAAGACGTGATGGACGAAGCCTTGCCCCGCTTTGCAGAAATCTCCACCCAGGCAGCCCGCATCACCCTGGAGTCTCCCCACAAGGCGGCGGTGGCCAAGAAATATGGCGAGCATTTGCTTGAAAAATACAAGGTAAAACTGGACACCTTCCGCCCGGAAATCCTGGACGACCTGGTGGAAGAAAACAAGCTCAAAAGCGAGTATCAGCGGCTGATGGCCTCTGCGGAAATCGAGTTTGAGGGCGAAACACGCAACCTCTCGGGCATGATTCCCTTCATGGAATCCAAGGACCGGGATATGCGCCGCCGCGCCAGCGCCGCCTCCTGGGGCTGGATCGCCCAGCATCAGGAAGCCCTTGACACGCTGTATGACAAGCTGGTCAAACTGCGCCACGGCATCGGGCAGAAAATGGGCTATGACAGCTTCATCCCCGTGGCCTATGCCCGCATGGGCCGAACCGACTGGACGATGGAGGATGCCCGGGTCTACCGCGAGCAGATCGTCAAGCATGTGGTGCCGCTGGCCCAGAAGCTCTATCAAGAGCAGGCCAAGCGCATCGGCATTGATGACATGAAGTTCTATGACTATTCCCTCATGTTCCTCTCCGGCAACCCCACCCCCAAGGGGGAGGAGCCCTACATGGTCGCCCAGGCCAAGGAGATGTATCAAGCCCTCTCGCCCGAGACCGAGGAGTTCTTCGGCGTCATGACCAGCCAGGAGCTGATGGACCTCACCACCAAGCCCGGCAAGGCCAACGGCGGCTATATGACCTTCCTGGCGGACTACAAGGTGCCTTTCATCTTCAGCAACTTCAACGGCACCTCAGGGGACGTGGATGTTCTCACCCATGAGGCGGGACATGCCTTCCAGGGCTTCTTGCAGCGGGAGACCGAGCTGATGGATCTGGCCGAATACACCAGCGAGGTGGCGGAAATCCACTCCATGTCCATGGAGTATTTCACCCATCCCTGGATGGCGTCCTTCTTTAAGGAGGACAGCGAGAAATACTACTACGCCCATGTGGCAGAGGCCATCCAGTTCCTGCCTTACGGCGCTTCCATCGATGAGTTCCAGGAGTGGGTCTATCTCAACGTGGATGCCACCCCCCAGGAACGCCGGGCCAAATACCGCGAGATCGAGAAGAAATTCCTGCCGCACCTGGACTATGACGGACTGGCCTTCCTGGAGAACGGCGGCCGCTGGCAAAAGCAGCTGCATGTCTACCTCTACCCCTTCTACTATCTGGATTACACCCTCTCCCAGGTCTGCGCCTTCCAGTATTTCAACTGGGACCGGAAAGACCATGACAAGGCCTGGGCCTCCTATCTGAAGCTGTGCCGGGATTCCGGCCGGATCCCCTTCAAGAAGCTGGTGCCCGCCGCCGGGCTGCTCAGCCCCTTTGAAGAGGGCACCATCGCCAAGATCACGCCGGAGCTGGAGCAATACCTTGATGGGCTGGACAAATCAAAGGTTCGCTGAGCTTCTTGTAGAGACAAGCCCGCTCATGTATAATGGGCACAGTGACATATAGGAGGAAGAGACATGAAATCAGTGCCAATTAAGCTTAGTTACGCCGAGGAGGTCAAGACCTTTGTCAACGTAGCCAACCGCTACAACTATGACATGGATCTCCGGGCCGGTCGCCATGTGGTGGATGCCAAATCCATCCTGGGCATTTTTTCCCTGGATTTGTCAAAGCCCATCACGCTGGAGATCTACGCCGATGAGTGCGATGACCTGCTAAACGATCTAAAAGCGTTTGTCGTGTAAACCCCTTGACAGCAAAGAGGCCAGGCATTCCCTGGCCTCTTTGCGTATGCTGAATAAAGGAGAGGCTTTTGCGGATACAACAAGAGAGTATTGTGCTGCGCAGCGCCGTGCTTGAGGACGCGCCGCTGCTTAACGTCTGGTGGAACGACGGCACGGTGATGGCCCACGCGGGCTTCCCCAAGGGCTTGGGGCAGAGCATGGAAGAAACCCGGGACGCTATCCGCCAGTATGAGGGCAAACTGAGCCAGCTTCTGATCATCGAAATTGATGGCCAGCCGGTGGGTGAAATGAGCTTTGGCATCGGGGACAACGAGGCGAATCCAGGGTGGAAAATTTGCGATCCAGCTTTTCAAAACAAGGGATACGGGCGCAAAATCATCCGGATGACCTTTGACCACCTGTTTTGTGACCCCACCATCAACAACAAAATACCCATCCACCGCATTGTTTGGGACACCAACCTCCAGAACACCCGCGCCCAGCATGTGTATGAATCTATGGGCGCCCAGCGCATGGGGGTGCGGGAAAACTGCTGGACCGACCAGCTGGGCCGCCCCCAATCGGCGGTGGACTATGAGCTAACCCGGGAGATGTATGACGCGCTATAAGCCATGAAAGAAAAGGAGTCCTGACATGATTCTATGTGATACCCACGCGGATACCCTCTACCGCATCGCCTGTGACAAGCCTGAAAACCTGGACGTGACCATGAAGCGCCTGGAAGAAGGCGGGGTCAGCCTCCAGGTGCTGGCCATGTTCGTGGGGGAGGATGACAACCCCTCGCACATTGAAAAGCGATTTGAGGCCATGCTGGCCGCCTATGAAACCCTGAAAGCCCAGGGCTGGAAGCAGGCCTTTGACCCCAGCGAGGCGGAAGAGGGCGTGGTCAAAACCATGCTGTCCATCGAGGGCTGCGAGGTATTTGCCCCTGGGCTGCATACCATATCCCACTACCGGGAAAAAGGCGTGCGCATGGCAGCGGTCACCTGGAACTACGAAAACGCCCTGGGCATCCCTGCCTGTGTGAATGAGGATCAGGGCCTGAAGCCTTATGGATTGGAAGCAGTCAAGGAAATGCAGCGGCTTAAAATCGCGGTGGACCTGTCCCACCTGAACATCGCGGGCTTCTATGATATCCTGAACAAAACCTTTGCCCCGCCCCTGGCCTCCCACTCCTGCTGCCGGAAACTCAGGGATCATCCCCGCAACCTCACCGACCAGCAGCTAAAGGACCTGTTCAAAGCCGGGGGCTATATCGGCCTCAACTTCTACCCTGCCTTTTTGGTTGAAGAGTGCCAGCCCTGCACCCTTAATACCCTGGTTGACCACATCGACCACATGCACCAGCTGGGCGGCGAGGGCATGGTGGGCTTTGGCAGCGACTTTGACGGCATCTCCAGCAAGCCGGAAGGGCTGGATAACCCCGCTGATTTCCCCAAGCTGATTGACGCGCTGCGGGCCAGGGGCTATTCCCAGAAGCATCTCGAGGGCATCGCGGGGTTAAGCCTTTTGGAATATTATGAACGCATCGGATGATAAATGTGCCAAACTCTCACGCAAAAAAACACACTTTTGTCACGATTGGGGGTTAAAGTTAAAGCACAGCAAGAGATTGCTGAATCCATCAAAGGAGACCCCCCATGAAAAAGACACTTGTGATACTGGTGATGGCGCTGCTTGTCGCTCTGCCGGTGTTTGGCCTGGCTGCTGAGGCGCCCGCCACCCCGGAGGCTGAACCCACCACCGCCCAGCCCTTCTATGGCCGCCGCTGGCGCCAGACCGTCCCCGAAGCGCCCGCCACCACACCTCAGACCGCGTTTGAGGATGCCGACAACGACGGCATCTGCGACAACTGCGGCCAACCCCAGGGCCAAAACCCGGCTGCTCCCAATTTCACTGATGAAAACCAGGATGGTGTATGCGACAACCTGGGCACCGAAAACCAGGGCCAGGGCAGGCAGGACCGCGCTGTTGGCCGGGGCCGCCACATGTCAGGCCGGGGCATGATGGGCAAGGGCCAGGGCCGCAACTTTGTGGATGCTAACGGCGATGGCCTCTGCGACCACGCCCAGAACCCCGGCATGCGGGGCCGCCGCCCCGGTCAAGGCCAGTTTGCTCCCAGCCAGCCCGGCGCTCGCCCAGGCCGCAACCGGCGGTAAATCCATACGAGTTTCAGACCAAGTTGAGGAAGCTGCCGTTTTATCCGGCAGCTTCCCGCATATATTTCAGCGCATATTCCCGGGCCACCCGCATAGCACCCGGCAAGGGCAAGGCCTTTATATCCTCCTCACTTGCCCAGACACCCTCGGGCAGGGCCACTGCCTCTTTAGCCTGTCCCAGATACAGCCGCATTTGCCACACCCGGTGGGTGAAGATATGCCGGGCCTGGCCCATTTCATCAAGCGCTCCCACACAAACCCCCAGCTTTTTCAAGGCTTTTTCAAGGGCGGGCGCATCATCCTCCCCCTCCACCAGCGGAAACACATAAAGCCCCCTGAGAAGCGCCTGTTGCCGCTTAATCAGCAGCACTTTTCCCCCGCAGAAAACCAGGCCCACCGCCACGGGCACCGCCTTGGGCGGTTTTTTAGCGGCCAGGTTGGGCAGGGTTTCGGCGATTCCGGTTTTCTGGGCTTCACAATATGCGATGATAGGGCAGCGGGGGCAGTCGGGCGTGCCGGGCAGGCAGATGGTGGCGCCCAGGTCCATCAGCGCTTGGTTCATGTCACCTGGCCGCGTGGGGGGCATCAGCTCCCTCCCCAGGTCATAAATTCTGCGTTTGACAGAAGGGATCGCCGGGTCCTCCTCTACCATAAATAGCCGGGTGATGACCCGGGTGAGGTTGCCGTCAATGGCGGGCACCGGTTCACCAAAGGCGATGCTGGCAACCGCCGCAGCGGTGTAGGGGCCCACCCCCGGCAGGGTTTGCCACTCAGCTGCCGTCCCAGGAAAACGCCCCTGCTTTTCCCCCATGATTATTCTGGCCGCCCTATGCAAATTGCGCGCCCGGCTGTAATAGCCCAGGCCCTCCCAGGCCTTGAGCACCGCGTTTTCATCAGCGAGGGCCAGTGCCTCAACCGTGGGAAAACGGTCTATAAAACGGGTGAAGTATCCCGATACTGTGGTGGTCTGGGTCTGCTGCAGCATGATCTCTGATACCCAGATTTGGTAGGGATCCTTCACGCCCCTGAAAGGGAAGGTTCGTTTCTCCCGGTCATACCAGTTGAGCAGCGTTTGAACAAGGCCCACAAGCCCACCTGAAAGCGCGTTTTTCATGTGCCAGAGTATACCATAAAACCGGTTCTATCGTCTGCCTCCTGTCTAACGGGTATATTGCATCATGCACCAAGAAACTCAACCAGACAGCCATAGAAGGAGGGATTCCATGCGCGTCCACGTGCTGATTGAGAACACCGCCATCTCCCCTGACTACGCCTCAGAGCACGGCCTGAGCCTGTTGATTGAGACGCGAAAGCACCGAATCCTCTTTGACTTTGGCCAGGGTGAGCAGTTTGCCATGAACGCCCATACCATGGGCCTTGACTTGTCAGAGGTGGACATCGCCGTCCTCTCCCATGGCCATTATGACCACGGCGGCGGGATCGCGGCCTTTCTTGAGCGCAACCACCATGCCCCCCTCTATGTGCAGAAGGAGGCCTTTGTGCCTCACGCCGCGCTGAGGGAAAACGGGGAGCAGGCAGATGCAGGGCTTGACGCAGCTTTGGCCAATCACCCCCGCATCAGGCGCGTCACAGGTTGCCTCCGGCTGGATGAGGAGATCACCCTGTTCTCAGGGGTGATCACCCGCAGGCTCTGGCCACCTGACAACGCACGGATTTTAAAACAAAGCGTAGAGGGTTTCGTGCCGGATGACTTCGCCCACGAGCTGCACCTGATCATCAGCGAAGATAAACAGGATGTACTGTTCACCGGCTGTGCCCACAGCGGCATCGCCGACATCCTCTCGGCCGCCGCTGCCCTGCGCGCAAGAGAACCCGCGGCCGCTGTGGGCGGCTTTCATCTGGTGATTGGCGAAAATGCCAACACGGATGCCATGGCCTTTGGCAAACAGGTGGCGCTGGCCCTGACCCCCGGCAATACCCGCTATTTCACCGGGCACTGCACCGGGGAAGGAGGCATCACGCTGCTTCAGGAGATGCTGCCCGGCCGGGTAAAGCGCATTGCCAGCGGCCTGCAGTTTGACCCCCTGGCCTGAACCCATCAGATCTGCCTGTTTTTCCCGCGCTGCTCTGGCTTTTTCCATCAACCGCTTCAAGTTGACAAAAAAAGCATATTTTTTGTGAAAAGGGCTTGCATCTTTCGGCAAGTTGGGGTATATTATCCCCAGGCTTAGCACTCATCAGCCGAGAGTGCTAACAACACCAAGAATCTTTATTGAGGAGGAAACTATGAAAGTCAAACCCTTAGGCGACCGTGTGGTCATCAAAAACGTGGAGTCAGAGGAGACCACCAAAGGCGGCATCATCCTGACCGGCGCTGCCAAAGAGAAGCCCCAGATGGCCGAAGTCGTGGCCGTTGGCCCCGGCGGCAATGTGGATGGCAAGGAAATCACCATGCACGTGAAGGCGGGCGAGAAGGTCATCTATTCCAAGTATGCCGGCACTGAGGTCAAAATCGATGGCGAAGAGCTGATCATCGTCCGTCAGTCTGACATCCTGGCCGTTGTGGAATAATCAGCAAACATTATTTGAAGGAGAACAAGAATTATGGCAAAGCAAATTAAATTCGGCGACGACGCGCGCCGCGCCCTGGAAAAGGGCTTGAACACACTGGCTGACACCGTGAAGATCACCCTGGGGCCCAAGGGCCGCAACGTGGTGCTGGACAAGAAATACGGCGCCCCCACCATCACCAATGACGGCGTCACCATCGCCAAGGAAATCGAGCTGGAAGACGCCTTTGAGAACATGGGCGCCCAGTTGATCAAGGAAGTGGCCACCAAGACCAACGATGTGGCTGGCGACGGCACCACCACCGCCACCCTCTTAGCCCAGGCCATCGTGCGGGAAGGCCTCAAGAACCTGGCCGCCGGCGCCAACCCCATGGGGCTCAAGCGCGGCATTGAGAAAGCCACAGGCGCAGCCGTTGAGGCGCTCAAAGATATGTCCAGCCCCATCACCGGCAAGAACGCCATCGCCCAGGTGGCCTCCATTTCAGCCGGCGATGAGGAAGTTGGCCAGCTGATTTCTGACGCCATGGACATCGTGGGCAAGGACGGGGTCATCACGGTTGAGGAGTCCAAGACCATGAAGACCGAGCTGAACACCGTTGAGGGCATGCAGTTTGACCGCGGCTATGCCTCCGCCTATATGGTAACCGATACCGACAAGATGGAAGCCGTGCTTGAAGAGCCGCTGATCCTCATCACCGACAAGAAAATCTCAAACATCCAGGAGATCCTCCCGGTGCTTGAGCAGGTGGTGCAGGCCGGCAAGAAGCTGCTGATCATCGCTGAAGATGTGGAAGGCGAAGCCCTGGCCACCCTGGTGGTCAACAAGCTGCGCGGCACCTTCACCTGCGTCGCCGTCAAGGCCCCCGGCTTTGGTGACCGCCGCAAGGAAATGCTGCGTGACATCGCCATCCTAACCGGCGGCCAGGTGATCAGCGAAGAGCTGGGCCTGGAGCTGAAGGAAACCACCATCGACATGCTGGGCAGCGCCCGCACCGTGAAGGTGGACAAAGAGAACACCACCATTGTTGACGGCGCCGGCTCCAAGGATGAGATCCAGAACCGCGTGCAGAACATCAAAACCCAGATCGAGGACACCACCAGCGACTATGACCGGGAGAAGCTCCAGGAGCGCCTGGCCAAGCTGGCCGGCGGCGTGGCCGTCATCCAGGTGGGTGCGGCGACCGAGGTTGAGATGAAAGAGCGCAAGATGCGCATCGAAGACGCCCTGGCCGCCACCCGCGCAGCCGTTGAAGAGGGCATCGTGCCTGGCGGCGGCGTGGCCCTGTACAACGCGGCCAACAAGGTGAAGGGCCTGCTTGACAAAATGCATGGCGATGAGAAGACCGGCGTGTCCATCATCCTGCGCGCCATCGAGGAGCCCATCCGCCAGATCGCCATCAACGGCGGCATTGACGGCAGCGTTGTCATCGACGGCATCCACCGCAACGGCAACACCGGCTACGGCTTTGACGTGGTCAAGGGTGACTACACCGATATGATCGAGCGCGGCATCATCGACCCCACCAAGGTGGCCCGCAGCGCGCTGCAGAACGCAGCTTCCATCGCTGCCATGGTGCTCACCACCGAGTCCCTGGTGACTGACATCCCCGCTCCCGAACCTGCCATGCCTCCCCAGGGCGGCGGCATGGGCGGCATGTACTAAGACCACAAACCATCCATCGGCAAGAGGGCACTCAGCCCTCTTATTTTTTTATTGTTTTTGTTGTGATGGGATGAAACTTTTTCAGCCCCCGTTGCGTTTAATATATAGGGAATATAGAAACACTGCCCTCGCCAATGGGGAAAACTCATGGCGCGCTTATTTTTTCTGAATTTTCCTGAAGCGTGCAGTTTTTTGTCTCTTTTATGCGTATAATAGGTGAAGACAATGTCTGGGGCAGACATGCCCCAGGAACTGAAGAGGAGGTCAGACCATGAACCAAAAGAAAATGCTGCGGGCCTTGTCCGTTCTGCTGTGCCTGGTGTTGCTCTCAGCGGTCATCCCTGCCCAGGCGGTCTTTCCCACCCTGCGCAAGGGATCAAAAGGCGACAGCGTGCGCCTGATGCAGCAGGCCCTGGCGAAACTGGGATACGCGGTGAAGGCGGACGGCAGCTACGGCCCCGCCACCCAGCGGGCGGTGTCCGCCTTCCAGCGGGTGAACGGGCTGAAGGTGGACGGCGTGGCCGGGCACCGCACCCTCAGCCGCCTGTATTCTGAAAGCGCCAAGCCTTATGTGCCTGCCCCCGCCACGGACAAATACGCCACTGTGGCCACCCAGAGGAACCGCATCCTCTACCTGCGCTCCACTCCTTCAAGCCGGAATAAATCCAACATCATCACCATGATGCCCCGGGGCGCCAACATCACCATCCTGGAAAAGGGCGGCACCTGGACCAAGGTGCGCTACAACGGCCGCACCGGCTACGCCATGACCGCCTTCCTGTCCTTCCCCTCCACCATCCCGCTGCCGGAGCCCAAGGTGACCCCGGGTGACCCCACCAAGGCCATCGTGGCCACCCAGCCCGGACGCAGCCTGAACCTGCGCTCCTCAAAGGACAGCTCCACCAAGGCCAACATCATGGCCTATATCCCCTCCAGCCTGGTGGTGGACCTGCTGGAACGCGGCCCCTCCTGGTGCAAGGTGCGCTACAAGGGCATGACCGGCTATGTGATGACCGGGTTCTTGAGATTCCCGTAAGCATTCATAGGTTCTCAACAATTTCTATTAGCCCCTTGTGCATTCTTGACAGGAGGTTGTGATTTGGAATTGTTTTTAGGGATCGATCTGGGAACCACAGGTCTTAAATCTATGCTCGCAGACGAAACAGGCAATATCATAGGCAGCGAATATAGGTCATATCCGCTGAATGTTCCGCAAATTGGCTACGCTGAACAAAATCCGGATACATGGTATCAGCAGATGTGCTCCTCCATCCGCGATTTGTTGGCTAAGACAGAAGTCCAGGCATCAGACATCAAATGCGTCGGATTATCCGGACAAATGCATGGGATGGTTACACTTGGAAAAGACAAGCGCCCACTGCGATCCGCCATTATTCATTGTGATGGCAGGGCGGCCCGGCAAAAGCAGAAGCTTTTCAAGAAAATCAGTATAGAAGCACTAGGAAACTCCATCCAAAATCAGTTCCATTCAGGTTTTCAAGCCCTTTCCCTTATGTGGATAAAAGAAAACCAGCCTGACCTGTATGCACAGGTCAGGCATGTATTGCTTCCAAAAGATTTTTTGCGGTTCCAACTTGTCGGAAATATCGCAACGGAAGTGACGGATGCCGGCGGAACCCTGATGTTTGACAACATCAACCTGTGTTGGAGCCAAAGGATCCTGAACTTGATGGGCGTTGATTCTGCCCTGCTTCCTGAAGCGCATCATTATCCCAGTGACATCGCTGGGACTATAACAAAGAAAGCGGCCGAGGACACAGGGCTTAGGGAAGGCACCCTCGTTTCCTATGGCGGCGGTGATCAAACCATGCAGGCCGTGGGAAATGGTTTGCTCAGCTCTGGAAATGCCTCTGTAAATCTTGGAACGTCCGGTCAGGTGTTCGTAGCAACCGAAAACCCTGTATATGACAAACTGCTTAGAACCCACACCTTTTGCCATGCACAAAAAGGCACCTGGTATGTAATGGGAGCGGTGCTCAACGCCTGTCTTTCCTTCAATTGGTTCCTTGAAGAAATACTAGAAACCTCCGATTTCAAAATGGCTGACAAAGCAGCGAGCCAAATAGCACCGGGCGCGGGTGGGTTGATCTTCCTACCTTACCTAACCGGGGAACGGACGCCTCATATGAACGAGCATGCGCGAGCTGTGTTCATGGGCCTCACCCTAAGCCATAGCCGCGCCCACATGATACGGGCTGTGTTGGAAGGTGTGGCCTATTCTTTGCTGGACGCGCTGGAGATTCTGCGTGAAATGAATCTCCCGATCGGAAAAATGGTCGTATCTGGAGGTGGAGCAAACAGCACGCTATGGCGTCAGATTCTCGCCGATGTATTCGAAACGCGGCTGTATATCCCCAAAATCAAGGAGCAGGCTGCCATGGGCGCAATTCTGTGCGCGCAAGTCGCCTATGGGAAATACGACAGTCTGCAAGCAGCATGCGACAACGTCATTGAGTATGAGTCTGATCCCGTAATTCCCAACACCGGGAATTTCAAAGTGTATCGTGAAGCGTTCAAAGCTTTCCGCCAGTCATATGAGTTAAATGAACCTATGTTCAAGTGAGCCGCGGATACTGACGCATGTGATTAACCGTGTTCACGCTTTTCCTTCACGGCTTGTCTGACAGCTTTCTGAATATTGTCAGCGGTAAGACCATACAGTTCAAGCAGTGCGATAGCGTTGCCTGAACGCCCAAAAAAATCCAGAGTCCCAATGCGCTTAACAGGCACCGGGCACAGCTCGGATACAACCTCCGCGACGGCGCCGCCAAGGCCGCCCAGAACATTGTGCTCCTCTGCGGTTACAATGGCGCCCGTTTCCTTAGCCGCTGCAAGAATGGCCTCCCTATCTAAGGGCTTGATGGTGTGCATATTCAGAACGCGCACTGAAATTCCCTCTTTTTCAAGCGCCTGGGCGGCTTGCTGGGCTTCCAGAACCATGAGCCCTGTGGCAATGATGGTGGCATCCTTTCCATCCCTGATTTTTACCGCTTCTCCTATTTCAAATGCATATCCCGGGAAGTCAGATACGGAGCCTACTGCCAGGCGCCCCAAGCGGAGGTAAACCGGCCCGTTGTGTTTGACGATTGCGCTTACCGCTTCCTTGGTTTCCCGCGCATCCGCGGGGCAAATAACGGTCATGCCGGGTATCGCCCGCATGAGCGCAAGATCTTCAAGGCATTGGTGGGTGGCGCCATCTTCACCTACAGTGAGTCCGGCATGGGTGCCAACCACTTTTACATTTAGATTCGGATAGCAGATGCTGTTTCTGATCTGATCATAACAACGTCCAGCACAAAACATCGCAAAGGAATGCAAGAAAGGAATCAACCCCAGCGTCGCCATGCCGGCAGCCATCCCCACCATATTTGCTTCCGCAATACCTACATTGAAGAAACGTTCTGGATATTTTTGTCCAAACATGATGGACATCGTGCATGTTGCCAAATCCGCGTCCAGTGCAACAATCCTCGTGTCGGAACCTATGTCACGAAGGGATTCACCATATGCATGCCGGGTCGCAACTTTCTCTGCCATTTTCAGTTCACCTCCAGTTGCTTTGCGCGGCGATTGAGCTCTTCAAACGCAGCATCAAACTGCTCGTCATTGGGAGTCTTTCCATGCCATTCAGCTTTCCCCTCCATAAATGAGATGCCTTTCCCCTTCACCGTGTTGGCGATGATCATGGAGGGCTTGCTTGTCATTGCCTTCGCCGCGTCTATGGCTTCGTCAAGCTCCTCGACATCATGGCCGTTGACAGTCTGAACATGGAATCCAAAATCCGCAAACTTGGCTTGCAGGTTACCAGTATCCAGTATCTCTCTTATGGTTCCATCCAGCTGAACCTTGTTGTTGTCCAGGATGGCAATCAAATTATCCAGCCTCCGCGCGCCTGAATACATGCAAGCTTCCCAGATCTGGCCTTCCTGGATTTCTCCGTCGCCCAGAATGGCATAAACCCAGAATTTCTTGCCAAGTAGTTTTGCTCCTTGTGCTATGCCAACAGCAACGGAAAATCCTTGTCCAAGCGAACCTGTGGACATGTCAATTCCAGGAACATGCCGCATTTCCGCGTGTCCCGAAAGGTGACCATCTATTCGTCTAAATGTGTCGAGCAGTTCAGCAGGGAAAAACCCGCGTAATGCCAGGGTAGGATAGATGGCTACCGTACAATGGCCCTTGGAGAGAACAAGCCTGTCCCTCTCTTCCCACTGGGGCTCCTGCGGCCTTATCTGCATTTTCTCGAAGTATAGAACCGACATAATCTCTGACAATGAGAACGCGCCACCAATGTGGCCCGAGCGCGCCTGGCGTACCATTCTCAGCCCCGTTAGCCGTATGTCTTGCGCAGTCCTTTCGAGAAACCTTCTTTTCTCTGCGTTCATAAATCGCTTTCTCCGTTCTCGCTTTCTGTCAGGTCAAGAACTTTGCGGGATACCGCAAAAGCGGTATCCCGCGTCTGCCGAAGAAAAATGTTTTCACACTTCATTCCGGCAAGGACAATTTCCTGATTTAGATATAGTCGTTGACATTCTCCAAGGTGATGAGCACGAAGGGAATCATGTACTCCTTCTCCACTTCCTTGCCGTTGAGCAAGTCTACCGCAACCTCAACTCCCTTTCGAATCTGGCTCGCGCCATCCTGGAACACTGTTGCATCCAGTTCACCTGCTGCAACCATTTGCATGGGGCCAGCGTTTCCATCAACCCCAATGCAGACTATGTCAGCCCTATTTTCAGTGATGCAATAGGCTTTGACGGCAGAGGACATATCATCATTGTCACAGATGATAGCATTCAAGTCCTTGCCAAACATCTGCAGCCAGTCTCCGGTGAATTTAACGGCCTTCTCCCCCTGCCAGTCTGCGCCTTGCTCAGCCAGCATCGTCCACTTCGGATCGTTATCCAGAATGTTATGAATGCCTTCCGTACGCTGGATCTGTGCAGAGTTGCCGATAACTCCCATCAAGTGGGCATAACCACCACCCTCCGGCAGCTTCTCCTGGACAAATTTCGCCATCAGTTCTCCGGCAAAAACATCGTCTGACCCAACATAAGCGGCGCTAAGCTCATCGGTGTTGTTTGTTTTGGAGTTCACAACCACAACGGGTATACCCTCCTCCGCTCCACGCTCAAGGATGGGATCACATCCGGCGGCTTCCGCTGGAAGGACAATCACAACATCACAACCTTCATTGATGGCCATTTCCATGAGATCTACCTGCGTGATCGGATCCGTTTTGCCATCGTATAGGCGGTAGTCACTGATCTCGCCGCTTGCTTTCAACGCGTCAAGGGCTTTAATAGCCGCTGTGTTGATTGTGAGATGAAATGCATCGGTGGTGTTTTTCTGAATCACACCAATCACTTTTTGGTCGTCTTGCGCAAATATCACTAAAGTCGTCATCAGAAGGCAGAGAGCTAGAACAAATCCCAGTAGTTTCCGCATATGGTCTTCCTCCTTTATTTTGTCCCCAATCTGGGGAGAATCTCATTACTTCCGGCGTTTTGTCATCACCATATCAAGCATAACTGCGCCGATGATCAGCAGACCTTTTGCTATTGTCTGCCAATAGGTATTGATACGAAGAAGATTCATCCCATTATAAATA